>JAHBZZ010000030.1 GCA_019635215.1 Nitrosomonas sp.
AAAACCCTACCCGCAATATGATCATTCCCATCACAATTGTTTATTAACCCTTTAAATAACAATGCCATATTAAATTCTTAGAAAACTGGAACTTTTCAAGTTGAAACAGATTACAGAAACTCAAATTGCTACTTAAAACAAAACAAACCTCAGCACTTCCAAATTTTACGTAACTGATCTTCCTTGAATCCTACTGTTGCATTTTTTTCATCCACTACTATTAGTGGTCTCTTAATTAAACGACCGTTACTGGCAAGTAAATCCAGAATTTCCTGCTTCGTCAAAGCCGGTAGCTTTTCTCTGATTTTCAATTCTCGATATTGAATACCGCTGGTATTAAAAAGCTTATTTAAAGTAATGCCGGCACTTTCAACTATTACTGCAAGCTCATCTGCACTTGGAGGCTTCTGAGTTATATCTATAAACTCATACACCACACCAGAATCCTGCAGGAATTTCTCCGCTTTTACGCATGTATTGCATTTTTTGTATCCATAAAATTTGATCATAGCCTTTTTCCACACTGTTGACTAAATTTGCTCACACCAATACCAATCTTGAAAAGAGATTCCGATTGAAATATTACTTGAAAAAAACTTAAAACCAGGAGAACATAAATTTCAGAGCGTGTATGAAATCTCTGCATGTGGTCATTTACCGACTATCCCTTGATCAACTTACCAGAAGATACATTTCATAAAATATGATGGGGAAATGAAAAGAACCATGATGCACGAGTCGCTGTACAATCTATTTTCACACAAATTCAATCTACACATTTAACGTAATCTTTTAATTATATAAAGAATCAACCTTCGCAATGAAAAAAGAAATGCATCACACCCCCATGATGCAACAATATTTACGCATAAAAGCTCAATATAACGATATGCTGCTGTTTTACCGCATGGGTGATTTCTATGAATTATTCTATGAGGACGCTGAAAAAGCGGCCCATCTGCTCAATATCACACTAACACGACGCGGCGTTTCAGCCGGGGAACCCATCAAAATGGCGGGAGTACCGTATCATGCAGCCGAACAATATCTTGCTAAGCTGGTCAAACTGGGCGAGTCAGTCGCTATTTGTGAACAAGTAGGCGATCCCTCAGCAAGTAAAGGGCCTGTAGCGCGCGAAGTGACACGCATTGTCACACCGGGTACGTTGACCGATGCGGCGCTGATGGAAGACAAGCGTGATTGTATACTGCTTGCGTTATTCGTACATGACTCGATACTTGGCTTAGCATGGCTTAATCTGGCAGCAGGACAGCTGCGTGTGATGGAAACATCACCCGATCATCTCGTCAGTGAACTGGAGCGTCTGCAGCCCGCCGAAATCCTGGCACCTGAATCTTATCAGTCAATTCATAGTCTTGCAGAGCACTGGATCATCAAATATCTACCACCCTGGCAATTTGATCAGGATAAGGCAGTTCACAGCCTGACCGGGCATTTTAATACTCGGGATCTTTCCGGCTTTGGCTGCGATGATTTGCCGACAGCTTTATGTGCCGCCAATGCATTGTTGGAATATACCCGTCTGACTCAAGGCCGCGCAACAATTCATGTCACATCCTTACAGTCTGAACGTAATAATGTACACGTACGTATGGACGCAGCTACACGCCGTAATCTAGAGATTTCAGAAACCATACGCGGAGAACGTTCACCGACACTACTTTCTTTATTAGACACCTGCTCCACCAGTATGGGTAGCCGTCTGATGCAATTCTGGTTCCATCATCCGCTACGGGATTTACCCGCAATTCAGCAACGACTGGACAGCGTGGCAAACCTGATCACCCGCAGTATTTACATCACGGTGCACGAATTTTTGAAGCATGTCGTCGACATTGAGCGCATTACTGCAAGAATTGCGCTGAAATCGGCACGCCCCAGAGATTTATCCGGGTTACGCGATAGCCTGAAACAGTTACCTGATGTAATTAAGGCGCTCAGCAGATGCACAGCTCCTCGAATCGCATATCTGACACAGGCCTTGCAGCCCGATCCTGAGCTGGTTGATTTGCTCGAAAAAGCCATTCAACCTGAACCCGGCGTTGTATTGCGTGAAGGTAACGTCATCGCGGACGGCTATGATGCGGAATTGGATGAATTACGGACTTTACAAAATAACTGCGGAGAATTCCTGCTGCGGCTCGAAGCACAGGAAAAAACACGTACCGGGATTCCTAATTTAAAAGTGGAATATAATCGGGTGCATGGTTTTTATATCGAGGTAACACATGCGCATAGCGATAAGATTCCCGAAAATTATCGCCGCCGGCAAACACTGAAAAGTGCTGAACGTTATATTACACCAGAACTCAAAGTTTTTGAAGACAAAGCCTTGGCTGCCCAGGACCGAGCACTGACACGCGAAAAATACCTGTATGACGACTTGCTCGACAGATTGTCGGAATCTGTACAGAAATTACAGAAGATCGCTACCAGCGTAGCGGAAATCGATGTACTCAGCGCCTTTGCAGAACGCGCACAATCACTGGATTATACAGCACCGATCTTATCGCACGAAAACGTTATCGATATTGAAGAAGGCCGCCATCCCGTTGTTGAACGCCAAGTTGAGCACTATATACCCAATAACGTACAACTCGGTCAGCATCACTACAGCAAATGCCAAATGCTGATGATCACCGGACCAAACATGGGCGGTAAATCAACCTATATGCGCCAGGTAGCACTGATCGCACTACTGGCGCACTGTGGCAGTTTCGTTCCAGCGGCAAAGGCACATATTGCTATTCTTGATCAGATTTTTACGCGCATTGGCGCATCGGATGATTTAGCCGGCGGGCGTTCCACATTTATGGTGGAAATGACCGAAGCGGCCAATATTCTGCACAATGCGACTGCGCATAGCCTGGTACTCATGGACGAGATCGGGCGCGGCACATCTACCTTTGACGGTCTCGCGCTTGCTTTCGCCATTGCCCGCTATCTTCTGACCAGGAATCAAAGTTGCACCCTCTTTGCTACGCATTACTTCGAATTGACAACACTCGCCAAGGAGTTCAAACAAATCCGGAATGTGCACCTTGATGCTGTCGAACATAAAAATCACATTGTCTTTCTGCATAAAGTTTCTGCAGGTCCGGCGAGTCGCAGCTATGGCTTGCAGGTCGCCGCATTGGCTGGCGTTCCCAGTACAGCCATTCGAATCGCAAAAAAGCATCTGGCAGAATTGGAAAAAGACAGCTCAGACAAGCAACCGCAATTGGCTTTGTTTTTTGAGAATGATAACGGCACAAACGAGCATCACTTCCCGAACGAAGGTTTTATTGAAAATCCTATTATTACCTTGTTAAAAACCATTTCACCTGATGAACTGACGCCAAAACAAGCCCTTGAACAACTCTACCGCCTCAAACAGGCTCTCAGTGAGTACCAATAAGAATTATAAAAATCTCTCGTTTAATGCGCATGCCCATCCGAACCATGAACATGTTGGTGCGCAATTTCTTCTACTGTCGCAGGACGCACACCGGTTACCGTGCAGGAAAAATTGAGCGTCATCCCTGCTAAAGGGTGATTACCGTCAACCACCACCTTATCATCCTCAATATCGGTCACCGTATAGACGATAAACTCATCCGAACCTTCTGGAGCGCCTTCGAAGCGCATACCGATGCTCACATTATCAGGAAATGCGCTACGGGGTTCAACGTGGATCAGATTACCGTCATAATCACCAAAAGTATTTTCTGGTTCCATCGAAACAGTACAGGAAAAACCTACTTCCTTATGCTGTAATGCTTCTTCCACCATCGGGAAAATACCATCGTAGCCGCCATGCAAATAACTAATTGGTTCATCGGTTCTTTCAATAATGTTTCCTGATGTATCGGATAATTCGTAATGCAACGAAACCACGGTATTCTTTTCTATTAGCATATGATTTATGAATCTCAATATAAAATTTAAATATCTAAAAACTGTTCACAAGGGATTATCACGTATCCAACACCGCTATCGCAACAGTCACAAGACCGATAATCAGATTTAATCCGATCAATACCCTGATCTGCACCAATACAATGCCTGCTGATTGCCATTCTTCCGCTGCCACAAACCGCTTGAACTTACGATACGCCGTAAAAAAAACATAGATAAATATCATCATCATCATCATTCCCAAGGCAACCATCAAATATACGTTAAATGGCAGTTTTCCCAATCCCCCTAGCTCAGCGATCATATGAAAACCACTCGCAAGAATGATCGTTATCGACAACCATACCCAATGGAAAAAACTGCCAAAAACAGCTTGCCAGAATTTAAACATTTCAGGCTGCTGCAATTGTTGATTCACTACGGGCCGCAATACCATATAAGCAAAAAACATACCGCCAATCCAAATGATGACGCCTAATAAATGTAAAATTTTCAGGATTTCCATACTTATTCCTTCATGCAAAATTCTGATAATTTAATCATTGATCCCTCTGATTGCTTTTACGGGCGAGAAGCTCTGCCGATGAATTTTAGTTACGCCATATTTCTTGAGCGCGGTGATATGTTCTTTCGTGGGATAACCTTTATGCCGATCAAATCTATACTGCGGAAAAAGCAAATGGTGCTCCATCATTTCCGCATCACGTGTTGTCTTTGCCAGAATTGACGCCGCAGCAATTTCTGCGATCAAAGTATCGCCCTTGATGAGAGTATTTACCGGAATTTTAATTTGTGGTGCATGACAACCATCAATTAAAATGATATCTGGAACCATCGACAACCGATCAATGGCTCTTTTCATGGCCAGCAATGTTGCTTTTAATATATTCAACCGATCAATTTCCGCCACCGAAGCTGATGCTACAGTCCAAGTCAGCGCACGCTCCTTGATCATTGCAGCCAAATAATCACGTTTTTTTTCACTTAATTGCTTGGAATCTGCCAAGCCAACAATGTTATGCGCCGAACCTAAAATAACACATGCCGCAAAAACGGGGCCGGCCAGTGGTCCCCGACCTGCTTCATCAACACCACCGATCAATTGAGTCACTACGCAAACTGATGAATTAGTTTGTCGATTTCTTTAGTCAGGCAAATTGCTACACACTCCTAGCTGTACACATCAGTTTAGCTTCTGTAACCAACTGACCATCAACCTCGGCCCGGACTGAATATTTCCACAACCCTCTTATCTGACGGTCCAAGGCCGCTTTAAGAATCAACTGATCTCCAGCCGTTACCGGCTTTTTGAAACGAACACCATCAATGCCAACAAAATAATAAACCGAATCTTCTTTATTAGTATTTTCTTCTGTTTTCAATGTCAACAACGCCGCCGCTTGCGCCAGTGCCTCAACAATCAATACACCAGGCATCACCGGATGGTGCGGGAAATGTCCCATAAAAAAGGGCTCATTAATCGATACATTTTTCAATGCAACAATATTCTTTCCCACATCAATGGAAAGAACTCTATCCACCAACAACAATGGGTAACGATGCGGTAAGTATTTAAGAATTTCATAAATATCCATTTTTATTCTTCCTTTCTTGATTCTGGCTTAAGAATCATTGAGATGCAACGCGACTATCCAGCGCCTCAATAACCTGATTAGTGATATCAATACGTTGACTTCGATATACCGAATCCTGCAATTGCAGAATAAGATCATAGCGCTCTTTCTCAGCGATATGTTTGATCGCCTTATCAATCAGATCAAGAATAACGCCATATTCTTCATTCTGGCGCGCAGTCAAATCCTCGCGCATCTGACGTTGTGCCCGCTGATAGCTGCGGCTCAGGTTGGCGAGTTCACGTTCCAGTTCGCGTCGGTCAACATCACTCATGGCTGCTCCTTTCTTTTCCAGATTTTCCTGCATTACTTTAGCCTGTTCAGCCATTTCCTTTATTTCAGCATCCCGTGGGAGAAATTCCTGGTCAATTTTTTTATGCGCTTCCAAGGCCGGTTGAGATTCCCGCAGAATTTTTTCGGTATTGACGACCCCTATTTTGACACTGTCGGCATAAACGATACCAAATCCTATCAGCAGATGCAGGGCAATCGCTATCAAAAGAATATGTCGCCATAGGAAATTCAAATGCAACGAATACCTCCGATTGGTCATCACCCAAATTAAAACTGCTGCCCAAAAAGAAACTGAAACGTCTGTATGTTATCTTCCGGTTTCTCATTCAGCGGTTTGGCAACACTGACTTTTAAAGGCCCCATCGGTGAAATCCAGGTTACCGAAAGACCTGCGGAATAGCGCATCAAATCAGTAAACCCTTTTTCGATAGTACCGTCAGCATTGTGTTTCGCCTTGAAGCTATCGAAAACCGTACCTGCATCGACAAAAGCACCCAGACGGACTGAGCGGTCGTCTTTCATGAATGGCATAGGAAACAATAACTCAAGATTTGCCACCACACGTTTGCTGGCGCCTAATGCAAACGTTCTGTCCGAATTCGGAATCCCCTCTCTCGGACCCAGTGAGTTCAGGTCATACCCGCGTATTGAATTATTACCACCGGCAAAGAAGTTCTTGAAGAAAGGTAATGGTTTTCCGGCATACCCATCGCCAATACCAAATTCCGTATTCAGAAATAACGTAAACATCTGAGACAGTGGAAAATACGTTCTCTGGTTATAGCTGACTTTGTAATAATTCAGGTCGGCACCCGGAATACTGGCTTCAGCAAACAAGCGATGCGTAGTTCCCGAAGTGGTATATATGGCACTATCGCGCCTATCCCTTGCCCAACTGACCGTAACCGGGAGATTATTCGTTGTACTACCGAATTGCTCGACAAACCGGACAGTACGCGGCAGACTCTCTGCGAAAGTGTCTATACTGGTTTGTTCAGCACCCGCGCTGAATGATACGATGTCATTTTCGGCAATGGGAATACCAAACCGCATAATAGCGCCCGTCGTTGTCGTCCTGAATGCATTGACTCTAGATAACCGCGATGTATTCAGATTTCTTCGAAAAACATCAAATCCCAGACTTACCCCATTGACCGTGAAGTACGGATTCGTGAACGATGCGGAGTAAACACGATTAATCCTGCCGGTATTGACCTGCATACTGAGATGATTGCCTGTACCAAAGATATTATCCTGTGAAACTGAACCGTTGAGTATTAACCCTTCACGATCGGAAAAACCTGCACCGAACATTACGGCCCCCGTCGGCTTCTCGGTTACCCGGACATTAACATCGACCTGATCAGGCGCATCGGAAACCGGCGGTGTCTCGACATCGACACTGTTGAAATAGAACAACCGGTCAACCCGTTGCCGGGAGAGATTGATTTTCGATGTTGAATGCCATGCGCCTTCCATCTGCCGGAATTCGCGGCGAATCACTTCATCCTTTGTACGATCATTACCGGAAATATTAATACGCCGAATGTAGACACGCCGCCCAGGATCAACAAAAAATGTAAATCCGGCCTGCTGATTTTCATAATCAAGTTCAGGAGCAGCATTGACATTAGCAAATGCATAGCCGTCATCACCCAGACGATCAGTAATCAGTTTAATGGATTCAGTCAGTTTCTGACGCGCAAAAACATCCCCGGGCTGCAGTAATATCAGTTCTTTGAGCTCTTCTTCAGACACCAGCAATTCACCGGCAAGCTTGATTTCAGATACGGTATATTGTTTTCCTTCGGAAATATTGACGGTGATATAGATATCCTGCATGTCAGGCGTAATCGAAACCTGTGTAGATTCGATACTGAATTCCAGATAACCGCGGTCCAGATAATACGATCGCAACGTTTCCAGATCAGCGGATAACTTCTGCTTCGAATACTGATCGTTCTTGGTAAACCAGGTCAACAAACCCGGTGTTGTTAAAACAAAAAGATCACGCAGCGTTTTGTCATTGAAGGTTTCATTGCCGACAAAACTGATCTGCCTGATTCGTGCAGTGCGTCCTTCCTTGATATCGAAATTAATCGCAACACGATTGCGCTCCAAAGGTGTCGTTGTCGTAGTGATCTGAACGGCATATTTACCGGTGCTGATATATTGTCTTTTTAGTTCCTGTTCTGCGCGATCAAGCATGGAACGGCTGAAGATTCGAGACTCCGATAATCCGGCCTGTTTTAAACCTTCCGTAAGTTTTTCCTTATCAAATGCCTTTGCACCTGTAATATTTATCTGTGCTATGGCCGGACGTTCTTCAACTTGTACAATGAGTACACCGTTCTCGGTTTTCAGTTTGACATCTTTAAAAAAGCCAGTTGCATATAAAGCCTTGACTGCTGCAGTTACCTTGGCTTCGTCCAGTGTGTCACCGACCTTTACTGGTAGATAACTGAATACCGTACCGGCCTCAGTGCGTTGAATACCTTCAACACGGATATCGACAACAACGAATGACTCACTCGCCCAAGCTGAAAAAGCGCTTAAGAATGTAACCAGCGCAACAAGATATTTGAATATCATTCTTTAACCAGTGGTAAGGCGGCTAATATCGTTATAGATCGCAAATGTCATCAGCGTAAACAACATGGCCAAACCAATTTTCTGGCCGATAATCATGGCCTTTTCTGAGACCGGTGACCCTTTAATTATCTCTATCGTATAATACATCAAATGCCCGCCATCCAGAACCGGGATAGGCAATAGGTTCAGTACGCCCAAACTGACGCTGATCAACGCTAGAAACGCAAGATAGGAAGCCAGTCCCATTTGCGCGGATTGTCCCGCATAATCCGCAATGGATATAGGGCCGCTGATATTTTTCCAGGATACATCGCCAAAGAGCATTTTATACAGCATTCGCAATGTTAACACTGTCGTTTCCCAGGTTTTCTCCAAAGCCTTCCTGACAGCTTCATCTGCCGGGTACGTTACCATCACACGTAAAGCCTCAAAAACGGATTGATCAATCACCGGCGTGATACCGATTCGACCGATTGTCCGTCCATGCTCAATTTCCGCTTCAGGCGTCACACTCAATTGAATCACCTCACCATGACGCAGAATTTCCAGAACCACAGTACGACCAGGATTCGACTGTATCTCCGGTACGAATTCCATCCAGTCATACACGGTCTTATCATCAACCGCAATGACTTCATCACCAACCATCAATCCGGCACGTGCACCGGCACTTCCAGACATTACTTCAGCGATAATGGGTTTAATTTCAGGTTGATAAGCACTAAATCCTATTTTCCCGAGTACATCACCTTCCAGCTCATCGGGATGAACACCGCTCAAATCCAGTTGCCGCCAATTGATTTCTCCGCGCTGATTAGTCGTCTCTACTGTAATATCTGAAGACTGATTGACCGCATAGCGTAACAGAGTCCAGCGAACATCCTGCCAGCTTTCAACGGCCTCATTCTTAATCCGCACAATTGTCTCACCTTCTTCGAACTTTGCCTGGGCCACCGGTGTATTCGGTACGATGGAACCGATAATCGGTTTGATACCTTCAACGCCTAAAATAAACATCAACCAATACAAAGCTATTGCCAACAAAAAGTTAGCCAGCGGACCAGCCGCAACAATAGCGAATCGCCGCCCAACAGGCTGGCGATTAAATGCACGGAACAAATCTTTTTCAGCTACGCGGCCCTCATTCTCATCAAGCATTTTGACATAGCCACCCAGAGGAATAGCCGCGACAACCCATTCTGTCTGATCCTTACCGATACGTTTACGGAAAACCGGTTGACCGAAACCGACCGAGAATCGCAACACCTTCACTCCATTCCATCGAGCAACCAGATAATGTCCGAACTCATGAAAAGTGATCAGTATGCCTAAAGCAATGATAAATGCGGCCAGAGTAAAAAATATTGACATATCAATCCATTGTTATGCGCGAGGGAAAAGGCTATTTTTTATCATTTATCCGTTAATCCTATCACTGGAAATCAATTCCGCATCTCTATGCATCGGGTATAGGTACGTCATTCAAGATCATTATCTTACCATTAGAAAAAAAACAGCACAGAAAAACGGTAATGATCGGTTTTATCTATTTTAATGCAGCAAGCCAATTCCGGGCAGTTTCACGTGCGATATGATCCACGCTCAACACATCGTTCAACGTGTGAATCTCCTGTTGTTTCACATTTTGCATGACATATTCGATCACGGTCGGAATAGCTGTAAAAGGCATTTTCTCATCAAGAAACGATGCAACAGCAACTTCATTTGCCGCATTGAGCACTGCAGGCATATTGTCGCCCATTTCAAGCGCATGATACGCCAATCTCAGGCAAGGGAAACGCTCAAAGTCAGGTGGTTCAAAATCCAGATGCGCGACATCAAACATATTGAGCGAAGCAACACCACTTTCGATTCTTTCGGGATAACCCATCGCATGCGCTATAGGTGTACGCATATCGGGATTTCCCAGCTGTGCCAAAACCGATCCATCCACATATTCAACCATCGAATGGATTACGCTTTGCGGATGAATAACAACCTGAATGTTTTCTGGAGGTGCATTAAAGAGCCAATGCGCTTCTATGACCTCAAGTCCTTTATTCATCATGGTTGCGGAATCCACCGATATCTTCCGGCCCATATCCCAATTCGGATGCGCACAGGCTTGTTCAGGCGTCACATGTCTCAGAGAATCCTGTGATGTCTTTCTGAACGGGCCACCGGACGCAGTCAACAAAATGCGCCTGATGCCCTTTTCCATTAGGTTGCCATTAAAATTATAGGGCAACGACTGGTGTATCGCATTATGCTCGCTATCAATCGGCAATAACACAGCATGATGTTTTTTGACCGCATCCATAAAAATCCGCCCCGCCATCACCAGCGTCTCTTTATTGGCAAGTAACACAAGTTTGCCGGTTTGTGCCGCAGCAAATGTTGGTCGTATACCCGCAGCGCCGACAATTGCTGCCATGACAATATCGACTTCGGACAGCGAAGCGACTTTTTCCAATGACTCAACACCTGACAATACAACCGTATCCAACCCCGCCTGTTTGATTGATTCTTCCAGCTGTTGCGCGGACACAGAATCCAGCATGACTGCAAATTGCGGTTTAAATTGACTGCATTGCGACAGCATTTTCTGAACATTGGTATTGGCTGTTAATGCCAGAATCTTGAAACGATCGGGATGCCGATGAACAACATCAAGCGTGCTTTCACCGATACTGCCGGTTGACCCCAGGATAGTCAAATGACGAATAGTATTCATAGTTGAAAAGAATTAAAAACCTGTAAGGCCAGGATGGCAATAGGCAATGCGGCAGTCAATGCGTCGATGCGATCCAGGATACCGCCATGACCGGGAAGAATTTTACCGCTGTCTTTCACACCCGCCTGACGTTTTATAAGCGACTCAAACAAATCGCCTATAATGCCTAATATTGCCAAAATGATTAACAGTGGAATTAACGTTGCTATGTACGCGCCATCGGCAAAAACGAAAACCCACACCAAACCGTACGCTATAACAGCAAAAATAGCGCCTACGACACCTTCCCAGGTTTTTCCAGGACTGATATGGTAGGCTAGTTTACGCTTGCCATAAGCCCTACCAACAAAATAAGCGGCCGTATCAGAAATCCAGATAGTCGCCATAAAGCCCAACAAAAGCACAGGATTAATGGCACGTAACTGATATAGCGAAAGCGCAGTGGGAATCAATACCAACCAGCCTACTAACATCAGTGCAAGTGTATTATTGATCTTGCGCGGATATTTTAATTGAAAGGGAACATAACCCGTCCAGAAAAGCGCGGACAGGACATAAACCCATGCCATCACTGATGTATAGGCATTGATTTCTACCGCCTCACTGAGCAGGAACAACAACTCTCCCCCCACCAGCGTCGTCAGAATCATAAATATAACCGTGTTTTTGACCGAGAAACCGGCCAGATTACACCACTCACGCGAACCTATTACGGCCAATACCAAGAGCAATGTTGCCCAAAAGATATTCTGCAAATACAGCAACGCCAGCAGAAATAGCGGCAATACAACAGCCGCTGTAAGGACACGCACTTTTAACATGGATATCCCTCTATCAAAATGAAGCTACCTGATTATTTGTAGGAATCATGATGAAGAGAGAATCAAATATTCCAGAACATCAAATGTACGACATAACTTACTGCCGAATCTGTTCACTCGTTTGTCCAAAACGACGCTCACGTTGCTGATAAGACTGAATAGCCAGATCAAACTCCCTTTTATTAAAATCTGGCCAAGGCGTATTGGTAAAATATAATTCTGTATAAGCAAGTTGCCATAGCAGGAAATTACTGATGCGATATTCTCCTCCGGTACGAATAAACAGATCCGGTTCAGGCGCATAATTCATAGACAAATATTGCGTAAGGTCTGCTTCCTTGAATTGCCTCGGCAAATTATGAGATTCCTCTATCATTTTTCTCATTGCCTGCATGATATCCCATCGACCGCCATAATTCGCCGCAATCGTAAGCGTAAGTTTGGAATTGTGAGCTGTCAGTTGCTCTCCTTGATGAATGAATTTCACGATTCTAGGTTCAAACCGCGATATATCACCAATCACTTTGAAACGAATACCATTTTCGTGCAATTTGGTCATTTCCTGTTCCAGAGCACCTGCAAACAGTTGCATCAAAAACGAAACCTCGTCAGCGGGTCTACGCCAATTTTCACTGCTGAAAGCAAACAGTGTTAAATATTCGATGCCATGCTCAGAACAGGATTTGATTACATTCCGGACCGTTTCCACACCCTGCTTATGTCCGGCCATTCGCGGCATTAATCTTTTTCTTGCCCAACGTCCATTACCATCCATAATGATCGCAATATGTCGCGGCATCGATCCTGCTTCAGGTATTTCTCGCACGGAGTCAGTACCCAGAGACATATCAAATCGCCATTAATTCGGCTTCTTTAGCTTGTAAAACTTTCTCAATCTCAGCGATATAGCGATCAGTTAATTTTTGAATTTCATCCTGACCACGCCGTTCCTCATCTTCAGAAATTTCCTTGGATTTCAACAATTCCTTGAGATGCGCATTCGCATCACGACGAATATTCCGCATCGCAATACGCACATTCTCAGCTTCCTGCTTGACGACTTTGGTTAACTCTCTGCGGCGCTCCTCCGTCAAGGGCGGCATCGGGACGCGTATAGCCTCTCCTACAGACATGGGGTTGAGACCAAGATCTGAATCACGTATTGCTTTTTCGATGGCGCTCGCCATTTTCTTTTCCCATGGAATGACACCGATGGTACGTGTATCAATCAAATTGACGTTTGCGACCTGATTGATCGGCGTTGGGGCACCATAATAATCGACCGTGACATGATCAAGTAAACCTGTATGCGCTCTCCCACTTCTTATTTTGCTCAGATCAACCCTTAGCGCTTCCAGACTCTTCTGCATTTTTTGCTCTGCAGATTTCTTTACATCAGCAATCATAATTTTTCCCAATAAGCCAAGCCATAATCAGCATTAAAATAGTGAACGAGAAATCAGGTCTTCGTTTCATCAGGTCGAAACGGTTTATACCATCACGTAAGTTCCCTCATTTTCCCCAATTATAATGCGTTTCAGTGCACCCGATTTGAATATGCTGAATACATTCAGTGGCAATTTCTGGTCTCTACAGAGCGTCAGCGCAGTCGCATCCATTACCTGCAGATTCTTAGTTATCGCTTCATCAAATGAAATTTTCTGGTAGCGTTTTGCTTGAGGATCTATTGCGGGATCATTCGTATAAATCCCGTCGACCTTGGTTGCCTTCAGCATAATATCCGCATTCATTTCCATGCCGCGCAATGCCGCAGCCGTATCTGTAGTGAAGAAAGGATTACCTGTGCCGGCAGCAAAAATGACAATCCAACCTTCCTTCAAATAGCGCATCGCCTTATTGCGGACATAGGGCTCCACAACTTGCTCTATCCGGAGAGCAGACTGTATACGAGGCACCAGATCCGCCTGTTTCATCGCATCTTGCAATGCTAGCGCGTTCATGACTGTTGCAAGCATCCCCATGTAATCAGCAGTAACCCGTTCTATACTGTCATTTGTCGTTTTCATACCACGAAAAATGTTACCACCACCAACCACAATAGCGATTTCGACACCCATTTTATTGACTTCTTTGATTTCGGCAACAATCCGACTGACAACGGCTTGATTGATGCCATAACTGTTATCCCCCATCAGGGCTTCCCCTGATAATTTCAGCAGGATGCGTCTATATTGCGGTGTCATGAATTTAGTAACTTAAAGTGACACAATTGTCATTCTTATTTTGCTTGTCCCATCTGCGCCCTAACTTCATCAGCAAAATTCTCAACTTTCTTTTCGATACCTTCCCCCACGACATACATCGTAAAATCATTGACTGATGCAGATTTCTGCGCCAATAGCTTTTCTACCGTAAGATCAGGGTCTTTGACAAATGGCTGTCCCAACAAAGTCACTTCAGCCAGAAACTTGATAATTCGTCCTTCGACCATTTTCTCGATGATATTGTCCGGTTTTCCACTTTCGGCTGCCTGTGCAGTAAATATCTGTCGCTCATGCTCAAGCACCTCGGACGATACCTGATCCTTATTGACACACATAGGCTTACTTGCGGCAATATGCATGGCCAGATCCTTACCAATCGTTTCATCACCACCATTGTAATCAATCATCACGCCGATCTTACTGCCATGCAGGTAAGACGCCAGTTTGCCTTCAGTTACATGATTCGCACAACGACGAATACTGATATTTTCACCGAGCTTCATGATCAGTGCTTTACGTGAATCCTCAACCGCTTCACCATTAAAAAATACAGCCTCACTCAGAACCTGTGCATCCGTAATTTTCTTTGAAGCAGCCAATTCAGCCAGATCATTGGCAAACTTAACAATATCATCGTTTTTAGCCACAAAATCTGTCTCACAGTTTACTTCCACTAATGCGCCATTTTTTCCGTCAGCAGAAATATATACGCCAACTACGCCCTCTGCAGTAACACGGCCTGACGCTTTACTCGCTTTCGCGCCACTTTTGATTCTCAGGAGGTCCTCAGCCGCTTTCATATCACCGTCAGTCTCAACCAAGGCCTTCTTACATTCCATCATGCCCAGCCCTGTCAACTCACGTAATTCTTTTACCATGCTTGCGGAAATCGCCGCCATATTTCATTACTCCACGCTATATATTAAAATTCAGTATTAAATGGTGAATATTTCCTTCTTTAATGACTTTCTTAGCAGTCTAACTACAAACTATAATTGCAATTGCGCATTGTCATCAAGAAAGCTTAAAAAAACCGGAACCATCTGCTTAGACTCATATTTGCAGCAAAATGATTATTCTTCAGCAGTCATTTCAACGATTTCCTGGATCGCCTGATTACGCCCCTCCAGAACAGCGTCGGCCACACCGCGGGCATATAAGCGTATTGCCCGACTGGAATCATCATTTCCTGGAATGATGTAATGCAATCCTTCAGGATTATGATTGGTATCCACAACACCAATCACTGGAATACCCAGCTTCCTGGACTCAGTGATAGCACCTTTCTGATAACCTACGTCAACCACGAACAACGCATCTGGCAAACTTTTCATATCTTTGATCCCACCCAGACTTGCGTTCAACTTCACCAACTCACGCTGCAAATCAAGCGCCTCTTTTTTGATCATCTTGTCGAGCGTACCGTCCTGGACCATTGTTTCCATATCTTGAAGACGCTTGATAGACTGTTTGATTGTCTTGAAATTGGTCAACATACCACCAAGCCAACGCTGATCGACATAAGGTGAACCGCAACGCATCGCTTCCTCACGAATAATATCGCGCGCCTGACGTTTGGTACCGACGAACAGAATCACTCCCTTATTTGCTGACAACTGACGAACGTATTTCATGGTATCCTGGTACAATTCCAGCGTACGTTCCAGATTGATGATGTGAATTTTATTACGATGGCCGAAGATATAAGGAGCCATCTTAGGGTTCCAGAAGCGTGTTTGATGACCGAAGTGAACACCTGCTTCCAACATTTGCCGCATCGTTATTGACATAAATTTTCCTTTAAGGGTTGAGCCTCCATCTGCCATGTGAATTTGGAATTTCCACACACAATTCCAACACCCTCTTATCGAAGCAGATGTGCGATAGTTATCATAAAATTAAAATGAATTTTGCCTGCTCCACTGCACTTAACTAATTCGCACCAGAGCTCAGCAACCGTTCATTATAACATTTTCCCGTTCGCACTCAAGCCAGTAGAACTGTTTTATGATGCAGCATAAAGTCATTCGTGTGATCAGTAATACAGCACCAAGCATGACAAATTGACAGCAGGCACTCTTTTTACCAACCCAAATATCCTTCAATACTACAGTCGCTTTAACTGTTACCTCGACCGGTAAGGTATTAGCACAACAGACAACCCTCAAGTAGCACAGGAAGAATTTCCCATTTTTATTTTCAGACGCTCAAGATTCAGAATTTTGATATGCTTGTTATTTACTACGATTATCGCTTCTTCTTGTAATTTTGAAAAAGCGCGACTGACTGTTTCAAGTTTCAAACCGAGGTAACTGCCGATTTCTTCACGCGTCATCCGCAGATTAAAATCAGTTTCAGAATAACCCCGGATTACAAAACGCCGCGACATATTCAGCAAAAATGAAGCCAATCGTTCCTCAGCTTTCATGCTGCCGAGTAACAACATAACGCCATGATCACGCACAATCTCCCTGCTCATGATTTTGTGAAAATGATGCATCAGTGACGGGATAGTCCGGCTAATATCTTCAAGTTTAGAAAACGGAATTTCACACACTTCGCTGTCTTCTAAAGCAACAGCTTCACAAGTATGCATATCGGTGCTGATCGCATCCAGCCCGAGCAATTCTCCTGTCATATGAAATCCCGTCACCTGCTGACGACCATCTTCTTCCAATATACAGGTTTTCAGAAAACCGCTCTTGACAGCATACAGCGCCTGAAATTTTGTTCCCGTGCGATGTAAGTAACCACCACGCTGAATCTTACGCTTGTGAACAACCACTTCACCCAGCATCGCCACTTCTTCATCATTCAAGCCAACGGGCAAACATAACTCACGTAAACTGCATGTCGCGCAACTCGAGCGTATCTGTGCAACACTAAAATCTTTAGCTGAGAACCGTTCTGTTAACAAAATTATATTCCGTCTTTTTTCAGGATATTTAAAAAACTTTAAATTCTATTCGTTGATTTTAATCAAAAACAAATGATCGACTGTTCCGCATAATTCTACTGTTATTAGAGGAGATATGCTGATTTTCTTTTTTAAAAATCCCACTGGAATGTACGAGCCATATTTATAGCTTTAATTGACAGTATTTGCAGCGCTTTTGACAAATACATAACTTAAAGTATCCCGATGCAATCAAGACGACAAACCGGAACGCGCCAACCTATTAAAATACGTAAATACACTCAAATACAACAAATACAGAAAACGAAACTGTCTCAATGCCAGAAAATTTCCCGAATTTCCTGGCGCAGAAATTTCTTTGCTTACCGGTATGAATTTACTTCACCTCGCTGTTAGCAAGCAAATATTCTGCAAGACGATCGGCAGCCTCACCCTGGATATTCGGAAATGCGGGCATTCTCATGCTACCCTTCTGGAATTTGTTCTTCAAAGCTTCCTTATTAGCGACTTTTTCACTCAGAATCATCGCCACGTCACCCCTCAGCGGTTTGTGACATTCCGTACAAGCCGTACTAAAAATCCTCTCCCCGCTAGCATCCGCCGGAGGCGTATAATCCTTACTCGCTCCACAGCCTGTTAACGCAACCAGAACAAATGAACTCAACAAAATGCCTATTTTTTTCATTCTCAACTCCCAGATTTTCTCTTTTTAAAAACAATTTTTACTTGTTAGCGCAATTATTCTACACGTACACGGCAAAAACCTGTTAATTAAAAACGAAACGCTTTCAGCGCATTTTGTCCGATTTAAAACTGTGCTCACCCTCAACTAGCACTGTGCATTCACAAAACACAAATACCTTCTCGAGCACCGCTTACCGAATAGTGGCGTCCATTTCATTACATCAAAATATCTTGCTGTATATCGCTGTGTCTTATAACAATCACCGGTCGCATTCGTATCTGGGATACAAAAATCCCAATCAATTATGAGGCAGAAATGGCAAAACCGATAAAATTCGCTTAACTTGGAGTATCCGATCTTACTTGATCAGGCCACTCTGATTGTTTGCCATCATTCCAGACGTACTTTCCGCACGGTATCAAGGCCAGGAAACCCGCCAAGCCTTTTTACCGGTAACAGATAGCAGCCAGTTGTTTCAGCACGTCACGTTCCGGCGCGCTGTAGCGCAACCGGTATTTATCCTTGACACGCTGCCAGCGCCGGCCGTATTCACACCAAAAAACCTTATTCGGCGGCAACCATTCATGCGGCGCTTTATCCGATTTGGCTTGGTTGATGGCGTCATCGACAACGAGCAGGTTTTCAAAATCGTTGGCGAAGGTGCGGCGCTGCGTGCGCGTCCATTGTGATGCACCATGCCGGTGCGCATGCGCCAGCGGGACGATATGATCGATGTCAACATCGGATGCCCTAATGAACTGTTTTCCGGTATAGGGTCCGCTCCACAACCCGGTTTTAACCGTGCACTGCCGCTTATCCTTGAACTGAACGGGTATCTTGCTGGCCGCGATGAGCAATTCCTGGCGGGTGTTGCGGCAGTTTCTGTCCGCATCGATCCAATGCGGCCAATCCTTGCGCTGGTAAGGAATATCGGTTATGGGTATGCTTTCGGCTGATTTGAGCAATGACTGACAACCCGAAAGCAGTGACAACGCCAGCAGCATGAATAACAAGATATTTTTCATAGAAAACAAGATTCTATTGGGTTTTTAGCGGTTACAGCGGAATCGGTGAAGTGCAGGTGTACGATAACTGCCAGAAAAAACAAATGCCGAATCTCAAATCAAATCCACGAATGATACTATGAATCTTCCGCTCGAATAATGGCTGCATCATGCGTTGTTTTACACATTACGGGATATTGCACGACAAAAAAAAGATTAATCATGCAAAAATGACATAACTCAAGACAAGACGATAAGGAACAAATCGCAGACCACGCGACAATTATAGAGCACACCTGAATTACTCGATTGCGTTACGTTGTTGAACGCACCTTTGGCAGTCAGGCACGGCAGCGGTATCAGCGGAAAAACCCTGCATTACGAGACTGGCAAAAGCGCATGCCTGGCATATTCTACAAGCCATGGCGTAAACCTGGAAAGATTACCGAAATTGTTTATTGAAAGCTTGATGAAACAGGAGAAATACGTCTTCTAAACAGAAAACCGGTAAAAAATATCCAAAAACAAAGCAAATTTGTATCAATTTACGCATTTTTTCATAAAAATTCATAAGAAATTGAGTAAACCGAATTAAAATCGCACATTCTTTTATAGCGTATAATTATTACCACGATGCAAATGGCTCATGCTGGATTAGGTTGAACAGTGAGGTAAGAGAAATAGCGCCATGATTACATGGCAAACAATTGTGTGCTGTACTTGGGTCAATGTATCGGACCCGCAAAACTCTTACCGAAAAATCTGGCGTTAACTTGCGTATCATCCAAAAAATTGCTGAAAATCATGGCGTTTCTGACTCAACCGCCCCCCCGCATTCGGTTTCACAAAGAACCAGATAATGACTGAACAACAGGCTAATAATTTTAATTCCGCTGAAATTAAGGAAGCGGAAAAAACTGATTCAACAATATTGAATAAGATTCAGGTCATTTTATCTGAGAAACGTACAGCGTTATCAGTTATGCGCACAGGCATAGCAATATTGGTACTACCTTTATCAGTGATGAGCCTGCTTATAGCCACCTCAAAATCTTACGAGGCCCTGACTGTTTTGCATCTTTTAATACCACTGGGGATACTTAACCTTGCTTTAGTTGTTCTCAGTGTATATCTGATCATTCACTCGATCATTCGAATTCGTTTTTATGACCGGCTTCTGTACAAACTTAAGCAAAAGAATAGTGCGTTTTCTGAATTTATTCCATAAATTCAGATTATCCACGATAGAGTGATTATGTAATTTCCCCCTTTTGAGTACCGCCTGATTAGTAAAAAGTTATTACTTGGATCCGTACCGTACAGGAATTGCTTGGACACAAGGATATCTCCACCACAATGATTTGCACTCATATTTTAAACAAGCGTGGAAAGACGTTATCAGTCCAACGGATCAGCAAACGTTAACAAATCTGTCGCTACTTCTTCTCCCTGACGCGCACCAGTACCAGTGCGAGGCGAGTAACCCAGTCCTACCGTGCTACAAAACAAATCATATTTTTTAAACATTACTTCTTTCCCAAGTCTAACGTCAGGAAACATCGGGCAAACGCATTTGATTCTCCATTGCAAACCCGGCCTCTCGGCCGTTCCGGTATATTCGTTTTAGGCATAATTGCATGGTGTGCAGCGTTGCATATTGCGTTTTCGCCGAAACATCATTCCAATTCCACCACCAATTGAGAGTAAAAGGATGGAGCTCAGCTCGGGGATTGCCGTGGAACTAGTGTAGAACCGCCGAAAAATTCGTTCTCAATGCCTCCGTTTCGCGGATTTCAACACAGTCGAAGGCAATGTCCCCCCAAACCCCAACGAAATACGCGATATCGTTCGGAGCAGCAAACGAGAAACTGAAGATCGATGAGAAGCCATTCCTGAGTGTGACTTCGAACGTGGATTCGACGAACAGAGCATTGACATTTGGATTGAACTGCGGTTCAACAAAGTCAAAGCCGAACGAGAAGGCGTGGTTTGCCAGAATCACATCCAAATGCTCCTTATCGTACATGGCCAGTTCATTTCCCGGAAAACGGGGCGAAAAGTCGGCAAACCCGAGTATAGAGACTCCGACCTTCATGAACGTGATATCTCCGACAGTGAGCGTACTAAGCGTTCCAGGAATGTTGGGAAGTGGCCCCGTTGCAGAAAGAAAATCCGACTTATCAAAAAACGTGATGAAGTCAGCCTGTGCCTCCACGGCGAAGGTCACCATGAGGCCTACGATTGCAGTGACGGGAAGGGGAGATACAGCGCATATAGGGCAGCAACTTAAAAAAATTCCGCTCCTGCTTGTCTTTCATAAACACCATGCCGGTTGTATCATGCCACAGAACCGGGGACTTTAATCCCCTGTCGGCAATCCGCATGACAGGTATTTTCTTTTTCTAAAAAATTGGCGGATATGGATTTTATACAACGCGACACTTCATTAGGCAATTGATAACAAGATATTTTTTATTGTCGAATATATTATGGAAAGCCATGCCGATTTTCCATATTTGAACGGGTTGCGCATTTGACAGGGCTATGTAACTTCCTATAAGGTAAATAAGTAATGGGATGATACACAAGCAGTAGTTTAAAAGTTGGAAACTATCGCTATCGACCGAAAACAAACTACAGGACTCATATTTGGAAGTACAGCAGCTTAGCAATATCGTTATTCGCCAGCCTTTTTCCACGGATGGAACATCTGTAAATGCACTGATTGCAAACTGTCCACCGCTCGACCAAAACTCGCTTTACTGCAATTTGCTGCAGTGTACGCATTTCTCAGCAACTTCCGCCCTGGCCGAACAGGATGGCAGGATTCTCGGCTTTGTTTCAGGCTATCGGTTGCCGGATGCACCCGAAACACTGTTTATCTGGCAGGTGGCAATAGACCCTGTCGCGCGAGGCAAGGCCCTGGGTAAACGGCTGATCCTCGATATTTTGTCGCGCCCCGTATGTGCCGGCGTTTCCATGCTGAAAACTACTGTGACTTCATCCAACACAGCATCAAGAGCGATGTTTGAAAAAATAGCTGCGGCATTGGACGCATCCCATCTACGCACACTGTTGTTTGACCGCGACCAGCATTTGAGCGGTCAACATGACAGCGAGTTCCTCATATCCATTGGCCCGTTCCAAGTATCGGGCAGGGTAAATCAAACAGAAGGAAAAATCATGACCACACATAAAGCAGCCACAACGGCAGATCATATTAGTACCGATATTTTTAAACGCAACGAGTCGCGGGTGCAAAGCTATGCACGCTCATTTCCTTGTGTTTTCGAGCGCGCTGAGAACGCTACACTTTATGATAGCAAAGGGCGAGGCTATCTCGATTTTCTGGCGGGTGCCGGTAGCTTGAATTACGGTCATAATCATCCAGTGCTGCGCGATGCGCTGTTGCGGTACATTGCTTCGGATGGCATCACCCACAGCCTCGATTTGCACACCCGTGCCAAAGCTGGATTCCTCGAAGCCATGCAGACACATATTTTCAAGCCGCGCGGTCTGGATTATGTCATTCAGTTTACTGGCCCGACCGGTACCAATGCGATTGAAGCCGCGATGAAAATAGCACGCAAAGTCAAACAGCGTACCAATATTGTGTCGTTCACCAATGGTTTTCATGGTGTCACGCTGGGCTCGCTGGCGGCAACCGGTAACCAGCATCATCGCGGGGGTGCCAGCATGTCCCTGACAGGGGTGACAGCAATGCCCTATGACGGCTATATGGGTAACGAAGTTGATACCATCGATTATTTTGCGAAAGTACTGGGAGATGCCAGCAGCGGTCTTGATCACCCTGCTGCGGTTATTCTCGAAACCGTGCAAGGCGAAGGCGGGCTGAATGTGGCATCCTATGAATGGCTGCAACGGTTGGAGCGCTTATGCCGCCGTTACGATATGCTGCTGATCATCGACGATATTCAAGCAGGTTGTGGCCGCACGGGCAATTTCTTCAGCTTTGAAGCCGCTAATGTCAAACCGGACATCGTGACCTTATCCAAATCACTTTCCGGATATGGATTGCCGTTCGCAGTGACATTGATCAAACGTGAACTCGATATCTGGGAACCGGGAGAACATAATGGCACCTTCCGCGGCAACAACCACGCTTTTGTAACCGCCGCAGCGGCAATCGAAACATTTTGGCGCGATGACCAATTTGCCAAATCTGTTCAGGTCAAAGCGGTGATGCTGACCCAACGCTTGCGCGCCATTGCCGAGAAGCATGACGAGGGGCTCATCAAGGTGAAGGGACGCGGTTTGATGCAGGGCATTGATTGCGGCGGCAGTGGTGAGCTGGCTGCAGCCGTCAGCCGTGCCGCCTTTGCGCGTGGTCTGGTGATTGAAACCAGCGGACCCGATAGCGAAGTTGTCAAATGCCTGTGCCCGCTCACAATCAGCAATGAAGATCTGACGCGCGGCCTGGATATTCTGGATGCAAGCGTTGCGGCGGCCGTTGCCAGCCAACGCAAATCTCTCAGTAACGTAGTGGCTGCCTAGTTATGATCGTGCGTCATTTAAAAGATGCGCGCAACTCTTCTCGCAGGGTTGTCGCGCAGAACTGGGAAAGCACCCGCCTGTTGTTGAAAAATGATGGCATGGGTTTTTCCTTTCATATCACAACTATCTATGCCGGCACCCTGACCGGGATGTGCTATCAAAACCATCTTGAAGCGGTTTACTGTATCTCCGGTCACGGGATGGTCGAAACCTCGAATGATGCCAGGCAATATCAGATCACACCAGGAACGATCTATATTCTGGATCGGCATGATAAGCATGTATTGCGTGCCGATACCGAAATGGAGCTGGCGTGCGTCTTTAATCCGCCACTTAACGGCCGTGAGGTGCATGATGCAACCGGCGCTTACCCTCTCGAGGCTGAAGCTGTCGAATAATGAGATATAAAAATGAAAGAGCAACTTCAACCGGGCTTTGTTACAACACAAGCTGATTGTTATCCATCGCGTGTGCATGCCATGCCCGAGGTACTGATACGCCAGGATCCTGTTGTCTATGGCGACTGGACAATCACTTCACCCCTGACACACGCACGAACGGAAAGTTACGACCGGGACGGCTTTCTGGTACTGCCTGATTTGCTTAAACCTGACGAAATTGTCTGTTTACAGCGTGAAATAGCGGTGCTGCAAGGTGACACAGAAGATATTGACCCGGAATTTCTGATTCGGGAACCTGGCAGCGGGGCACTGCGTTCGATCTTTAAGGTCCATGAAATCAGCCGGATTTTTGCACGTCTGGCCAGCGACCAGCGCCTTGCCGGCATTGCCCGTTTTCTGTTGGGCGACGATGTTTACATCCACCAGTCGCGTCTTAATTTTAAACCGGCCTTTCGGGGTAAGGAATTCTACTGGCATTCCGATTTTGAAACTTGGCATGTCGAAGATGGCATGCCACGTATGCGCGCTTTGTCGATGTCGATTGTGCTGACACCCAACTATAGCCATAACGGACCGTTGATGTTGATCCCGGGTTCGCACCGGCAATATATCGCCTGTATCGGGGAAACGCCTGACAATCACTATGTGCAGTCGCTCAAGAAACAGGAATACGGCGTGCCCGATGACGATAGCTTGCGCACACTGGCCGAAACCGGCGGCATCGAGACGCCCTTGGGACCAGTCGGCACTGTGATTTTATTCGATTGCAATACCATGCATGGTTCAAACGGCAATATCACACCCTTTCCGCGCAGCAACTTCTTTGTCGTGTATAACGCGCTTAGTAACCGCCTGATAGCGCCTTTTGGCGGAAAACGCCCCCGGCCTGATTTTCTGGCTAAACGTGGTACGCCATGCGCCCTGCCGATACACGAAGGCGATATCGCCTGAGACTGTACTGCCTCACTGGCGCGCTATCAAAATTTGCTGCCGGCGGCGAGGCATTGCATGTCTTGTTTGGCCGGGCGCATCAGTCCGACGCCATTCCGGTCGCAGTCATCGCGGCCAGTTACTGTTTGTCAGGGAGATACGTGCATCGAGTTTGATCAATCCTATGCGGCGTTGAAAGGCTTTGTGGCGACAAAAACAATGGCGCCGTCACCGATGATACCTCTTTTAGGGGCATGAAGGTATAAAGTCTGAACTTCAAAGCCGATGGCCTGAAGCCGTTGCTTCATTTCTATCCCGAAAATGAACCATACTAGAATCCCTTCGCCTGGTCTGATGGGGTCTCCATGATATAGCGCTGGTTTCAGCAGTCGAACCTGATTCCCGTGCAGTTCCGCCCTGCAGTCGTCCGCGGGCGAGGAGGGATCGAAAGGAACCGTGAAAATATGCTTGCCGCCCAATTTAAGGGTGCGGAATATTTCTGCATGAGCTCTGTAAGGGGCGGGTATGTGCTCCAGCACATCGCTGCTCAGGATCAAGTCTAGTGCGTTGTCCTCGAAGGATAGATTCTGCAAGTCTTCGTGGCGCACACCATTGACCATTTCCCCGCCTTTGAACCCAGGACCAAAGTATTCCGAACAGTGATACCGCGCATTACTTTTCATTGCGGCGTGCACAGCTCCGGTTGATTCGGTGTTATAGATGACAACCTCGTCTGGGAGGCGGAGCGGGGAGGCTTCGTCCAAACCGAACGCTTTACGGATAACGTGAGCCATCTGCCTGTTCCGATTGCTTGCGCCACACGAACGGCATAAGCCGGCTTCCCTCGGGTTGCTGCCAAAATCTGCAAATCCGGCTCCGCTGCAACAGCATGTACATGTGTAGCCAAACTGTTTCCTGAAGAAAGATCGAAGCCGCTGAGTTGTGAGCTTCTTCATTGCCGCCGCTTGAATGAAACCTGATACATCCAACCGCATACTATCCCCTTAATTATTCTGATAACGCATCGATTCAGACTTCATCATAACAAACCACAAATCAATCCGATAAACAAGCCTATATTGCCTGAAATAAAGCACCTCACCCATACGCACCAGGTCTTCTTTCTCTTACACAACCAAAACCGTGGCATGAGCAACAAAGAAATCATCAGTCCAATTAGTGACAACACCAATGTCAACAGACCTTCATTTCTTCTCCCTGGCACGCGCCAGCGCCAATGCGAGCGCGCTTGCCGGTTCGGTTTTGCGCGCGGTTGTTTGTTTATCTAGTGAGCGTCGCTTACGCGTATCGTGGGGGCGGGGTATGCGGGTGTCAGCGCCGGTGGATGGAGAAGGATTCGCCGCCTTTTCTTCCAGCCGCATGGTCAGGCTGATGCGCTGCCGGGTGGCGTCGACTTCCAGCACTTTGACTGTGACGATTTGGCCGGGTTTGACAATTGTGTGGGGATCTTTGACGAATGTATTGGCCAGGGCGGATACATGCACCAGGCCATCCTGATGCACGCCGATATCGACAAAAGCACCGAAGGCCGCCACATTGGTGACCACGCCTTCAAGAATCATACCGGGTTTCAGGTCCGCCAACGTTTCGACACCTTCCCGGAA
This sequence comes from Nitrosomonas sp., assembly GCA_019635215.1. Taxonomy (GTDB): domain Bacteria; phylum Pseudomonadota; class Gammaproteobacteria; order Burkholderiales; family Nitrosomonadaceae; genus Nitrosomonas. The sequence goes on from JAHBZZ010000030.1 coordinate 26,296, forward strand.
AATGGCCGTTTTGAATTCAGGACGCGGATCGCGGCCGGGTTTTTCCAGCTCGGCGAGAATATCCTTAACGGTCGGCAGACCGAAGGTATCATCGATAAACGCTTCGGGAGAGAGTGCTTTCAGCATTTCCGGACGGCCCATGACCTGTTCGATTCCTTGATTCAGGCGCGCCAGGATGCGCTCGACCACGGGATAAGCTTCCGGATGGACGGCGGAACGGTCCAGCGGGTTATCGCCGTCATTGATGCGCAAAAACCCGGCGGCCTGCTCGTAAGTTTTTTCGCCGATTCGCGGTACTTTGAGAATGGTTTGACGATTCAGGAACGGGCCATGGCTATCGCGGTATTCCACGATATTTTGCGCCAATGTGCGATTCAGGCCGGAAACCTGCGCCAGCAACGGCGTCGACGCGGTATTGACGTCTACGCCGACGGCATTCACGCAGTCTTCGACGGTGGCATCAAGCGATCGCGCCAGAATGCGTTGATTGACATCGTGCTGATACTGGCCGACACCGATCGATTTGGGCTCGATCTTGACCAGCTCGGCCAATGGGTCCTGCAGGCGCCTGGCGATGGAAACCGCGCCGCGCAGACTGACATCCAAATCGGGAAACTCGGCGGCGGCAAAGGCTGAGGCGGAATAGACCGAAGCGCCCGCCTCACTGACGACGATTTTGGCAACCTTCAGCCCGGATTTCTGTTCCGCGGCGAACCTGACAACCTCGGCCGCCAGTTTATCCGTTTCACGGCTGGCGGTGCCGTTGCCAATCGAAATCAGTTCAACGCCATGCCTCAGCACCAATTGTACGAGGGTTGCCAGCGATCCCTGCCAGTCGTTGCGCGGCTGATGGGGATAGATCGTACCTGTCTCCAGCAATTTCCCCGTGGCATCCACCACGGCCACTTTGCAGCCGGTGCGGTAGCCGGGGTCGAGGCCGAGCACGGCCTTAGGGCCTGCCGGTGCCGCCAGCAGTAACTCACGCAGATTTCGGCTGAATATTTTGATGGCATCCACTTCAGCCGCTTCGCGCAACTGCACCAGCAGTTCGGTGCTGAGATGCAGGTGCGCCTTGACACGCCAGGTCCATTGACAAACATCCGTCAGCCATCGATCTGCGCCGCGTCCCCGATTCTCGATACCGAAATGAGCGGCAATCATGGCGGCACAAGGGTGCGGCACGATCGCTTCCGACGCTTCATCCAGGCCGAGTTCGATTCTGAGCACCCCCAGGGCGCGGCCACGGAACAATGCCAGCGCGCGGTGAGAAGGGATGGTGCGAATCGGCTCCGCATAGGCGTAATAATCGCGGAATTTTTCTTCTTCCGCCATTTCCTTGCCCGCGGCTACCGTAGAAGTCACGATGCCTTCATGCCAGAGTTTATTGCGCAGAGCAGCGAGCAAATCAGCTGTTTCAGCGAAACGCTCGGCCAGAATGTCGCGCGCGCCTTCAAGCGCCGCTTTGACATCGGACACGTTAATCGCCTCCACACTTTCGGCTGCAGGCTGTACTTTAATATATTGGACGGCTTCCTGTTCAGGCACCAGGTCTGGGTTGTTCAGCAACGCGTCGGCCAAAGGCTCCAATCCGGCTTCCCGGGCGATCTGCGCACGCGTGCGGCGCTTGGGCTTGTAGGGCAGGTAAATATCTTCCAGAAGCTGTTTTGTCGTGGCTTGTTCAATCGTGCGGCGCAGCTCATCGGTCAGTTTACCCTGCTCCGCTATCGAAGCCAGAATTGTCAGGCGACGTTCTTCCAGTTCGCGCAGATATTGCAGTCGTTCCTCTATGCTGCGCAGATGCGTGTCGTCCAGATTCCTGGTGACTTCCTTGCGGTAGCGTGCAATAAAAGGTACCGTTGCGCCGCTGTCGAGCAGATTCACTGCTGCTGCGACCTGCTGGGGGGTAACGGTAAGTTCGGTGGCGATTAACTGCACAATTTTCTGCTGTGCAGCATCTGAAATCGTTTGTGTCGGTAAAGAAGTCATAGGTTTAATCGCGCCGGGGCGTTACCCAGGCAGTGTTTGACGAGTACCGCGCTTTATACCACTTCAGGCGATGCTTTTCCACCGGTTGCGCATGATCGACCGCAAACGATTTACTCCACCATTTCCCTTATTCATATACACCAGCATACCGTGGGACTAAACATCTAGAGTAATTCTCATCTTGTGATTTTTCTCACATTACTTTTATTTTGTTGCATTTATAGTGCTTTTGAGTTTACTCAAAAAGTATAGATAACTTCTATGCTGATTTTCTTAGGGAATTGTAATTAAGTAGCATCCATATTCATTTGGAATGTCCTCTATTTAAATTCGACAATTCCCTCTTCTTGAATGGATCGAACTATGTCGATCATTACTCAATTTGTGAAAGGGGATGCGCTATGAAAAGAAATAAGGAATTATTCAGACGTAGGTTTTATGTACCTAAACCCGATAGTAAAGAATTAGGTCCTCTAAGTCCGCTCCCAGGAAAATGGGTTAGTAAAGGAGGTGGCTGGAATATGATCGCGCTGCCCTTTGATGACGGTCCATTCGATTACCGACTCTTGATGAATCAATACGATGAAACCCTGGAATTTTCAATGGTTGACGATAATGTACCCAATCGTGGACTTCCCGGAGTAATTGATAATAGTAGCGAAGATGATCAATTTGTAGTTACACTGGATTATCAACAATCAATAAGTCAACAAATTGCTGATGACTTTCCTAAAAGTGGTCTTGCAGGCAATTCAGGTCTAGCTATTCATCACGAACCTGGTTTATGGCTTTATATGAAAAACCTTCGTACCACTGACAAAGATTTTTTAGCCACAAAAGGTGCCATAGATGCAGACCTCACTGTTGCTCGATTAGCAAGTATCCCTCACGGCAACTCGGTATTAGCCCTTGGAACAAGTAGCGTCGAAAAAGGTATGCCAGAGATTCCTCCTTCAAGCGGCCTCCCCATTGGGCGTTTCGAAGATATATCTACACCCGGTTATGATGTTGAAGAAGACCTTTACCTAGCACCCTATAAACACTTTATCAACAATCCCTTTATGGGAAATGTTAGTACTCCAGGCTTTCCTGGATTCAATCCTCGAGATATGAATGAAATTCTGCGTTTTGCGAACAAAGGAGTTGACATACACCGAACAACAGTATTAACAGTTGATACAACACGACAAAATGCAGGTATTCATAACATTCCATTTGTGGCTAGACAAGCCGATGCCACCAGCATGAAATCCACATTCTGGATTCAAGAATTGAATGAGAAAGACAAACGTGGGCATACGCAGAGAAAACTACGTATGCAATATTCACAAGTAGTGATATTGGATTTTTTCAGATCACGTGAAGATGGTCATCCAGGGCGTGCACGCTGGCCGCACATTAGTATCAATACTCTTGAAAAAGTGGATTAGTTATCTAGTGTAATCAACAATCAATACTGATGGGATCACAAACCCCAACAATGTTTTGTTTTATCATTCGGCATAATCAGATTTTCCATAAAATCAATTACCATTGATTCAAATGTATGACGCCTTTTTTACCCTGTTCATGCATAAAAAGAAGGATAAGAAAGGGAAGGTTGGTGAATGGAAGTCGATTTACGATCCACTCATGAAAAACTCCCTCGCCTACAAAGCGAGGGTTGTTTAATCCTAATTCTGCTGCAGAAGAAACACAATTAATTCAATAACAAAAATGTGCACCCATTAATCTCTTAAGTCAACAATCCGAGCAAAGCTCTCACTTTGGCTTTGTGGCGATACGTTAATCATCAATTTCGCTATTGCAACCCAGAATCACCAGGCATTGCAATGCGACAGGCTCTTAG
>JAHBZZ010000031.1 GCA_019635215.1 Nitrosomonas sp.
GTCTCATTTGCTTACATTGATTGGTCAGATCATTTTTTGGAGAAAACAACCTGGATTATTAAGCACACTCAAGGCATTAAATGTACTAGAAAAAAAAGTTATTTCACAACTTAACGATGAATTAAGAAACATGATCTTGGCTGGGCTACAGAATATTGCTAAAGATACAGATATGACCACAGAAAATCTGAATCTCTCTGAAAAACTTGCTATTCGTCAGGAAGCGGCGGGATTAGCATATAAATTATTTTTACTTTATAAGAAACAAGGAAAGCAAATACCAAACTCAATATTAGGATGGCAAAACATTTGTCACTCAGATATGGAGTTTGCAGAAATTCGGAATCAATGGCTAGAATAGGAAATCGTGTAATGAAAGTCACTATAAAAACAAAGCCTTCCAAAAAATGCCAAATATTCCTGGGTTCGCTGCAAAAAGCCGTAAGGCAGGCACTTGAAAGGAAACGCCGCTTCGGTCAGTACGCCACCGTGATCTGGCAGGACGGCAAGCCGATGATGGCCCGAGATGACGCACCGCAAACACATGAAAAACCCGCTTAAACACTTTCGTTGAAGCGATCTTTGTTCCATGTATCCCGGGCCTATCCCACGATACCGTCACTCTGACCTTGCTATTTGAGTTATAACTATTCCGGCATTCTTTCACCGCCGCACAACGCCCTGTGCCGGGCCAGATACAACGGTGTCCAGGCGTGAGGCAGCTTGTGCACGAAATGATAGCGCGCAACATGATAGCTGGGATCGAAGCCGTAGAAGTTAAGTTGCATCCGGTGCAGTTCTTCATCGCGGTAATGTTGCAACGGTTTTTCCCGCTCGTCGTCGCTGCGTTGCTGTATTTTCCGTTGCAGGCGCGCGGCGTAATCGGGCGCATGTGCAAGCTGTTCGGCCAGATTGTCGATCATTTTGATAAACGCGGTGCGATCCAGCGCAAAGCTGGCGTCAATCAATCCGGCTGCGTGCGCCGCGCTGGCGCTTATCGGCAAGCGGTTCTGCGTGAGTGCCATGGCCTGATCCTGGCCGACGCGTTTGGGCAGCCGATATGTCCAGTATTCCGAGCCGTATAGGTTGCCCATGCTTTTGTAATGCGGATTCAGGATAACACTTTCGCGGGCGTACACTGCGTCCGCCGCCAGCGCCAGAAATACGCCGCCCGCACCCGCGTTAGCCTGCAATGCCGCTATGGTGAACTGCCGTTCATTGGTCATGACGGCCTGCGCTAGGTCGTTCATCGCGTTGATATTGCGCCAGGATTCATCGGCGGGGCTTTCAGCGGCTTCGATATGATTGAGATGAATGCCGTTCGACCAGAAATCCGCGCCACCCATGAGTACAATCACCTTGATATCCCGTTGCGCCGCCTGCAGATAGGCCTGCCGCAGCCGTTCGCATTGCCCGGTGTTCATTGCACCGTTATAAAATGCAAAGTGCAGATAACCGACGGCGTTTTTTTGTTCAAACCAGATGTCGCGATAAGTGGCGGAATGCCTGTCCGAAAAAACGTCACAGGCAATTTCAGGTACACTGTTCAGAATGGTTTCAGCGTAGTGCTGCAACGCGTATGTCGCGCCGAGTTTAAATGGCTGCGCATCATCCGATTGTCCGGTTTTGCGTTTCAAATGACCGATCCATACCGCGCCGTCCGCTGTTGCACGGCAAATGGCGTTATTCCGCCGGGCGATGAGCATTCCGGGCTTTCCGGCCAACTGTGCTTCAGGGTGCGCATCAAACAGATACCACTGTGCGCCGCACAGCGCATCGAGCACGCCGGGAAATCCATCGGCAGCGTTGATTTTTTTCAGCACCGTGCGGGTATCATCGGTTTTCCAGTCGATAGCGCGGTCTGTCTGTCGCATCGGCGCATGCAGCCTGCCGCGAACGTCGCCGCGCGAATAATCCAACGGCTGCGGCCTGAAATGTCCTGCGGAAAACCGTTCGATCGCGCGCAATACCGCGCTGACCACTACTTCGGTCACTTCGTGGCGATACAGACTGCTTTTCCGCGTCAAATGCGCGGGCGGCATCGCGAATGTTTCCGCTGCCCAGATATCGCCGGCATCCATTTCCGCGTTGGCCTGCAGAACGGTTACGCCCCATTCCGGTTTTTCCTGCATGATCGCCCAGTCGAGCGCGGCAGGGCCGCGGTCGCCGACGATACCGGGGTGAACGATGAAACACGGAATCCTGCGCCAGATCGTGTCGGGAATCGCGCGTTTCAAAAACGGCGCGATGATCAGTTCCGGTTGAAACAGTTCCACAGCCTGGAGGGCGACGGCGTCGTTGATGTCAAATTCGATGGAAACCGTGTGACCACGCGATGACAATTCGATGAACATGCGTTGCGTGAGACTATTGAAACTATGCGTCAGAAACAGGATTTTCACTGAATAACATCAGCTCAACAAATGCGCGGCAACTGGTCACCGCTGAGCCAATCTACCACACGTTTGCCACCCAAGCGGGTTTCCATCTGCACAAAACAATGGCTATCTTCGATGACGTCGCCAATAATAGTAGCATCCTGTCCCAGCGGATGCGTACGCATCACATCCAGCAGCCGGTCCGCGTCCTGCGGCGCGCAAATGGCGATGAGCTTACCTTCATTCGCCACGTAGAGCGGATCGAAGCCGAGAAACTCGCAGGCGGCGCTAACTTGTTCTTTCACGGGAATGCGGTTCTCATGCAACAACATCCCAATCCCGGATTGATACGCGATTTCGTTCAATGCAGCCGCAATGCCGCCTCGTGTCGGATCACGCAGTACATGTATATCCGATGCTGTTTGAACCATCGCGGCGACCAGATCATGCAATGCGGCGGTATCGGATTCGAGGGTGCCATAAAAAGAAAAATCCTCTCGCGCCAGCAGGATGGCGATACCGTGGTCGCCGATAGTGCCGGAAACCAGTATTTTGTCGCCCGGTTTTGCCCGTTCCGATGAAATATGTACACCTTCCGGCACCCTACCGATGCCCGTTGTGGTGATAAAAATACCGTCCCCACTACCCTGCTCGACGACTTTAGTATCTCCGGTAATCACCGGAACCGGTATCGCCTGCGCGGCGGCGGCCATGGATTCGACGATGCGTTTGAGAACGGCCAGCGACAAGCCTTCCTCGAGAATAAACCCGGCTGACAGATACAGCGGTCTGGCGCCTGACATGACGACATCATTGACAGTGCCATGCACGGAAAGGCTGCCGATATCGCCGCCGGGAAAAAACAGCGGCGTGACGACATGGCAGTCCGTCGACATCACCATGCGTCCGTTGCCGACCGGAAAGCAAGCCTGATCGTTCATTTGCCGCAGATATTCATTGTCGAATGCCGCGATGAAAAGCTGGTCAACCAGTTGCGTCATGGCGCGCCCTCCGCTACCGTGCATCATTTCCACCCGACCATGCCTGAAATCGAGTTTGCGCGTATAAACCGGCTTTCTTTTATCCGTCTTTTGCATCAATGTATCTTTGCAGTGTCATCGTTGTTATGCTCACGGAATCGCCCATAACGATAATACGCCGCGCACGCACCTTCTGACGACACCATGCAGGAACCCAGGGGATTATCCGGCGTACAGGCCGTGCCGAAAATACTGCAATCGCGCGGATGCTTGACGCCACGTAAAATCGCGCCGCATTCACAGGCCTTGTGGTCGGTCAGCGACAAAACCGGCAAAGCAAAACGCTGTTCGGCGTCAAATGCCGCAAAACGGGATTTAATGCGTAACGCGCTGTATGGCACGACACCCAGGCCGCGCCATTCAAACGACCGGCGCAGTTCGAACACTTCGGCCACCAGCCGCTGCGCCTTGAGATTACCGTCAGGCAGCACCGCGCGGGTAAACTCGTTTTCCACTTCGGCGCGCCCCGTGTTCAACTGCCGGATGAGCATTAAAATCGCCTGCATGACGTCCAGCGGCTCGAATCCGGCAATCACAACCGGTTTCTGGAATTCCTCGGCAAAATAGGCGTACGGCTTGCTGCCGATGATCGTGGAAACATGCGCCGGGCCAATGAAACCGTCCAGTTGCACCAGTCCCAGTTCACGTATTTCTGGCGATTGCAGAATATGCGAAATCGCTGAGGGGGTTAAGACATGATTGCAGAAAACGGTGAAATTGGTTAATCCCAATACCTGCGCCTGTTTGATCACGACAGCTGTCGGCGGCGTAGTGGTTTCAAAACCGATGGCGAGAAAAACCACCTGCCGCTGCGGATTTTGCTGTGCAATTTGCAGCGCATCCGCGGCGGAATAGATCATGCGCACATCCGCACCGCGCGCTTTTTGTTTCAGCAGGCTGTCGCCCTGCGCGGTCGGCACGCGGAGCATGTCGCCGTAACTGCACACAATGCATCCAGGGGTTTGCGCAAGCTGTATCATGTTCTCTAGCCGCCCCACCGGCAGGACGCACACCGGACAGCCAGGGCCGTGAATCATATGGATATTGCCGGGCAGCATGCCAGGAATGCCATAACGTGAAATGGCATGTGTGTGGCCGCCGCAAAATTCCATCAAATAGTAATCACGGTGCGGATCCGCTTCAACCGCTATTTTCCGGGCTATTTTCCGCGCGACCGCGCCGTTACGGAAAGGATCGATATACTTCATGCGATTTCACGCTTAATTGGGCCAATCAATCTTCATGGTGATCGATCGATGCTGACAGGTCTTCAAACAGCTGCAAAGTGTGTTCGGCTTCCGCAAGATCGAGCTTCTGCAGGGCGTAACCCGCATGCACGATAACGTAATCGCCGGCTTTGATATCCTCAACCAGCGCCAGCGAAATCGCTTTCCGGATGCCGCCCAGATTAACGACAGCACTATCCCCGGCAGTTAATTCCTCAATCAGTGCGGGTATTGCCAGGCACATGGATTTGACTCTTTATAAACCAAAACATAATATTGCAAAAAAGTTATGACTAATTGTATCTGGTATTTATACATACGCATCACACAACAAAATGGAAAATCTTATGCATAATCTGTTTCAACTATACCGCAACGTTTGCATCGTTTTCAGTATATTTTTCGTTTTGATGCTGCCTGCCAGCGTTTCAGCCAGTGAGGTATGGATCAATGTCGATACAACTGCACATACATTGACCGTGATGCAGGGCGATCAGATAAAAAAGACTTTTGAGAATATCTCACTGGGACGCTATGGGACAACCTGGTATAAAAAAACGCTGGACGACAAAACACCGCTGGGTATGTTCAGAATCGGCTGGATTAACGAACAAAGCCGATATCATCGTTTCTTTGGATTGGACTATCCTAACCGGGAAACCGCGCAACGCGCATTGGAAGAAAATACCATCACAGAAGATACATGGCGCTCCATTCTGCGCGCCACCAATCAGGAAAGAACACCGCCACAAAATACGGAACTCGGCGGTTATATTGGCATTCATGGCATTGGTCGCGGCAATCCTGAAATACATGATCAGTTTCACTGGACCAACGGTTGCATTGCCTTGACCAATGAACAGATCGATCAATTAGGCGCATGGCTGAAACCCGGTGTCTGGGTCAAAATTCATTAATTCCCCCGGAAAGCCGCGCCATTCAAATCACTATCGCCCGTTTGAGGCGCAAAAATGTCAAAATCTACGTGGAAGCCATTTATTTTACTGAATAAATCAGCTAATATTCCGATAGCTACTGATAAAAATCAGGAGTGATTACGTAAAATGGTCGAAATTTATGTGTATTTAAACAAAAGGTATTTAAGAAAGAGGAGATTAGAATAATGGTTAAAAACATCAAACGTACATTGGTATTAGCGGTTACAGCGGGTGCATTCGTCGTTTTAACAGGCTGTGCAACAACGGAAGATTTAAGTAAAACCAGAGCAGATTTACAATCTCAAATCGATCAACTGCGTTCTGATGTATCCGCAGCCAAATCCGATGCAGCTGCTGCCAATGCACGCGCAAACGAAGCTGTCAGCATTGCGAACGAAGCGAATAACCGATCAAGAGATACCGCAGAAAAAATTGACCGTATGTTTAGAAAAACAATGCAAAAATAATCATTATACCGACGCTTAGTAATGAAAAGCCCCTCTCAATGAGGGGCTTTGCTTTCCAATTTTCAGGTCTCCGTATCATCCGCCAGTACGGCACGGTCGTGCGCCCAGGCGCGCAGTCTGTCGATGCGTTCCGACATGACTACAGATAACGGCCGTGTCCGTTCAAGCTCCCGCAAGACATCCGCAGTAGTCAATTCAGTTTTGCCACTGTGATTATTGCATGCATTCACTTCGAATATGGACGCGATGATCGCCTGCTCGATTTCCGCCCCCGAAAAATTCCTGGCATTTGCGGCAAGCTCTGCTAAATCAAAACATTCGGAATTGTATCCCCGCTTTTTCAAATGAATGGCAAAAATCTGTTCACGCGCGACCGAATTGGGGAAATCCACAAAAAAGATTTCATCAAATCGGCCTTTCCGAATCAATTCCGGCGGCAAGGTTGAAATATCATTCGCCGTTGCAACAATAAACACGGGTTTCACCGCATTGTTACGCTCAGACAACCAGGTCAGAAAAGTCCCCAATACACGCCGCGACACACCACCATCCTGCTCACCGTTATCGGCACCCAAACCTTTTTCGAGCTCATCAATCCATAACACACACGGTGCCATGCCTTCCGCAGCTTCCAACGCAATTCTCAGATTCCGTTCACTTTCACCATAAAACTTGTTATAGATTGCGCCAAAGTCCAGCCGCATCAGTGGCACACTCCATTCTCCCGCGACCGCACGTGCAGCGAGACTTTTCCCACCCCCCATTACGCCAAGTAACAGTATTCCTTTTGGCCGGTCAATTGAAGTATGCATGATATCGATGAAAGGTTTATGGCGTAACGCCGTCCAGTGTTTCAAACGCGCCAGTCCGCCAACGGCATCAAACGTGATTGTCGATTCCTCAAATCCGAGCACGCCGGAACCACCCAACGCCTTATGCTTTACCGCCAGGATACGGCGAATATCTTCTGTATTAATTTCACCATCCGCACGCAATGCCTGACGTACCAAACGGCGCACATCTTCGAACTCAAGACCCAGCAAATGCATAATCAATAGATTCACCGTACGCTTGTCACCACGTACTTTGTTGCCATTTTGCGTTTGATACAACTGCGCCTCATTCATCACGATCGACCGTATATCATTACGTGTCGGCAATCGCGGCTTGAAATGCCCGGCCAGCCGCAGCAGCTCCGATGGCACGTCTTCCAGTACCGGACTCACAAAAACCAGCGTACGTGCACATTTTGCATGATCCATCGCAATTTCACGTATCAATCGCACCACAATGGCATCCTTGAATCCCGGGTGCGCGTCACACAAAACATAAATGCCGTTCTGCGAAGATTTATCGATATGCCTAAGGCAATCGATCAAATCATTCGTCTGGTATATGCCCTTGCCCTGCGCCTCTCCCGAAGGCACAGCATGCATTCCACCGGAAAAACCACCGCCGCTGCCCACAACACGCCCCAATCCATCAACAATGCTCCACTGCATCATCAGCTGATTCTCCAGGCTGGAAGCTTGTGTCAGCAATTTCAGAATGCGTGGCTCCTCATGTGTTTCAATCAGAATCAGCGGCACCCGGGCACGAAATAAGGAAGAAATCTCGTTAATTTCAGCACGTTCGTTCATCAATTACTACTCGGAAATAAAAATTTGGTTATATATACAGATAGTCATGCAACGGCGTCATTTCCTGTCACCTTGAATCCGGATTATAAAAAAGTGGTATATCGAGATAAATAAAAATCAATGCTTACTACTTGATTAACCAGCCCATTATTATGGTATCTTGCGCGGATGCTCAGATTGCTCCTCTTCCTGTTCATTTTTCTTTTAGCGTTGCCACCTGGGCAACCAGCAAACGCATTTAATCTAGGTACAGAACGATTCCGTATCAGCGGGTTTGGAACATTAGGTGTCACTTCAGCAGGGAAAAAAGATTACGGCATCAAGAAGGAACATACCCATGACGCCCAGTTTGGTGACGTTTCAGTACTTACTGATTCTGTCTTCGGGTTGCAATTGGATCTTAATATCCTCAAGAACCTTGATGCCACCATCCAGGCAGTTGCGGAAGACCGGATACGCCAGGATTTCAATAATATTGTCGACTGGGCTTACTTAAGCTACAAACTGACGCCCAATTCGGTCATTCGTGCCGGTAGAATGGGCATAGATCTGTTCATGCTGTCTGAATACCGCAATGTGGGATATGCTTATTTGTGGACACATCCCGTAGTCGAATTCTATAAACCGGTTTCCTTGAGTCACTATGAAGGTTTCGATTTCAGGTATTCCCGCCGGATCAGTCCCGGTTATTTCGAATTCAAGGTTTTTGGCGGACAGACCGGTTCGGACATTAATGTAGGCAGCGGCGAACTCAATTTAAGGATGCGCCCCTTTGTAGGATTCAACACTTCTTTAGAAGATAACGATTGGAAGCTCAGATTCACGTATACGACAACGGATACGGCATTTATCAAGTCCCCTACCGATTCGCTGGTCAATGCTTTGAATCAGGTGCCTCAGACGATATGGCCGCAAGCTGCCGTACTATACGATCAACTGAAAGGTATTAACACACAAACACATTATTTTTCTGCCGGTTTTTCTTATGACAAGCATAATTGGGTTGTCCAATCCGAATTCGCACTGATTGCATCCCGATGGATTGGTGTCGATATGACCAACGGCTATCTCAGTGCCGGCAGGCGTATTGGTCCGGTGACATTCTACACGGTGGGATCATACGCCAAATCCGGCAGCCATCCACGCATAGATCAGAATCAACACTTCCCCGCTGATCTGGAAGGTCTGGCGACCGCCACACAAAATCTGCTCAACGCACTACATATCGATCAAAACACGGTTTCAGTCGGCTTGCGCTGGGATTTTCACCCTAAAGCAGCTTTAAAAGCGCAGTGGGATCACACCTGGACCAGAAAGCATGGCGGAGGATTGCTGGAACTTAAAAAACCGCTTGATCATGATATAACGCTGAACACGTTCAGCCTTAATCTAAACTTTGTATTTTGATCATGCGCTTTCTGGTCATTTTAACAACGTTTATCATTTTGCTGCCGCTCCAGGTGCTCGCCGATATCGTCGTTATTGTCAATCCCAGGAGCAATATCACTGCACTGACACAACACCAGATTATTGATATTTATATGGGTCGCAATCCGGGTCTATCAGGTGGCCAAAAATTGCAGCCTTACGATCAGGCAGCAGATTCATCCATACGCACGGATTTCTACTACGGTATCACAGGAAAACCTGCTTCCGCGATTAATGCATACTGGGCAAGACTGTTATTTACCGGGCGCGCTTCTCCGCCAAAACTGGTCGCCGATAACCGCGAAATGCTGAGCATCATCGAAAAAGACCCGATGGCCATCGGTTATCTGGATGAGCGCGATTTAAATGAACGTGTAACTGTTGTCCACAAAATCAGAACACAAAACCGGGAATAAACAAACGCTATCGATCAACTCTGATCCCACGGCAATCCTGCTGCTTTCCAGCCAGAAGCACCGCCGCGATGCCCCCGCTCATCCTTGTCCCCTTCAAAACCCTCAAGAATATTGTAGCAAGCAGAAAAATCCGCTTCAGTGGCTATTGCCGCTGCTTGGCTTGAACGCGCACCGCTACGGCAGATAAACAAGACCGGCAGTTCTTTATCAACCTGCTGAATCAGTTGCCCAAGAAAGTCAGGATTGGGTTGCATACCGGGATATGTACGCAACTCAATCTCCGTCGCACCGGGGATACGTCCGACCCAATCCAGTTCGGCCCGGCTGCGGACATCGACCAATTGCGCCTGGGCCGACTCCTGGAGCACGCGATAGGCTTCAATTGGAAGTAAAGCGCCTTTATAAGGAAGTCCCATTTCTTTCGCCCTTTGCCGGGCTGTCTCAAGTATTGATTCAATCGTTTCCATAAATAATGTCACCTAAAAACTACCATAATACTATTATTCATCACCGACCACACGTCGGTGATACGCAGCTCCCTCGCTGATACCTCAGTAAATCGCTGATTTTTAGCGCTTAATATCTCCCAGAAAGTCAAATCACGCATTGTTTTTCGCCTGTCAAAATCCAGATTCCGATATCAATTCTCAACAACCTGTCCCCGTAGCGCAAAAAAGCAACGATATTTGCTTGTTATTTATCTTATCACTGCAAATCGACATCTTTCATAATGCGGAACATCAAATTCAGGAGCAATAGCGTCATGTCTGAAAAATCGGAAACAGAAAAATCAAGTGGCAAAAAAGGACTTATGGTCATGATTCTGGTCACTGTCTTAGCCATTAGCGCTGGTGCAGGCGGTGCATGGTTTTTTATGCAAGGACAGCAGGAAAGTGAGTATGAGCCGGCACGGCCTAAAAAAATACCGACTGCATTCAAGGAACTCGACATCTTTACCATCAATTTGCAGCCGGAAGAACGGAATCAATATCTGCAAGTAGGTTTGACAGTAAAAATCCGCGACACAGATGTTTCGGTGGAGATTGATAAGCAAATGCCGGAAATCCGCAATCGGATCTTGCTGCTATTGACCAGTAAAACAGCTGCCGACATCTCGTCGCTGGCCGGAAAACAGCAATTAAGCACAGAAATCCTCGATGAAGTCCGGAAAACGCTGGATTCCGGAATGCTCCGTGAAGAGGTTCTGGATGTTTTATTTACTTCATTTGTCGTTCAATAACACAACATGGCTGAAGATTTTCTCTCACAAGATGAAGTTGATGCGCTGCTGAGAAGTGCAACAGGCGAACAGGATGAAGAGAAACAGGTAGAAGATACTTCTGGGATCAGAACCTATGATCTTGCAACGCAAGAGCGGATCGTACGCGGGCGGATGCCTACGCTTGAAATCATCAATGAACGTTTCGCACGTTTATTTCGTATCGGGTTGTTCAATTTCCTCCGCCGGACAGTCGACATCGCGGTAGGTACAGTCAGAGTGATCAAGTTCAGCGAATTTGTGCGCAATCTGGTTGTGCCCACCAATCTCAACATGGTTCATGTCAAACCATTGCGCGGCACTGCACTTATGGTCTTTGAACCCGATCTGGTTTTCCTGATTATTGACAACCTTTTTGGCGGTGACGGTCGTTACCATTCGCGGGTTGAAGGACGGGATTTTACTGAAACCGAGCAACGCATCATCAGACGCCTGCTCAATGTGGTATTCGAAGAATATGAAAAATCATGGAAACCTATTTACCCGGTCAGCTTTGAATTTGTCCGTTCCGAGATGAATCCTCAATTCGCATCCATAGCGACGCCGAATGAAGTTGTTGTTTGTGTCTCTTTTGACCTGGATCTGGGTGGTCATGGCGGCGAGTTTCATATATGCATGCCTTATTCAATGGTAGAACCCATACGGGATATTCTCTACAGTGCACTACAAGGTGAACAGATGGAAATTGATAAGCGCTGGGTAAAATCACTCTCAAAGCAAATTCAGGGTGCCGAAGTCGAATTGGTCGCAAATTTGGGGCAAGCGCGGGTTACGTTTGAACAAATTCTGAGTATGCAGGTTGGTGATGTCATACCGATTAACATTCCGGAAACCATTTGCGCAAAAGTTGATGATGTGCCCATTATGGATTGCCGCTACGGCATCATCAATGGACAGTACGCCCTCAAAGTCAATGCAATGCTCGCCCAAACCGAAACAGAATAAACGCTGGAGAATTACATGTCAGATACACCAACGACCGAAACACTGAATACGGAAGACGACTGGGCGGCGGCACTAGCTGAGCAGGAAGCAACCACCCAACAAACCGACAATGCAGAGAATGAAACGTTATCAGATCCCGGAACTGATACGAATCAATCCACTTCCTCCAACACTGGCGATGAAGAATACCCTCAGGAAGAAAACTTTATAGGCGCAAAAAAAGCACAGGCCACTGTTTTCAAGGAATTCTCAGCTGAAAACGTTATCAAGAACACGGTCAACGACATCGACCTGATTCTCGATATTCCAGTTCAATTAACCGTTGAATTGGGCCGTACCAAAATTGCCATCAAGAATTTACTCCAACTTGCGCAGGGTTCGGTTGTCGAGCTCGATGGATTGGCCGGTGAACCGATGAATGTGCTGGTGAACGGATGCCTGATCGCGCAGGGTGAAGTCGTCGTCGTCAACGATAAGTTTGGTATCCGCCTGACGGATGTTATCACACCAAGCGAGCGGATCCGTAAACTCAATCGATAGTATCGATATCATGCTAAAACAATTTTCAGTCTTTTTTTCCTGCGCGCTTCTCACCTTCCCTGCTCAGGTATTAGCAGAAACGGCCCCTAAAATACCCGTCGCACCGGAATCGCTGATTGGCACCGACAGTATGGCAAAAATGATCACTGGCCTGCTGCTGGTGCTGGGAATCATTATCATCAGCACATGGGCACTTAAGCGCTTTTCCATTATTCCAGCCATATCATCATCCAGTCATCTTAAAATTGTTGCCGCTACCGGCGTCGGCCAACGCGAACGCGTCGTCATTGTTGAGATTGGCGAGACATGGCTGGTGTTAGGTGTTGCTCCAGGTCAGGTCACCCAATTACATACTATGGAAAAACCCTTACCCGAGACCGCAAATAAAACATTGCAGCGTACCTCATCAGAATTCTCGCATGAACTGGATAAGCGCATCGAGAAAGGCAAAACAGATTAAAGATACGTAGATTGCTCAAATAATACCCAATTATTGGTTGCTTTGATTCACGTCATCAACAGGATGCTCTACCCTATGCACCGTTATTGTAAATTTGCCGCTATCTGCCTGGGTCTATTTTTCGCTGTTTTCAGCTTGTCCGCAACGGCACAGCAATCGGGATTTCCAGCATTTACCAGTGTTCCAGGACCGAACGGTACCACCACATATACACTCGGCCTGCAAACCTTCATCCTACTGACATCGCTTACTTTTATACCGGCAGTAGTACTCATGATGACCAGTTTCACCCGTATTATCATCGTATTATCGCTACTGCGCATGGCACTGGGTACGCAATCCTCACCGCCTAATCAGGTTTTGATCGGACTCGCACTCTTCTTAACATTTTTTATCATGTCGCCGGTCATTGATCGCATTTATGACGAAGCATACCTGCCCTTTTCCGAAGATAAAATTGATATCATGCAGGCGGCTGAAATCGCCAGCGGCCCGTTGCGGACTTTCATGCTGCATCAAACTCGGGAAAGTGATTTGGCGCTATTCATCCAAATATCGGATCACGATGAAATCGAAAGTGCTGAACAAGTGCCATTCAAAATACTGGTGCCAGCGTATATCACCAGCGAATTAAAAACAGCCTTCCAAATCGGTTTTATCATTTTTATCCCGTTCCTGATTATCGATATGGTTGTTGCAAGCGTACTGATGTCCATGGGTATGATGATGCTCTCACCCATGATTATTTCATTGCCTTTTAAACTCATGCTGTTCGTACTGGTCGACGGCTGGCATTTATTGATTGGCTCGCTCACGCAAAGCTTTTATGTTTGATAATTAAGGAGAAAATGGCATGACACCAGAAAACGCAATGACTATTGGCCGGCACGCGCTTGAAGTGACTTTTATGGTTTCAGCGCCGCTACTGCTGGCCGCTTTGATTACAGGCCTTATCGTCAGTATATTTCAAGCAGCGACACAGATTAATGAAATGACGCTCTCTTTTATTCCCAAATTATTTGTCATGTTTCTGATTATGCTATTGGCCGGTCCCTGGATGATTAGCATCATGACCGATTATATGCATCAATTATTTACCGGCATCCCCTGGCTTGCGGTCAGTTGACAACCCGCCGTATTTTTTCCGCTTGAGCGAATCGTCCGGGAACAGCGATTTTCTACGAAATAAATGATTAGTATAACCGAGACCGAACTCAGTAACGCCATGGCGGCATTTTTATGGCCACTCTTCCGGATTTTGGCATTGATTGCCAGTGCACCGATATTAGGAAACCCGAGCATACCCGTCAGAGTAAAAATAGGCATAGCTGTACTATTAACACTGATTATTGCGCCGACAATACAACAGCCATTACCACCAGTCGATCCTTATTCCGGCATCGGACTCATGATTCTGGTGCAGCAAATCATCATAGGCGCAGCGCTGGGGATGGTCATACGTATTGTTTTTGTCGCTGTAGAAATGGCCGGTGAAATTATCGGCTTACAAATGGGTCTTGCTTTTGCCATATTTTTCGATCCGCAAAATTCTGGACAACTCGCCTTGATCAGCCGCTTTCTGGGCATCATTGCCAGCCTGGCTTTTCTCGCCATCGACGGTCATCTCATTATGATTGCGCTGATAGCACAAAGCTTTAACACACTGCCCATAGGACCGGATGGTTTCAATACGCCGACATTCCATGCCCTGGTGCTCTGGGGCAGTGAAATTTTCAAATCCGGCGTGCTATTGTCATTGCCAGTCTTGACCGCATTATTGATCACCAACCTTGCGCTCGGTATCTTGACCCGCGCCGCACCGCAATTGAACATTTTCGCTGTCGGATTTCCAATAACTTTATTAATGGGTTTTTTGGTACTTGCGCTAAGCATTATATTTTATGCGCCTATTCTGGAGGAATTAGTGATGGAAGGATTCGAAATCATGGCTAATATGGTGAATCTGACTGAAATTAAAATACCCTGAAACCGATTTTCTTAACTTAACAACACATCTGGATTGTAATATTTAATGATCTTTTCAATCCCAACAAATTATTGTAATAATTTAATTGCGACATCCCGGGATTCTTCAGCATTGGAAATAAGCCGAATAATGCCGCTTATTTGCACAGAAATATTTATCAGTATTGATAGAATGCCTTATAAATAACAAGCTATACCAAGATCAGGCCCAAAATGACATTCAAGTCGCGCTTAATTCAATCATTACGAAAAATATCGCCAACCCAGGATACATCGGACGGAACGGATGCCAATGAATCCAGCGATGATTTGTATTTTTTTGATACACCCGTATCACAGACACATCAATCTACAAAAACAAATCAGTCATCTATTACTATAGAAGACATTGAACAGCAAATTCAGGCAGTGCATCGGGAGCGTCTGACTGTAGAAAACCGGGCAATTCAGGAAGCGCAAAAAAGGCTTGAAGCGGAAACCAAAGCAAAAGTGGCTGCAGAGGCCCGAGCAAGAGCAGAGGCCAATGCACGTATCATGGCCGAAGAAAAACTAAAAGCCGAAACCATGGCAACTGAGGAAGCCAGAGCACGGGCACATGCTGAAACACTTGCCATCAATGAAGCCAACGCGAATTGGCAGAAAGAAATACAAGCCAAGCAGCTGGCCGAAGAAAAAATCAGCCGCGAAAAAGAACTTGCGCTCATCCTGCATACCAAACTTAAAACCGAAACAGCCCTAGTTGAAGAAGAACACGAACGCGCCCAACAAGAAGCTATAGCGCTTGACAAAGTCAATGCGCAACTGCTGGCAGAAAAAGAAGCGACAGAAGCTGCCAGGCGGAGTGCCAGAGAAGCTGAAACAGCACAGCAAATCGTGCTTACTGTCATCGAAACTGAAGCAGCAGCAAAAGCGCTAGCCGAAGAAAAGATTCGGGAAAATGAAAAATTACTGGCCTTAGTGAAAGCGAACCAGGAAGCCGAACAAAAAGAAATCGAAGAAATCAGGATGCGCCAACGTCTGGAAATTGAAATACAGGAAAAGATAGCCCAGCGCCTGGAAGCAGAAACCAATGCCCGGCAGATCTCTGAAACCAAGCTGCAATTGGAAGCTGCCGCAACGCAGGCCGCACTGGAACACGAAGCGCTCGAAACTCAAGCTAAAGCTGCGATTGAAGCACGCATACAAGTAGAATCGGATGCCAGCCGCGCGGCAGAAGATCGCATTAAAACGGAAACATTGGCGGCTGAAGCGGCTAAAGCACGTGAGCAAGCGGAAATATTCGCGGCAAGTTACGCAAAAAACAACGAACAGAAAGAAACACAAGCCAGACAACTTGCCGAAGAAAAGCTCAAGGCTGAACAAGAAACTGCAGCCATGCTTGATGCCCGACTCAAGATGGAATCAGTACTGAAAGAAGAAGCGCTGGAACGCGAAAAACAGGAAGCTATAGCACTGGAAAAAATCAATGCACAGTTGCAGGCCGAAAAAGAAGCAACGGATATAGCCAGAACAAACACCGTAGCCGCAGAAACGGCACAACAAAACGCCATAACAGCAATCGAAGCGGAAATGCAAACCAAAGCGTTGACTGAGGCAAGAATCGAAGAAAACGACAAATTACTTGCACTGCTGGCGGCTAATAAGGTAACTGAACAAAGCGAAATTGAAGCAATACAAAAACGTATTCAACTTGAAAAGGAAATCCGCGAACAGATCAATCAACGCCTGGAAGTTGAGCAAAAAGCGCTGCATCATGTTGAAAAACAGCTGCAGGCCGAAGCAGAAGCCACCCAGGCTGCGAAAGCGCACTATGACAGTGAGCAAAAATCTCATGCGGAATTCAATGCACGCAAACAAGCTGACCAAGCCGCTCAAGAAGCTGCAGAACAGAAAATAGCCATTGAACGACACGCACGTAAAACTGCCGAAGAAAAAGCTAAAATCGATCTATTTACCGCCAATGAAATAAAGGCCAAGACCGAGATCGACCAACGGCTCCTCGAAGATGCGCGGCAACGTGCCGACGCTATAGCCGATGCAAGGAAAGCGGCTGCAGAACGGTTGAAAATGGAACAACAAATAACCGAGCTGGCGATTCTCCGCGCACAGGCGAAAATGGATGCGGCCAATAAGGTCAAGGCACAACTGGAGTCGGAAAAGAAAGCCACTGAATTTGCCCAGGCCAAAGCCAAAGCAGAAACGATTGCACTCGCGATCATTGAAAAACGTGCCGAACTGGAGGCCAAGGCGCTTGAAGAAGCTGTATTGCGGGAGTCCGTTGAACGCATGGCCAATGAAGCGTTGATCGTACGTACCGAAGAAAACAAAAAAGCCACCGCAGCGGCCACGCAAAGAATACGCGCAGCCCTGGCAGTAACGGGGCATTCACAGGAACAACCAGCGCCTCAAATGTTTCCATCGCAATCCAATCAGAAATCCATCACCCTGGATACCGATTCATCGCAAGCTGATCGTTCACACAGCGATGTTTACAAGTATGCTGGTCAGGTTACTGATGTCGCAACCACCCGAAGAATCCGGACGAATTATTAATCCTGCCACTCGGCGCATCTCTTCCTTTTTTACGGGAGAATTGCGAATAATGACTTGATATTGCACTGCCTGTTAACGCATCATTAGTATCTCTATGCACAAAAAACCGGAAATGGAGCGTTAATCTATGAAAACGTATTTTGCACCAGCTTATGTCGTTATTAAAATGTTGAACACCACAAAATGGCGGCGGTATTTTAATCAACACCGATTGTTCCTTGCATTTGTCGCGACGCTTTCTGCAAACGGGATAAACAATGCACTCGCTGCAACCGAGAAAATAACTACACAGTCCGATCAAACAGGTGTCGCCATATCGCTGTATCAATATAATCTGGCCCTGATCAAGGATACCCGCAGCCTGACTCTGGAGAACGGCCGCACCCGGCTTGTCTGGCAGGAAATAGCTGCCGAAATCAAGCCGGAGACGGCCTGGCTGAAGCACTTGCAACACCCCAAACAATTTCAGGTGCTTGCCCAGCATTTTGAGCTGAAGCAACTGACGCCTCAGAATCTGCTGGACAGCCATGTCGGAGAAACCATTACGGTCATGCGAACCCATCCTGTCACAGGGGAAGAAACACGCGAATCAGCGACACTGCTATCCACAAACGGCGGTGTGATACTTAAATTTGCCGACCGCATCGAAACAGACATACCCGGACGCCTGGTCTATTCAGCCATCCCTGCCGGCCTGCATGACAAACCGGCGATGCATATCTTGCTGAATCATACATCCGGCAATCATACCCAGCATAATCTTGAATTGACTTATCTGACGCATGGACTGTCCTGGCAGGCGGATTATATTCTGGAACTCGACCCTGAAGACCGTCACGCGCATCTGACCGGTTTCGCAACGTTAACCAACCAGAGCGGCATTGATTTTCATGATGCAAGAACACAACTGATCGCCGGCGATATCTATCAGGCCAGTCCTACCAGGGCGCCTGCCGTCAAACGCTTGAGTAGCACGGTTGAAACATTGAGCGCCGCAGCCTATGCCGATATGGCAACCGAACCGCATGCTGAGCTGCACCGCTATATCCTGCCGGAAAGAATCAATTTACAAGACAATGAAACCCTTCAGGTCTCATTTATGTCGGCACGTAGCGTGCCTGTCAAAAAAGAATTTATTCTGGATGGGCAAAGTCACTATTATTCGAGCTATTATCTACCATCCGTACAGAAACAAACTGTTGATATTTATGTCAACTTTAAAAACACAGGCACCGGCCTCGGCACTCCGCTACCCAAAGGTATTGTGCGCGCCTATCAACCTGATCGGCACGGCGATGTTCACTTCATCGGTGAAGATAGGATAAATCACACCGCAAACAAAGCAACGGTACAACTCAAATTGGGACAAGCGTTTGACGTTTCCGCCGAGAAAAAGCAGACCGACTACAAAAAAATTCCCGCACCCGATCAAAATATCCACCAATTTGAAACGGCACACCAGATTACTCTGAATAATGCGAAAAAAGAAACAGTAACCGTAATCGTACGTGAGCCGATCCCTGGTGATTGGCGCATGCTCGCCGAGTCTCTTCCACACCAGAAAATTGCATCGCATCTTGCTGAATGGCATATTGAACTGCCCGCCGAAAGTCAGACAATATTGACTTATCGTGTACGCACTACGTTATAAGAACTTGTTCAAGGTCTCCTGAAGATACTAATGCCTTGAACAGGTTCTAAAGAGATAATGATTGATTATGGTGTTTCCAGTGCCACCTCAAGTTCAAGCCAGTTCTCTTCCAGTTCGGCAATTTTCGTTTTCAACGCAGTGTATACCGCGTTCAGTTGATCAATCTCGGCTCGCGTACACTGCGTGTAGGTTGCCGGATCAGCCAATTGACGGCTTGCTTCGTCCAGTTCCTTTTGCGCAATAACCAAAGCAGTCTCCAACTTTGACCGTCTGGACAGCAGCGCTTTCTTATTCGAACGTGCTGACGGTTTTTGCCCTGCTTTATCCATCACCACACGTGATTGTGCGGTTTCTTCCATACGCCGATTTTCAATCCAGTTTTTATAATCATCCAGATCGCCATCAAATACCTGCGCCCGGCCACCCGCAACCAGCCAAAGCTCATCGGCAACCGCACGTACCAAACTACGGTCGTGCGATACCAGTATCACAGCACCGAGATAGGCTTCCAGCGCAAGCATCAGTGCGTCACGCATATCGAGATCCAAATGATTCGTGGGCTCATCAAGCAATAAGACATGTGGAGCCCGCCATGCCAGCAACGCAAGCGCAAGACGGCTTTTTTCTCCACCCGAAAATGTACCAACAGGGCGATTCTCGGCGTCGCCGCCCATACCAAAACGGCCCAGAAAACTGCGTAACTCGAGTTCTGTCCGTGCCGGTGCTAAGCGCATTATATGTTGCAACGGCGTTGCGGCGTTATCCAAATGTTCAAGCTGATGTTGCGCAAAATAACCGATACTGATATCCCGGGCAACTTCCACGGTACCAGAAACAGGGTTAATTTCCCCGGTAAGTAACTTGATCAATGTCGATTTACCTGCGCCGTTGGGTCCCAGCAACGCAATCCGAGCACCGGCCTGCAGAACCAATTGAACTTTTTCCAGCACCGGCTTGTCGTCATAACCGAATTTGACATTATTGACCCGCAACAGTACATCCGGGCTATACTCGGGTGCATCAAATTTCAATTCACAATGACCATCTTCCATCTGTGCAGGCACAATCCGCGTCAACCGTTCCAATGCCTTGACACGGCTTTGTGCCTGCTTTGCCTTAGTCGCTTTAGCACGAAAACGGCGCACGAAATCTTCCATGTGCGCAATCTGTTTTTGCTGCTGCTGATACGCTTGCGTATGCTGTTGCAAATGTTCAGCACGCGCACGTTCAAAATCATCATAATTACCAGTGTAAACATCGATCTGGCAATTGTGCACATGCGCGATCCTTTCAATACAGGCATTGAGAAACTCCCGATCATGCGAAACGACGACAAAGCTGCCCGGATAACGCATCAAGTAGTGCTCCAACCAGATAATGGCTTCGAGATCCAGATGATTGGTCGGTTCATCCAGCAACAACAGGTCAGCGCGATGCATCAATGCACGCGCCAGATTCAAACGCATACGCCAGCCGCCGGAAAACGCACTTACCGGTTGCCGTAATGCATCACTGGCAAAACCAAGCCCTTTCAACAGTTGGGCTGCACGCGCCTGCGCACCGTAACCGTCAATCGCCTCATAACGCTGCTGTGCTTCAAACCAGGCGGTATCATGGGTTTCGCGTTTCAGAATATGTTCAAGCTGACGTAATTCAATATCGCCATCAAGCACAAAATCAAGCACAGGCTGATCTGAACTGATGATCTCCTGTTCGACAAATGCAAGAGTTTTGCCTGCCTGTAAATTCACATCTCCAGCATCCGGTTTTACGACACCACGGATCAGATGAAATAAAGTCGATTTCCCGCACCCGTTTTTCCCAACCAGACCCACACGCTGTCCCGCAAAAATCTGCAGATTGCAGTTCTGCAATAAAGAAGTGCCACCGCGATGAAAAGTTAGCGATTGAATATTCAACATATCACTTGAACCACTGCAACAAAAATTTAAAACACCAATTTTACGGACTACTTTAACAAAAACAAAATTCCGCTGGCAGAACATACGCGGAAAAAAATATAAAACGATAAACAACAACCGATTAACTCATTTACTTCCATAATGGATGAATTTCTATGTTTAACAATGTGTGTCACAAAACATTTTTTTAATTTCGGAAAAAGCTTGACAACTGTAAATCATCCACAATCTCAGGAAGCATCGGTACAATTTAACGCAAACTCCTATAAACATTAAAGTTTAATTATAAAATATTGAATAATATAGAAATATTCATAGCGCAAAAATTAATCGAACTAAAAAAATCTGTTATATAAAGGTAAGTTATTAACTGAATTTACATTTTGTCCACAAAGTTATCCACAGATTTTGTGGACAAAATATGAATACTGAAATTGTAATTTGCAGCAAGACCTCCTCCGGCATTATAAGTGACGCTGCTCTCTATTCTGTTTGTACTGCTTTACGACCTGCTTTCTATTGTTATGCCCAAAACTTGCTTTTATACTATAGCTTCTGATACTTAACAGGCTGTTGAAAAATTGTTCGAGACAGTCGATGCAAGGCAAAAACAAGCGACGCAAGAAAAGCTTAGCAAACAGCCATGAGGCGAGGCGCTGGTGCTATCAGCATTAAAATATCTGGAGGATTCAACCATGATCCATCAAGACGATCTCCATGAAGCCATTGTCAATACAGCCATTTCCATCGCCGAGCGCTCGTCCTGGGAAGCCGTGCGGTTTTTTGATATTGCATCGGAACTAAAGATCACACTCGATGATATTCGCGCACACTTTCGTGAAAAAGAAGATTTGATTGACGCCTGGTTTGATCGTACCGACGGTATCATGCTTAAAGTTTCCGAACAGGATGATTTTCTTGCATTATCGCCACGTGAACGCCTGCACAAGCTGATCATGGCATGGCTCGAGGCAATGGCCGATCATCGTAAGGTGACCCGGCAAATGATCGGTGCAAAACTCGAACTGGGTCATATCCATATTCAAATTCCTGCGATCATGCGTATCAGCCGCACAGTACAGTGGATGCGCGAAGCGGCAAAACGTGACGCCACCTTTATGCGCCGCGCGCTGGAGGAAACCGTGTTGACCACGATCTATCTCGCGACATTTACACACTGGATGTTCGACGAATCCCCCAGATCGCAGAAAACCCGTGATTTTCTAGCCCACAAGCTGCAACTGGCTGAAATGCTCGATCACACCGCATATAGTGCTGCGCATAACCATACGCACAACGAATCCGCAACACATTCCAGCCCGGCAACGGAATCTCGGTTACTTCCATCAAACGTTTCAACCACTGCCGGCGCATTTCAACCGACCATAGCCTCCACTGAAGAAATTGCTGCTGCTAAAAACCCGACTAAACCGCAGTAAGCCATGGATCCCCTGACGCATGCATTAAGCGGTGCTCTGCTGGCGCATGCTACTGCCAGCCGATCATGCCAGGTATTGCCACTGCGGCTGCGAATCGCTACCGGATTTACCGCGGCTGCCTTTCCGGATATCGATTTTGCATTGCGACTCATCGACACCATGGTGTATTTGAACTGGCATCAGGGACCGACGCACTCACTGATACTACTGCCGCTTTGGGCCTGGTTATTGACACAGGTATTCGCATGGCTTTTTCGCCCCTATTCATGGCAACTGTTTTTTATCCCAGCCTGCCTTGGGCTGGCGATTCATATTGCCGGAGATCTGGTGACATCGTACGGTTTGATGTTATTCGCGCCATTTTCAACCGAACGCTATTCGCTTCCGCTGGTCTTTGTCATCGATCCCTGGTTCAGCTTGATCATCATCGCGGGACTGGTTACATCCTGGCTTTATCCCGATCAGCGCACAACCGCAAGGGCTGCCTTAACCGGATTGGGCATCTATGTTTTTTTCCTGTCGACCTTATATCATCAGGCTATCGCAGCGGCGCAGCATTATGCGAAAGCGAATGCATTACACCATACGACGATCAGCGTACTACCGCAACCGCTGTCACCCTTTCACTGGAAATTGATTATCTGGCACAACGGCAATTACCACGTCGCATTGGTTCATCTGCGCAAAACAACACCGTTATCCGGTTATGAATCGACAGGGCTATGGCAAAAAATCGCGGCAGCATACCGCCCCGTTACAGAAAACGCATGGACTGATTATCATCAGTTCGGCGCTGATCCGCACCAGCGGGATTTTATACGTAACGTCTGGAATGCGCCGGCATTCGAACCTTTCCGTACATTCTCGGCCTTTCCCGTGCTCGAGCGGGTGGAAAAAAATAATCAGCGATTATGTTACTGGTTCTATGATCTGCGTTTTGAATTTCCGCAACTGCCACCTTCATTCCGTTACGGCATGTGCAGGCAGAACAGCGAAACCGGCTGGCACATGCTGCGTCAACGCGGCTTGTTTTATATCGATTAAACAAATACCCGATTACGCAGGACTAATGTGGCTATGACAGAACAATACATCCGCAACAGAGAAGATCTAAAAACGTGGGGCAAAATAGTAATAATAAAACAAGAAAAATCGAATATAACTCATTGTTTATACTGGTGCGCCTCTAAGAGCCTGTTCAAAGTCTCTGGAATATGGGAAACTTGTGAAATGAGAAAAAGTTACCCAAGCGATATCAAGCGCGAACAGTTTGAGGAGATCCAGCTATTGCTGGAGAGTGCCCGCAAGAAGACAGCGCCACGCAAAGTAACCTGAGTTCGGGATAAGCCCTCAATCTTCGGCTAAACAATTGATCTTGGTCAGGTTCAAGGTTGGTTTATTATCAGCCAAACAGTAGGCCACGATACCAGCCATCAGATTGACGAGGAAATTGAAGGGGGAACGATGGCGGGTGTGCTCGATCTGGCAAAGATTTTTCAATTTGTCGAAGACTGTTTCGATCTGGGAACGCCGACGCAAAATGGCTTTCTCGAACTCGGTGCGGGGTACGGGTTTCATGTTTTTCTTGAGGGGGTGATGAGTTGAAGGTTTTGCTGGGCCAGTGCCTCAGTGAGCCAATGAGGATGTAGAAAAACTCTTTTTTCAGCCTGCCTGATGATGTGTCCAGGCTTTAAATTTTTGAAGTACTTTGACAAGCGGGAAATCGAGTTTTTCAGAACTATATTCATAGTGTCAATATATCGTTTATATTTGGCCTGATGCACGCAGGTACTTGAACAGCATATTTTGTTCTTTGATTCGCTGTTCTCATTGACCCATCCCATGATGGGCAAGCTTTTCAATGTTGTGGACTAGACTAGACAATACAGTTTCCACTGTCCGTCTACTTTGCTCCGACCCCGCAGGGTAAATCGATCAAGGCGTTTGTTATTGCGGAGGTTACCAAATACTGGCTCGACTGTCGCGAAGCGGCGGGTGATCATCTGTCGGCCCCGATCAGAGTCGATCTTCCGCTTCATCCGGTCAGTATGGGTTTCATAGCCGTCGCGTTTGCCTCGGAAAAATGCCACCTGCCGGGTCTTGGTTTTCTCCGGTGTACGTAAACACTGAGCCCGGAGGGTGCAAGGCAGGCAATCCCGCTCGGCACCCCGAAACTTTATCGCTGCATAGCCGTTGAAGGTGCAGTTCGAACCGTTCGAATAGAGTTGTTTGCCAGCCGGGCAGATACTGGAGTTGT
>JAHBZZ010000032.1 GCA_019635215.1 Nitrosomonas sp.
GACCGGTGTCAACACCAGTCTCGTCACTCCAGTGATTATCAGGCAGCATCCCGGGATAAAACCATTATCCGCATACTGGCAGCCATTTGTCTGATTGGCGGATTTCAGGTTGCAACGCAATATTTTGCACACCAGTTCAATTATCAGGATCAGCTCGGTTCGCATTTTAATCAACTCTATGCACCCTGGTCGATTCTGGTCTGGAGTAATCAGTGGTATGACAAACATCCAGGCATCTTTGATCTCGCTGCCGGTTACGGCATTCTGTTTTCCAGTGTCGGATTGATTCTGGTGTTGATCGTCAAAATGATGCTTGCCAATTCCAGCCGTGCGAATCGCAATCTGTACGGTTCAGCCCGGTGGGCGGACAAAAAGGATATCGAAGCAGCTGGATTATTGTCTTCCAAAAAGAACAAAGGCGGTGAAGCGGTTTATGTCGGCGCCTGGCGTGATAAGTCCGGCAAAACGCATTATCTGAAACACAGCGGCCCGGAGCATGTATTGTGTTTTGCACCGACCCGCTCCGGCAAGGGTGTGAGTCTGGTCATCCCGACTTTGCTGTCGTGGACACAAAGTACTGTTATCACCGACCTCAAAGGTGAACTCTGGGCGCTGACCGCCGGGTGGCGCAAGCAATATGCGAACAATAACGTGCTGCGTTTCGATCCGGCATCTACTGCTGCCACTGGAATCCGCTTGATGAAATCATCATCGGCAGTGGAACGGAAGTGGCCGATGTTCAAAATCTCGTAAACCTGATCGTCGATCCAGACGGCAAGGGATTGGAAGCGCACTGGCAAAAGACTGCGCATCGCTATTGGTCGGACAGCCCGAGCTTCTCCTGCCAGATACGCCCGTCGGCATTGACCATGATTTCCACCGTTTCTGGGTCTTGCAGGGCTGATACGATTTCACGGGCATCGCGTTCAAGCTTGCGTTTGGCGCGGTCTTTGACCGATATGATATTGGGTGATTGATCCGGCATGGTAATGTCACTACTTCAATAATTATAAAGTTAAATTACTATATAACGAATTAAAATTGGCGCAATACTTTTTTGTTAACTTTATCGCTATTTGTTAATTATTGGTTTTTTACCTTTGCTTTTATTTTGTTCTTTCTGGCTTCTTTAGTAAGAAATGCACGATTCTTTTTATCCCATTGATCTACCTGATAAGCCTCATATTCACTTAATACGCCACCTTTCCAGACAAAGCCTTTGGGCAATCTGCCGGGTTTACGTTTGGCCAGAACTTCAAGGTTGGCAAGTTCCAAATCGGAACTGTCGAGCAGCATCGGCAATGGTGTTTCCAAGGCTTCAGCAATCGCTTCGATGATTCTGAGTGAAGGGTTGGCTTTGTCGTTGGTGAGGTCGGTAAAGAAGGCAGTCGACACACCTGCTTTCTTGGCCAGTTCCGACTTGGTCATGCCTTTTTCATCGAGAATTCGTAAAATATTTGTGATCAGGATCAGGTTGTACATATAATAATAACCGCTCTAGTTTCAGGGTTTAAGC
The DNA here is from genome assembly GCA_019635215.1 of Nitrosomonas sp. Taxonomy (GTDB): domain Bacteria; phylum Pseudomonadota; class Gammaproteobacteria; order Burkholderiales; family Nitrosomonadaceae; genus Nitrosomonas. Next base: position 1,517 of record JAHBZZ010000032.1, read on the forward strand.
CGCTTAAAGCAATGCCGGTCATTGTTTTGCGGCTGTAAAGCTGGTATTTTAATCCTATCAGCGAGAAAAAACAGAACAGTATAAACAGCGCCAAGTGTTTCAGATACAACTGAACAACAATAAGCAATGATAAGCAGTAACAGGGGAGGAGAGGGTATGATTCAGAATATGGATTCATCGTGTGTTTAACAGGATTGATGTTGACAGTTAACCCTGTCACATAAACACTATTGCAACCCATGTATTATTGATGGGTCATTTGATTAAGCGGTGTGGGTATCATTTATGCCGGTTGGCGAACCGATTGAAGAATAGCAGACAACTGGTTTCTTGGCAGGAAACGCCGATCAGGCTTTATCGATGTTGCTGTCTGTTATTTCATTTTGCCCAGTCTGGTTTTTGCAGATGACAGTTCGCATCTAAAATTAACCCAGTCAGATCAAATGCATGCCAGTAGTGTGCGACACAATAAAAATCAATAAACACACAGGACACATATGACAGCAAGAAAGTGAGGAGCCGGCGCCGGTAAAAAAACCACTGCGCCCGCAACGCCAATGGGTGCTACTGAAATCGATCTCGATTTGATTATTGAAGACAGTAATCAACCGAGGAAGGAATTCAATCAGGATACGCTGCGCGAGTTAACGGAAACCGTTAAACTGAGAGGTGTAAAATCACCGATATCGGTACGTCCCAATCCGGAGAAACCGGGAACCTATATTATCAATCATGGCGCCAGGCGCTATCGCGCCAGCATCAATGCCGGATTAAAAACCATTCCGGCGTTTATCGATGTCGATTACAGTGAAGCCGATCAGGTCATTGAGAACCTGCAGCGGGATAATCTGACATCAAGAGAAATTGCCGATTTTATCGGACGGCAACTGGCGGCCGGTAAAACCAAGTCTGATATTGCCAGACAACTTGGCAAAACCAATCCGTATATTACCACCCATGCGGCCTTACTCGATCTGCCCGACCCTATTGATGAAATCTACCGCGCGGGACGATGCACCGATGTGACAGCCATTTACGACTTGACGAGATACTACAAGGCGAACAAAGAAGAAGTTATCAACTGGCTCAACTTGAGTGCACCGGAAGAGATATCACGGCTGGATGTAAAACACTTCGGCAAATTCCTGGAACAAAAAAAGCAACAAGGCTTCATTGATTCGGACGAACAAACGCAACAAACAGAAGAAAAACCCGAAACAGCTACAGATCAGCAGAAAATAAACCCAAAAAGCACGCAGGCTTCATTGCTCGATTCTGTCTATCATCTGATTAAAAAAGGCAAGCACAATCCAAAAGATTTAGTGCGGAATTTATCCAAGGATGATAAGAAGCGACTTACAACCAACGTGAAAGACTACTTTGAACAAGGCAGGAACTGTCCGAACAGGATTCAGTACACCATCAATGCATTGCAGGACGGGCGTTTCTCAGCCAAAGGCAGCGGCGCATTGCAATTGATTGCTTTTTTGTATGGTGCAGAAAAATCAACAAACTTTGACCTGTTCAAAATCCTGGATGAACTCGCCAATCAGGAAACAGGTTAGATAAGTCAATTCATGTACGCAACCCACTAACAATCAACTAACGATTAGACAAAAGAAAAACAAAAATGGCAACCCAAAAACTGCGCATTGTTGTAATGAACGGGCAAAAGATTATCCAGGCTATGGTCGGTAACGAATGGGAGACAACCGGCACCATCAAAAAAGCGGAAGAGGGCATCAAACCCGGCATTTACAATATCTATCTGGCCAAAACGCCAGAAGATAAAAAACAATATGAAGGTAAGATTTTATACATCGACAAAGAAAACGAAGTTTTTTATCAACAAATAGGGAAAGAATTTATTGTGCATCGATTAAATGCGATCAATGGCAAGCCTGCTGCTGGGAAAGATGTGGCTATCGAATATGATGGACAAAAGCGCATTTAACACAAGCTGATATTCTCAAGAAGAGAAGGGTGTTGAAAGTTTGAGGCTTGTTGCATAAAATGAAATCAATAACTTACTATTTGTATATAACAGGATATTTTAAATGATTTTCTGTGGTGTGATAAATTGTCGCGCGACAATTTGCCGCATTGACTGTTTGAACAGACAAGTTTAGTTTCTAACTCCACGATAGTAGGCTGTATTGATCAGCCTGTCGAATAACTGTTGTTTCAATCAATATGGAGATAGAAGTACTATGGCCTGGAATGATGAAGAAGACACAACCATTTATCATGTGGTGATCAATCATGAAGAGCAGTATTCAATATGGCCCGAGTACAAGGAAATACCGAATGGATGGCAGGCTGTAGGCGAGTCCGGTAAAAAAGACGATTGTCTGGCCTATATTGCGGAAGTGTGGACGGATATGAGGCCGTTGAGTCTGCGCAAGCAAATGGCGGAAGCTGAGGTCAAAGCATCAAGTACCGACTAGATCGCTGGCATATCGGGCAATGATTCCGGTACCGAGCTGTAACGACATGCATACCGGTGTGGTGTCATCGGAACATACGGTTCATATCTGGAAAGTAAACCTTGATAGGCAGGCATATCAAGCCGCGTTTTTTTACGACATGTTGTCCCACGACGAACATAAGCGTGCCGCGCGTTATCCATTTGAAGTGCATCGCCGGCGTTTCATTATCGCACGGGGAATCTTGAGGCTATTGCTGTCCGGTTATCTGTGTACGCAACCGCAAAAAATTTTATTTGGCTATGGTCCAGCCGGCAAGCCTGAGGTGATCAATCCAGCTGCGCAAATCAGATTTAATCTGTCGCACAGCGGCTCGGTTGCATTATTTGCGGTGTCACGGGTGCATGAAGTCGGAATCGATATTGAGACCTTGCGCCGCGATTTCGATATTGCAGCGATTGCCGATCTGGTTTTTACGGCGCGTGAACGGGCGGTGCTCGCCAACTGTACTGAAGACCGGAAAGTGGCCGCTTTTTTGCGCGGCTGGACGCGTAAGGAGGCTTGTTTAAAAGCCATCGGCGCAGGATTGCACTTCCCGATAAAGCAGATTGAAGTGCCGTTTGAAGCGGCGCTTAATGCCTTTCCAATCGATATCGATACCGGGCATGATGATGTGTATTCACCGGTACCGCTTCATTTATACACGCTGGAAGTGTGCTCGAAACATGAATCGGCACTGGCAGTCGCCGGTGATCCGGTATCGATTGTCATGAACACCTGGCCCGATCGCATTGACAGCATGAATCGGGACATTGAGCGTTTACGAGATCGACATCATGATGAAAAAACAACAGTCAATGCGCACTGATACGAGTCTGATCACGCTACTGCAACATAGAGCCGAGCGCATGCCCGATGCCTGTGCGTACGTGTTTCTTGTAGACGGAGAGCATCAGGAACAGGCACTTACCTATCGAGAACTGGACGCCCGGGCACGCTTAATTGCCGGCTGGCTGCAGGAACACCGGCAGGCCGGTGAACGTGCTTTGCTGCTGTATCCGTCCGGTCTGGACTATATTGCTGCTTTTTTCGGCTGCCTGTATGCAGGTACGGTAGCGGTGCCGGTTTATCCGCCGTCACGTCACCACCGGCAACGGCTCGCGGCGATTATTCAGGATGCGGTTCCGAAAGTGATACTGACAACTGCCGAATGGCATGAAAAACTGCATAACGACTGGCAGGAAAACAACGGCGGTAACGCATGTGTCTGGCTATCCACCGATCGGGTTGAGCATGGCGAGGCGCCCGCCTGGAAGCCGCGGGTGCCGGCATCCGACAGCCTGGCGTTTTTGCAGTATACCTCGGGTTCCACCGGAAATCCGAAAGGCGTGATGGTCAGTCACGGTAATCTCATGGCCAACCAGCGCGCCATCCGCGCGGCGTTCCGGCATACAGACGAAACCGTTGTTGCGGGCTGGTTGCCGTTCTATCATGATATGGGACTGATCGGCAACATTCTGCAACCGCTCTACCTGGGCACTACAGCAATTCTGATGTCGCCGATGACGTTTCTGGAAAAACCGGTCAGATGGCTAAACACCCTCTCCAAGTACCGTGTTACGACTTCGGGCGGTCCCAATTTTGCCTATGAATTGTGTGCCCGAAAAATTACACCGGAACAAACTCATACCATTGACTTGAGTTGCTGGACACTGGCGTTCAACGGATCCGAGCCCGTTCGTGCGGATACACTGAACAGGTTTGCACAGACCTTTTCTCAGTGCGGTTTTAGTAAAAAGGCCTTTTATCCGTGCTATGGATTGGCCGAAGCGACGCTATTTGTGACCGGGCGGCATTATACGCCCGAACATTCGGATAGCGCCGTGCAGTTTGAAGGCGGTGACGCCGAACAGACAAAGCGGGAATGGGTCGATTGCGGCCGTCCTGTTGAAGATCATCAGGTACGGATAGTCGATCCCGATACCGGCGGATTATGCGCGGACGAGGTCGAAGGTGAGATTTGGGTGGGCGGGCCGAGTGTTACGCAGGGTTATTGGAACCGGCCGGTCGAATCGCAGCAGACGTTTGGTGCGGTGCCGAAGACGGCGGATCCCAACGTGGTGCGTGCCGATTGCATCGGTTATTTGCGTACCGGCGACCTGGGTATGCTTAAACAAGGCAGCCTGTATGTCACCGGACGTATCAAAGACCTCATTATCCTGCGCGGTCAGAATTATTATCCGCACGATTTTGAGCAAATACTGGACGACAATGTGGCGAATTTGCGCCCGGGTTGTTGCGCGGCATTTTCGGTCCGGCATGATAATGAAGAAACGCTGGTAATTGTCGCCGAAGCGCGGCGCAAGAAACTGACTGAAGAAAAGCGCCGGGAAATACTTGCCGCGATGCGTCAGGCGCTCAGTGAATCCAGCGATGCGCCTCTCGGTATGCTGGTACTGGCTGCACCCGGTGCCGTGCCGAAAACGTCCAGCGGAAAAATTCAACGCCAGGCGTGTAAACAGGCCTGGATCGAACGACGCATGCCTATTTTGGCGCAATCCGACGAAGACGCTGTCACGACAGCTGATGCTTTTCAAGAGACCGGAGAGGTGGCTGCATTACGCGATGCGCTTCATCAGTCGACTCAAGCACAACGCATCGACCTGCTCACGGATTTTTTCCGTACCTATTTGGCGCAATCCTTGCGTATTGCCCAATCAGATTTGAATACACAAACACCGATTCGTGCATTGGGCCTCGATTCCTTGCGTACCGTCGAATTCAAGCATGCTGTGGACGCATTACTGGATGCCGATGTCCCGCTTGCATGGTTGTTATCCGACCGTTCCATCCGGGCATTGGCGGAAGCTCTGGCGTGCAACGGCATGCAGGCGGTTACGCCGGCCATCGCAAATGCGGATTTAGAGCACAAGTCGGAATCGTCAGCCGCTTCATCCTTAAAATTGTCCCATGCGCAAAAAGCCATTTGGATGGTGCACAACCTGGAAGCCGGGAGTGTCGGGTATAACCTGCATTTTGCCATCGAACTGGAAGGCGCGTTGCACGCAGAGACCGTGCGGCAGGCATTCGATCGATTGCGGCTGTGGCACGAACAACTGCGCATGCGTTTTCAAATGAAAGGCGATGATGTTGAGCAGTATCCGCTGCAATCGCATGACTGGCCGGAATACTTCGTGACAGTCGATACGTCGGGCTGGAGAGAAGCCGACATTCAGACGGACATGGCGCAACGCATCAGCGAACCGTTTGATCTGGATAATGGCGATACGCTGCACATAACATTGTATGCGTTAAATAAACACCGTAAAGACCGCCATATTCTACTTTTTTGCGCGCACCATATCGCAGTTGATTTGCGCGCCGCATTGATTCTGCTCGACGATCTGAAAACACAGCTTGAATGCGAGGCGGCTCAGGACGTTCGGCAACCGCCGCGTCGCCCGAAAAATACCGCAAGCTATCACGATTTTGTCACCTGGCAGCAAAACTACCTGCAAGGCACGGTCTGTCAGGCCGATCGGGAATACTGGCGAAATCGACTGGACGGCACATTGCCGATCTTAGCGCTGCCGACCGATTATCCCAGGCCACCGGTTCCGGCTTACCGTGGTGCATCGCACACACTACAGCTCGGCCCGGCGCAAACGCAACGACTCAAGCACCTGGGCAGAATAAATGGCGCAACCTTGTTTGTGACGCTACTGGCGGTGTATAAGGTGTTGTTATACCGTTATACCCATCAGCATGATCTGATTGTCGGCACCGCCAGCAGCGGCCGTCCGCAGGCGCGTTTTATGGATGTTGTCGGTAATTTTGTCAATCCCATTGCATTGCGCAGTCGACTCGACCCGTCTCGGACTTTCAGCACGTACCTGCAACAAATTCGCGATAGTGTGTCTGACGCCCTGGCGCATGCCGACTATCCATTTTCATTGCTGGTGGAACAACTGCAACCGGAGCGCAATGCCGACCATTGGCCGATTTATCAGACCTGGCTTGGATTACAGCAGGATTCGGTTGATCAAGATGACAATCTGGCCCGCTTGATGCTCGGTAGCGCGGGTCAATCCCAAAAATGGAGCCGATGGACGCTGACACCGAAAGTCATCGATCAGTCCATTGAAAATTTCGATTTGCGGCTGATGGCCGCAGACCATGACGATGGCCTTTTATTATTATTCAAATACCGCAGCGACTTGTTTCAAGCACAAACGATTGCGCGCATGGCCGGCCATTTCCAGACACTGGTTGATGCGGTCACCGCAGCGCCTGAGATCAAACTGGGCGCATTGTCCATGTTGACCGATAGCGAGTGGACGCGGCAAATCACACAATGGAACGCGACAACGGTATCGTTTCCGGTCAATCAGACTTTGCATGGCCTATTTGAAGCGCAGGCCAACGAAAATCCCGATCGAGCGGCGGTAACCTGTGACGGTGCGGTATTGACCTATGGTGAATTGAACGCACAGTCTAACCGGCTGGCGCATTATTTACGTGCAACGGGTGTCGGTGTGGAGACTGTTGTGGGACTGTGCTTGATGCGCTCCACAGATCTTCTGGTTGGCATTCTCGGCGTGTTGAAGGCAGGCGGCGCTTACTTACCCGTTGATTTTGCGATGCCGTCTACACGGATCAACACAATCCTCGCGGATTCAAAAGTCGCTGCGGTGATCACCCATCGCAATCTTGCAGACGAGCGGGCGTTACCCGGTATACGCATGATTGATCTCGATGAAGCGCGTGAAGCGATCGACGTACAACCCGAGGACAATCCGCAAGCTGTCAATGTTCCAGATCATCTGGCATACGTGCTTTATACCTCGGGATCGACTGGCAAACCTAAAGGGGTCGCGGTGACACATGGCAATATTGTCAATTCAACATTGGCGCGACAGCATATTTATCCTGACCGGATTGATGGTTTTTTGCTGTTGTCATCATATACCTTCGACAGTTCGATGGCCGGCCTTTTCGGCACGCTCAGCCAGGGCGGGTGCGTGGTCATGCCGCCTGAAGGCGGTGAAAAAGACCCTCAAATCCTGGGGCACTTGTTATCCACTGAAAAGATTACCTATCTGCTATGCCTGCCTTCGCTGTATACCGTGTTGCTCGACAGCGTTCCGCCAGAATGTTTCAGGCGATTAAACACACTCATCGTTGCGGGTGAAGCTTGTGTGCCGAAAACAGTTGCGCGGCATTATCGCAGTTTGCCGCATGCGGCGATCTACAATGAATACGGCCCGACCGAAGGCACGGTCTGGAGCAGTGTCTATCAACCGCAGCCCGAAGATGAAAACCGGCCGGTTGCAATCGGCAAACCGATTCCGAATGTACAGATTTATCTACTCGATCGGGATTTAAATCCGGTGCCTGTCGGTGTCGGCGGTGAACTGTATATCGGCGGTGCGGGACTTGCACGCGGTTATTACGGATTAAGCGCGCTGACTGCCGAGCGGTTTGTGCCGAATCCTTTTGGCGGACAACCGGGCGAACGGTTATACCGTACCGGTGACCTCGCGCGTTACCGTTCCGACGGCAATATCGAATACCTGGATCGTGTCGATCATCAGGTCAAAATACGCGGCTTTCGCATTGAACTGGGTGAAATCGAAACGGTATTGTTACAACACGCTCAAGTCAAAGAAGCCGTCGTTCTGGCACACGGTCAGGAATCCCGGGCGAAACAGCTTATAGCGTACATCGTCGCAGACGAGTCCGGACTAACGCTTGAAAGTATCCGAACCTATCTCAAACATCAGCTCCCCGATTACATGATACCCGCGACCTGCGTCATGCTTGACGCGATGCCGCTGACCGTCAACGGAAAAGTGGATCGAAATGCGCTGCCGGATAGCGATGCCGCAGTCACTGCCGCGCGTGAAGAGACGACCGGACCGCGTAATGCCGTTGAGCAAACACTTGTGGAGATATGGGCGGAAGTATTGGAACTCGACAAACCGTTCGGAATCCACGATGATTTTTTTGCATTGGGCGGACATTCGCTTTCGGCCATCCAGATTAAAGTCAAAGTGCAGGGCCGGTTTAATGTGGACTTGCCGGTGATCAAGCTCTATCAGACACCCACCATTGCAGAATTGGCGAGCGCAATCATACAGCTGCAAGATGATGACCAGGATCAGGCACTGCTCGAATCACTGCTCGATGAACTGGAACAGCTCCCGGACGATGCAGTGCAAACGCATTTAATCAAACAAGCAAATGATGGAAGGAGATTATGAATAGTAACCCGCCGCTTTACCGTCTCGCCGATCATGTCGTTGTCGAGCCGCTTATCGATCGATGGATTGCCTGGCCGCACAATTTTTCACCGATTTTGTATGGTTTTCATTTTCTCAATTATCAAAAAGCGGTACTGACCTCTTATATTAAGAATCCCGCGATACATGTTAAATCGAGTAGCAATCCGAAACTGCTGGGCGGCCCGTTTGTCAATGTGCCGCAAGAACGTGTTGAGGAAATCGCACGGTTATTGGAAACGATGGAGCGGCAACACGACGACCTGATAACGCTTGCGCAGGATCTGACCGCATTTCAGATTAAGCTCAAACAGGAAGCCAAAGGTCAAAGTCTCGAAGCCTATTACCAGCTACTGCCCGATTCGTTGCGCGGATTTGTCGAACTGGGTTACGACTATCTGAACAACCCCGTGGTGCGCTGCATTGAAAGCCTGTTTTATGAGAGCGCTTATTACAAAAAAGACACGCAGTCGTTTCGCATTTTTGCACTGACGCACGACGACCGGCCTTATTACATGAGCACTCCGCGGTTGTCCGGTCATGACGCTGTCGAATGGCGCATGCCGTTTGATGCCGCCGCGGTGGATGCGTTCTATCGCTTGGATACCGATCCCCGGCCATTATCTGAAATCAGTGCCATGTTGGCGTTACAGGATGAATCAACCCTGCTGCCGTTATTATCCGACGAGCCGTTGACACCGGTACAACCCTGGACGGGCGACAGCGTACGCTTGCGCTATTTCGGTCATGCAACCGTGCTGATTGAGGCCGAAGGTACGACAATCCTGACCGATCCGTTTATTTCCGTCTCTCCCGAAGCAGCGGACAGAGACCGGCTTACCTTCCGTGATTTGCCGGCAAGAATCGATTATGTGTTGATCACGCACGGTCATCACGATCATTTTGTATTTGAATCGTTATTGCGCCTCAGACACCGGATCGGCACGCTGGTTGTGCCGCGCAATACCGGTATCTATTACGGCGACTTGTCGCTCAAGCAGCTTGCACAGCGGCTCGGTTTCAAACAAATCGTGGAAATGGACGCACTTGATTCGATCTCGCTAGCCGGCGGCAGAATGACTGCCATTCCATTCCTGGGCGAACATTGCGATTTGTTGCATGCAAAGCTCGGCTATGTGGTGCGGTTCGGAGATGAACAAATCCTGTTTGCAGCGGATTCATGCTGCCTGGACAAGTATCTTTATGCAAATATCCGAAAAACTTTGGGGCCGATCACAACCGCTTTTATCGGTATGGAGTGTATCGGTGCGCCGCTGTCCTGGATTTATTCGCCTTTGTTGCCTGTCAAGTCCGAACGCGAGCACGACCAGTCGCGCCGTTCGCATGCCAACGGTGCCGATTCCGCACTCGAACTCCTGCAAACCGTCGGCGCGAACACTGCTTATGTCTATGCACTCGGCCGCGAACCCTGGCTTAAATACTTCATGGCCCTCGAACCGACTGACGACGACCCCTATATGGTTGAGATACGCAAATTTGTTGCCGCCGCGCAAACGCACGGGATCGATGCGCAAATGTTGTATGGCAAGCAGGATTTGTTTTGCGGGGATAAAGCGCACTTACGATATGTAAAGGAACAGGGGGCGGATTATGAGTACAACTGAAAACAGTCTTTCTGAACGCATCGCACGGCTTTCAGATGAAAAGCGTGCGTTGCTCGAAGCGCGTTTGGCCGAGGCAAAGAAAGAAAAAAATGCCGGCATTCCCAAATGCGAACCGATGGACGCCTATCCTTTGTCCTTTGCACAGGAACGTTTGTGGTTTTTGTCGCAATTAGAACCCGATGACCCGTTCTATAACGAAGCGGGTGCGGTTGAATTTGATGGAGCGGTGAATCAGGATGCACTGAACTGGAGCATTAATCAGATTGTGCGGCGGCATGAAGTTTTGCGTACAGCTATAGTCGTAACGCCTGAAGGCCAGCCTCGGCAGGTTGTTTTACAGGATGCAAAGGTAACCATCGGAACGATTGATTTACAGTCACGATCAGAACAGCAGCGTGAGCGCGACGCGCAAAGGTTGATGGAACAAGAAGCGAGAAAACCGTTTGATCTGGCCGCCGCGCCGCCGTTTAAAGTTGTGCTGATACAGACGGGCGTGGATAAATATATTCTGCTGCTGGTATTGCATCACATCGTGGCCGATCAGTGGTCGATCAGATTGCTGATTCAAGAACTGGGCGTTTTTTACCGGGCTTATTTCAGCGACCAAAAGCCACTTTTACCTGAACTGCCGATTCAATATGCTGACTATGCAAATTGGCAGCGTGAGAAACTGCAAGGCACGGTTTACGATAAACAAATGGATTTTTGGATGGGGCAGCTGATCGGTGCGGCTCCCGTGCTTGAATTGCCGGTGGATTTGCCCAGGCCGGCAGTCCTGAAACACCGTGGTAAAAAATATCATTTTGAGTTGGCGCAGGAAGTAACCGCTTCACTTAAACAATTCTGTCAGTCTAACAATGCAACATTGTTTACGACGTTAGCAGCTGTTTTCGCTGCTTTGCTTAATCGCTATACCGGACAGAAAGACATATGCATCGGTTATCCGGTTGCCAACCGCTCACGCGTGGAACTGCAAAATCTGATCGGTTTTTTTGTCAATACACTGGTACTGCGAACAGATTTTACGGATAACCCGCATTTTAGAACATTACTGGCGAGAGCTAAAACCGCGACTCAAGAAGCACAGGCGCATCAGGATCTTCCGTTCGAGGCGGTTGTGGATGCGCTGAAGCCGGTGCGGGATACCGCCTACAATCCACTGTTCCAGGTTATGTTTGTATTTCAAAGTGAAACGGATGGCAAATTTGAGCTGCCGGGGATTAAATCCCGATTCTATGAATTAGATTCCGGCGGTACCAAGTTTGACGTCACGCTTTGCGTGTGCGAGGAAAAAGGAAGATTCAAAGCCTGGCTTGAGTACAACACGGATTTGTTATTTGAACAGACCATAGTGCGTTGGTCTGAGCATTACGGGCAATTACTCAAAGCCGTTATGGCGCAACCCGATATGCCCATAGCTGCGTTGAACTATCTGTTTTATCAGGAACGTCGGCAATTACTCTACGACTGGAACGCAACCGAAGCCAATTATCCCCAGGGCCGGTGCATTCATGAATTGTTTGAAGCGCAGGCCGCGCGAAATCCGGGTGCACTGGCGGTTGTTTTTGAAGATCAACAGCTGACGTATGCACAGCTGAACGCGAAGGCGAATCAGCTGGCGCGTACTTTACGCGTGCGCGGTGTGGGGCCGGAGGTGCCGGTCGGGATTTGTGTCGAGCGTTCGCTGGAGATGGTGATCGGCATTCTGGGCATATTGAAAGTGGGCGGCGCATATGTGCCGATCGACCCGAAAGCGCCGCAGGCGCGTCTGATGCATGTGCTGGAGAACACCGAACCTGCGCTGGTGCTGACACAGGAAAGAATGCAAACACTGCTGCCGCCGAATGTCGCCCGTTTTTGCCTGGATAGCGAGTGGGATAAAGTTGCTGTGGAAAAAACGGATAACGTTGCCGGCGGGGTGACACCGCAGAATCTGGCGTATGTACTGTATACCTCCGGCTCGACGGGCAAACCCAAAGGAGTGGCGGTGTCGCACCGCAATGTGGTCAATGCGACCTGCGCGCGTCTGGATTATTATCAACAACCGGTGGACGGTTTCTTGTGGCTCTCGGCGATGACTTTCGATAGCTCGATTGCCGGTCTGTTCGGCACCCTGAGTCAGGGCGGACGACTGGTGCTGCCGCAAGACGACGCCATTTTGGACGTCAAGCACCTCTTGCAACTGATTACCGATCACGCCGTCACGCACCTGTTGACCGTGCCGTCGCTGTACAAGGCATTGTTGGGACAGATTGCACCCCATCAAGCCAACAGCCTGAAAGCGGCGATCGTCGCGGGGGAAGCGTGTCACCCGGATCTGGTGGAAATGCATGACCGGGTATTGCCGCAGGTTGCACTGTTTAACGAATACGGTCCGACCGAAGCGACGGTGTGGTGCAGCGTGCACCCGATTCAACCGAAAGCAACACAACGAACGATACCGATCGGCCGCCCGATCGCCAACACGCAAATCTACCTGCTCGACGACGACCTGAATCCGGTGCCGGTCGGTGTGACGGGCGAGCTGTATATCGGCGGTATGGGAATTACCCGGGGATATCTGAACAACCCGGAACTGACGGCAGACCGGTTTGTGCCCGATCCATATGGTCAACAGACAGGTGCACGGCTTTACCGTACCGGCGATCTGGCGCGCTATCGTGCGGACGGTAACATCGAATATATCGGCCGCGGCGATCATCAAGTCAAAATCCGCGGATTCCGTATAGAACTGGGCGAAGTCGAAGCGGCGTTGCTGCAACTCGAACCGGTCAAAGAAGCGGTTGCGCTGGCGCGTGAAGACAACCTGGCGAACCCGCAATTGGTGGCCTACTTGGTCGGCAACACTCAAGCACTGGATATTGAAGCGATACGCGCGCAACTCAAAACCCGCCTGCCGGATTACATGATCCCGGCCGCATTTGTCAGCTTGGACGGTCTGCCGCTGACCGAGCACGGCAAGGTCGACCGTAACGCACTGCCGGCACCGGACTTAAACGATCAGCTGACACATGAATATGTTGCGCCGCGCAATCCGACTGAAGCAAAGCTCGCGCAGATCTGGACGGACGTGCTGGGTGTCGAGAAAATCGGTGTGCATGACAATTTCTTTGAGCTGGGCGGGGATTCGATTCTGAGTATTCAGATTATCAGTCGAGCACGGCAATTTGGGATTGCCATCACATCCAAAACATTTTTTCAGCATCAAACAGTCGGTGCGCTGGCTGAGAATATTGCTGGAGAGCAATACGTTGAACAAAAGACTGTTGAGCAGGGAGCGGTTACCGGGAGCGTGCCGTTTGTCCCAATTCAACGCTGGTTTTTTGAGCAGAATTTACCCAATTTTCATCACTGGAACCAGTCGGTATTATTGAAAGTGCGGGACACTATTGATGTCAGTCTCATCAACGCTGTCGTCGAAAAACTAGAACAGCATCACGATGTTTTACGATCCCGTTTTCTAAAAAAGAAGGGGCAGTGGCAACAAGTCTGCTCCGCTGAGACAGGTACGGGTGTATTCCAGCAAGTCGAACTCACTGAACAAACCGATGATGAATACCGACAGGCTATCGAGATGGCGGCGACCCAGTGGCAACAATCCTTGCATTTGGAAAAAGGACCTCTGTGGCGTGTTGTCTGGTTGGATCCGGGCAGGGATCGGCCGTGTTACCTGCTGATAGTCATACATCATCTGGTTGTGGACGGTGTTTCCTGGCGGATTTTGCTGGAAGACTTACAGACGTGTTATCAGCAGGCACTTGACAAACAATCATTCGACTTGCCGCCTAAATCAACCGCATTCCAATATTGGGCAAAATCCTTGTCGGATGACGTGGCCGGCGGAATGCTGGACGATCAAATTGACTATTGGCGGTATCAAATCAACGAGCCCGTTGCCTTGTTGCCTGTTGATAAACCTGCCGGTACCAATACCGAAGCACTGGCGGGACGGGTTACTGAGAAGTTAAGCCGGAATCAGACTGATATGCTACTGCGGGAAACAAATTCTGCATACCATACACAAATCAACGATTTGCTGCTGTCCGCGTTACTGCAAGTGCTGTGCGACTGGTCGCAAAGCGATTCGGTACGAATTAACCTGGAAGGGCATGGACGTGAAAGTGCCTTGTTGCACCCAGACATCGATTTATCGCGTACCGTAGGGTGGTTTACCAGCAGTTTTCCCACTGTATTGATACTGCCAAATCCAGCGACACCGGGAGATATCATAAAATCAGTCAAAGAACAGCTGCGCGCCATTCCCGACAAGGGTTTGGGCTATGGCCTGCTGCGCTACAGCGGCAAGATTGAACCGACCGAACAAATTGCAACCTGTTCACCGCCGCAGGTCAATTTCAATTATTTGGGGCAGTTTGATCAAACGCTGGCAAAAGATTCACCGTTTGTTCTGGCGGAAGAATCAGTCGGAACCGAACACGATGGAGCGGGTTTGCGCGGCCATGAACTGGAAGTCAGCGCATGTGTTGTTGACAATCAGTTACAGGTAAGCTGGGCTTATGGTAAGGCGCGGTATCACAAGAAAACAATCGATTTTCTGGCGCAAGCCTATATGTCGGTCTTGCAGGGACTTGTTCAACATTGTGCAATGCTGGAACAAGAAGAATTTACACCGTCCGATTTTCCGCTTGCCCGGCTTGATCAATCCGGCCTGGATCTGATTTCACGGAACAAACCGGATCTCGAAGATATCTATCCGGTTGCGCCGTTACAGCAAGGACTGATATTTCACAGTCTGTATGCACCTGAAGCGGGTATGTATTGTAATCAATTCAGCTGTATGCTTACGGGTGAATTAAATACCGATATGTTTTTACAAGCCTGGCGCCATCTTGTTGCCGGACATCCGATATTGCGTACCGCGTTTTTGCTGGATGAGGTAGTACAGCCGCTACAGCTGGTATACAAAAATGTTGAAATGCCGGTCGATCATGTTGACTGGCGCAATTTATCTGAAGAAGAACAAGCACAGCGCTGGCATGAATACCTGTTGGACGATCGCAGGAAACCGTTCGTCTTTGATCGGGCGCCGTTAATGCGGTTTGCACTAATCCGGTGCGCCGCACATCGCTATTATTTCCTATGGTCCCATCATCATGCGCTGCTTGACGGTTGGTGTACGCCACTGATATTTCAAGAGGTGTTTGATGTTTATGAAGCTTTGTCACGTAAGCAGAAAATAGCTTCAGCAACCGGCAGGCCATATCGCGATTATATCGCCTGGCTTCAAATGCAGGATCAGTCTAGCGCCGAAAAATATTGGCGCACAGTATTACAAGACTTTTCTGCCTGCACTTCATTCGGTTCGGGCGTTACCTCTTACGCCGCAGAAAACACGGACAATCACGGTGATCGCGCAACATACACTGTCACCTTGGAGTCAGAAAGCGCGTCACAATTAGTTGATTTCGCCAGACATCATCAGCTGACATTAAATACTTTAGTGCAAGGTGTCTGGGCGTTATTGTTGAGTCGCTACAGTAATGAGCAGGATGTTGTGTTCGGGATAACCGTTTCCGGGCGACCGGCTGAGTTGGTTGACGTTGATCGTATGATCGGCTTATTCATCAATACAGTGCCGCTCAGGGTCGGCGTGCGGCCAGAGATGCGAGTGGTAGACTGGCTTCGTGCATTGTTTGAGCAGAATCAGGCGTTACGACGCTTCGAATATACGCCACTGACAGATATTCAGAAATGGAGCGATATCCCGAACGGTCAATCGCTATTTGAAAGTCTGCTGGTTTTTGAAAACTTTCCGGTCGATTGGGCCGTTGAGAGCGATGCTGAAAAAATAGGTATACGAGAAATTGTTTTTAGCGAACAGACCAATTATCCAATGACAATAACAGCGGCGCATGTTCCTGCACAGGGTTTGGTGTTGCGTTTTGAATATTGGAATGATTTGTTTCCAGAATGCACGGTAGTTCGTATGGCGAATCATTTCCAGCGACTGCTCGAATCTGTCGTCTGTACCCCGGACGCCCGATTGGCCGATTTGTCTATTCTGGCCGCGACCGAGCGCGATCAACTGCTAGTGGACTGGAACGCGACTGATGCAGCTTATACACGCGATTGTTGTATTCATCAGTTGTTTGAGCTGCGGGCTGAGCAGGATTCGCAGGCAATTGCAGTCGATTTTGCAGGTCGGCAAGTGACCTACGGCCAGCTCAATGCAAAAGCGAATCAACTGGCGCATTACCTGCGGACGCGGGGCGTCGGGCCGGAAGTAGTGGTGGGTCTCTGTGTCGAACGCTCGCTGGAGATGGTGATCGGTTTACTGGGCATTCTGAAGGCGGGCGGTGCGTATATGCCGATCGATCCGCGTTATCCGCAAGAGCGTATTGCGTTTATGCTGGATGATGCACGGCCTGCGTTAAATCTGGTTCATGCCGCAACACGCGCTATCCTGTCCGACACAAAACAAGTTGTCGACCTGGACGCGCAGTGGAAAAAGATTGCGCAATACAGTGAGGACAATCCATCACATACCGCACAAACGCAAAATCTCGCGTATGTGATCTATACCTCAGGCTCTACCGGTAAACCGAAGGGTGCGGCATTGATGCATGACGGTATAGTCAACCGGCTGGAGTGGATGCAGCGGCTATACCGGTTAGACGCGCAAGACCGTGTCTTACAAAAGACACCGTTCAGTTTCGATGTTTCCGTGTGGGAATTTTTCTGGCCGTTGCTGGCAGGTGCCAGATTGGTGATTGCACCGCCCGGAGCGCACCGGGATGGACGGCATATAGCGCGGATTGTGCAGGATGAAGCGATCACCGTTATGCACTTTGTGCCGTCGATGCTGTCGGCCTTTCTTGATGTGCCGGACGTGTCGGCATGCAAGTCGTTGCGGCATGTTATTTGTAGCGGCGAAGCGTTGTCGGCAAATTTGCAAAACAAATTCTACGAGAAGTTATCGGCACAGTTGCATAACCTGTATGGGCCGACGGAAGCTTCAATTGACGTCACGGTATGGGCTTGTGAACGCGAAAGTGAAGATGCCGTAGTTCCGATTGGCCGCCCGATAGCCAACACGCGGATATATCTGCTGGATGCATTTTTGCATCCGGTTCCGGTGGGTGTGCCCGGTGAATTGTATATCGGTGGCGTGGGACTGGCGCGCGGTTATCAGAACCGCAGCGCACTGACGGCAGGGCGGTTTATTCCCGACCCATTCAGCGAACAACCGGGTGCGCGGCTGTATCGCACCGGCGATCTGGCGCGTTACCGTGCGGACGGCGAAATCGAATACATCGGCCGTACCGATCATCAGGTCAAGATTCGCGGTTTTCGCATTGAACTGGGCGAGATTGAAGCGGTGCTATTACAGCACGAGCAGGTCAAGGAAGCGGTTGCCATCGTGCGTGAGGATACCGCAGATGACAAGCGACTGGTAGCTTACCTCGTCGGTAACGAGTCGACGCCGGATATCGAAACAATTCGTAAACACCTCCAGACCGGTCTGCCGGATTACATGATTCCGACTGCCTTTGTCTGTCTGGACCGCTTACCGTTGAGTGCAAACGGCAAGCTTGATCATAAGGCATTGCCGGCACCGGATGCCAATGATCGGTTGACGCATGAATATGTCGCGCCACGTAACCCAACTGAACAAATTCTTGCCGGTATCTGGGGCGAGGTGCTCGGTGTGGAAAAAGTCGGCGTGCACGACAATTTCTTCGAGCTGGGCGGACATTCGTTGCTGGTGATGCAGGTGATGTTACGGATTGATACCAGATTGCGGATTAAGCTACCGCTACGGACCTTTTTTGAGAAAAATACGGTGGCGACTTTGGCTGCGGCAATAGGGGCCGCACAGTGGTTAGGGAATTGCAGCGCTGCATCGTGGATGGAAAGTGGCGTTGACTATGATGAAGTCGATTTATAGCTATCCGCCATATCTTTGATTGTTGTAATTATCTTGGGTTTGGTTTCCGTCGGGAAATGTGATGAGACGGATAGTCTCGGCGCATATCGGATAGTTTATTCCAGATGAAACGACGCTGCGTCAATTTGCCACATTCCCAATTGATTCATTCTTGAAGATAATGTTAATCATTCAATTTTAACTATCGCTTTGAAACAGCATTAACTGTATTTTCATGTCATCCGCCGCACATAACCCCGCTACTATTATCGATACACTTTACCGCGCACACCATGGCTGGTTGACAGCCTGGCTCAAGAAAAAAATGGCATGCCCGCATCATGCCGCCGATTTGTCGCACGATACGTTTATCCGGTTATTGTCGCAGCCGGACTTGCCTGTTTTGAAAGAACCGCGCGCATATCTGCTGGTCACCGCCAATCGGCTGATGATTAATTTGAATCGGAAGCGTCGTGTTGAAGAAGAAACGCTGCACAGTATGGCAGTACTGATTTCCGGTCAATCCAGCCAAGATGCAGCGCATGTTTCAGCCATTCGGCAATTGCTTGAGCGCGTGCTGTTCATGCTCTTAGAAGAGCTTGATGAGCGAACCAGAAAGGCTTTTTTGATGTCGCGCGTTGACGGAATGACTTACACAGAAATTGCGTATGTCATGAATGTTTCAGAAAACCGTATCAAACAATATCTCGTCAAGGCACTGGCATACTGTCATCAGCGGTTGTATCAATTCAAGGCCGAGCTGCATGGCTGAAACAGCCCAGACAGTAGATACAAACACACCTTCACTAAGCGAGCAGGCTGCCGAATGGGCGGTTTGTATGTCAGACGAGCATGTCAGTCCTCAACAACGGACCGATTTCGAGGCTTGGCTAGCCCAGGACTCGCGCCATCAGGAAGCATACGCACAAGTTGAGACGCTTTGGCACAGCATTACACCCAGAAAACAGCGGAACCATTCGGCTATCAAGTCATTGTTGGGTATTGTTTTGCTGCTTGGGTGTCTGTATGGATTACCGTTTTCAGTGTGGCTGGCGAATGAACGCACCGGAACCGGAGAAATCCGGCACATTACATTGAATGATGGCAGCCGTATCACGCTCGACAGTAACAGCGCTGCGGATATTGCATTCGATTCGCGACAGCGACGTATCGTGCTGCACCGCGGCCGCATACTCGCAGATGTAGCGCCTGAATCTTCAATCAATCGACCGCCGTTTATTATTGAAACCCGTAACGGAACGGCGCAGGCTTTAGGAACGCGTTATATCGTCGAACAAACTGACAAAGACAGTATTGTCGCAGTGATCGAATCGCAAGTCACGGTTACAAATCGCTCCAAACCGCATCAATCCGTTACCCTTCAGGCCGGTCAAAGCATTCGTTTCGACAGCAATGGACTGCAACAGCCCGAAGTAGCGCCCGCTTTTGCTGCAAGCTGGACGCAATCGCGATTGATTTATCAGAACACGCCGCTCGATAAAGTCATTGATGATCTGGCACGCTACCGAAGTGGTTACCTGAGCGTGAATGAACAGGCGGCACAGCTTCATTTTACAGGCGTGTTGCCGACCAACGACCCGAATGCAGCACTGAATATTCTGAAGAACGCATTGCCGGTCAGAATCACCCACTACGGTGGATGGTTTGTCCGGATCGATAAGCCACTGTAAGCCATGAATTTTTATGACATGCTTCAAATGAACTCTCTCTGAGGCTCCTCTGACCTCCTGCTGCACACGCCTGTCTTGCAAAATTCTTTTGTGAGGCAGGCGTTTTTTACAACCGTAAAAAATTTTCAAAAAAATTGCATTTGGGACTACCCGATTTTCCGGCTCGCGTGTCATAGGTAATAAAAGATCTATAACACAACAACAGGAACAAAAATGTTGATAAGAACGATAATGGGCTTTCGCAATACCAGTATGTTATTCGGCTGCATACTGTCTCTTTGGATCATGGCAGCAACGCATGCAAGTGCGCAAGCAACACAACAGGGTGTAGATATTTATATCGACGCGCAACCGCTCGACCAGGCGATCACGCAATTGGCCGAACAGACAGGCATTTTAATAGGCGCGGATGCAAGCCTGGTAGCCAACAAACAATCGCCACTGATCAGTGGCCGATACACAGCGGAGCAAGCGATCATGCAGCTGCTCAAGGGTAGCGGGCTTTCTGCCATTGAAAGCGCACCAGGGCAATACACGCTAATCGCATCGTCGGATACCCGCAGTAACAGCGACCCCGTCAAACTGCCCGAGGTGAGAGTCACCGGTTTCATGGACCCGGACGCG
>JAHBZZ010000033.1 GCA_019635215.1 Nitrosomonas sp.
GAGAGAGTCATTCACATTTAAGTGATAAGTAACTGTTATATTTGAATAAATATTTTCAATGTAAAAAAGTTACCACATTTTTTACCACACTTTTTTATTTGCTGCCTAATTTTTGATCAGTGCAATATCCGGTTTCTCCTGAATCAGATAGTAGTCTGTTGCATATGTTCCACTGTAACACGCTGGAATTTTATTGAGGTTCGAATTACCCTCGTGGGCTAACCTTCTGGAAGTACCTTCAACTTTCTGATACATGGAATACTTCCTCACCGCCCGAATGTATCTTTTTAACAACACTTAACAATAAATAAACCGCTATCGGATGCCAATTTTTGGCGCATGATTTCTCTGTAGAAACCCCTTCCGGGCGGGTGCTTTATCATTTATCAATTCCACCCCTGCCTAAATTTTGTCGGAAATGTCGGAAATGTCGGAATCACTTTTTAATTCATAGTATTGAATGTCGGAATCGTGCGGAAGCAATGTCGGAATTTCCGACTTTTTATATCTTTTTGCGTGATTCTTAGCTTGTTTCACGGAAATTTCTTCAAATTCATGCTCGCTGTCGCAACGTTTTATCATGGTTGAAAAGCTTATTTTTTCCATATCAATGACGCCCAAAGTCAAAAAAAATGACACAGGATTTTTTATACCCCGTGTCATTATTGCAACATAAAAACGATTAAAACAGAACAGTTACAAGTTGTGTGATTCCTTGAACGCTTTCAAGTGAAGCTGAAGTTCTTCATGCGTTGGCGCTTTCAGGATTCCTCTTATCCAGCCATACCAGTCGTTATTGTCCAGTCCTCCGCTGGTATGTGCTATATAGGCCTGAATTAGCTTATCCTTCAAGGTTTCATTATTGCGAATTTCTTCAAGAATAGGATCACGCACAGCAGCACAATAATGTTTTTTTGCTGTTTGCATAGCCAAAACCTGTTTGGTAATTTCATTCGGAATGTTATTGTTTATAACGGAATCAACATTATCCAAAAAGATATTGATTTCACCCAATTCGGTTTCAATCTGCCTGACTTTTTCCCGTGATGCATTAATCTGTGCGTCACTGGTCTGGCCAAGAATGTGCGTTTTCTCATCGTTTTTGTTTTGTCTTTTTGCGCGTTCCAGGTCGATTTCCAATATGTTTTTTCTGGCCAGATAGTCAGCTTTCTTTTGCTGTATATCTTCGGCTTTCTGCTGAAGCTGTTTAATTTCTGCTTTTGCAGTCACATATTCATCATAAAGCTGTTTTTCTACTTTCATTTGTTACCTCTTCTTTGGGTTGATAAATTATAAAAAACCTACTTTCTTATACATCTCTACTGCTTCTGACTGGTGGCCAAGGAATGCCCTTACCTCCTCAGCGTTCATACAGACCTTTCCTTCACATTTACCCATAGTGCCCAGCCGCTTTGCCCAGGTTAGCGTTTCCGCAACAAAGTGCCCGGATTTCGTTCTGTATAAAGCCAGTCTCTGTTTTTCATTGTGCCGATCGATAACAGCTTCAGCCAGCAATGAACCGGTAAATAAAATATCCTTGCCGTTTGTCGTGCGCACCCGGCACGGAAACATTTTGTAAAACATTGTCATAGCGTCTCCATAAATAATTGATAACTCACTCATCGCCCCAGATTGACGGCAGGATATGAAAAACCCGTATCCAGCCTTCATGAGGCAGATTAACCTTGTGTCCCAGTTCCCGGCCTTTTCCAGATACCATATATCCTTTGCTGACAAGCAGCTTGGCCACGTCCCTGTAACCGAATCCTTTGCATATTTCACTTTTAAACATCTCCGGCAACACAAGGAATTCCGCCAGGCCATCGTTTGCCGCTTTGCGATAACCGCAGCGGTTCAGCGTCTTGGGTGCATGTGAGTCTTCCGCACGGTCGTACAAAACAAACCGATCAAAGTTCGCTTCCAGGAAACGGCGTACCTGCGCCAGCATGTCCCGTTCTTCCTTGTTCCCTTCGCCACCGTAACCGGCCAGCCAGGCTTTGAAGCAGGTGATCGCCGCTTTTATGGATTCGCCGGGTTGCCAGCCGGTAACGTTCCAGGCACTGGCCAGTTCACCCGCAGCGGCTACCAAGGCGAAGCGCCCGGCCACCCGTCTGGCTTGCCCACTGGCGTTACCGGTCAGCACTTCTTCATTGAATACTTTTTCACAATCCTTCAGCATCGCGGGTATGGCTTGCCGGTTTTCCAGAACATACTGGATGAAGGCAATGAAGGCGGTTCCGTAGTATTTACCCGCATTGGCGGCCAGCGTTTCGGCAAACTTTGCCGGAGACTCATGGCCGTGAATATTCTCGAACAATCCCATGCCCACGCTCGCATCGGCGGGCAGATCGCACAGCCGGATTTCCATTCCTGCATTCACCCGCTTGCCTGAATCGGTGACATGCTGCGACAAGCTCAGCTCTCCTGAGGACAGGAACAACAGCCGCCAGGCTGCTACGTTGCGACTTGTGCCGTTTGCGTTTGAGCGCACCTTGCCCGAACCATTGGCCAGCATGTAAGCCGCTTCAGCGGCAATCTTGCCGTCCAGTTGCTTGACCTCATCCAGGATAAGCAAACTGTCGCTTCTCGACTGCGCCAGGCTTTCCAGGCCGTTATCTGTGGATCTCCAACGTTGCAGGTAATCCCACCCGCCACATACGGAAGAAGCCACAGATAACGCCGTGCTTTTACCGGTGCTGGAATTGCCGGTCAACTGAAACCCGCCAGATTCCAGGCCAAGTAAATGCAGCAACGGTGATGCAAACGCCGTGCACACCGAAAACACCAGGCGGCTGTTACCGGCGCATGGTGCGGCCACATGCTCCCGCCACTGTTTCAATGTGCCTTTCTGGCGATACGGATTTGAATCCGGTAGCTGACTGCTGTACAGCCATTCTTCCGGCGATTCGCCGATGGTCTTTTCAGGCAGGACAAACACCATTTCATCGTCAACACCGTGCCAGCCGGTTTTATTCGTGGTCTTGGCGCGTTTGTCGGGTGTCGATGTTTGCAGGTATTCAATGACCAATTTGCGGGCGTTACCTGTGCCAATGCGCAGCCCGGCATCCAGCAGTTCACCGCTGGCGGCCAGTGCGTCGCCATTGAACTGGCGCATGCCGAGAATGATTTTCTTTTCCTTGCCATCCGGATCAAGCAACCAGACCAGCAAACCCCATTCCCGCCCGTATTCGGTGCGCACCATCGCCAGCGGCTTGATGGGTGAGCATATCCAGCGAATATGGCTGGAACCGTCTTTGTGCTGTTCATTGACAAACAAACCCTTGTCGAACAGCGTGAAACGCTCGATGGCTTCAATAGCCTGTGGATCCCCGGCGGGTTTGCCGTCTTGATCGGCTTCATTGGTGAACGCATCGGCATCGATCAGCACACCGTCACGTTTCAGGAATTCGGCAAAGCGTTCAGCATCCCATCCAGCGGCCACCAGATCGGCAGCATCATCGCCAGGTTGTAGCGGTTCGCCTGTTGATCGCTCAAGCTTTGAAATATCCAGCACCCGGATGCTTGCCGCATGGGCTGCCCGCAATTGATCGATCAGTGTTTTGCACGCCTTCATTCCGGCTGGATCGTTATCACGGAACACGATACAATGCCGTTCCTCAAGCGGCACATAATCGGCTTTGGCGGTAGCGTTTGAACCGCCTTGCCAGGTCAGTACCGGGTGATTGGGCAGCAGCGTTTCCAGGGCGATGGCTGCCTTTTCACCTTCCACAATCCAGCAATCCGCATCCGGATAAGTCACCAATCCCGGAAGACCATACAACGGTCTTGGATCGGGTGGCGCTTTGAATTGCCATTTGAGCGCCTTTCCCTTTTGCCACAGAGTTAACGGGCTGAATTGCTTTTTCTCACCGTCTGGTTTCTCGTAGCGGTCATGGTAAAAATTCAACCGGCCATCGATGTTCAGGTAGGGATAACGGGCAGAAGGTTTACCATGCCGTGAATGTGAATCGGGCGGCTTGGGTGTGCCATCTGAAACCGGCATAACGCACCGCCAGCCGTCATCATTTGCCGTTTCCTGCGGCTTTGGGGTGTCAGGTAATGCTTCATATTGCCTTTCCTGTTTTGCGGCTTTGTGGCGCGTTCTGGCGTGTCGTTGTCGATGCGGATATTCAGGAATGCGGCCAGCCTTTGGGCGGCTTCGCTTTGGGTGCAGTCTTCCAGGTACGCCACCAATGACACCAGGTCATTTCCTTTTGCACCGTCTGCAAAGTCGCCCCATTTTCCGGTCTTCAGATTCACCGAAAACGAACCCGGCGAACTGTCCCCCCGCTTGGGATTCAGCGGCAGGTATTCATGACCTTCACGCTTGCCGCCAGGCAGCCAGTGCGCCAGGATTGAATCCATGCCGCTCAACGCATGAGCGGCAATTAATCTGATTTTGTCGGGGGTCAACTTACCCCCTCTGCTGCTTCAGACCTATTAGCTTGCTTTGCGGCTTCGAGCAGAACAGCCAGTTCCCTGTATATGCTGTTTGTTATTGAATGGATATTCTGAAAAATAGAGCAATAAAAAGAAAATGACTCAATGGTCATTCTTGAATCATTTCTCCTACATTGATAAGCCAATGAATTAATCAGATCAAGCTGATCATAAAACAATCCCAGATCAGAACGGGCTTTCTCGACATCGATCAGGTGGGCGTCAATGTCTTTCAGATACTCTCTGCTTTGATCAATGTCACACTGAAATTCCGCAATGATTCGAGAAATACCTTCATCATTCTCGGTGCTTATCCAGAATTCATTATCGTCACTGATCAGTTTTCTTTCTTGTAACTCGACAAGATTCTTGATAAATCTTGCAACGCCGCAAGCAGCTTCCAACGCGTTATAAGCGCTTTCTATATCGCGAAGCTGATCTATGGATAAGGGAAACAGGAATGTGACTTTCTGCGCAAAGCGATGATTGATGTATTGAAATGATGCTGGGGTTACAGCGTTTGACTTACTCATGGTTATTGCTCCTTTTGTCGGTTTCTGAGAAAACCACCCGTAGGCTTTGCAGCCGTGGGTGGGCAGATAAATGCAGGTTGGAAGACCGGGTCAAAGACCGGCAGGCCGAAGCCTCCCGCACGTATCCGCCCATTGAACAAAGGGCAAAAACTTTTTTCGGACATAAAAAAATGCCGCATAGCGGCATACATCCGCTTTGACTTCAGGCTTCCAAACCCGGCTTGCGATTTTGCACAAGCATTGCCAGTATGCGGCGGATGCAAATAAGCTGTCAAGCAATTACTCATCATTGGCCTCTTCGCCTTCTGGCGGAAAGCGTTCCTCATAGCACCTATCCAGGAAGGCCAAAAGCGCATGAGTGGCCACCAGAATCGAATGTTCACGCATGACAGTTTGATAAGCTTTTCTGGATGTGCATTGATAATCAAACAGTGCGGCAACACGTTCCGTTGATTCTTCCAGCAGGAAACTTGCTGCTTCAAGAGATTCTTCAGTCAATTGACTACGATCTTTAGGCATGCCATCCACCTCCTTGGATATAATCGAGAATCCATTTCTGAATGCTCGATTCCGTCCATCGGCTGGCGGTGCCTACTTTTACCGGCGGCGGAAATTTCTTCTGTTGGATTTTTAGGTAAATGCTGCTTGATTTGAAACCCACACGGGATTCAACTTCAGCAATGGTGAGTAACCGTTCAGGCGGTTCTGTGTTTGGGAAATGATGTTGCGGTGCTGCTGACATATTGCCTCCATATGAACTTAAATAAGTCTGTGTCAATCCGCTGACACAACGGAGGCAATACTAATCAAGTAGTTTAAAGCTGTACGGATGGCTTCCGATTCAAAACGGAAGGCTTCCGTTTGTCTTACGTGTTTGTTAGATTTAAGAGGCTTCTTCCCTCCTTAAGCCAATCTCTAATAGTCCTCTCCGATATTTCGAAGCCAAATTTTTCTAAAAAAATTTTAGATAACTCGCCAGGAATGGATGATCTTTGGTCTTCAGGTTTGTACCCATAACCATCAATGGCCATACAAACTAGAGCTTTTTTTAAATTAGCTGTTTGAATTGGTGAATCTTCTCTAGGTTTATGATCATCAGGAAACAAAAAGGCCGGTTTTTTGCCTTTTGATACAGCCCACGCTTTCAGATCATCACGATGGACACGCCAGCTAGAACAATCATATAAGCTGCCAAATCGTCCTTCTCTGCTTGATTCTACTGACATCTTCCAATCTTTTATTCCGTCTCCACCTTCTGAATTTTGAACTTTCAATCGGCCTTGTTTCGCATCGTCTATAAGCGCATCGGTGAGTATTTTTGCCTTCTGACTATCTTGAAGAAATGGATCGGGGTTTTGTTGCTTATAAATACGTGGCAGCGGGTCTAATCCGCACAGTAAAAACCCAGCATCATGCAATGTGAATTTATCAGCCAGGTCATAAACTGACCAATCCATAAAAAACCTCCTTCCAAGTTTTTGTTCCTTCATGATGGGATCATCCCAGGCGGTGAAGGATTTCCGCTTTTTGCCCCGTCGGGCTAGGGATGATTGACGCTATTAAAACACAAAATTCATGAATCAAAAATCAGCATCACAGGGAAGATTTTGCACATTCACGCGCCCGGCTGAAGGATGCAGCAGGGGATTCCACGCGTCATATTTTCGAAACTGATCTGACATATTTTTATGCGGATTTAAGGAAAAAACGGCTAATTTAGCCCAAAAAGTCGGAAATTCCGACATTGCTTCCGCACAATTCCGACATTCAACACTATGAATTAAAAAGTGATTCCGACATTTCCGACATTTCCGACAAAATTCAGGCAGGGGTAGAATTTACAAACAAAAATCATGATGATTTTTTGAATAATGGAACGACACTGGCACCATTCTCTAAACCCTGAATGTAGTCATCCCACCATTGCATCATCCTGATTCTTTCCGGCATGTACTGCGCCCGGTTGTATGCACTCCGGATTTCGTTTCTTTCGCAGTGTGCCAACTGGCGTTCTATAGCATCAGGATTAAACCCGGATTCGTTCAGTATGGTGGATGCTACCGCCCGGAAGCCGTGACCGGTCATCTTGCCTTTGTAACCCAGGCGGTAGAGTGCAAAGAGCAGGGTGTTATTGCTGATCGGTTTATTGGGGTTACGCCCAGGCAGCAGATACCGGCTATTGCCTGCGATGGTTTTCAGTTCATGGATGATTTCCAGCGCCCGGCGGGGCAGTGGTACGACATGTTCACTTCTCATTTTCATACGTTCAGCCGGTACGATCCACAGGGCGTTATCCAGGTCGAATTCTGTCCACAGTGCGCCAATCAGTTCATTGGTGCGTACAAAGGTCAGTGTCAGCAGTTGCAAGGCTAACTGTGTCTGTCTGTTGCCTGTCGTTTCATAGGTTGCTATCGCTCTTAACAGTTCGGGCAGTTCTTCTGGTTTGACCGCTGCCTGATTCTTTTTTTTGTGTGGTGTCAGTGCGCCTTTCAGATCGGCGGCAGGATCGCGGCTACAGCGGCCAGTGACTACACCATAGCGGAATACCTGCCCGCATACTTGCAGTACCCTATGTGCCAGGTCATAGGAACCACGGTTTTCTATGATGCGGATCATATTCAGCAGTTCCGGTGCTTCTATCTGGCTGATCGGGTGCATGCCGATATAGGGGAATGCATTGCCTTCAAGTCTGCGTATCACGTCTTTGGCGTGACTGTGTACCCAGGTATGAAGCTGTTTTGAATACCACTCACGGGATACCGCTTCAAAGCTGTTTTCCGCTGCCTGCTTTGCCCGTTGTTTGATAACCTTGCGGTCTATGGATGGGTCAATGTTACTTGCCAGCTTTTCACGCTCAGCCTGTGCGCTTTGCCTTGCCTGTTTCAGGCTTGTGGCGGGGTAGGTGCCCAAAGATATGGATTTCTCTTGACCAAACAGCTTGTATCTAAGCCGCCAGTACTTCTTACCGTCAGCATAAACCCATAAGTAAAGCCCTTGTCCATCATGCAGCTTTTTTATTTTCTTGCCGTCGCTGGATGCGTTCTTGCAGTCTACGGCGGTCAGTCTGTCTTTGGTAGTCATAAAAATGTGGTAACTCTTTATGTGGTAAAAAAGTTACCACACAATCTACCACATTTTTTTCATGGCTTTCTGCGGATTATTACGGATGACTACGGACAAGAAACCCTTGTAATCTGTCTTATTTATTGGGCTTCGTGGATTATTACGGACTGGTACGGATGCAAAATTGGCGGAGAGAGAGGGATTCGAACCCTCGATAAGCGTTTTGTGCCTATACTCCCTTAGCAGGGGAGCGCCTTCGACCACTCGGCCATCTCTCCACATTAATTGATACCGGGATTACTGTTTAAATACTCACCCCGGCCAATTCCAGAAAAAACCGCTATTGTATAGAATTTACAGTGCTTGTTCCAGATTAAATGCTTTATGCAGAACACGTACGGCCAGTTCCATGTATTTTTCATCCACCACAACCGATACTTTTATTTCGGAAGTGGCGATCATCTGGATGTTGATCCCCTCCTCCGCCAGAACACGGAACATTTCGCTGGCGATACCGGCATGTGAACGCATGCCGACACCGACCACAGAAACCTTTGCTATTCTATCACCGCCAATAACATCACGCGCACCAATATGCGGCTGAATTTTTTCACGGATGATATTCATCGTCTTTTTAAAGTCGTTCCGATGAACGGTAAAGGAAAAATCGGTCAGGTCGTCATGGCTGACGTTCTGGATAATCATATCCACATCAATATTGACATCGGCCACAGGACCCAGGATTTGATACGCTACGCCCGGATGATCCGGTACGCCCAATACAGTGATTTTGGCCTCGTCTCTGTTAAATGCAATGCCCGAAATAACAGGTTGCTCCATATTTCCGTCTTCCTCAAATGTGATCAGGGTACCTTCACCTTCTTCTTCAAAGCTGGATAAAACGCGCAGCTTTACTTTGTATTTTCCTGCAAATTCGACCGATCTTATCTGCAGGACTTTTGAACCCAGGCTTGCCATTTCGAGCATTTCTTCAAAAGTGATGCTGGCCAGGCGTCTGGCTTCCGGCACTACGCGTGGATCGGTCGTATAAATGCCGTCAACATCGGTATAAATCTGGCATTCATCGGCTTTGAGCGCCGCAGCCAAAGCAACACCGGTAGTATCCGAACCACCACGTCCTAATGTCGTAATATTTCCTTTTTCATCAATACCCTGGAATCCAGCGACAATAACGACATAACCGTTATCAAGATCGGCACGGATGTGATTGGATTCGATGTCCAGTATCCGCGCTTTGGTGAATGCGCTGTCGGTCAGTATTTTAACCTGGGATCCGGTATAGCTTTTTGCCTTGACGTTAAGTGCTTTGAGCGCCATCGCCAGCAATGCTATGGAAACCTGCTCACCTGTTGATACCATTACATCCAGTTCGCGCGGATCCGGACTTTCCTGCACTTCGTGCGCCAAGGTGATCAGCCGGTTTGTTTCCCCACTCATGGCCGAAACAACGACGATAATCTGGTGTCCCTGGTTATAAAATCGGGCAACCCGGCGTGCGACATTTTTAATGCGTTCGGTACTTCCAACCGAAGTGCCGCCATATTTTTGAACGTAGAAAGCCACTGCTTATATTGACTCATTCTTATGACGAATGAGCTCCCGATAAAAATCGGTCATTTTACACCTTTCTATGCCGGAACACTATTTCACGATTTCATCGCCGGGAAAACCATACGATATCAGGTAACCTACGGTTTAAATTTCAGCTTCTTACCTTTCCTATTGTCAATCCCAGTACATGCACCACCGGCCATGTACCGTTGCAGGAACTGCGTATACTCAGATTTGCATTAAAAATTGTATAATCCTTTTTTGAAACAAAAACCACACTCCAAAAACGCGTATGAAATCTAACCGGACTAACAAGACCAGTGTTCTTTTTGTTTGCATGGGCAACATTTGCCGTTCACCGACAGCCGATGCCGTATTTAAGCATGCTGTTCGGAAAGCGGGACTTGAGCATGAAATTTTTGTAGACTCTGCAGGTACGCATGCCTACCATGTTGGCGAACCGCCCGACCGGCGCGCTCAAAACTCCGCATTGAAACGTGGGTATCACATGCATGATTTACGCGCCCGCAGGGTTGCTGCGAACGATTTCGCCGATTTTCATTATATTCTGGCGATGGATCATGAAAATCTTGCGCTCCTGCAGCAACGCTGTCCGGACCAATACAACAGCAAGCTCGAATTGTTCATGAATTACAGCAAGGGTCTGTACAGCGATAGGGAAGTGGCCGATCCTTATTTCGGCGGGGATCAGGGTTTTGAACTGGTGCTCGATATGGTCGAGGAAGCAAGCCAGGGATTGCTGGAACATATCTGCAACCGCAGAGCCTGAAACGTTACCAGCATTTTATTACGCTGCTTTTTTCCTTTCGTAAACAAACCGGCCTTCGCCTTTAACGATATTGCGTATAAAGGATTCGAACATCATCAAAGTCCATATCGGCGCGCTGTAGTCTCTTTTACCCGACTGGTGGGCATCCACCATTTCTTCAAGATAAGCCTGGTTAAAGAAACCTGTTTCTTTAAGAACCGGCCCCAAAACGGCGTTACGCACGTGCTGTCGTAGCGGCCCTCTGAACCAGTCGGCCAGCGGTACCGAAAACCCCATTTTGTTACGGTACAGGATATTGTCGGAAAGATAGGGCTCCAGCGCTTTCTTGAAAATATATTTCCCTTCGCCATGCTTCAACTTGACAGCGGCGGGCAAGGAAGATATCCATTCGACCAGCTCATGATCGAGCAACGGCACTCTGACTTCCAGTGCATGCGCCATGCTGGCCCTGTCCACCTTAGTCAGAATATCGCCGACCAGATAAGTCTTCATATCAAGATACTGCACGCGGGACAGCGGATCATCCGTTGGAGACTGTCTGGCATAGTCCTGCAGCACCTCAACCGCCCGGTAATTCTGTAATTCCTGCCTGAATCCCGGTGCAAAAAGCTGCTTCCGCATGTTATCGCTCATAATTGAAACGCTATGAAAATAACCTTCGATCGAATCGCGCGCTAATGCTTCAAATGTGGCCTTGGCCCGGAAAACTCTGGGTGCCCAGTCGGCCTTGGGGTAAATAGTACCCAACAGCCCAAACAATGGTTTTCGCACAGCCAGCGGTAATGAAGATCGCAGTTTCTCTTCGTGCATATACCAGCGGTAGCGTCTGTAACCCGCCATATTCTCGTCGCCGCCATCACCGGACAACGCTACGGTAACGCGCTGGCGCGCCAATTCACAAACACGGTAAGTCGGCAGCGCGGAACTGTCAGCGAAAGGTTCATCATAGAGGAGTGCCAGCTTATCGATAAGGTCGAAATCATCATGCTCGACCTGATCAACATGATGATTGGTATGGTAACGCTCAGCAACTTCCTGCGCATAGCGCGATTCATTAAATTCAGGGTTGCCAAAGGAAATTGAACAGGTATTGACGGGCTCGTTCATAAGGCCGCTCATCATGGCGACCACCGCGCTCGAATCTACGCCACCGGAAAGAAAAGCACCCAATGGGACTTCGGTCATCAAATGAATATCTACCGATTCGCGTAATTTTGCGATCAATGTTTCCATTGCCTCAGTTTCGTCGATTGCGGCCTGCTGTTTAAAAGGCACATCCCAATATTTTTGGGGCTGTATCGTTGCCTGACCACGCTGCAATTTCAGAGAAAACCCGGGAGAAAGCTTGCTGGCCTGCTGAAATATTGTTTTAGGTTCAGGAATATAGCCATAGGCGAAATAATCTTCAACCGCACAGGGGTTCATTTCGCGTTTAAATTCAGGATGCGCCAGAATCGCTTTGAGTTCGGAGGAGAAAACAAAGTGTCCATTATCCAACAGTGCATAATACATCGGCTTGATGCCCAGGCGGTCACGCGCCAGAAAAAGCACTTCCTGATTCCGATCCCAGACACCAAATGCAAACATGCCTCGGAAATGATCAACGCATTGCTCACCCCACTCTTCCCAGGCATGCACAATGACTTCCGTATCACAGTGTGTTTTAAACTGATGCCCAGCCGCCGTCAGCTGTTTGACCAGATCGCGGTAGTTATAAATCTCGCCGTTAAAAATCACCACGACACTGCCATCTTCATTGAACAGTGGCTGCTGGCCGCTGGCGATGTCCATGATTGACAGACGACGGTGCCCCAGGCCCAATCCGGGTTCAGTATAAATTTCTCCTTCATCCGGCCCGCGGTGTTCCTGGGTCTGATTCATCCGCGCGAGCAATTGTTGGTCGATTTCACTTTTCCCACGTATGTCGAGTAGCCCCACTATTCCACACATATCTATTTTCTCGCTTTAAATTCTAACTCCCGGATTGCCGGAAAACATGGGAAGCAAATATACTTCAAACCACAAAGCACTGCGTTGGTTTTTTATAGCACATCAGGCAACAACCCGGCAGTTTCCCGCTGTGGGGAAACTGCCTATTTCTGTACAGACTGGAATCAATCCATGACAGTGTCAGAATCTGAAATTATATTGAACATAGAACAAGTCGGAATTCACACCGGGCCTTTGTGCCTGCAGATAATCTCCGCTGAACAGTTTTGAGTACCCTATCAGCACATCCTGATGACGGCTTACATGGATATTCGCGCGGAAATCAATTTCATCCCCTACATGGTTACCCGATTGACCCGTCGGGTCTCTGATGATCGCTGCACCGCCTGCGTTATAGAGGTAATCACGTTCATTAGCCAGATAATACCGGTGGTACTGTGATATAAACGTCAGCCAAGGCACGGGATTCATTGTGAACTGAGCATTGAAGTCATGAATGTTCTGACGCCCGACCTGATCCATGTAACCCAAATAATAATGACCGAACGGAAAAAGATGACTGAATGTACTGCTTCTGCCATCATTCGGATTTGCATCACCGGAAGCGAAGTCATAGCGAATCCAGACATGCGGGTTCATAGGTAACGGAATGTTGTAACCTATACCTGTTGCGACGGCAAATGCCGACACGTCGAGATTGGATCGTTCGCCCCATTGATACATACCTTCCAATTCATACAAAATACGGTCAAAGTTGCCGACCAGACGGCCGCCCCAGGTATGTATCGAGAAATTACCACCCATCACATTGCCAATCGCAACATTTTGCGCAGATACCGGATTCTGATTATCCAGTCCCAGATAATAGAGATCGATCAGGTGGCCCGGAAACGGTTTGATACTGCCCCATAGTCCCCAAAAATTCTGTTGCGTATCCCAGTTATCAAATTCACCTTTTTCGGTTTTCATAGGACGCACCCAGAATGCATCCAGATCGAACTTCTGGTTACGCCAGAAAATCTTGCCGCCTTGGAAGGTACGCCGTGTATTTGCCCAATCCAGTGTGGAAATCAATCGTTGAGAACCGTACAACAATTCCTGACGGCCGGCCCGGAAATAAACCGGTCCGTTAATATCCGCCAATTTGATATCGGTAAACAGATTCAGCATATCGGTATGATTTCTTTCAATACCGAGTGGCGTCAGTTCTCCACCAAATGCGCGTGCATCGAGAAATTCGGCAAACAACCGCACACGGTCCTGATACCATAAATCCGCATGCACACGTGTGCGCAGCAAGTGGAAATCGTTGTTGATGCCGGCAGCGTTCAGACGGCTGTCAGTTTCATGAACATAGCGGTACCAGAAGCTTCCGCCAAAAGACAGAAGCCAGTCATTGTCCATGTGTATGCGCTTTACCGGATCAAATATATCCTTTTCATGTTCAGGATTTTCCAGATATCTGAAGTCAATATCAAAAGCGGAGGTTGGCATCAAAGCCATCGGTATATAAGGTCTCACCGGACGGTTTTCCCGCTTATTTCCTGTCATCAAATCCCAGACTGAATAATAACCCGGACCGGATGGCGGTGCGGAAAACATGCCGGGTCGGGGCATCGGTGTCACTGGAGGGACTTTTGAAAAATCAAATTTGCCGCTGTTCGTTGTCTGGACTGACGCTGTATTCTGGTCTGATGCATGTGCCTGAAAGACAAAGACTGACATGCATAAACAAAACGCCAGTGCATACCCCAATAAGCTTGCAAACAGACCGGCTCCGCGCCTGGATACAACTGCCGGGAACAAAGCCGAAGGAAAAAGCGAACTCATGTATATCAACTCCTGTTATTAAAGTATCTGCAATTAACTGTGCTTAAATCTTCACTTATCGAAATTATATGCGACGATAATTTATCATGAAGTTACGAATAAGTTCCCTGAAATCCCTTTTTTTGTCGAATAATGAATAGATTACATCAGGGAAGAAGCGTAAGGCATGAAACGCTTCTGCGCAACCAGTTGATAAATAACATTATTCCACAGAGACACGTTGTTGCCTAAATACAACAAATAATGCGATTGACATTCGATACGACAAGACAATGATGTCCCGGATTGTTTCGGCTTTATCGGTTTTTACAAACTCTGTTTCACATGAAGACCACGTGCGGTGATTTTATCCGCGAAAGCAATAAACCACGATTCATCCACTTTAGCCAATGTTGCAGATTCAGGTTGATGCGATATCCGTTCAATGCCATAAAGCAATACACCGCTTAAGATGATGCCACTTGCCATCAAATCTTCGATAAACGCTAAATATGCCGCCGCTTCTTTCTCAGATGGGGGCTGGCCATCCTGACTGAACACGCAGGTTTGCAGCCAGGTCGGGCAATAGGAAACAGCCAATTTCAGATTGTCGCGAACCCGCTTGAGGCTCATTCGGGTGTTGTTAATACGCAACCGCCCTTCACTTGTCGCACTGTCGAGCTTAAACCAGATCTCGCCATTCAACTTGGCCATGCGTTCCAGTCCGGCCAATACATAAGGCCGATCGATAAAACTACCGTTGGTAATCAAAACCAGTTTCAAATTGTCCGGTAAAGGAAAATCCTGTTTAACGCGGCCGATCAGTTCAATGACCTGCTCAAATGCTTTGGCGCTGGTCGGTTCGCCGTTACCTGACAATGCAATATCGCGTATATGCCGTGCCTCAGGCGGCACCTGTTCCTGCATGAAACGGCCGCAAATCAGTTCCGTCAAGAACTCGCGCAACTCCGCTTCCAGTTTGTGCAGATCCACAGGCGGCGCGGCACCGCGTTTAAGATCAGGCACCTGGCAATAGATGCAGCGCCAGTTACAGGCGTTATTCGGATTAAGATTGATGCCGATAGATACACCACCCGCGCGGCGTGAAATAACGGGATACACGTAGGTCAATCCCGCTGTGTCACGGCTGTGATCTGTCGTATTCAATAGGTTAGGCGTTTGCTGCAATGGTACAATCCCGCAAAAGTAAACTGATAAGAAAATGCCCGTATGTTAATTACACGTAGACTGGAATTTGACGCCGGTCACAGAATATCAACACATAACAGTCAATGCCGTCATTTACATGGACATCGCTATGCACTTGAAATTACGCTTTCAGGTGATATTATCGCCGAGAAAGGCGTGGCGCAACAAGGAATGGTCATGGATTTTTCCGAAGTCAAACAGATTGCCAAAGAAACTTTGATCGACAAATGGGACCATGCTTTCCTGGTTTATTCCGGTGATACACCGGTCATGCAATTTCTGCAAACGCTGGATAACCACAAAACCTTTGTACTGGACGTGCAACCCACCGCCGAGAATCTTGCCGTAATCGCATTCGGCATTCTCGACAAAGCCTATCGGGATATTTACGGCAATCACCTGCGACTGGAGCACGTACGTTTATACGAAACACCGAACTGCTGGGCGGATGCCGTGCGCGGCGCGCATTAATCTTTTAATCAACTTGTCTATTTGAAAGAAAACGTTATGTTTATCGACTCACACTGCCATCTGGATTTTCCCGATCTTGCCTGCGACCTTGAAGCGCTGCTGCACAACATGGACATTAACCAGGTCACCCATGCGTTATGCGTCAGCGTTAATCTGACCGACTTTCCGCGCGTACTGGCTTTGGCTGAGGCGCATGACAATCTGTTCGCATCGGTTGGCGTGCATCCCGATTACGAAATCGAAAATGAGCCCGATGCCGGACACATTGCCCGGTTGGCCGATCATCCTAAAGTCATTGCCATCGGAGAGACCGGTCTGGATTATTACCGTCTTAAAGGTGACCTGGAATGGCAGCGTGAGCGTTTCCGCCAGCATATCCGCGCCGCACGGCAATCCGGCAAGCCGCTGATCATCCATACCCGCTCCGCGGCGGATGACACGTTACGCATCATGCGTGAAGAAAGCGCCGATCAAGTCGGCGGCGTGATGCATTGTTTTACCGAAAGCTGGGCGGTTGCACAACAGGCCATCGAGATGAATTTTTATATTTCCTTTTCGGGGATTGTCACCTTTAAAAATGCAGCTACACTCAAAGATGTCGCCAAAAAGATACCGCTGGACCGCATGCTGATCGAAACCGATTCACCGTATCTCGCACCTGTTCCGTTTCGCGGCAAACTGAATCAACCCGCATTTGTACGTCACGTTGCCGAAGAAATCGCCCGTTTGCGTGCCGTTGACCTACAGGAAATCGCATCCGCCACAACCGGCAATTTTCTCAAACTATTCAATATCCCTGAAAATATTCTGGAAACATCCCTATGACGGAACTCTACGAAAAAGTCGCTATCATTACTGGTTCATCGCGGGGTATTGGCGCCGGAATCGCCCTGTCGCTTGCTCGCGCAGGCGCAAAGGTGGTAATCAATTATGTCCATAACCGGCAAGCCGCCGATGAGGTTTGCATGACCATTACACAAATGGGTGGCAAGTGTACCGCAGTACAGGCAGATGTCAGCAATCCCGATGATGTACGGCGCTTATTCGATGCTGCAATTGAAAATTTCGGGCGTATCGATATTCTCGTCAATAATGCGGGCATCCTTGTTTTCAAAAAAATCGCCGAAGTCACTGATGCTGAATTTGACAGTATTCTCAATATCAATCTTAAAAGTATTTTCTATACCCTGCGCGAAGCAGCCGGACGCCTGGCTGACCATGGCCGCATCGTCAATATTTCCAGTACGGTAACGCGGCTGATGCTGCCCAAATATGGTCCCTATGCGGCAACGAAAGGCGCGGTTGAACAATTGACACACATTTTTGCGCGTGAAATCGGTGAACGCGGCATCACCGTGAATTCCGTTTCGCCGGGCCCTGTTTTCACCGAACTATTCCGCGCCGGAAAAACCGAAGAAGATATCCAGCGTATGGCTGCGCTATCGTCATTTGGCCGGATTGGTGAGGTTGATGATATTGCGCAGATCGTCCTATTCCTGGTCAGTGAAGAAGCACGATGGATTACCGGGCAGAATATCGGCACCAATGGCGGAATCATTTAGCAGGCTGCAATAACTATCTACGCTATCTACGCTGCTGCGGCG
The DNA here is from genome assembly GCA_019635215.1 of Nitrosomonas sp. Lineage (GTDB taxonomy): Bacteria > Pseudomonadota > Gammaproteobacteria > Burkholderiales > Nitrosomonadaceae > Nitrosomonas. Next base: position 17,442 of record JAHBZZ010000033.1, read on the forward strand.
AAAAGTATCCCGACACACTGATGCCGCGAGGAATATCTCGGGCTATTTATACGAGATATCAACACTCCTTGGGAAGAAAAGTTATATTTTCTTCAAAAAATTTATTAAGCTCATGGGCCGAAACGGGTTTTGAAAATAAATATCCTTGCCCAAAATCACATCCGATGTCCTTTAATAATCTAAATTGCTCCCATGTTTCTATGCCTTCCGCGATGACAATTAAGTCCAGCTTGTGAGCCATCACGATTATAGCTTCGCACAATGTTAAATCATCCGGATCCGAACCAAGATTTTGCACAAAAGATTTGTCAATCTTAATGTAGTCAATATCAAATTTTTTGAGATAAGCTAATGAAGAATAACCTGTCCCGAAATCATCAAGCGCAACCTGCATGCCATTATCCCGCAGCTTTAATAAATAATTATTAACGCTATTCTTGGTTTCCATTAGGGAATTTTCAGTAATTTCAATTACTATGCTAGCGCCCGGCAGACCCAGTTCTTTGAGGTACTCGAACCACACATGACATTTATTTTCATCTGCCTTGAATTGAAAAGGGGATTTATTAATGCTGATCTGAAATTCCGAATTGTAGTTTGTACGGCAATGCCGTGTCTGAGCAGCTGCTTGATAAAACACCCAATCCCCAATTTCAATGATCAGGCCTGTCTCTTCAGCTATAGGTATAAATTTATCCGGGCTGATAATGCCGATTTTGGGATGCTGCCAACGAATCAGAGCTTCAGCTTTTCGAATATCACCTGTCAATAAATCTATAATTGGCTGATAATGAACTATTAATTCTTCATTCACCACGGCACACCGCAAATCATTTGCCAACCGCATCCGAGTGTTAGCATCTTCTTGCATACGGTGTGTGTAGTAATAAAAGCAGTTTTTACCTTCACGCTTGGCGGTATGCATAGCATGATCAACACATTTAAGTAGAGTAGTTACACTGTCCGCATCCAACGGAAAAAATGCGATGCCTATACTCGCTGTGAGATGTGTAATTTCATTTCCCAAATGATACGGAACAGCCAGTTTCTCCAAAATGGAATTAAGACAATAGCTCGCATGGGTAACTTCCCCTGGGTCGTTGAATATAAAAACAAATTCGTCGCTGCTTAATCTTCCTAAAATGCCTTTTCCATCCAATAAAGAGAGCAATCTTCGCGTCACTTCCTTCAGTAGTTGATCGCCATATTGGTGGCCAAGGGTATCGTTAACCTCCCGGAAGCGATCAAGATTGATAAGTATCAAAGCGAATTGTTTATGTTCGAGTTTACATTTCCTGATTTCTTCATTTAACCGGTCATATATCATGCGCCGATTGGGTAATTCGGTTAACGGATCGTAGTTGGCTTGCCTCCAGATTAACTCCTCTTTTTTCTTCTTTTCAGAGATATCACTGAATAATCCGACCCAACCTTGAATAATGCCATCCTGGTTCAAAATGGTATTGATACTGAGTATTTCGGTAAATAATTCGCCATTCTTTCGGCGGTTTTGTATTTCGCCTTGCCATTTCCCAGTAGCATAGATCGACTGCCACATAGTCCGATAAAACTCTTTATCATGCAAGCCTGCACTTAGAATCTTTGGGTTTTTTCCAATAACTTCATCAGGTTGATAGCCTGTTACGTCAGTGAAAGCTGGATTAACGCTAATAATGCATTTATTCGCATCGGTAACCATCATTGCCTCACTGCTTGTTTGATAAACCAGAGAGGCCAATTTCATGTTTTCCTGGGATTTTCTGAGTTCATAAATAACCAGTGTTAACAGCAAACCATTGACTGATACGACAAGAAAAGCAAGTTGCATATTGATCAATCCGGATTCCTGCAAATCGCTCCCAAAGAAACCAATTCCTTGTGCGACTCCGATCATCGCTTGTACAAACGTAATAGCGATAACCAATGTGATGCCATGATGGCCAAATCGAATGGCTCCCCAAGTCACGAAAACGATTAACCAATAACCACGAGCAATAAAACCCAGCTCTTGATAGAACCATTCAAGAAAGACTATTTGCCCGACCAGAAAGGTTAAACCGATAAAAGCAAGTGTCTCAATCGTACGATAGCCTTCGAACCATCTTTCGGGAAGTTTTCTCCAAATTAAAAAGAAAGGTGTAAATATTGCTATTCCGAGTAAATTCGCGATCCACCAAAGTAACAAGCTGAAAGTAAATACTTGAGAACTGAGTTCATTGATTAAGAATAATCCTATGATACATATCACAATACCAATCGAGATTGACAAGATTGCCGCCAGTGCGAGCCAAAAATAATCACTGAGACTCCTAAGAGCCTGTTCAAAGTCT
>JAHBZZ010000034.1 GCA_019635215.1 Nitrosomonas sp.
AGAATGTACAGAATACGGCAAGTCTGTACGCAAGGAAAAGATCGAGGAAGAGTTTGAAAGCCTGCTACGCGATCTGCGCCCTTCGCAGAATCTGTTTTACATGGCGCTGGATATGTTCCGGGATTTATGGAACGACCGGCTAAGCAAACGCAAGCTGAATGCTTCTTTTATGGGTCAGGAAGTGCAAAAACTAGAACTCTCAATCGCAAAACTCTTGGATCGGATTGTTGAAACCGACAATCCGAATATCATCGTCGCCTATGAAAATCGCATCCGGGAATTGGAAAACCGTAAGACGGAATTGAATGAAAAAATCAGAAAATGCGGCACAACACTGCCGGATTTTGATGAAACGTTTAGAACCGCTTTCTCGTTTCTCTCGAACCCGCATAAAATATGGTGTTCCGACAGGCTGGAGGACAAAAGAACGGTGCTGAAATTGGCGTTTGCAGAGAAATTACCCTACTGCCGAAACAAGGGGTTTAGAACCGCTCGATATGCCCTGCCTTTAGCCCTTTTGGAGGGGTTGGGGCAAGGCAATTATGAAATGGTGGAGACGGCGGGAATCGAACCCGCGTCCGCAAGTCCTCTACAGGCAGTTCTACATACTTAGCCATGTTATTTGATTTAGCCTTACAATCGCCAACTGGCAAGCTGTTGGAAGGCGAGTTACCTTTTGTTTAACGTCCTGCAAAGTAACCCTGCAGTGCGCGATCCTCGTTAATGACTCTGCTGTCTGTTGCCAGACCCGGCGTTGAGGTCCACCGGTGCAGAGGCTAGCCTATTAAGCGGCTAAAGCGTAATTTTCGTCGTTTGCGACTATTGTTTTCAGATGGATTTACGAGGTAATCTGATCCTCGGTATGCCCTACGCTGCTTTGCAACCCACGTCGAAGCCAGATCGTCCCCGGTATTTTGTGTGGTGTATCTAAGATGCGGTCGAGTTAGAAAAGTTCAACCATAATATGGTTCGATAATTCTATCATTTGATGGATAAGTAAGCGAGCAAGTCTTGCGGATGGTTGATCATATATCGTGCACCCCACGTTTCGGGCGGCTGGTCGTTACCCAGGTAGCCGTAAAGTGCGATGCAGGGTTCCATGCCGGCTGCCAGGCTCGCTTTGACATCACGCTGGTCATCGCCTAAATACAGGCAATCGACAGGTGAGACGTTGATTTTCTTACAGGCGGTCAGAAGTGGTTCGGGGTGGGGTTTTGTGCGGGTTGTTTCGTCACCACAGACGACACTAGCAGCATGTTTTTGTAAACCTAATTGCGCAATGAGCGGGTGAGTAAATCGCGCGGGTTTATTGGTGACGATTCCCCAAGGTATATTTAATATACCGAGTTGATCGAGTAATTCCGTTATGCCGGGAAAAAGCTGAGTGTCGTGGCATAACCGCTGCGCATAAAATTCAAGGAATTCATCGCGCATTGTCATGTAATCCTGATCTTCGGGGCCGATGTTAAATCCAAGCTTTAACAAGCCACGTGCGCCAGCGGATGCCTGCGTGCGGATTGTATCAATGGATAAAGGATCCAGATTCCGGGTAATGCGTTGACGGTTCAGTGCATGGCCCAAATCCGGCGCGGTGTCGGCGAGTGTACCGTCAAAATCAAAGAAAACAGCGCTTACCATAATGTTACATCTCAGGCGCGATAGGCCATGATGTAATTGACGTCGGTGTCATTCCCTAACGCGTAGATTTTGGTGAATGGGTTATAGGTCATACCGATCAGTTTTTCGTCAAAAAGGCCGGCATTGCGCGCCATGCGCGCTAATTCCGAAGGTTTGATAAAGTTGGCGTATTCATGTGTTCCGCGCGGCAACAGTTTCAGAACATACTCCGCACCGATAATTGCAAACAGATAAGATTTTAAGTTGCGATTGATGGTAGAGAAAAATACCCAGCCGCCTGGTTTGACAAGTTTTGCGCAAGCACGAACCACACTCATCGGATCGGGTACGTGTTCAAGCATTTCCATGCAGGTAACAATATCATAGTGCTGTGGCTGTTCCTTAGCGAGCGATTCGGTTGTGATTTTTCGATATTCAACCTGCTGACCGCTTTCCAGTAAATGTAATTTGGCTACTTTGAGGGCTTTGTCGCTCAGGTCGATGCCGGTGACTTTGGCGCCGCGTGTTGCCATACCTTCTGAAAGAATACCGCCACCGCAGCCGACATCCAGAACAACTTTGTCTTGAAGGCTTGCGAGTCCTTCGATGTAATCCATGCGCAATGGATTGATTTCATGGAGTGGTTTGAATTCGCTGTTGGGATCCCACCAGCGGTGCGCGAGTTGGCTGAATTTTTCCAGTTCCAGGGGATCCGCGTTTATGCCATCGTCTTTCATTCGTCTTCCTTTTTTTAAACTGCCTTGAATGCGGCAGTCAGTTTGCCAAGCGTTCCTGCCAGTATACAGCTCTGTTTTCCAGCTCGGAGATATTTAGCGTTGTCAATTGCTTATTTTCCACGCACATTTTACCATTTACCCAAACGTGACTCACATGTTCTCGACCGGCTGCGTATACAAGATGCGAGACCGGGTCATAGCAGGGTAATAGATTCAAATCTGAAAGATCGACGGCAGTGATATCGGCAGCTTTTCCCGGTATGAGTGATCCAGTGATTGCCTCTATGCCAAGTGCTTTGGCGCCATTGATAGTCGCCATTTGCAAAGCCTGATAAGCAGGTAGGGTATTTGCCTGGCTGCTAACGGCTTTTGCCAGTAAAGCGGCCAGCCGCATTTCTTCAAACATATCCAGCCGGTTGTTGCTGGCTGCGCTGTCTGTGCCTAATCCGACATTGATGTTGGCGTCCAGCAATGATGCAATGGGTGCGAATCCGCTGGCAAGTTTCAGGTTGGAAGAAGGACAATGTGCAACATGGCAGCCGTTTTGCTGCAAGAGGCGTAAATCCGATTCAGTCAATTGCACCATGTGCACAGCAATAAGATTGGGTGTTAACAGCCCGAGCCGGTGAAGCCGCTCGATAGGGCGCATACCATGCGATTCCAGACCCATGTGGATTTCCTCGTCCGTTTCGTGCAGGTGCAGATGTATCGGAATATCCAGTTGCTCGGCATAAGTCAAAATACGGGTAAAAGTTTTGTCGCTGACTGTGTAGGGAGCGTGCGGTGCAAAATTAAAGCGTAATAACGATTCAGATTGCAGGTTGTCTCTCAGAATCAATCCTTTGGCTAGATAATCATCGGCATCGCTGGCATAGGTTGTCGGAAAGTCAATCGCGATCATGCCAATCACGGCGCGTATTCCGGCAGCAAGGGCCGCTTGCGCACTGGCTTCGGGAAAAAAATACATGTCATTGAAACAGGTAACGCCGCCTCTGAGCATTTCGGCGCAGGCCAATCGTGTGCCGTCGTAAACATAAGTTTCATTTACATGAAGCTGTTCCGCTGGCCAGATGTGTTCGTTTAGCCATTCCATTAATGAAAGGTCGTCGGCTAGTCCGCGCATCAGTGTCATTGCCGCGTGGGTATGCAAATTAATGAAACCGGGTATCAGGATATGGTTTTGCAGAGATACTGTTCGTTTTGGATTGTACCGGTTGGCCGTTTCACTGGCCGGGAAAACATCAATTATTTTTCCTTGATCGACAGCAATCGCATGATTATTGTGTATGGAGTTTTTTATATCAACCGGAATAATCCAACGCGCTTCAATTAAGGTGTCGATCGGAGCTGGAGATTGATGCATAGGGGAAATGTTAGATCAGAGGCGATAGTACAACAAAAAGCCCTGTACAAGACAGGGCTTTTTGTTGTTATCAATGAAACTGGAGTGTGTTTATGTTGCAGCGATTAACGCACGCCAGAGACTTCAACTTCTACACGACGATCCGGTTCGAGACATGCGCGCAACGCCTGACCGGATTTTCCGTCGCACATGGTTCCTGTGACGGGTTGTGTCTCACCTTTGCCTTCTGTAAAGATGCGGCTTTCTGGAATTCCTCTTGATACCAGATAAGCTTTGACCGATTCAGCGCGGCGTAACGACAACTTCTGGTTGTATTCCGGAGAACCGATTCTGTCTGCATGACCTTCTGCAACGATAACGTCATAGTTGATGCCTTCCAGGCCACGAATGAATTCGTCCAATGCGATTTTGCCATTTGGCTTTAATACGGCGCTGTCAAAATCAAAGAGTGCATCGGCTGAAAATGTCAGTTTGTCTGGAGGAGGAGGTATAAGTGCAGGGGCCGGGGGCGCTTCTGCGACTTTTTCTTCTTTTGGTATACCGTCACATTCTTCAGTGGTCATCGTATCATCCCAGTATCCGGTACGCCAACAGTGATTACCTAGATCGTATGTACTACGCCATACCTTACCTGCATTACCTTCAGACGTATAGCCTACGGGTTGCTGGATGTCATTACTATGATCCTGAGCAGCACTTGCTGTCTGCGCTGCAATTGCGCCGGAGAAAAATGCAGGCAGTAGAATCATTCCAATCAGTTTTTTCTTGGCTGACAATTTATTCATGCTGTTATCCTTTTAAGTGAACTTCAGATTTAGATTATTTACTATTTGCATGAGTCAAATAGCAAAAAGCCGTCCCACCATTTAAAATTCTTTCCACGTATGATGTGCTGACGCGATTATGAGTTTATATACGGTTTTTTGTCAAATTGGAGTGTATCTTATTTGCAACATATGTTGGTAACATACTGAAATAATAATAAGCTTCAAATATGACCCGTTCGGTTTGAAAAATGCTCTGAAGCTTTGGATAAGCCTTCTGTGTCGTAATAATCATACACTTTCATCTAATCTGTTCATTCAATCTATATTGTTCTCTACAAATTTTCTGACATCAAGAATAGAACTTATATCATTTTATACTCAGCCCGGATTGTTAAGATGAGTAATCCGATTTTGCGGTAATAAAGGGAAGTACATGAAGAATGTTCTATGGGTTTATCTTTAAAGAACAGAGATTCTAAAGGTTTTACCTTTACTAGAATATCTCATGATCGGGCATCTGGAATAATTATATACATTGCGAATAGTATGTTACCGTAAAAGCATTGTGCTATAGAATAGCAGATGGGGTCTGTTCTTGGAGTGAGCAGGCTTAATTAAAATGTATATGTATATGAAAATTTGAAGGACCTCGGCGTGACAAACCACAATGCTTCATCATTAACCTTATCAGCAAAGCATTTGAGTCGTGCGTATAACCGTTCCTTTGCTGTCCATGACGTTACGCTACAGCTTGAGAAGGGTGAAATACTCGGTTTGCTGGGACCGAATGGTGCAGGCAAATCGACGACTATGCGCATGCTTACAGGTAATCTTGCGCCCAGTTCGGGGAGCATCGAAATTTGCGGGATTGATCTACTGGACAATCCCAAGTCCGCTAAGGCGCATTTGGGATATCTGCCCGAAATACCGCCGCTTTATATGGATATGACGGTGGATGAATTCCTCGGGTTTGTGGCGCAATTACATCGCATTGATAAGAAACGTATCGTGCATGCGATTGAGGACAGTAAAAAACAGTGCGGATTAACTGATCGGGGTAAGCAATTAATCGGTACACTGTCAAAAGGTTTGCAACAGCGTATCGGCATTGCGCAGGCAATTATTCATGAGCCGGATATTATTATTCTGGACGAGCCGACAGTGGGGCTGGATCCGAATCAGATACGCGAAATGCGTCAACTGATACGTGCACTAGGTCGGTCCAGCAGTATTATTCTGTCAACGCATATTCTTTCGGAAGTGGAGAGTTCGTGCGACCGTGTGTTGATTATGAATGAGGGACGGATTGTTCTCGATCAAGCGTTGGTAGAGTTGCGGCAGAAAAGTATGGATCTCGAAACTATATTCACTGAATTGACGCAAATAGAAGCAAAACTCCATTAAAAAGGAAAGTACGCTGGATGATTCTTGCCATAGCAAGTAAGGAATTAAGGTCTTTGTTTATTTCACCGCTTGCTTGGTTTTTGCTGGCGTTGATACAGATTATATTGACTTGGGTTTTTCTAGGTCGGTTGGATGCTTATTTACATGTGCAACCACAATTGCAGCAAATAGCCAATTCCCCTGGTTTTACCGAAATCATCGTAACGCCTGTTTTTGCCATGGCGGCGTTGCTGTTGATGATGATTATTCCATTATTGACAATGCGTCTGCTGGCGGAAGAGCGTAAAAATCATACGCTGGTTTTGCTGGTTTCCGCACCCATTGCGATCAGCGAGGTTGTCATAGGTAAATTTTTGGGTCTTATGCTTTTTATTTCCGGTGTTATAGCTTTCATCGCTATTTTGTCTGTTTCGCTGTTGGCGGGCGGTACGCTGGACTCAGGCCTGTTGATCAGCAGTATACTCGGACTGTTTCTGGTAGCTTGCTGCTTTGTGGCTTTAGGGCTTTATGTTTCCAGCCTAACTGCGCAACCTGTTATCGCCGCACTGAGTACATTAGGCATCCTATTGTGTTTCTGGGTGCTGGATATGTTGGATAGTGGTCAGACGGAATGGATTCAATACTTTTCCATACTTAAGCATTTCAAACAATTCAATAGCGGATTGCTCGATTCTTTCAGTGTAACCTACCTTGTGCTGTTTACGCTGTTTTTTATTGTATTAACTATTCGCCATCTTGACGGGGATCGGTTGTACCGATAGGCATTTGTGACGATTTCCGGCAAAAAATTTCGCATGCGGCTGAAAATACAGCATGGTATTTTTGTAGTGTTGCTGCTGTTATTATTTACTCTGCTGAGTTACTTTGCGTTTGAAACGCGGCAGCAGTGGGATATCAGTCAAAATGGACGCAATACACTTAGTCAGACTAGTATTGATATATTGCGTAAAATGAATGACCCTATTCAGATTATAGCGTATGCGACTGAGAAACATGCACAGTATGGCGATGTGCGTGACATTATTTATGGCTTTGTGCAGCTTTATCAGCGAATTAAGTCCGATCTCTCGTTGACATTCATTGATCCCGTTGAGCAGCCGCATTTGGCCAAAGACGCTGGGGTAAAGGTAAATGGCGAAATGGTTATTTACTATCAGCAAAAACAGGCCCATTTAACGACAATTAACGAACAAGCTTTCACGCAAGCGCTCATGCGTCTGGCGCGGCCTGAGGAAAGATTGATTATGGCGTTAAGCGGTCATGGCGAACGTAGCCTTGACGGGAACGCGAATTATGACCTGGGTAACTTTGGCCGGCAGTTGAGCGTTAACGGATTTATCAGCCAGCCGCTTAATCTGGCATTGGTGCCTAATATTCCGTCAAATGCGGATGTGTTGCTTATTGCCTCACCGCAAATCGATTTGATGCCTGGAGAAGTGGATAAACTATTGCACTATATCGACGGAGGTGGGAATTTATTGTGGCTGGTTGATCAAGAGTCTCTGCGCGGTTTGCTTCCACTGACCGAGAAATTGCGCCTGGTGCTGACACCCGGTGTTGTTGTCGATCCACAGGCTGAACAACTGAAAGCGCCTGTTACATTTGCGCTGGGTGCTATTTACGGTCAGCATGAAATTACGCGGTATTTTAACTATATTACCGTATTTCCATTTGCGCGCCAGATCGCTTTTAGCGAAAACGATGAATGGAGAGTTGTTCCGCTGGTTGACGTGGCGCCCAATGGCTGGGTGGAAAGCGGTTCGCTTGATGGGGCCATCAGTTTTGATCAAGATGAAGATGTCGCCGGACCGGTTACGATTGCCGTTGCGTTAACGCGTCAATTCGATTACAGAGAACAGCGGATTATCGTTGCGGGTAGTGGACATTTTCTGGCCAATACATATTTGGGGAACGGCAATAATCTGGATTTCGGCATCAATATGGTGAATTGGCTAACAGGTGACGAGGATCTGGTAAGCATTCAACCTCGTGCTACAGTGGATAATCAGCTTGTATTCAGTAAGACTGTGCTCAGTGCCATAGTTATCGTATTTTTATTTATCTTACCGGGAAGCTTTCTATTGAGCGGTTATGTGATCCGGTGGCGGCGAAAAAGGAACTTATAAACTGTATGACGCATCATTCACAACTCAATCTGATTATGCTGGCGACCATTATCGGCCTTGCGATATTTCTTTATCTGAGACCGCAATTTCAACCTGAAACCGATGCGGCATTTCAGACCTTGCGTGATCCTGATACGGTACAGACTATTCGCATTATCCGTCATGATGAGGAAGCAATCTTACAGCGTACTGACGGTAATTGGCATCTATCGTCGCCATATCATGCTCGTGCCGATGAGTCAATAGTTGAAAAGATATTGAATGTTTTGTCTGCTAATAGCCGGCAACGCTTTCCGCTGACAAATAGCGAAGATTTTAATCTGGACAAGCCGCTTATCGAACTTTACCTGGACGAGGATTATTTTGCTTTTGGCGGATTGGCGCCTACAACAGATCAACAGTATTTGGCGATCAATCGGCATGTTTATTTAGTATCGCCGCGTTATGCGATATGGATACCGGTTAAACCGCTTGATATTGTCAGTGTGCGATTGCTGGAGGAAAATGAAATACCGGTTACGTTTGAGTTTCATGATTTTTTGATACAGCGCAATGGCGCTCAAACCGGTGAATGGCGTATCGTAAGTCAGGCGGATGATCATTTGACGACGGAATTGATGATTCGTTGGGCGGAGTTATGGCACTCCAGCCGACCTGCGGAATTGATTGTGGATCAACATGACCGTTTAACCGCACAGCCAATTGTGAGAATAACACTGCAGCATGGCGAGACTATTCAATTTAGTGCGTTAGAAAGTGATAACGGCGCAATAATTTTTCGTGACAATGAGCAGGTTGGTTATTATTTTCCCGAACCGAAAGGTCGGCAACTGCTGAATCCCTATGTTTCCGAATAAAGATTGAATGTGGTTATTCCAGAAGTTATTTTATGCCAGAATTACCGGAAGTTGAGGTAACACGGATCGGTATCGCACCCTATTTGGAAAAGCACCGTGTTGCTGAGATCGCCGTGCGTAACAGAAAACTACGTTGGCCGGTTCCGGAATATCTTGATGATAAGCTGCGAGGGCAAGTACTCCATGCGATCACGCGGCGTGGAAAATATCTTTTATTTTCCGGTGATACTGGAACGTTGATTATTCATCTGGGCATGTCGGGTAGTCTGCGGATTCTAACGCATGACAATCAATCGGTTATTGAAGCGCCAGATACACATGATCATTTTGATTTGATCGTCGAAAATCGTATTGTGATGCGGATGCGGGACCCACGGCGTTTTGGCGCCGTTTTATGGCACGAAGGTGATGTTCTGCAACATCCCCTGTTGCGCAATTTAGGACCCGAACCATTATCTGTAGATTTTAATGCGGAAAGATTATATCAATATTCACGTGGTAGAAAATCGAGTGTCAAAGCAATGTTGATGGATAACCATGTCGTCGTCGGCGTAGGTAATATTTATGCCAACGAAACGCTGTTTCAGTCTGGTATTCATCCCGCTAGTACGATTGGCAGAATAGGAATTCGCCGTTACGATAAGCTCGTGCGGAATGTGCAAGCAGTACTTCAGAAAGCAATTCAGGCTGGTGGGAGCAGTTTGCGCGATTTTGTAAATATTGACGGCAAACCGGGTTATTTCCAGCAGCATTATTGGGTGTATGGACGTGCAGGTTTACCCTGCCGGAATTGTAATACAGCAATCAGGCAAATCAAGCAGGGCCAGCGGTCAAGTTTTTACTGCCCGGGTTGTCAACGCTAAAATAAAGATAAAACATAAACAACGATGGAAAAAATTAAAATTACATTTATCGGTGGCGGTAATATGGCTTTTGCCTTGATCAGTGGGTTGATGCGGCAAGGTTACGGGGCGAAGCAGATCGATATCGTTGAAATTGATGCTGACCGCCGCAGCCAAATCAAAGATACATTTGGCATAATCGCAGTATCTGAATTGGCTGACTTGGTTGACGGCATATCGCGGCCTGTCAAGGAAAATGAGCGCCATATCATTGTGCTGGCGGTTAAACCTCAGCAAATGTATGCGATGACGCGATATATCGCTGGTCTACTGGATCAACAGCTGATTATTTCGATTGCAGCAGGTATACGTACCATAGACATTATGCGCTGGTTGGGTGGTTATCCGCGCGTTATTCGTGCGATGCCCAATACGCCTTCTCTTGTACGTGCAGGTGTGACAGGGCTTTATGCCGCACCAGAGACCAGCGAAATGGATCGCTGTTCCGCCGAATCCATCCTGGGTGCTGTCGGGTCAGTTTTGTGGGTGGATGATGAGGAGATGCTGCATACGGTAACTGCCATATCCGGCAGTGGACCAGCCTATGTGTTTTATTTTATTGAATCTATGCAGCAGGCAGGAATAAAATTAGGATTGACATTGGAGCAGTCTCGGCAACTGAGTTTGCAGACTTTCGAGGGAGCAGTTAAATTGGCCAATGAAAGCCAGGAAGATGTATCGGTGTTGCGGGCTAAAGTAACATCAAAGGGTGGTACGACACAACAGGCTATACAATCAATGGAAGATAATCATGTCAAAAATGCAATTATGACTGCGGTTGAAGCATCTTATGCGCGTTCACAAGAGATGAGCGACGAATACGGTAAAATGTGAATTCATAGCATTTCGGTTCATAACAGTTTTGAAGGGAACAGCACGTGGCTAGTGAAATATTAGTTTTTTTTATCGACACACTATTGGGCCTTTTTTCCTTGGCGCTACTATTGCGCTTTTATTTCCAATTGTTGCGTGTACCTTACTATAATAATATTTCGCAGTTTCTGATGGCAGTAACCGATTTCATCGTCCGGCCCGCACGCCGTTTTATGCCCGGGTGGAAAGGACTGGATTTGTCGACTTTGATTCTGGCTTGGTTGGCTGAATGCATCATACTTGTTACGGTGTATTTTTATCATGGGTATGATTTTGGCGCCAATGTGGGTACCGCTGTCGGTGTTATGGGCTTGATGGGAGTCATTGAGATTATCAAAACTACACTGTATATCGTGTTGTTCATAATTATTGCACAAGTGATCATTTCCTGGATCAATCCCTATAGTCCGGTCGCGCCGCTATTGAATACGTTTACACAGCCTTTTCTTGCTGTTTTCCGCCGGCGTATTCCGCCCATCGCCAATGTTGATCTTTCGCCATTATTTGTGCTTATTGTCATCCAGTTGTTGCTGTTGGTGGTTGCCGGAATCAATATGGAATTCAGGTCGATGCTGAATTAACAATTCATGTATGTGTGATGAATTGGTTCCGTAGTGAAGGGGGCAGTGTTTTTGTACTGACATTGTATATTCAGCCGGGCGCAAGACGCACAGAGGCAGCCGGATTGCATGGCGATGCCATGAAAATCAAACTCGCGGCTGCGCCAGTTGAAGGTAAAGCCAATGCAGTATTGTTAAAATATCTTGCTGATTGTTTTGAGGTTCCTCGGAATCGGGTTGTGCTCAAACAGGGTGAAAAATCAAGACGCAAAATTGTAGTGATATTAAACTCCAGACATTCGCCCGATGCTTTATTTCAAGTTTAATATGATTTTCATCGACTTGATCTTTTATGGCGTTTCATTTACGCCAAAGCACGGCCATTTTGGCGGGGTATCAGCCTGCGTTTAGGTGAGTGGCCCGATTATTGCTGCTACAAAAATGTCTGTCTTTTAAGCAAGGAACTGTTGGGTGGTTCCGATATCATAAACAGGATGATGTCGCCGAGATTGTGCCGCATGCCGTAAAATATCCCGATGGTGTAATTATTTTTCGTAACCGTATGTCTCGATTGATTCTGTTTAATAAGCCCTATGGCGTGATCTGCCAGTTTTCCGCAGTGTCCGAACATGTTTCACTCAAACAGTATATTCCTTTGCCTGGTTTCTATCCTGCCGGGCGTCTGGATACCGATAGTGAAGGTTTGGTTTTGCTCACTGATGACGGATGTCTGCAGCATAGAATCAGCAATCCGGAATTCAAGCTTCCTAAATTGTATTGGGTACAAATCGAAGGTATTCCGACGTCGGAGGCGTTGCAACAGTTGCGCGAGGGGGTTGTGATTCGAAATTATGTTACGCAACCGGCGGGAGTCACTTTGATAGAGCAGCCGGCAAACCTTTGGCCAAGAATGCCTCCCGTTCGTACACGGAAATATATACCAACGGTGTGGGTAGAGTTGATTCTTAAAGAAGGAAAAAACCGTCAGGTGCGGCGAATGACCGCTGCGGTAGGATATCCAACATTGCGTTTGATACGTTTTGCAGTCGGTCGCTACACATTGAAAGATCTGGCGCCGGGCGATTGGCATCTGCTAAATGTTTCACGATAAATGAATGATCAGAAAGTTTGGGTTCGGTATAGCATAAAATATTGGAAAAGAGCTGACAAATATTTACAGTCATGGTTAGTATAATGTTAAGATACAAGTGATTTATTTTATTATGATATGGATGATTTTGAATCATGCCCCAAGTGTGGATGACACCTTTTATAAGGTTGAATGTATTGGTTTTTGATAAATTCAAGCTTTATATTAGCCTATCCTAATAGCCATAATCGATGGGGCTGGATTTTAGGTATGGCAGTGTTTTTTAATTTAATATATTGCCTATAGGAATTACGGGCTTTAAGAAGAGGAATATATTTATATGTTTTCGGATTTTCTTAGTTTAATTTCGGGTGTCATTGATATGCCATGGTGGGGGTATGTCGTAGTGGCACTGGTTTTTACGCACATTACTATTGCCAGTATCACCATATACTTGCACCGTCATTCTGCGCATAGAGCACTTGAGCTTCATCCGATTCCCAGTCATTTTTTTCGTTTTTGGTTGTGGTTGACCACGGGAATGGTCACGAAAGAATGGACAGCTATTCATCGTAAGCATCATGCCAAGTGTGAAACAGTCGATGATCCGCATAGCCCCATGATTTTCGGTATCAAGAAGGTTTTAACGGAAGGGGCTGAGCTTTATCGTATAGAATCAAAGAATAAAGAAACAATGGAGCGTTATGGTTACGGTACACCGGACGATTGGATGGAGCGTAATATTTACGCTAAGCACAGTGCCAAGGGTATTGCGTTGATGTTGATTATTAATGTTGTTTTGTTCGGTCCGATCGGTCTGACAATTTGGGCCATCCAGATGATGTGGACACCTATTTTTGCGGCAGGTGTGATCAATGGCGTTGGACATTACTGGGGTTATCGTAATTTCCAGGCTGAGGATGCGAGCCGCAATATTGTACCTTGGGGTATTCTGATTGGTGGTGAAGAGTTACATAATAATCATCATGCATACGCAACATCGGCGCGTTTATCCAATAAATGGTATGAATTTGATATCGGTTGGATGTATATACGCATTTTGGAAATGCTGGGATTGGCTAAAGTTAAAAAGGTGGCACCTAAGTTACGTTTCAATAAAAATAAAACACAATGTGATTCTGATACGCTGCAGGCGGTCATTTCACATCGCTATGAAGTATTGGCAAAATATTCCAAATCACTAAAGACAGCTTTTGCTGCGGAGTTGGAACATTTGAAGGAAACGATTGCACATTATGAAATAGATAATTCGACTTTTAAGCGCTGGCTTCTTGCTGATTCTAAAACACTTGAGGATCATGAGCGTGAAAAGTTGACTCAGGTGTTACGTAATACTAAAACGCTTGATACTGTTTATAATATGCGTGAGGAGTTGGTAGCAATCTGGCAGCGCTCAACAGCATCGAAAGATGAGCTTGTTAAACAACTGGAAGATTGGTGTAAGCGCGCTGAAGAGAGCGGTATAGAGGTGTTGAGATTATTCTCACAAAGATTGCGTTGTTACGCATAAAAAAGCACAATTACTATTGTACTATAAAAAACCCGCGAAAGCGGGTTTTTTATTTATTTGTAGTAGTTCAGACTTGATCTGACATTAGGATCTTGCCAAGAGGTGGGATTACCCGGTTTGATAGAGGTATGAAACTTTATCAACGAAGCGCGCAAGCGCAAAGGAGTAAATCCCATGAGTAGTTTTCAACAGAAAGTCATCAAACACAAGATTAGTTTGCTTAAACTGGCAGCCGAGCTCGGCAATGTATCCCGCGCCTGCAAGTGATGGGTTTTTCACGCGATACTTTTTATCGCTATCAGGCTGCCATGGAAACTGGTGGTGTTGAGGCGCTGATAGATGCAAACCGGCGCAAGCCCAACATCAAGAATCGTGTCGAAGAAGCGACGGAGACGGCGGTGACTGCTTTTGCGCTGGAGCAACCGGCATTTGGCCAAGTACGAGTTTCCAATGAACTGCGCAAACGCGGAATCTTTGTTTCTCCGTCCGGTGTTCGTTCGGTGTGGTTACGCCAGAATCCGGAATCGTTCAAGAAGCGTCTGTCAGCCTTGGAAAAGCATGTCGCTGAGACCGGAACGGTGCTGACCGAGGCACAAGTACAGGCAAGAAACAGGAAGATGATGTGGCTCATGGTGAAATCGAGACGGCTCATCCCGGCTATCTCGGCAGTCAAGACACATTTTACGTCGGCACCCTCAAGGGCGTGGGGCGAATTTACCAGCAAACCTTCGTGGACACTTATTCCAAGTGGGCAGCCGCCAAACTATATACTACCAAAACACCAATCACGTCGGCTGATTTGCTCAATGACCGGGTACTTCCATTTTTCACTGAACAGGGTATGGGCGTCATTCGTATCCCGACCGACCGCGGTACCGAATATTGCGGTAAGCCGGAGAATCACGATTACCAGCTCTATCCGGCTCTCAATGACATTGAACATTCCAGAACGAAAGCCAATCATCCGCAGACCAACGGTATTTGCGAGCGTTTCCACAAAACCATCTTGCAGGAGTTCTATCAAGTGGCATTTCGGCGCAAGATCTACCAATCAATCGGGGAGCTACAGCATGATCTGGATGACGTATTACAACAGCACGCGTACTCACCAAGGAAAGATGTGCTGTGGACGCACCCCAATGCAAACTTTAATTGACGCAAAGGAGGTATGGGACGATAAAATTACCACATAAATAACTGAATTTGATCTAACAGGCACATCGTCAAAGCGGGTGACTGTCAGATCGGGTCTGAATTACTACAATTTATTACTTTAATTTTGTCTCTTTATAACTGACATGCTTCCGCGCAACTGGGTCATATTTTTTGATTTCCAGCTTTTCAGGTTTCGCGCGCTTGTTTTTAGTCGTTGTATAAAAATGACCTGTTCCTGCTGACGACTCTAGCTTGATTTTATCACGCATCTGATAATATCCTCTTTCTTAACAACATTAAGATGATTAGATGTTTTTTCCTTGTAGGCGCATTTCAGCTACTACAACATCAATTCCTTTTTTGTCAATCGTACGCAATGCTGCATTGGATAAACGCAGACTGATCCAGCGATTTTCATTTTCAAGCCAAAAACGGCGTCTTTGTAAATTGGGTAGAAAGCGCCGTTTGGTTTTATTATTGGCGTGAGATACATTATTACCCGTCATTGGTTTTTTCCCAGTTACTTCACATACGCGAGCCATGCTCATGCACTCCGAAAAATTGCAAAACGTGGATTATATCCCAATTTCTGATTGCTTTCTCAAATCTTTAGCCGGAGATGGTATCGTCAAGCGATAGCGCAACCGGATTTAGATTAAATTTTGTTCGGCAAAAGACATTATTTCGTTTTTACCTATGATAAAGTGATCAAGCACTTTAATATCAATTAATTCGAGTGCATTTTTCAGTGTTTGTGTCAGAGTTTTGTCAGCGTTACTCGGTTCAGCAAAGCCTGAAGGATGGTTATGTGCAAAAATAATTGCGGCGGCATTATGATGCAACGCGCGTTTGACAATTTCGCGTGGATAGACACTGGCTTGTGTCAGTGTTCCACTAAAGAGTTCTTCAGTAACAATCATGCGGTTTTTTGCATCCAGAAAAATACCCAGAAAAACTTCATGCGGTTTTCCGGCAAGGTTTAGGCGTAAAAAATCACGAACTAACTGAGGCGTATGCATGGCATCGCCACATTCGAGTCTTTCTCCTAAAGCGCGTCTGGACATTTCAAGAACGGCTTGCAACTGTGCATATTTGGCGATACCTACACCAGGAAAATTGCAAAGCACAGTCTTATCGGCTGCAAAAAGAGAAGTCAGGCTGCCATAATGCTGAAGCAAGTTGCGGGCAAGATCAACAGCGCTGGTGCCAACGAAACCAGTGCGTAAAAAAATAGCCAGTAATTCAGTGTCACTCAAATTCTTGGCGCCGAGTTTCAGCAGTTTTTCCCTGGGTCGTTCAGCACTAGGCCAGTCTGTAATCGCCATATTGATAAGAACTTAAAAGTAATTATTTACACTGTTACGGCATTGATCCTTTGTGATTAAGTTAGAATTGCAGTTTCGATTTGGAACGAAAAAAGCATAGATTCAATTTGGTTATTTTATGCGACATGTAACAAATAAAGGGCAAGTACAGTGTCAAACGTTGATAAACAAAAAGAACGAACATCAGAACGCACAAATTTCATAGAAAAACGACTGCTGCTCGGTGTAACTGGTGGTGTGGCGGCATATAAAGTTGCAGAACTTGCGCGTTTGTTGACTCAGGCCGGAATTGTAGTGCAAACGGTAATGACCGCATCAGCATGTCGTTTTATTGGTCCGGTCACGTTTCAGTCGCTGACAGGCCAGCCGGTATATACGGAATTATGGGAAACCAATACGGCAAGTAATATGGCACATATTCAGCTTTCGCGTAATACGGATATGATCCTGATTGCGCCTGCAAGCGCTGATTTTATCGCTAAACTTGCTGGTGGTATGGCGGATGATTTGTTGACAACACTCTGCTTGGCGCGTGACTGTCCGCTTATGATAGCCCCAGCAATGAACAAGCAGATGTGGATGCATCCCGCTACACAACGCAATATCCAGTATCTGCTGGATGATGGTGTTAAGATTATCGGGCCGGCATATGGAGAACAGGCCTGTGGTGAAGTTGGGATGGGGCGTATGCTGGAAGTGGTAGCAGTATTAACGGCGGTGCAGGAAGCGCTCAGTAGTGGATCTTCCGTCCTTTCTCAGCTGCAGTATAAACATGTTTTGATTACGGCAGGACCGACTTATGAGCCGATTGATCCTGTACGTGGTATTACCAATATGAGTTCCGGAAAAATGGGGTATGCCATTGCGCAGGCGGCACTGGATGCAGGCGCCAAAGTTACTTTGGTATCCGGTCCTGTCTGCTTAGTGCCACCGCCAGTAACACAAATGATTCATGTGGTGAGCGCCCGGGACATGCTGAATGCGGTCGACACCCAAATTGCCGGTACGGATATTTTTATCAGCGTGGCCGCTGTGGCTGATTATCGTGTTGCAGCTATCAGTCAGCAAAAGATTAAAAAATCCGATCAGAAAATGCTGCTGGAGTTAGTGCCGAACCCGGATATCCTGCAGTATGTGGCGGATAAGCGCAATCCACCTTTTTGTGTGGGGTTTGCGGCAGAAACAGATGATCTTGAGTATCATGCAGCGCGTAAACGTGCCAGAAAGAAATTACCGTTGCTGGTTGCCAATCAAGCACAAGAGACTTTGGGAGCTGATAAAGCGGCATTGATTTTATTTGATGATGCGGGGAAGCATTATTTTGCAGAAGCGGCTAAGCCGGTACAGGCACGCAAGCTGATCGAGCATATTGCGGTACTATATGCGCAATATCGTGAAAACATAAACAATAAACTGAAGATTGATGACAACAATTGATATCAAAATATTTGATAACCGTTTGCGTGAACAATTACCGTCGTATGCCACTCCAGGATCGGCCGGTCTCGATTTGCGCGCTTGCACTGATCGGGTAGAAACAATTAGCTGCGGACAGACATTGCTGATTCCTACCGGTATGGCGATTCATATCGCTGATCCGAATTTGGCGGCAATAATACTACCCCGGTCAGGATTGGGACATAAGCACGGCATTGTTTTAGGCAATCTGGTGGGGCTGATAGATTCGGATTATCAGGGGCAAATTTTTGTTTCATGCTGGAATCGGGGAAAGGTGCCATTTGAATTGCAGCCCATGGAGCGTATTGCGCAATTGGTTGTTGTACCGGTAGTGCAAATCGGTTTTAATATTGTTGAAGACTTTGATTTAAGCCATCGCGGGGAAAGTGGTTTTGGCAGTACGGGAAAGCATTGATGGTTCGAGCGGATGTTCAAGTTCTTGTACTTTTGATGATCGTTATGAGTCGTGTTGTACATGCGGAAATTTCGGATCTGCCGCGAATTCCGCTAACAATCGCAGATCACGAATTACATGCAGAAGTTGCATATACACAACAAGCACGCGCACGTGGCCTGATGTTCAGATTGAAGATGACAGAGAATGCCGGCATGTTATTTGTTTTTCCGCAAAATGCCTATTATGGCATGTGGATGAGAAATACCATAATTCCTTTGAGTGTCGCTTTTATCAATAAAAAAGGGGTGATTCTTAACATTGCGGATATGGAACCTTGTTCTCTTAAAGCACATCATTCTGCCGGTCCGGTCAAATATGCATTAGAAATGAATCGTGGTTGGTTTGCGCATAGAAAGATACAGGCGGGGGAGTATGTATCCGGTCTAGAGCATGCGCCCGCAGCTGAATAACCTTAGTACTACAGTCGTAGATAAAGT
>JAHBZZ010000035.1 GCA_019635215.1 Nitrosomonas sp.
GTCAGTCATAAAACCCGCTGTCGAATCCGGCCGCATTGTCTACGTCAACTCGATACCTGACCTGAAAATTCCGCATATCCACCTAGACAACCAAACCTTGAATGAATGCTCAACGTAGTCCGGTGGATCCATTTCAGCCTGAAGGCAAACAACAACTGGAAGTGATCAAAGAAGGCTCCATGGTTGTAATTGACGAAGCCGCGTATCGCTGGCCGGCAATCAATACCGCCAACCCGCCAGACCATATTGCTTATCTGACCCAGCACCGCAAACACGGCCTTGATTTCTGGATTATCACGCAAGACCCGTCATTCCTGCATCCGTATATACTCAAAAACGCCGACCGGCATATACACCTCGTGCAAGAATGGTCAGGCCGTAAAATGTTCGAATGGTCGGAATACTGCAACACACCCAAGCTTAAAACCAGTAGAGAACGCGCAGTCAAGAAAAGCTACAAACTCGAAAAGAAAGCCTTCGATCTCTATTACTCTGCAAGCATCCATGCTGAAAAACCCAAGAGGGCAGTGCCCAAAATGGTTTATGCCGCCGTATTCCTCCTATTCGCCACTCCTGCAATGATCATATTCAGCTTCACGCGTGTTACCGAAAACATCAACCCCACGGCCAAACACGCAACGCAGCAAGACATTGAACCGCCATCATCCGGAATACACCTGGTCGATGCACCCGCAACCGCATCGGTCATTCACAACGTCTTCGACACCATCGAATCAACGCAACTGCTGACTGACAAAGTTGACTGGGGCACTGTTTCGGCGTGTATCTCAACCATCGACAAATGCGCCTGCTATGGCCGTTCTGCCGAACGTCTATCCATAGATAACGACACATGCCGCAAGGCTGTAACCTATGGTTGGACATCCAATAGAACGCTCTAAAACATCAGAAACCGGCTATACTGCTAAAAATGTCAGAATTTGAAAAATCACTTAAAAAACTCGAAGCACTAACCACCAGTGCTAACACATCATGTAAAGAATTCACAAACGTGCTGGAATCGCTCGGATTTCAAATAGAAAACTGTGGAAACGCAGGCCATAAAATCGCAAGGCATCCGGCTGTATCATTAATTGAATATCCTAACTATAATTGCGGTCATAACAAAGGTGAGGCAGTAAAACGCCCGTATATCAAAAAGCTCTACAAATTTGTAAAGCAGCATGAAAAAGCAATTAAGGAGCACCTAAAATGAAATTTGACCCTGAAGCTTATACCATCACAATTCGTAAAGAAGAAATTGACGGTGAAATCTTATACGTTGGTAGGGTAGCTGAATTTCCCAACATCAGCGTATATGAAGAAGACTTTGAAGCAGCTCGTCACCTGGTGATCGATGCCATTCAAACCCTGAAAAAAATTGCCGACCGGGATCAGACGGAATTACCATTGCCATATCTTTCAACATCGCTGGAATTCCGCGAACGCGCATCATCTTTCTAGTTTACGTTTTTCTTACCTTTGGCCAGTAGCCGATCTTACAGGTTCCTAGACAGGGGCTCCCGCGCGGCCTTGCCGCCGCGTGGGATGTCTAAGGGGTGGTAAGTCGGCGTAAACGGGTACACGCGCCAGCGTGATTTGCGAAGCTGATCAGCTTCCCACTGTTCCTTCCCTTACTGCTAAATGGGTTTATATTTCTGTTTGCTTGCCACTTAACCTTTCATTTACTTGTATGGGGGTTTTATGCGTTTTGCTTATCGGTTTTTGCGCTATTACAAATATTACTCTGGTAAAAGATTGGTTTTTGATCTTTGCTTGATTGCAGTTATTTTGAGTTTTTCTTTCTATTTTCTCGATAAAAGCTCGATGATAATGATAGATTCTTTGGCTAATAATCTAAAAACCGAAGTATCGAAATTGAAAACCGTGAAAAAGCCTTATGCTCACGATATTTCTAGTAATTCCTCTTCTGAGGTTATTCTTCCATCGAGAATCCCTAAATCTTGCTTTTCTAGCGCTACACGTGGCTGTGTTTGTTATGATCAACACACTACGATAATTAGAGATTTTCCTCTGGATCGCTGTCATGACATCGTTAATGGCTTTGCCCCTTTTTAGTATCATGTCTGATTTTTCCAAACTTCGGAATATTTACTGGTCTATTCGCTATGCCCGCTATGCTACTGCGAAGCGGCGTTATTATCGGCATGCTGCAAAGGAAAAAAAACGCCTGCTTGAGGCAGGCGTTGATCCGGAAGAATTACGGCTCTTATGTCGACACTTGGCTAACCTGCGAAACAGGCACGCTGAAAAGCGCCTTGAAGTATATCGCAGAAAGCGCGCAGCAATTTTGTAACCTTGCGCCATAATATAACATAATATAAATATGGTCATTCTCTACTGACTTTAAACCTGCGGCATAAGCGGGTGAGGGTGACAGTATCAGACTTGCAAAGACAATTAATCCTATACAAGCCACTTGGTTTGTTCTCTTTAAGTAGCTTTCATAAATTTTTCTTCTTTCTTCTTTTTTTTCTGTCACTAGATTGCTTACCGCTATTACTGATCCTACGTCTACACCAATGTATTCAGCTAGTTTGAAACAAATTGCGTCTGGTAGTCCGTTTTTTCCTGTTTTGGTTACCCTAATATAGTTTTCGCTAATTCCTAGTATTTTTGCTAGTTCAGCTTGTTTTCCGGCTTTCTTTTCGCCCATTTCAATATAGCTTTTCATATCCATTTTCTTTTTCCTCTTTA
The DNA here is from genome assembly GCA_019635215.1 of Nitrosomonas sp. Lineage (GTDB taxonomy): Bacteria > Pseudomonadota > Gammaproteobacteria > Burkholderiales > Nitrosomonadaceae > Nitrosomonas. The sequence goes on from JAHBZZ010000035.1 coordinate 2,719, forward strand.
CATTAGAATTTTCTAATGTTATTTTCTATTCAGCCGTTAGAAATTTCTAACAGTTGTAATTTTCTAATGCTACAGCTCACGTTTCCACAAGTCAAACAGGGGTAAATATGAATAGCTATTTCAAAGCAATACAACGCGCCACCTCAAACGGTCGTTTCCCGGAATTAGGTGATTTATATCGCATCTATCACCCTACATCCGTACTGACGGATTCTGATTATTCCCTGTTTACCCCTCGCTTGCCGGTTGCTCATTCAGAACCGGCAAGCACCCAGCAGCTTCCTTCTAATCATGCTTACTTCTGATTAGTTTTTCAGTTCATGGCAGAGCGCCGAAGCATGAGGCGCGAAGCCATGAACCTTTTCAACCTCATGGAGCATTAAACAATGAAAACTCAAGTACTCGGTGTTAAACGCATGAACGGAATCGGCAAAGAATCCGGCAGCCCCTACGACATGGCATCTATCTTCGTTATTGTCCCCATTGAAAACGTTTCCAAGGGGAATTTAAACATTGTAGGTCATGGTTATGAAGTCGGTGAAATGCCACTTGAACCCGAAGCCATCAAACAATTTGAAAACTTCAAATTTCCCTGCGCCCTCGATCTGATCCTTGAACCACTCCTGTACAAAGGAAAAATTTCTCAGATTGTCACCGGCACGACTTCCGCCCCTCCGGTCAAGTCGGTTTCCAACGGCTAGTAACACTACGCCGTTCACTGCCATTTTGGCAGTGAATAGCAAACTTAGTGTGCGCCGTTCATTCCCATTTTGGGAAATTTATTTAACTTTTTATAGTTGTCTTTGCGAGTATGGCACATGAAATTTTTATCGATTGGCTCACCATTTCTCAACTACATACAGCAGCAGAACCGTTCCCGATCTATACCGGGGGAATCAATGTCGACTACGATCCAGAAGGCAATGCGCGTTTTGAAAGAATTCGCCCCGCAAAGTTTTCAGGAAGTCACGAAACCCGAATCAATATCAAGTCTGACGGTCGTCATATATCACTCAGTGGCAACCCAGGCCGGTTTTGTCGCAAAGACAACTTATTCAATGCAGACTGGAAAGGAACAATTCAAAAGTGTAATCGAATACTGCTATCTCGAGGATTACCAGCTTTTCATACCGGAAAAATTAGCAATGCAGTTGGTCAAGGAAACATACCTGGTGCGCGAATATCGCGTATCGACATTACCGCTAACTTTGCAACGGGTTCGGAGTCGCAAGCCCGTCACCTTATCCGATGGCTTGCAAGCCGGTCTATTTCAAGAATGAAAAAAGGGCGGGCAGGGGATGAATCAGTATGGTGGTCAAACACGCGTCACATGCTCAAAGCCTACATCAAACACCTTGAAATGGCCAAACATGGAACGCCTGAATCAGACCCAGTTTATCAATACTGTAAGGAACAAGGAGTCGTCAGAGTGGAAATCGAACTGAAACGCAGATTATTAAACGATCTGGATATGGTTGATCTTAAAAACATCAGCGATGAAAAACTGGTCAAGGTCTTTCACGAACAAACTGAAATATTTAACGCAGTTGATCGTACAGACGAACCGGACATTCTTGACGCAATACCGTCAAAGAGCAGGGTACATGCAGCCGCATGGATGGCCGGTAAAGACCTTCGCCAGCTTATGCCCATTCGTACTTTTTACCGTCATCAGAAAATTTTGCGTGAATATGGAATTGATATTGGCGAACCCCGCAATATAGAAACCTTCCCGGTCAAGGTTCGCATCGTCGAAATGAAACCGCTTTCCATGCCCGACTGGTACAGCCTTGAAGATGATTTCGCACAATTAAAAGCAGTGGGTGAATGATTCCAGCTTTGAGACTGTCGCGAGGTCTCAAAGGTGCAATTCAGCACCATTCTTAAATCAATTTAAAGGAGTTGTAAACATGTCTAAAAAAGCAATCGTATTATCAAGCGCTGCTTCTTTTTCCGTTGTTCCTGTTTTGGCTATGGCTGAAGTACCGGCCTCAGTAACCGCTTCTATTACTGAGGCAGTAACTGACGTTGCCACCATTGGTGCCGCTGTCCTGGGTGTCATCATCGGCATCTACGTCTTCAAGTGGTTACGTAGAACGTTCTAAAGGGAAGGGCGGACATGGGTTACTTATTCGAAAACCGTTGTTATAGTTCGGTCTCATCTCTTCATGAAGCGGTAGCTGCCACATGTCCGGCCGTCTCAAACGGGGATGCAATCAAATGCATCCCCACATCGACAGACATCACCATAGAACGCACAGACATACTCACCAGCACAGTTCATTCACTCACATATACACCGCAACAAATCAGTTGCGATCTGAGTGCAACTGTAGCCGATGTTGTCAGCCTGTCTTGGCAACTGGCCTTAATCCTCATCGCTGGTTTTGCCGTGCGTCAAATGATCAAGGTATTTCAAACATGAGCATAGACATTTATCACGCATCGCTATTGCTTTCTATCCTGGGGGCATTATGGCTCATCTTCACCGCATAATTTTTTTTTGCCTGCTTTTATCACCGGCATTTGTTCATTCTGCAATCTTTTCATATCCCGATCAAATGCGCGTTTATACACCTGATGGGGCTGGTGGCTGGAAAGTTGATACGCTACGTAATCCTGAATCACGATCCAGCGGGACACAAGTACGTGCACAAACAACTGTAAATATCCCATCATCAAACGGTCGTTCTTATCCCGTTGAAATTGCCAAGACCGCAAATGTTGATTTACTGAAAATTGGTGTATCGCTCGGTTCTTTGGCTCGAAAACTTACGCCTATCGGTATGGCTGCCGGAACCGTGGCCTATATCTGTACAGAAACAAATATCTGTGAAGAGGCCATTGGAACCTGGACATATAGCCCACCGACTACCAGTCCGGTTGTGACTGGTAATCCGTCATGCCCTACATCAAGCCGCTGGCCTGTTACAACAATACATACTGGTTTACAACTACATGTTTCTAACCCAACAGCATTGGTTGAATCTACTATTTATTGTCCTGTTGATGATCCAACTAATCCTGTTGATGATGGTTTCGGACAGATTTCAACATGTTCTAGTGATTGTTTTCAAGGCAGACTTATGCAACGTATTACACCGGGCGGAATGCCAAACGGTCAGCCACCAACCAGCGAACCAAGAACACCGACAAATGCAGATTGGGAAGCTGCTGAATCTGCTCTTAATCAACCCGCATCAACCGACCACGTCATAAACAATGGTGGCTCTGTACCTGTCAACACATCAACACCGCCAGCACTCGAAAATAGTCCGATAAACATACCGGTTGGCACAACTACATCAACCACCTATGACAACAATAACAACGCCACAGGAACTCAAACCAAAGAAACTACGATAACCGTAACCGATGGTGCCACATCCACTCAGCCGAACCAAGTCACTTACAATGAAACCACCATCATCAATAACTATGATCTGAACAATAATCTGACTGATTCAACCGTCACAGATACCAGCGCGCCACCACCAGCACCACCCGAACTGCCGGATATTGAGATTGAATTCGATTCAGTCCCTGATCGCGATCTTGAAGAAGAAGAAATCGCTGAAATGGATGACTGGGAAAGTTGGGGAACTGGCACATGTCCGCCACCGATATCGATCAACACCAATCACTGGCAAGGTGAGTTAGATACTGCACCCATCTGTGATTTTGCCGAAGGCATTAACCCATTCGTTTTATTAATTGCCGCCGTGTTTTCCGCCTACATCGTAGCCGGCATCAGATCCACAGGAACATAAAATCATGAAAATTCCATTCAACCTGGGTGCATTTCTCGATGGTGCTGTAGGGCCACTAGCCAAGCAAGTCTTTTCCGCACTCGGCTTTGGCATCATATCCTTTAGCGCTGTATTACTCGCTTTCAACTATTTTGTGGATCTCGCACAGACACATTATCAAGGATTGCCATCGTTCGTTTTCAATCTCATGGGCTTAGCCGGTTTTGGCGATGCCTTCGGTATGATTGCCGGGGCTGCCGGTTTCCGGATCGGCTATCAAACTACCTCCCGGATAGGAGTATTAAGCAAATGAGTATCACATTAATAACCGCAGTACCTGGGGGCGGAAAAACCGCCCATGTCGTTTGGAACGTCATCCGGCCGGCATGTGAAAAACAGCGCGTTGTTTACTGCAACGCGATTCCGGAACTCAAACTTCCAGTCATTAAAGTTACACGTGACCAGGTGAAAGCCTGGTCGGAACGCGAAGCGGTCGATCCGCTCGACCCCGAAGGGGTCTACAAACTACTTAACTTCCAGGAAGGTGCTTTAATCGTTGCAGACGAAATCCAATACCTCTGGCCAACTGCTGGTAGCAGAGAACCGCCTGAAGACATCAAATACCTGACCCAACACCGCAAACACGGCCTGGACTTCGTACTCATCACACAATCACCGCACCTGGTGCATTCCCATGTGCTTCAGGTCGTTGATAAACACATCCATATTGTTCCCACCTGGTCAGGCCGCAAAATGTACGAATGGCCGGAATACTGCGCCAACCCCAAACACCGCACCAACCAGCAAAATGCCGTAAAAACGCAATACAAAATACCGGCTGAAGCCTTCCCGCTGTATTACTCAGCAACACAACACACCAAAGTAGAGCGCCGTATACCGTTCATGCTCTGGTTTGCAATCTTCATTTTTATATTCATTCCGGTCATGGTCTATGCCTCATTTGATAGGATTAATCAAAAACTAGCCTCGCAGGAGCAATCAGAAAATGATACAAGCAAAGAAAACACAACCCATAATCATCAACAGGACAATACGCAAACTGTTCAAGCTGCTCCGGTTCATGTTGTACATGAACAAACGATAGTCACCGAACCCAAACTGCCCACGATCCTTACAAACGAATATGACTGGTCAAAAGTCGGCGCATGCATCACGGGTAAAAGCTTCGGCTGCGTCTGTTACGACTCAAACGCCCAGCGGCTATTGATACCGCTGGAAACCTGTCAACTAGCCGTTAAATATGGATGGACAAAACTATGAAAAAGATCAAGAATTTTATTCAAAAAAAATTGAATGTTGATTACAGTGCTATTATCTCGCAAGTACAGCAGCATTTTGGTTATTACAGGTCTTTGCTTGTCGATGAAAAAACCTATGATGATCTTGTACTAGGCTTGAGATTATCGCTAATTGTTCCTTTTCCTGACTCCAATGATCCAGAGGAACTATGGGACAAGGAAATTATCATTTCACCAAGTTATATCAAAATGTTTAGGGGCAAACCTGAAGCTTTAGCAATAGGATATGGAACGATTTTTCATATTAATGACGTTTTATATAGCATTCCGCATAAATATGAGGTGGAAGGGCTAAAAGACGGATTTGTACTTATTGAAGTTGATGAAGTACATCCTATTTCTGAACAATTAATTGATTCTGTTTTATCAGCCAAAAATCTGATAAAAGAAATTAATTGACTTAGACTAGTAGCTGATCTTACAGGTTCCTAGACAGGGGCTCCCGCGCGGCCTTGCCGCCGCGTGGGATGTCTAAGGGGTGGTAAGTCGGCGTAAACGGGTACACGCACCAGCGTGATTTGCGAAGCTGTGCAACTTCCCGCCGTTCCTTCCCTTCCTGCTAAACAAAAATACCTGGATTAAACTGGAAACCTGTAATTCACCATTGACCTGGCTTCAAACATGTCTATGAATTGGTTTTCGATTGATTGACTTTGATTTTCGATTGACAGAATATTTTCAAGTTCTGTCAGCTTCATTCTTATTGTTCTTTCGCATTTTTCTTCAATAAAGCTGTGGAATGTCTTTACGGTTTCTTGATGCATTATTACTCCAATTAGTTTCCTGCCGTAAAGCTCTTTCCTACGGATCATCTCTTCAAACTTTCTGAATGCTTCTATTTTATCGGTCACACTTACTTTAGAATAAATTTGCTGCCGATTGTCCCGTATAAAAATAGCGTACATTTTTTACTCCTTTGGAATATTCATTATTTTTATCGGTCGTATGTTTTCTAAATTAAAAAATCTTTACTGGTTTCTTCGTGCTTCTCGCCGATCTGTTGCTAAGCGTAGGTATTACCGCTATATTGCCAAAGAAAAAAAACGCCTGCTTGAAGCAGGCGTTGATTATGAATGTCTGAGACTTTTATGTCGTAGTCTTGCTTTTATGCATAATGTCCACGCAGAAAGAAGATACCAAGCTTATAGATCAAACTGTCAATTTTGTCGCTGAGTCGTCTACCGTATTTTTCTTTCCTCCGTTCTTTGCGTCTATTATTTAACTTAATATAAATTATCAGCAATTGCTGTTATGCTTTTGCGGAATAGTTTTATGAAAACCAGCGGAACAGTTTTATATAACTATGGGAGTTTTTAACATGGAAAATGAAAAAATGGTCACTCTGCAATTGACTGAATTGCAGTTCGGCCAGCTTTTTGAGGCTTATTTATTTCATTTGGATGATGTTCTTGATTCTTCGGACTTATCGGATGAAGACAAACGCCTTACGGTTGAGGATCTGGAATCTGTCGGTTTGGTTCTATGGAATGCGCTACCTGCTTTCGTACCGGTTCATTTGGTGCGCTCAGTGCGTGAGATTGATTGGGGTTATCGCGATGAATCGAAATAATGAGACTCGATGCCGTCGTTTTGTTCTGGCGCGTAATTTTGCGGAAAGCCACGGTATCCGGATTGATCGTTTTATTCACTATTGCGAAACCGGTCGGGTTTCCGGCGCGCGTTTTGACAAGGTTTTATGGCAGTGGGTTGTTTATCTGCCCGTGAAGCTGTTGTCCAGGTGAAAAAATGCAGGTATCGACGTAAACCTTACAAACCAATCGATCATGACAAATTACGCAGAACCCGCATTCTTTCAGGGCTTAGTAAACAGGAGGCGGCTCAAATGCTTCGTGTAACTGACCGTACTTGGCGCAATTGGGAATCTGGCAGGATCCAAGCGCCTTATTCTGCTTTTAAGCTTCTGCGCATTCTAACAGGTTGTGCACTGCCTGGCGATGCCTGGGTGGGCTGGAATTTCTCGGGTGATGCGTTATGGTCGCCTGAGGGAAAAAGCTTCACAGCGTGCGATTTAAACCATTTGTCGCTGACTTTCGCAATGGCCAGACAATGGCGGCTTGACCGGCAGGAAAAACGCAATCAAGGGATACGTCAAAAACCATCAAATCTTGTTCCTTTTGTTCAACCTGAAATCGGAGGAAAAAAGAATTCATCGATCGGCTAGTAACACTACGCCGTTCAGTCTCATTTTGAGACTTTTTGATACTAACAGGAGGTTTTTTTAATGCAGTTTTTAAGCGTTTCGGATGTGGCCGATTTTCTTGAAGTCTCGGAACGAAGGGTAAGAACTTTGTTATCTCAAGGGCGCATTTCCGGCTTTAAGGATGACAAGGATATCTGGCGCATTACTTGCCCTTTAAACATAAAGCCCGGCAAGCGCGGGCCTGATCTTCGGGGTTATTCAGTCAGGAAGCTTCAGCCTAGACAATTTAAGGTGGTTAAGTGATCGGTGGCTGGGGGATGCTGACGACGTCAGGAGGAAGCACACCGCCAGCCGCGCATGGGCGTGAGCGCAGCGATGCCCGCGCGCGGTGGCCGTGTGAAAAAATACTTTACGTGCCATTTACACGTAAAGTTAGTCCGGTAGATCGGACAAATTGTCTTCCATCGAGTCATGTCTATTCAATGTGTTGCACCGTACTTATTGGCTTTAAAACTGTACCGCACCAGCTTAATGCTTTTGCGGGGTTTCTTGTCCGTGAACTTATGTTCACGGACGTTGCTGACCTGAATGTCCAGCAGCTGATCTTACAGGGTTCCCTACCGGATGCCTTGCAGCATGGTTTATTCCATGCTGCAAGGTGGTAAGGGGGCGGTAAGTCAGCGTCAGCGGGTATGTTCCTGGCGATGGAAGTTTCTTTGATGACTTCCAAACCGGAACTCTCCCCCTTGCTGAACAGAAATGATTGGCTTTAAGGAATGCTAACGTGGGAACGAAGAAAAGGAGGTGGAAAGGGTTTCCGTGCGTTTTTTTGTTTTTTTGCAGTATGAAAATTTTTATTAACTTGAGTGAGATTTTCCGCGATTTAGTTTTTTCAAGCTATAAATTATCAGCAATTGAACGTAGAAAAAAATTCAGAAGAAAGTCCGATTTATGGAGCGACTTTTTCTATAAGCTGCTAAACGTTTTTCCACACGTGAATCTAAACGCTTACTAAGAGATCTACAAAGCAAACGTAACTCTTCCGGATCAACGCCTGCCTCAAGTAGGCGTTTTTTTTTTGGCTGCAACATAGTAATAGGCAACGGACGTGTGGTGAATACGCGCTTCTTTGCCATGACGGCG
>JAHBZZ010000036.1 GCA_019635215.1 Nitrosomonas sp.
AATTAAGACTAGTAGTGTCAGGACTTAATTGTGTAACTTGCAACCCGCATTAATTTATTTTATGCGGGTTGTTTTATTTCTATTAGCAACATTTTGAAAAAATATTTACAGGCAATATCTTCTGAATGGAAGTGCCTAGGAGTTCTATAGATGTTATTCGAACAGCTCGGGTTATCCACTGAGCTTCTAAAAGCGATTTCTGATTCAGGATATAAACATCCCACGCCCATACAAAGTAAAGCCATTCCAGTTATTCTTGAGGGTAGAGATGTAATGGGCGCTGCTCAAACCGGTACTGGAAAAACAGCTGGCTTTACACTTCCATTACTTCGTCGCCTGGAGGTTTATGCGAATAGTAGTATGTCGCCTGCTAAACACCCTTTGCGAGCGCTTATTCTTGTTCCTACTCGTGAGTTGGCCATACAGGTGCATGAAAATGTTAAGAATTATGGTAAGTATACGAGATTGAAATCATCACTCGTATTTGGAGGTGTCAATATTGAGCCTCAGACCGACGTTATACGCAGCGGCATTGAAATACTGGTAGCTACTCCAGGGAGACTGTTAGATCATATTCAACAAAAGAATTTGAATTTATCCAGTATTGAAATTTTTGTACTGGATGAAGCTGATCGTATGTTAGATATGGGATTTCTGCCGGATATTGTGAAGATTCTTAACTTATTGCCCGATAATCGCCAGAATCTTATGTTTTCAGCTACTTTTTCTGATGAAATAAAAAAACTGGCAAAGCAATTTCTGAGGAATCCGGTTTTGATCGAGGTTGCCAGGCAAAACGCAGTCAGCGATTTAATAACACATTCTGTATATACGGTTGATTCAAAGAGAAAAATAAAAGTGTTAATTGATCTGATTAAGCAGAAAAAATTAAATCAGGTATTAATTTTCACGAAAACGAAATCTGGCTCTGATCGAATAGCAAAGCAATTAATGAAAGAGAGTATTGCGGCTTCTGCGATACATGGGGATAAAAACCAGCAACAGCGGTGCCATGCGTTGAATGCTTTCAAGCAAGGGGCTATTAGAGCACTTGTAGCCACTGATGTAGCTGCAAGAGGTCTTGATATCGCGGAATTATCTTGTGTTGTCAATTATGAATTGCCGAATAATCCAGAAGATTATGTTCATCGTATTGGCCGTACCGGCCGGGCTGGAATTAAAGGAGACGCAATATCATTAGTCAGTTTGGAAGAACAAAAAAATTTGAGAGATATCGAAAAACTGATTCAAAAGAAAATAGAGGTCAAACAGATTTTTACCAATGATGTCGCGCCAGTATTAAAAAATACGCTTCGAGCTTCCAAGATAACAAGTGACTTCGATAAAAAGCGGAATTTACCAGCGGATAATAAAAATCTTGAGACGACTGATTTTTGTACAGAAGTGATTTTTTTTAACGGGGAGCGTTCTATTAGAGAAAACGCGCAAACTAGAATAGAACATGATCCATTGTTTACGCAGCCATATGTTTCTAGGGAATCTAAATTGCAAAAAAATCTTTTAAATCGGAAAGTAAATAAGTTTCCCTTAAAATCGTTACCTGCTTTATTTTTTCCATCAACTAATCGTAAATAATGCGCCAAGAAAGAAGGTTACGGTTTGAAATTCCCTATGGATCATTCCTGTGCCACGATACCATACGGTCCATGGTATGTTGGCATCAGCACTCAGTTCAGCGTTTATGTGCAGGGGTGCATTTTATGTATGTTGATGATCAACTATAGCGGTGTGCGTTTTGATTATATTCCATACACCAAATTGAATGCTTTCACTGGCTATCCCACTTTGCCATCAACCGCGGGTATTCAATCGAATAGGAAATGAGATATGGGAGATGTGGTCATCGGTAAATTTTAAATTGAATTATTGATGGATTTAATCGACCTTAAAAACCCAACGCTTTATATTAATCGCGAACTCAGTTTGCTCGAATTCAACCGGCGTGTCATTGAACAGGCAAGAGATGAGACCCTGCCATTATTGGAACGGCTACGGTTTCTTTGTATTGCCAGTACCAATCTGGATGAATTTTTCGAAATTCGTGTAGCGGGATTGAAACAACAAATTAAATATGGCTCAGTGCAGACAGGTGCGGATAACCTTATGCCTGCGGAGGTGCTGACTAAGGTCAGTGAAGCGGCGCATCAGCTTGTCGAGCAACAGTACAATGCGTGGAATGAGATGATTATTCCCGCCTTAACCAAAGATAAAATCCGGTTGCTGCGACGTACTCATTGGAAACCGATGGTAAGCCGCTGGGTACAACGGTATTTCAATGCCGAAGTGCTGCCGATTCTGAGTCCGATTGGACTTGATCCGGCGCATCCGTTTCCCCGTGTGCTGAATAAAAATCTGTATTTCATCGTTTCACTGGAAGGTAAGGATGCGTTCGGACGGGATTCGGGGCTGGCAATCGTACAGGCACCGCGCTCATTGCCCCGTGTGGTTCAGATACCGGCGAATTACAGTAACGGCAATCATGATTTTGTGTTGCTGTCTTCCATTATTCATGCACATGTGAAAGATCTTTTTCCGGGCATGAATGTGCTGGGATGTTATCAATTCAAAGTGACGCGCGATAGTGATTTGTTGATTGATGACGAGGAAGTGGATGATCTGTTGCGTGCGCTTGAAGGAGAACTGCCTTCACGTAGATTCAGTAACGCGGTGCGGCTGGAAGTCGCCGATAACTGTCCTGATCATTTAAGCAATTTTCTATTGCAGAAATTTGAGTTGCAGAAAGCCGATTTATATCGTGTTTCCGGGCCGGTGAATCTTGGACGGTTGCTGGCCATCTGTGATCTGGTCGATCGTCCCGAACTGAAATTCGCCGGTTTTACGCCCAATATTCCCAATCGTTTGCTCAAAAACACCAGTATTTTCGAGGCGTTGCATAACGGTGATATTTTGTTGCATCATCCTTTTCAGTCGTTTGCGCCGGTGATCGATTTTTTGCGGCAGGCCGCCAATGATCCGAATGTCCTGTCAATCAAACAGACGCTTTATCGCACCGGTGCCGACTCGGCAGTGGTTGAGGCATTAAAGGTCGCTGCTCGGGCCGGCAAGGAAGTAACCGTGGTAATCGAACTGCGCGCACGATTCGATGAGGAAGCCAATATTGAGCTGGCGAATGAATTGCAGAAAGTCGGGGCACATGTGGTTTATGGTGTGGTGGGTTATAAGACGCATGCCAAAATGATTCTGGTTGTCCGGCGGGAAAGCCGTACCTTGCGCCGTTATGTTCATCTGGGCACGGGTAATTATCATGCGAGAACCGCGCGCTTATATACGGATTATGGTTTGCTGACCTGTGACAAGGCCATTGGTGAAGATGTCAACAAGCTTTTTCTTCAGCTCACCGGGCTGGGACGGGCCGGCAAATTGAAAAAACTGCTGCAATCGCCTTTTACACTGCATAAAGGCATACTCAGTTATATCGATGACGAAATCAGGGCGGCCAATGAAGGGAAGAGAGCGTGGATTGTCGCCAAGATGAATGCGCTGGTCGATCCGGAAATTATTATGGCGCTCTATCGGGCTTCGCAGGCCGGTGTAAAAATCGATCTGATTATTCGCGGTATCTGTTGTCTGCGCCCCGGTGTCAAGGGTGTTTCCGACAATATTCAGGTACGCTCCATTGTCGGCCGTTTTCTGGAGCATACGCGTGTGTACTATTTCCATCATGGTGGCGAGGGGCTTGTCTTCTGCTCCAGCGCTGACTGGATGACGCGTAATCTGCATTATCGCGTGGAGGTTTGTTTTCCGATTGAAGAAAAACGTACCAGCGATTCGGTGATCGCCTATGGCCTGTTGAGTTATCTTGCGGATAACACGCAGGCCTGGGTGTTGCAAAGCGACGGTTCATACAAGCGTGCCAAAGCAGCGGCGGGGCAGAAGCCGCGCACGGCGCAGTTGCATATTCTGGATCACTACTGTGATTTACCTCATTGAAATGTCAGCTTGAAACCGGCTGCCTGCAGATAATCTTGTTCGGTTTGCAGGTCTGCCAGTGTGAGTGGATGACTGGTAAGCCAGTCTGGCGGGAAATGCAGGCGGATTTTGTTCATTTGTGTTTGAATGCCGATCGCAGGCAATGTGGTGTTGGAGCGGCTTCGATGCAGCACCACAGCGAGCCTGAGCAAAATACTGAGCCGGACGATGGTTAATTGTGCGGCTGCAGGGATTGTGCCGAATTCGTCCAGTGGAAACTTCCTGCGGTGACAGCGGATCAGTTTGGCGAGTTTGTTTTGTTCCTGGCGGGAAAAACCGGCCAGATCGGAATGCGTGACCAGGTAATCACCATGGTGGTGATACTGGGCATGCGCGATGGATAAGCCAATTTCATGGATTAAGGCGCCCCATTGCAATAATTTCAAATCGTCTTTTTCGTTTAACTGCCATTCCAGGCAGGATTGATGAAAAAAACTTTCTGCAGTTGCCTTGACGCGATAGGCTTGTTCCATGTCGATACCATACCGCTGGCAGACATCGGTAATCGTTTTGTCACGAATATCTTCATTGTGCGTCCGTCCTATCAGATCAAACAACAGGCCTTCACGCAGCGCACCGCCGGATACGCCGATTTTATCCAGATTCAGCGCGTCGAAAATGCCGAGCAGTACGGCAACGCCGCTGGCAAACACCGGTTTCCGGTGTTCCGACAAGCCCTCAAATGCAATTGCTTTGCTGTCGCCTATGGTGATCAGTGTATCCACCAGTTTTGAAAGTGCGCTGGCGGTAATACCGTTTTCACACCAGCCTTGCGCCTGAACAACATCGCGGATGGCGGTGATGGTTCCCGATGCGCCCAACGCGAGATCCCATCCGGTTTTTTTATAGGTGGCCTCAATGGATTCCAGCTCCTGTCTGGCATACAGCACGGATTTGCTGATTTTTTTGGCTTTGATTCTGCCATCGTCGAAAAAGCGCTGGCTCATATTCACGCAGCCCATGTATAAACTGTCCATGCTGAAAATGTCATAGCCGCGCCCTATGATCAGTTCGGTGCTGCCACCGCCGATATCGATCACGAGCCGCCTGTTGATTTCATCATAATTGGTATGCGCCACACCCTGGTAGATTAAGCGTGCCTCTTCCTGTCCGGCAATAATTTCGATCGGGTGATCCAATGCGGTTTCGGCCCTCGACAGGAAAAAATTGCCATTGCGTGCCTGGCGCAGGGTATTGGTACCAACAGCACGGATGTTGGCTTTTGGAATTTCCTGGATACGCTGCCCGAAGCGCTGCAGGCATGCCAGTGCCAGTTGCATGGATGCTTCGGATAATTCGTGCTGCGCATTGAGTCCGGAAGCCAGTCTTACCATTTCTTTTATCCGGTCAATGACTTGCAGTCGACCGTCGGCATATTGGGCGACAATCATGTGGAAACTGTTGGAGCCTAAATCGATGGCTGCGTAGGGTTCATCGGTTTGAGGTGTCATAGCTGTGGTTGAAGTATGTTGACATTTTGAGTTCGATTCTAACGCAGCAACGCGTTCTTCAGTGAGATCTTGAACAGATTCTTAAAAGAAAACTGTTCAGCAAATAAATGTTATAGAACATATCGACCAGACAGTAGCGCGTGTTGTATCAGAATAATTTCAACGTAGCAATAATTTCTTCCGGGTACTGCGGTCATACGACGATTGCCATGGAAATCTAGGGTTAACATCGGGGTAATAATGGTTGTAGAGTTTTATTGTGCGGTATGATCGTTATCCGGAAGATTCGATTGAGTGATACAGAGATATGCGTTTTTCGTATTTTGAACATGATGCCGATGTCGGTGTGATCGGGCACGGTAAGACTGTGGAGCAGGCGTTTGAAGCTGCCGCACAGGCTGTATTTGCCATTATGACTAATCTGGATACCGTACAGGTTCGTGATGAAATCACGGTTGCATTTGAGGAAGCCGATCTGGAATTCGCATTGGTGATCTGGATTAATTTGATTTTGGACAAAGCACGCGAATGGGGAATGGTTTTTAATGTTTTTCATCTGCAGAGAAATGGACAGCAATGGTTTGCCAGGATTGACGGGGAGAAATGGCGTGATGCGCTCGAACGGAGGATAGAGGTGAAAGGTGCTACGTTCACCATGCTCTCGGTCAGACAAGTAAAAGGTATTTGGGTCGCACGGTGCGTGGTGGATGTCTGATATGAAACTGGAACGTTTGAAACAATTAAAGCCTTATCTCTGGGCGTTGCCCGGCAGGTTGCCTTTCTGCGGCCTAAAGTGTGTATTAAAGGTTAATGATGGAGGGAATGGTCATGTATCAGCGTATTCTTGTTCCGATTGACGGCAGTCTGAATTCGGAATGTGCAGTGCAGGAAGCGATCAGATTCGCGCAGTTCCATCACGCGCAGCTCATGCTCGTGCATGTGCTCGAAGATATTCATTATTTCGATATGGAAAACGATATCAATTATGCCGAACTGATGCAATCTGCCAAAGACAGTGCATGGAGAATGCTGGATAAGACAGCGGCTTCGGTTCGGCAGGCCGGCGTGGAAGTGACGGAAAAACTGCTCGAAGCCGGTGGCCATCGCGTGGCGCATGTGATTGTCGAAGAAGCGGCCCATGGGGCTGCCGATCTGATTATCATCGGCACGCATGGCCGCTCGGGATTTAGCCGCCTGTTACTCGGCAGTATTGCTGAAGGGGTGCTGCGTGTGTCACCGGTACCTGTTTTATTCATACGTGCCGGAAATAAGTAAGGGTTTTACGTTGCTTAATTCCGTTGTGGGTTGTTTGTACGGTGGCTTTATTGTTTATGGACTGTTATGCTGGGCGGCGTATTTGTCCATAAGTACAATCACCTGGTTGAATTTTATGAAGGAAATGACATGATGAACGCGATAAAAATACGGTGTACAGTTTTATTTTTCGTAACGCTGGTTTTCAGCCTGTTTGCCGGTACCGTTTTTTCCAAAGATCAGGCCAGCCCCAAAATACTGACAATGGAATTGGCGGTAAAAGCAGCGGCGGCGGCAGTCAGGCAGTGCGAGCAGGATGGTTTTAAAGTCAGTGCTGCTATTGTCGACAGCGCCGGATTGATCGTGGTGCAGTTACGCGCCGATGGCGCCGGGCCGCATACGCTCGACAGCAGCCGCCGCAAGGCTTATACGGCGAACAGTCTGCGCGGGCCGACACAACGCTATGCCGAGCTGCTGGTTAAGAGTCCCGATCTGCACAGTCTGGCGCATGTCAACGACAGTATTCTTTTATTGGGTGGCGGATTTCCAATTCAATGGAATGGTGAGATTGTCGGCGGTATCGGTGTCGGCGGGGCGCCCGGTATCAAGTTTGATGAAGTATGCGCCCGCGAAGCATTAAAAATCCTGCAGGCGGATGAGCTGTTCGAGTAGCGGGCCTATGCGCCGTTATCCGTAATCGTGTGCGCTGTTTGTGTTTGTGCGCGTTTTTTCTCGAGGCGCGCCAGTTCGTAGTGAATGAAAGCCAGCGCGGTGAGTACCGGCGCGAAAAAATTAATGATTGGAATATATTGCAGAAAACCGGTCAGTAGCCCCAGGTTCCATAGCGAAAATCTGTTTGCGGCGAGTAACTGCTTGATTTCATCGGGACTGGCGTGCTCGGATAACGCGTCGTAGCGGAAGAGCTGCTGATTCAAATAGGCGGCGGCGATCAAGGGAACAACAATACCGATGCCCAGTGCCCATAATGGCAGGGTGACAATCCAGATGACTACGTAGATGAATAGCGCATAGAGTGCATTCACGATACCGCCCAGGATTGTACCGCCGCTTTCGCGTTTTAGGCCGGGGTAATGGCGTTTTGCGACATAATTGATCAATTCAGGCATTAAAAATATTGCGGTAATCGTCAACGTGGTGACAATCACCAGTGGTATGAAGATAAGAATGTTCAGAAACCATTGGATGCCGTAGGCCAGCCAGCCTGGCGCCTGACCCTCCATCCATTCCCGGATGCCGAATTCGGCAAAACCCAGGTACATCAATTCAGAAAAACTGTCCCGGAATATCCAGCCGATCGACAGCCAGAACAGGCCTGCCGCCAGGATAGGCCAGATCATGATCCAGATCATTCTAAATTTGAGCAGATCGCGCACCGCATTGGAAATGGCGCTTAAGAGATGAGACATTGATTTTTCCAGTATCTATGCGTAGTTGTATGAATAAATAAAACCGCCGGAGATTCTTTGTTAATTCTAATTCACTTTTAATTCACATATGTGAATAACGTAACATGTTACCATTTGAATTCCATTTTCAATCACAGCGTCATAGTGTCTGAGCGCAGACAGGCCGCAGCCAGGTTTATGGTGTTTCAAAATTCGGCATTAAATTTCTTTCAGTCGGGAATAGACGGAATGATGGATTTTGAAAAACCGGACTTTGACGCGTGATGCATATTTTCTAACAACATTTGTTTAAGGGGGCAATTTTTATGAATATGGAAAGTGAATTTAGGGCGAAGTTCGGCGGATTCTGGAATTCTCTGATCATTTTAATGGTTATTATCATTTGCCTGCGTTTTTCCAGCATCGCATTTGCGGACGAAGGGTTGGGCGCGCGTTTACTTTGTTCGCTACATTTGTTTCTGGGTAGCTTGGGCGCCGGCATCGTGCTGGGTATTCTCAGGATATTTTTATCTTTTTCCAACGATACGTACACCCGCGCACCGGCGTCGGCTAATTTTACGACAGGCATCCGTTATGGTCTTGTCGCGGGTGGGCTGCTCATCCTGCTTGTCGGCATGATGCAGCTGGAGAATTTTCTTGGGCCGTTCCAGCCTGTTATTGATGCACTTTTTGGCAAGTTGTACGCGTTGTTTGAATAATCGCATTGAAAAGTGTCAGCCGGTATTGCCTGGCTGACACGTCTATTTTTACCTCTGGACATAGTAGTGATTCCCTGTCATCGGGTAGTTTGTTCTGATGGCGGTCTATCCGGTTATCGTTGGGGGATGGCGCGTAAAGCTGCGTTATTGCGGCGGGAGAGTCAAACATGAGTACCGATACTTTCTCATGCATGCTGCCGCTACCTGCGAATTACCGGTCACAAAATATTCTATCTTTTCATGTCCGCGATGCCTTGGCCGTTTCGGAGTCAGTAGAGGCCAACCAGTTGCGTAAAGGCATTATATGGCACGGCTCACCGGCCTGTTTGACACTCCGTTTTTTACCCCTGTACGCTGAAATAGAACTGAGTATCGATCATACGCCGGCTTCATTGGATGTTAACGAATTATCCGCCCTGGCGGTTCGGATGCTTGGATTAAATCAGCCCATTGATATTTTTGAGGAATGTGTTGATCGACATCCGCAGCTTGGGGAACTGATTAACCGTCAATCCGGATTGCGGGTGCCGGTCACACCGACTGTATTTGAGGCTTTAAGTTGGGCGATCATCGGACAGCAAATCAGCGTTGCTGCCGCCGTTTCGATACGCCGTAAATTGATTCAATTGGTAGGATTACAGTATTCCAGTGGTTTATATTGCTACCCGGATGCAACGCATGTAACGGATTTAAGCATAAAGGACTTGCGCCAAGCCGGATTTTCGCAAAGCAAAGCGCAAGCTTTGCTGACGGTAAGTCAGATGGCGGTGTCCGGCGAATTAGAATTGCATGACACTCAAAAAGAGCCGCCGATAGAGCAAATACGTCAACAATTGTTGGAGATTCGCGGCATTGGCCCCTGGACCGTCAATTATGTGCTATTACGCGGCTATGGTTGGTTGGACGGTTCGCTGCACGGCGACGCCGCAGTCCGTCGTGGATTACAAGTGTTATTGAACCACGTTGATGCGATAGATGAAAATCAGGCCCGGCAATGGCTGGAAAACTTTACACCATGGCGAGCTTTGGTCGCTGCACATTTATGGGAATTAGTATCCAGCGGTGGGTAACGGTATGAACAACAATTTACTGTTTCGAAGTGGTGACATCGTCATGACCGACACCCTGTCGAGCCACAAGGCATAGCGGGTGTAAAGGAAGCAATCGAAGTAACAGGCGCAATGATCCGCCATCTGCCGCTTTATTCCTCCGACCTCAACCTCATCGAAAAACTGTTCTTCAAACTCAAGGCCGTGCTGCGGAAAGTCCCTAAGCGCACCAGACAGACATTGTGGGACGAGATCGGTAGGCTTAACTTTGTGTCCAGAAAAGTGTTGACACATCAGGATTACCGTTTTAGTCTTATTTTAAGAATTTTCTAAATATAAAGAGAATACAACTATGGTAACTACTTCTTACCTTAGCCCTGACCCTCCTGAAGAAATAAATAATACATTGCGTTGGGACATCAAAAATAATGGGCCTTTTTTTATTATTTTAGGGATACTGTTTCTTGTAATGATCCTTTACATTTTTTTTACAGGCCCTATTGCTGACAAAGTAGAAAAAATCGATGTTAAAAAACAAACTGAAATCTTCAATAAAGAAATCATAGCTATAAAAGATCAAATTACACTTATCAACGAGGGCATTAAAAAATTAAATAAAAAATCAGATGAGATTAAGAGCAATTTAAAAAGTCATATCGACGATGAAGCAATTAAAGAAAGCATTAAGGATTTAGAAGATAAATTAACTAAATGTTGTGAAATTTGGGAACAAAACAAACCATAATCAAGCAATTCTTTATCGACAGCCCGCGTAGGCCAATGGAATGGACTCCTCCCACGTAACGGCATCGTAATGTGCCAGACTAGAGATTTAACCCAATAGTCGAAGCAGGAGGAGTCAAATGAATATTACGCGGATAGGTATAGATCTGGCAAAACAAGTATTTCAGGTTCATGGATTGGACAGAACTGAGAAAGTAGTGGTACGTAAGCAAC
>JAHBZZ010000037.1 GCA_019635215.1 Nitrosomonas sp.
GGGAGAATATTGGGAAATCCGTAGCAATGTTCCTTCCAAGGATCGCATTTGTATTGCTTGAGAACATTCCATCGTTCAGAGAATTTATTCTGATCAGCATTTCCAAAAGATTTTGGTAATTGCACATATCGAAGCAATAGCATGATAATAGCTTCCTGAGAAACCAGAGAATAATCTGTCGTGATAGGCTTCAGATTAAGTAATGCGCGCACATTTTTTAGCGATTTCTCAAGGATAGATTCCGCTGTGTTTACTTCACCGATTTCAGCAAGTAACGCAGCTCTTTTGGCTTCAAGAAATGGCAAGGATTCATTACTTGGCCATTCTTCAATTTTTTGTTGGAGCTCCAGAATATCTAGTCTAAATAATGCAAAAAGTGAACGTTCATAGTAAAGACTCGCTTTATGTTCGGCAGTCAGATATTTACTTAAATTACTATCCGCAATTTTTCTGTTGCTTTCCTTCCATTTTTCTTGTAAGCCCTCTGTGTCTGTGTCCAGTATTTTTTTAAGATAATTTCAATGAACTCAGCTTGTTGAATCGATAAAAGTGGCAACAAGCATTTTTCTAAACGCCAATTCAGCTCATATACAAATTCAAGATCAAGGCAACCAGGAAGTTTATCTTCTGATGTAATAAACTCAATCCAATTCCGCGTATTTGCCCAAAGGAAACTTCGACGATCCTCCGGAACCGAAACCCAACCGGGATAAGTAAGTCTTTGTTTTCTCCATATTTGAACAATCCCCTCAATCTGTATCAATTTTTCTTTTTGGGGAACAGGCTGAGATAGCTCAGAATTTTCTGGCCAATCGAGCCTGTTATCTTCTTTTTTTCTGGATAGTAAATAATCAAGAAATATTTTTGAACCCTTGTAATGGCTTCCATCTATGTTGCTGCAGACGGCCATATCTATCAGCATGATATTGCGCTGTTCAAGCAGTTTTTTCTGAGCAGATGATAAATTGAGGACACCAATAAGGTATATTTTTGGAGAATTTTCGCTTCCAAGGTTGTCACGAATCCATCCAATCCATTGAAGAAAATTGGGGTCATCACCAGAAAATCCAATTAAGCAGAGTGTATTTTCAAGCAGTGATTGCTGAACAGTATTAACAAATGGTGCAAAATCTTTTGGATAACGCCGATAGTCTTCTTCGGTAATAATAAACGGGCGTTCGGAAGGAAAGCTGCCATGCAGCTTAATGATTCTGGGTTTTTCCGAGTAAACTAAATCCTCTTTATTGATTACAACATCGTATTTCTGTGAACTGACTGAAATGCAAGCTCGCTCAAGCAAGGTATCGTAATTTGTTGTAAATACATCTGTCCATGGTAAATCCAGGAGTTTTACATGAAGAGGAGAAGGTTCGTATTCGTAATCGGGTATGACATCGCGTAAAGATTGATCAAGTGCGGGTCTTCCGAATGCAGCTTGAACTTCATCGGCTAACTTAAGAACATTCAGATATTTACCCTTATTATCAGGCTTTGTTCCATTGATTTTTTCATAAAACAAATCTCCCAGTTGCTGCCAATCTGGAAAACCACGAGTCGATGTGCCATTAGGTGAAGCATTTTTGCTAAACCCGGCTCCAACCATGATAGCGGCATGACCTGACCATAAGCGTTCAGCTATTTCATTTAAATAGGGACTGATGCTGTTTGGTATCACCGTTACAGTATCATTTTTCACTGTAAAACCCCTTTGTGATTTCTATTATTAAAATACAAAAGCTTAGAAACTTCGCTTCAAAATAAGGAGTAATATGAAGTGGTTTACTATAATTGTACAACCTGAGGGTAGAATTTATGGAGTTGGAGTTGTCCCATTTTGACGGACAGTTTTTTTATCGAGCCGAGAGAGTCTCGACCTGTGAAAGAGGATTACAGTTTATCGCGATTTGATTTTTCTCATTTAATTTTCTTTCAAAATTATTGGGTGATAAGTATCCCAACCCGGAATGCCTGCGGGTTGGGTTATATCAGGACTCGATCCAGGTGAAGATGGCCAGCCTTGTTTCGGTTTTATTTTTCCATGAACGCCTGTCGATCAGTTCACATTCCAGACTGGCAAAAAAACTTTCAGCCATCGCATTGTCATAGGCATCACCTACACTACCATGAAGGGTCGAACACTCTGCAGCAAATACTCGTTCGTTCCGCGCGCACAAAGTTGAGCTTGTCGCAGAGTAAGTTTGCTGAGCTCATTAATATACCGGTTGGTACGGTAATAGTGCTTATTACGCATAGCGCTCAGGCATCCCGATATTGTCCGTGAATTGGCGGCGTGATTTTTTGTGTTCATTCAAAACGGAATGTCATCTTCGAAATCATCGAATCCGCTGCCGGTTGCTGTATCTGTCCGTGGATTTGATGTCTCGTTTTTGTGTAATATTTGGCCCTGGTTTGTTATATCAGCGTAGCCGTGGAAACATGCCTTTCAATCCACGCATCATTTTCGCGATGCCGCCTTTGTTCATCATTTTCATCATTTTCCTTGCCTGTTCGAATTGAGTAAGTAGCCGGTTGACTTCTTGAACCGAGACACCGGCACCTGTAGCAATACGCCTTTTTCGTGAAGCCTTCAATATATCGGGCTTGGTGCGTTCCTGTTCGGTCATGGAGTTGATGATTGCTTCGGATCGGTTGATGACTTTTTCATCGATATTGACATTTTGGGCGGCTTGGCTTAGTTGTGCGGGCAGTTTGTCGAGCATAGCGCTCATGCCGCCCATTTTTTTCATCTGTTGAAATTGCGCTTTAAAATCGTTCAGATCAAATCCTTTTCCTGATTTGACCTTTTGTAAAAGTTTTTTGGCTTCGTGTTCATCGGTGCTGCGCTGGGCCTCTTCAATCAAACCAAGGACATCACCCATACCTAGAATCCGCGAGGCCATACGGTCAGGATGAAAGGCTTCCAATCCTGTCAATTTTTCGGCAACTCCGGTAAATTTAATCGGTTTCCCGGTGACATGTTTGACGGACAATGCAGCGCCACCGCGCGAATCGCCATCGAGTTTGGTTAATACGACACCGGTTAAAGGCAATGCTTCCGAAAATGCCTTGGCGGTATTAACCGCATCTTGTCCCTGCATGGCATCAACAACAAACAGGGTTTCTATCGGTTTGAGCAAAGCTTCAAGTTCACTGATTTCTTGCATCATAGCTTCGTCAATACCCAGACGGCCTGCGGTGTCGACAATCAAAACGTCATGATGATGTTTTCGAGCATAATCCAATGCGGCGAGGCCAATTTCTCCGGGTTTTTGATTATCCTGAACAGGAAAGAAATCAGCGCCAGTTTGCTGTGCCAGCAATTCCAGTTGATGTATGGCTGCAGGACGATAAATGTCGCAGGATACCAACAGAACCTTTTTCTTTTTCTGGTCCATGAGCCATTTAGCCAGTTTGCCACTGCTCGTGGTTTTTCCGGCACCTTGCAGGCCGGCCATTAAAATAACGGCTGGGGGCATTGTTGCGAGATTGAGATCTTCTTTCTCTCCTCCCATGATGGCAATGAGCTCTTGATGTACCACACCAATTAGCGCTTGCCCGGGTGTCAGGCTATTGAGGACATCGTGGCCGATGGCTTTTTCTTTGACACGTGCGATAAATTCTTTAACAACGGGTAACGCGACATCCGCCTCGAGCAAAGCCAGACGAACCTCTCTTAATGCTTGCTGTATATTGCTTTCACTCAGTCTGGCCTCACCTTTGAGTGTTTTGATAATCCCTGAAAGACGACCTGTAAGATTTTCGAACATATCTTGAACCTCGGAAAAATGTATAAAGTGAACAGCTGTATGAAAAAATTGATGAAATATACAGATGGATACTTTGAATTTATCAAAGCGCCATGTAGACTAAACAGCTTGTCGATATTTTTAACGAATGATTATTTCAATGGTTGGCATTTTAACTTATCTTTCCGCCTTTTTGCTTTATATACTGGTTGGTTGGATCGTATGGAACAATATTTCGGGGCGATCCTTTTCACTGAGAGCAAGAACGAATGAGGGTGCCGCTGTCACAAGTGGCCGTGTACAAATTGCTATGCTGGTCCCATTGTTGCTTCATGCAGTAACGTTATATCAATCGATTTTAGCAGGTGCAGGGCTGAATCTCGGGGTAGGTAACGCAGTTTCGTTAATTGTATGGCTCACTGCATTTATTTATTGGTTTTCTGGTTTTTTTAGCCGTTATCAGGGATTGCAGACATTGCTGGCCCCAATTGCCGTCGCTGCTGCAATTGCAGTCGTATTGCCGCTCGTATTTCCATCGTTAAAACCATTGGAAAATACCGAATTATCCGCATTCAAGGCACATCTTATCGTTGCGATGTCAGCGTATAGTCTGTTGACAATTGCTGCACTGCACGCCATTCTAATGACCGTTGTCGAATATCAGCTACACCACCCAGCTACGCGTTCTTTGCTGACCAATCTGCCGCCTTTACTGGCTATGGAAAAGTTGTTGTTCAGAATTATCTGGATTGGGTTTGTGTTGCTGACATTGACACTACTCAGTGGGATAATCTTTTCAAAAGAAGTTTTTGGTCAGCCTGTGACATTTTCACATAAAACGTTGTTTGGATTTATCTCCTGGGGAATATTTGCAGCTCTGTTAGTCGGGCGGCGGTTTTATGGTTGGCGTGGCAGGCTCGCGATTCGCTGGACATTGACGGGGTTTGTGATGTTGCTGCTGGCGTATATTGGCAGTAAATTTGTGCTTGAAATTATTCTAAGCCGCTAGATATTATATTGATAACATTTCATAATTAGGGAATACTGTGTAATTTGTTGGCCGTGGTAAATAGCACGTATTTTGGTATGACTTATTCTCTTATGGTCTTATCCTTTTGATCCTAACTGATCGATTTTTCAGAGATTGTAAGCCATGGAATTTTTAAAACAGCAGTTCCGGTTCGGAATGCATCAAAAGAATTACAGCAACAATCGTTTACGCTTAACTCTATTCGAATTGTACGTTATTGTGTGTATCATTCACTTATCTGGATGTGCTTCAATTGACTCCCCCATAGATGAAGCACCTGATAACGATGAAGTCTTTTTCAAAGAAGATCAACAGCGTGTAATAGAAAACCAGCAGCAGAGAATTAAAGAGCTGGAGCAGCAATTGGTAAAAAAGAATGTTGAGATCAAACAAAAGAGTATTCGTGAAAAAGAGCAGGAGCAAGTCATAGAAGCGGCGACTCATGAAATTACGCGCACTCAGATTAAACTGCATCGGCTAGCAACTCGATCCAGTTCTGCTTCCTTGATCGCTGAAGCGGAAGTTGCTATGGATGCATTGACGCGGCAGGTTAGTGATGCGTCTGATGTGCAGCTAAAGACGCAGGCGAAACAACTGTTGGACGCTGCCGAGTTATATTTCTCTCAAAATGATTATGCTGCTGCGACACATTATGCATCACAGTCGGTTGAGTTCATTAATATGATAGCCGATTCCAATCGGGAGCTGTCGAACCGACCTACGGTAGCTTTTAATTTACCCATCAGATTGCAAACGATTACCAATGTAAATTTGCGTCAAGCCCCGACAAGGCATGCTGCTGTCAGAGCTGTGTTGAAAAAGGAAGTATATCTGACAGCGACCGCTTATCAGGGGAATTGGCTGAGAGTGCAAGCAGAAAATAACCTGCAAGGATGGGTATCTAATACGCTAATAAAAGTGCTGGCAATCGAAAGCGAATAGTGGTGAATTCTAAAATGACCTGTTTTGCATTGCTTTAATATTTTTGCAGCAGTCAATATTGGTGCGGCTGTTATACGTAAATTGACAGATACTGGAGTAACACCAGTAACACCAACCGCCTGCGAATTGGTTGTTCTAATGTTGTAGCCGGTATGAAAACTGTAAAGCTTTTTCCTGTGAGTCTTGAAATCGAATTGATGTAAAGGATTGACCTGATACCAATATGGGCAAGGATTCTATGGAATTATTCAACAGGATACGTGTATAAAATGGGAAAATTGATTACTTTTTCTCCAAGTGCGGATTGTGAATTAAGCCGCTGGATTCTGCGTTATCATAATGAAGCATATATCGAATATAAGCATACTTTTCCGTTTATCGTGCTTTCACTAAAGCTTAATGGCGGTAAAGATTTCCCGCTGTATATCAGAGATAAATTGGTATTTGATAAGGTTCGGGCGATTATCGATCATTTTGAAACGTTGGTTGAAGTCAATAAAAAACTGATTCCTTCAGCTTATGCAAGTGAGATTGAAACTTGCTGGCGTAATTTCAATACAACGCTGGGCTCGGCTGTCGTAACATGGGCATATGCTAATCTTTTACCTTACCAGGCAATCATGATTCGCCCGTTGAGCCTTGATTGCCCATGGTACGAGCGTCTTGTCGTTAAGTATTTTTATAATGTCCCCAAGTCCATTCTATGGAATGCGCTGAAGCTGAGTAAAGCAAGCGCAGATGAAGCACTTATAGTTATTGATAGGTCTTTTTCTGAGGCAGATCATATGCTTGCAGATGGGAGAAAATATTTATTTGGCGATCGGTTAACGTTAGCAGATATGGCGTTCGCCGTGAGCGGTGCACCGTTGGTATTGCCTGCTAATTATGGTGGAGATCAGTTTAAGCAAGGTGCTATTCCGACTTTTGACGAATTTCCAAAAGAATTACAGGAAATTATCAGAGCCAAGCGTGAAACAACAGCCGGAAAATTCATCCTGCGTTTATATGCAGAAGACAGATATCGTGATCAAATATAAGCACAGATTCCATACATTCCACCGGTGATTTAAAGAATCAGCCTCCACTTTGAGGGTGGTTCGGATGCAGCAGAGCGTAGCGGTAAGCATACTCAGCGCTATGATTCCCGGTAAGAGAACCATATTGTGCCGTAAAATCAACAGATGTTCCCACATGTTCATAGAGTATCTCGTCACAAACGGCAAGTGGTACATTAGGCACTAGGTCGCAAGTATTGACGACACGAAATGTTGGCACTTGGCTTTGCTGGTATTTTTCGACAAAGCGTGGATCGCCGACCCGAGGACTAGCCAGATTGTAGTGAAAAACCGGCATTATCGCTGGCCGGAACTGAGTGCGATTGATGACATCGGGTACTGACAAAGTAGAAAGGCCGGAGCCAAGACTATGTCCAATAATGAACAGCTTTTTACAATCACCGAGTGTCGTTAGACTTTCAATCATGTCATTGGCCATAGAATCATAAAGTTTCATAAAACCATCATGTACCATACCGAAATTCTGGGCGCGGGTATAAGGTGTCTGATCGGCATCGAGATCAGATGTCCAATCCTCCACTGATTCAGTGCCACGGAAAACCAGATAGGCTGTACCTTCGCTGCTCCTGGCAGTAAAAGCAAATGGTTCCTTTTGTTTAAAAATCCATAGAAACTTTTCTGCTCCCCAAATGGACTGACCGTAGTACATGGCAGGGCCATGCGGTATCCATTTGAAAGCCTTCCGATCCGGATTGCTCTGGGCTTGCCATTGTGAATACATATCGTAGGCAGTGTCGACTAAATCGCTGCAAATTCGAGCATCATCAAGATTAAAAGGTGAGGGTGGGAAATACATTGGTACATCGCTCATGCTTATTCCTCCAAAAACAGGACTGATTGAGATTGGGTTTCATCATAGCATCAGATTTTCATACAAACCAGGAATCTCTGGTCATCGTGGCTGCTTGCGATCCGGTGGAACGTGAATGGAGATCAGATAGATTTCAATTAGCTATGCAGTCGGTGTGCACAAGGCCGATCAAAACACTCGGAATTGATAATCAAGAATTTTTAACTCGGTACTCAATAAAGTGCAAAATAGTGCCAAACAGGGCGGCGCGTTACAGCTGGAAGAAGAAAAGATTGCGCTCAATGTACAATGCATCCAATAGATAAAGAATATTTAAATTGATTCAATCAAAACAAATCATTATCTATACAGATGAAAACGGTCATGAACCGTATTGCAGTTGGATAGATAGTTTAAAAGACAAAAAGGGTCAACAGCGGATCAGAACACGTATACGACGATTAGCAGAAGGACACTATGGTGATTGTAATTCTGGAGTTGTCCCCTTTGTAAAGGGTAATCCCATCAATTGGCAAGACCCTAATGTCAGATCAAGTCTGAACTACTATAATTAATATGTTACTTTTCATTGTCATAATTAGCCATATGTAGTTAATTATATAATTAAAACTGATAATCTCCAGTTACCTGATTTATCCTTTTTTGTGAGCCATGAAGGGCCATAGTCATGATTCGCAATAAATAAGTTGAAGTGCTGAGAATTCAAGCGGATTGTTTTATCAGGGATTCAGCAGGAATACCCAATTCTTGATGCAATTTTCGAATCATTTTGAGTGTCAATGATCGCTTGCGGTTTAGTACTTCATAGACACGGTTGCTTTTTCCAATCATCGGTTCAAGGTCTTTGACGGTTAAACCTTTCTGCTCCATTTCAAATTTGATAGCCTCTACGGGATCGGGAAGATCAAGCGGAAAATGTGTGCGCTCATAGGCTTCGATCAGCGTTACTAGAACATCCAGTTTTTCACCCTCCGGTGTGTTGGACTCGGCCAACATTAACGTTTCAACTTCTTTTAATGCTGCACGGTAATCTGTGTCAGTTTTAATAGGTTTAATTTTCATGATTAGTACTATTTAAATAGTTTGTGCGTCAATTTGGTCATACTGGGCATGCGTGCCTATAAAACGGATATATACGACACCATAGGCATAGTTGATCCATACGATAATCCGGTATTTATTGCCTGCTATATTAAAAACGGCTCTGCCATCTTTAAGAATACTGGCGTTTCTAAAGTCTGCTTTCACTTCTGTAGGTGATTTCCAGTTAGTCTTTAATACATGCCTGTACCATGCAAGCGTTGGTTGGATTGCATCGGTGAAAGACGGATTATTTTCCCAGAATGCTTTCAAGGTCGATAATGCAATAACTCTCATTAGTGGAATAATAGTCCCATTATGGGACTTTGACAATTATTTTGATGAAGGAATCCAACGACCATAGACTTTAATGATCATATTCCAATCTTTATGGCCCATTTGCTGGGCAACATCCATACAACATCCATATAATG
>JAHBZZ010000038.1 GCA_019635215.1 Nitrosomonas sp.
TAATCACCACTAGTCCTGCATGGATTTCTCAATATTAATGGATAATATTTCTCATTTCAATATTCAAATTTACTAAAAATAAATCAATGTTAAAAAAACTCAAAGGCTGTATTTTATTTTCTCTTTCATTTTTTCTGACACATTATGCTGTATCAACATAAATCTTATTTTTTGTATCAATCATTTAATCCATTCATCCTGGAATATTTCATTGATATTCCCATTCCCGCCACCCATTTAACAGTGGAAAATACAACCCTAAAAAGATTCTGCGTTTATCGATTTCCCGCAAGGCTTTGGCATAACTGTTTAATTGATTTCGATAGCGCTCTAACTCTCTGTCCAAAAACAACTCTATTCCAGAGCCTTCGTGACTACTTGTTTTATAGTCAACTATCCAACGCATATTATTTGAATCGCAAAATGTACGATCTATTACATAATTAACTGTTTTATGCTTCGTTACACGTGTTAATTTAAGCTCATTATGCGCCTCGTTTTTTTCACTCAATAACCAATACCCTCGTTTATCCGCAAGTGTATTGATTAAAGCGGCTGTAACACGGTCAATAGCCTGTTCCAGAATCTCGCTATCAACACTTAATCCATTACCAAGTAACCCAAGTTTGAAAATTTTTCGCATGGAATGTATGCGCACTTCATCCCATCCTCTTAGTTTATCTTCAGCCATCTGTTGCAAAGTTCTGTGCACAATACTGCCAATATGTCTTGCTATTTCACCAGCCCAGGAAAATTCAATTTCCTCTTGAATCATATCAGTCTCGGTTGGTTTCCACATGGCCGCTTGTGGCGCAATGGGCAGCTGCCAATTTGATACCAATCGTGCCATCGACTGATCGAATGCGGCCTTCTCACACTCCATTGGATCGTGCGGTTCAATTTTGTGCAAGCATTTCGTCAATGAGCTCAGAAAATCCTTCTCAACCACCGGCCAAAGCCGGTTCAGCAAGCTTCCTGTTCTCGGCGGACGAATTACCTTGCCCTCATTTGTTCCAGTTAAATTGACATGTCCAAATAAATGCAGGAATTTTTTGGCGCGTGTTGCCGCAA
This sequence comes from Nitrosomonas sp., assembly GCA_019635215.1. Taxonomy (GTDB): domain Bacteria; phylum Pseudomonadota; class Gammaproteobacteria; order Burkholderiales; family Nitrosomonadaceae; genus Nitrosomonas. Next base: position 1,072 of record JAHBZZ010000038.1, read on the forward strand.
CATACAGTAATCGCTCGGCCTCAAAATTTTCCTTATCCTGTTCAAGTAACGTCATCCACCGGTTAATTTTGTCATTATCTTTACCCGTTTCCTGGATGGGCGCGAGAAATAAATCGGTTTCTCCAAGCGCAGTATTTAATGTCTCAGAATTTTTCCCTCTATCTCGCGGCAATTCCATCCACTGAAGCAATCGGCGTGATCTATTTCTAGGGTGATAACCCAAACCAGGTATCAGCACCGTATCAAATTCCAATCCTTTGGATTTATGAATTGTCATTATCTGCAAACGATCATCAGCCTGCAAATCAGCCGACGCAAAAAGCCTTGTCAGGCCACTCGTAAAAGCAGTCCAGTTAGCAATTTTTCCAGCAGTCTCGGATTTCTCAAGGTATTCGAAAAAAATCCGCGCATCATTGCACGTAGCTGTTTCCACGCCTCCCGAATCATTGCCTACACATCCCGGACCACCTAATGCCTGCCAAGCTGTCTCAACCATAGACCGCAGCGGTGTTCGGAAACGATTCTGAATGCATTGTACAAACACTCTCTGAACTCGCCGTAAACGGCCCAGACCATCTTCTGAAATACCGCACCAATGATTTTCATCATTGATTAAACTCCAGATAGTCAATGATTTGTTGTGAATACAGCTTTCATCAAAAACAAATCCGGAAGACACCAAAGCCTGCAAATCGGCAAGTTTTAACCCGCACCATGGTGCCCGGAGTACGGACAACCAAGCGATACGGTCGGCCAGATTCAAAAGCGCACGCGAAAGCATCAACAAATCCAGTATTAGCGGCTTCTGATTCAGCGCATCAATATCCACAGCACGAAAACGAATATTATTTGCTTTCAGAAGCTTTACAATTTCGCGCAAATGACTGCGGTTACGTACAAGAATTGCAATCGAATCATCCGGATGCATATTCCTGGTTTGTTGAATAACATCTATGACCTGTTGCGCCTCCTGCCCACGATTATTTTCAAACATCGGGTGCAACGTCACAGCTCGATCTGTTTGTTCAGCATGCACCGCGAATGAAGGTGTATACGCCACCGCGCCAACCACACTATTTTCGAAAGCGGGCATAATCTGCTGAAATGTTTGATTAACCCAGTTTACAATGCCTCGTTGCGAACGAAAATTACTGCTTAACGTCACAGGCTCCAGTTTGATGTTGCCAATTCCAAATTGCCGCGCCTGCAAAAACAACCCAACTTCGGCCTCGCGAAAACGGTAAATTGACTGCATAGGATCTCCAACTGCAAACAAACTACGTCCATCAGCCATTTCCCATCCATTGATCAATTTTTCGATCAATTGAAACTGACTGATCGATGTATCCTGGAATTCATCGATCAATAAATGTTTAATCCGGTAATCCAAGTGCAATGCCAAATCCGTCGGCATTTCAGCCTCGCCCAAGGCTTGAGAGGCGCGTTGCGAAACTTCAGAAAAGTCGACCTGACCGGCAAAATGAAAAGCCAGTTTCAATTCTGCAGCCGCATGTGGAAGTAAGCGCGTTATCACACCCAACATCTCCCACTGTGCATTACTATATGCAGGGGGTGGCAACCGGCGAATCATAATTAAGGCCTGACGCAAGTCATCATTTTCAGTCAATGTTTGAATGAATTCAGTGATGCGTGCTTTCCATACACGTGCCACTTCTTTTTCCGCAGATGTAATTCCAGGCGGAAATCCTTGTTGCTTATTGATCTGTTTGCGCCAATGATCATCATGAGTAAGCAGCATCTCAGCAATACCGGACCACTGTTCAATCGTATCCGGTAAGGTTGCCAGACCATCACACTGCGTAATTGCGGAAGACGATTTCAAAGCAATTAAATTTGCAGCCGCATATTGCATCAACGCAATCAGTTCATTCTTCAGCACATCGGGAAACACTTTGGATATATGCTCAACCGCACTGTAATGCAAATATTTCAATGAAGCTTCCAATTCTTCACGTGTCTTGCTGTGAATATGACGCAACCAATGATCTCGCCGCGTCAGCATTTCGACCAGTAGATTAACGATAAGCGCAGTATCGTTATCCAGATGATCAAATAACTGCTCAAGATCAACAGCTATCGGATTATTCTCATTTAGCAATTCGATGGTTGCACGCGCAGCACGCATATAAAGCTCCGTCGCATCTTCAATTGTTCCAGGTTGAGCACCGAATTGTGACAATACCGGCATTTGCTGGGTCAATGAAGCACACAAAGAATCAATTGTTTGAATGCGCAATCGTGCCGGGTTTTCCAGAATCCGCCACCTATTCAGCTGATCATGCTGTAAAGCATTGCGTGCAAGCTCCTGTGTCAATTGTTCAAATGCACTACGGTCATTTGACACCGTTGAAGACCCCACATCAGCCATTTGCAATGCTTTCAAAATACGCTCACGCATTTCCACTGCTGCTTTGCGGGTAAAAGTAATGGCAGTGATCTCCTCAGGATTATCCACACAAGCCAATAAACGGAGATAACGCTGAATCAGCAAGCCTGTTTTACCCGATCCGGCCGGTGCTTGAACAATAAACGATTTTGCTGGATCGAGCGCCCGCAGGCGTTCATCGACATCAGGAATATTGTTGAAATCACTCATCTGCAATACTCTGGTCTTCTGTCAGGGTAAGACGCTCGCCGATACGGCAAAAGGGTTGATAATCACAGTGACGGCAAGTTTCCGGATAATTCTTCGGCATTACCCGCGCATCGCCCTCCATAAAACCATTGGCAAGCCGCAAAAAAACAGTATTCCAGTGATCGCGCAACGCTGCCCAAGTTGGAAATTCTTTACCTACACCTGTTTTATTGAACACACCGGTACCCGGCAACACGCCATCCCTATCAACCAGTGCTGAAAACCCCATCTCAGCTGATTTTATTGACGCAAACGCAATTCCTTCAGCATCGAATAACGGTAAATTAGCCATGACAAGATATAATGGCAGCTGTGGTTCATCAGGTCGTTCTCCCAACATTGTCTCAACGCTGTATCGTCTGGTTTTATAATCAATAATGAGTAAGATGCCGTCAGCGAGCCGGTCGACGCGATCCATACGGCCTCGTAATTTCAATTCACCAATTTGAATGACAAGGCCTTGCTCTATCGCTTCAATTGTGAAATCTCCCCGGCCTCGCTCCACCTCAAGCCATTCACGTACCAGACGAATCAGGCGCCTTCGTTCTACAGATAAGAAACGATCAGACAACGCATAAGGTCTTTTTTGTTTTATGTCGTGAATGGCATCATCACTCGCAGCAGCTAAAATGTGATCCAGATCACTCTGATTGATATGATCCAATACCTGTTTCGATTTAAGCCTGAGCCATACTGAAGCCAGAACCTGATGCACCAATATCCCACGTTCCATGGCATTCAGCCCGGCATACGGCTCATCCATCGAATCAACAGCCATGCGATGCCGTGCCCAGGCTCGGAACGGACAGGCTGCATAATCCTTGATAACCGTAACACCCCCACCAACTTCATGCTTGACCCCATGCAACCCATGATCATCGACGACACGTTCAAGACACACACTCTGAATGATAAAATCGCGGTGGCTCTGATACCGCGGCAGATCAATCGTGCTTTCCGGTAACGATCGAATCAGCGGGCTCGGTGAAATTTCCAACACATCGGTGCCATTATTAAACTTTGGGTGGCTTAGAATAATTTCATTCGCGCTATTCATCCAGTTGTCTGTCAATCGCTGTGAAAACGCAAACGCTTCCGTTACTGACCCCATCGGCATACGGGATTTTTTTTGTAACGCATAAGGTAAAAATGGATTGGTGCGCGGACGCAAAGGCCATTGCTCATCGGATAATCCCATCACCCAAAGATGATCGAACGCTAAGCCCATTGCTTCAAAAACACCGAGTATTTGGATTGGTACTTGCGGCGTTTGCGGCTGGAACAAAGTGTTCGATGCGATATGATTCAGTCGCCTGACTGCACATAAAAAACCGGTCTGCGGAATAACACGATCTAAAGCTGCAAACTCGGCCACAGCTTCATGAAATTTCTGAAGTGTCTGGTATTCCTGGGAATCCAGCGTGCGCTCGCCCGGGAATCCGATGATCTGAAGCATTTGCAAAATCAGTCTGGCATAATCGGCATGCCGTGCCTTTTCCGGCACATTGTGCTGGTAAAAGGCGAGCAGCATTGACACATTTTTCATCAGTACCGGGTATCTTGCCCCGGAATAACCGTCATGACGATCTCCATCGCACATCATTTGCAATAACGCAACGAACTGTTCAAGTGTCAAACTTGGCGCCGCATGCTGCCGCAACTGCATATCCAGTAAAGCGCGCGCATTGATTTCAATCTCACCACCACCGATAAATGGTGAGTACAACATATCGCTGATGCGGTTATAGGCTACGGTTTGTGAAACCAGCATTAAAATGGTCATCGCGGTATCCACCAAAGGATAATCCAGCAACGGTAAGCCCAGAGAAATATTAAAAGGCAGATGGCACGAATGTTGCTGATACGGCTGCGGCAAGGTCGCACGCACATCCGGTTGCATTACTTCACGGAAAATACGTTGTAATGCATTTCGCCAATGTGTCAATGCCGGCACAACGATACCGATCGAAGCAGACGGATTCGCTTCCAGTCTCGAACGCGCCCAGACTGCTGCATGATATATTTCATCCTGTGCATCGGTATAGCAAATGCGCTTCACGTTATATGCATAACCCTTACCGACAGATTCATAATCAATCACCGATGACCGGATCAGTGCTACACTGCTGCCAGATACTTCCAGGCTGTCCAACACTTCAGTCTGTTGTGGCGAAAAATGATCGAAACCATAACAAAACAGTTCATCCGGTCCTCGAACACTGCCTTGTACACACATAACTTTAATCAGTTCACCAAGACAAGCAGGATCGGTCAAATTGTTTTCATCAAGGTGTTTTTGATAGGTTTCAGCCCAGTCATAAAAAGTGATCGAATCATCATTCAGTGGATATTGTCTGAAGTCGTCCGACAACTGCCAGTCATGAAGTAACTGCCAAGCATCAAAAGCAAGACGCGCTGTTTGCGTAATATTGAGTAATGCACTGCCCGCTTCGTCGGATTGAATCACTTTTTCCCAAAGCATATGTGACTGCACAACAGTCAACAACAAAGGGAGATCGGCATCCGGAACGGAATAAAGCGCATTTAAGTAAATACGCTCAAGAAAAGAAGCAAATGGCAATATATCAGGCGTTTGCCAGACAACCAGTTGCCGGCTAAGCTGGTATTGACTAAAATCGTCTAAGAGCGCCTGAGCCAATCTGCGATTAGATGTAACAACGGTTGCTGCCGTTGTGCCGGTGCTCAGGCGCTCAAAAAGTTTTTCTCGTGAAAGGAAATGAAACTGCGATGCTGAAACATGCAACATGGGTTAAAAACTCACGTTCCCATGCCTATGCTGCCATTACATGATCAGCGCTGCAAGTGTTCCCGCTTATCGGAAACACTTGCCCATTCATCGGCATCAGGCAATGATTCTTTCTTTTCAATGATCGGTTGCCACTGCTTGGATAGCTCTGCATTTAAAGCGATAAAATCAAGCTGCGAATCAGGTACATCATCTTCCGCATAAATAGCCTCTACGGGACATTCCGCAACACACAATGTACAATCAATACACTCATCTGGATCGATGACCAGAAAATTCGGGCCTTCACGAAAACAATCAACCGGACAAACGTCAACACAGTCCGTATATTTACATTTAATACAATTCTCAGTAACAACATAAGCCATGAAACGATTCCTTACGTGACACAAATAGAGCCAGTTATTTTAGCAGAGTTTTATTACTCGCCGCCATCACCTGTAAAGATACAACACAACTATACTCACTAACACCTCAAATTTCGGCAATCGAACATAATCGATGATCTGAAAATATCCGCCAACAAGGAACGTAGTGCTTCCTTAGAGCCTGTTCAAAGTCTCTGGATTATGGGAAACTTG
>JAHBZZ010000039.1 GCA_019635215.1 Nitrosomonas sp.
GCGGTGAAAACATTATCGAACCGATTCGCCCGCTGGCGGATTATCGTGATGAAATTGAACCGGAAAAGCCAAAGGATTAGCCAATTTAGGACTAATTACTGGGAAATGGGTAACAGACACAACTGTACCGTTCTTATCCTGCTATCGAACATCGATGGACTATGATTCTTCGAAGCCGCTCGGATGGTTCCGAAGAATCATTAGCCAAGGTATTTCTCCATTTCTTTGCAGCATCATGATGTTCTGCGTGTAATCCAATTGGCTCCCCAGTTGGGAAAAACATCAAACCCAGAAAACCAGCATATTGTAGAACAAAATCTGAATAACAAGAGTTTTTCATCAGATTTGGAATCTGCTTTATCTGCGGAGACTTGCCGTGAGCTTTTCGATACACTGGCTCGATGGAATACCTACCTTGAAGATCATGTTCCTTACTTTCAGAGTTCGCAGGAGCCGTCACAATCAATGACTGCAATTTTGCCTGAGCCTGAATTCTGAGCCGAATATCAATTTTCAGTTTCATTTGTAAAGCCGGATCGAAGTAATCCGGCTTTTTTGTTTGCGCAGCCGCCCAAGTTTGTGGGTGTGCTGCGCTATCCTTCATTCCTATCCCAAGAAAGTTATGATGAATGTCCGAGAAGAAAAAATCAGATTTTTCACCCATATGTTTCCGCGTTTCGCCTGATGAAAGAGCGGAACTGGAACGCAAGGCTGGCAGTATGACTGTCAGTGCTTTCATTCGCTGGTTGATTTTTGGCGATGATGCAACGCCACGCAAACGGCGCGTAAAACGTCCGATCAAGGATTACAGAATATTGGCGCAATTGTTCACGCTGATTAAACAGACACAATGCTGGAACAATCTGAATCAAATTACCAGAGGGATCAACAGCAGCACGTGGATTGTCACGCCGGAAACGGAAAAATTACTGCAAGACGCATGCAAAGCCATCATCGAAATCCGCGATATGCTGATGAAGGCTTTGGGTCTGAATGCGGGAGACCGCTCATGATTTTAGAAGGGAATCAGCGCGGCGGTGCCCGGCAACTGGCGCGGCATTTGATGAACCGCGACGATAACGAGCATGTGGAAGTTCATGAAATCTCCAGCTTCATGTCCGACAGTGTTATGGGCGCGTTCGATGAAATCCATGCTGTATCGCGCGGCACAAAATGCAGGCAATTCATGTTTTCGGTATCACTCAATCCGCCGCAGGATGTCATCGCGCCACCGGAATATTTTGAAAAAGCCATAGCACAGATAGAAGAACGCACCGGCCTGAGCGGTCAGCCGCGTGTCATCGTTTTTCATGAAAAAGAAGGTCGCCGCCATGCGCATGCGGTGTGGAGTCGCATTGATGCGAATGAAATGAAGGCTATCAACTTGCCGCAAGGCTTTATTGATAAACAATACCGCAATCCGTTGAATTTCACCCGCGCCGAATGGCAACAAGCCAAGCGCACGCAGGATGATCCGCGCATGCTCAAACAATTGTTCCGGCAAGTCTGGGAACAGGCGGACAATCAGCAATCCTTTCAGGCTGCGTTGAAAGATCATGGCTTTTGGTTGGCTCGGGGAGATCGGCGCGGCTTTGTTGCGGTAGATTATAAAGGCGAAGTCTATTCGCTCAGCCGTTGGACGAGTGTGAAATCCAAAGAGTTGAAACAGCGATTGAGTGAACCGGAACGCTTGCCGGACGTGCAACAGGTGAAAATTGTAATCAGCCAATCCATGACCGATGTGCTCAAGCAGCATATTGATACCGTGTATCAGCAACGAAAAAAAGATTATGCGCCGCTGAAACGCACGATCCATACCATGAAAACCCAGCACCGGGATCAGCGCGACGCATTGGAGCAACAGCAACAGATGCGCTGGCAACAGGAAGAACAGCAACGGATTGCCCGTCTGCCTCGTGGTTTATCGGGGATCTGGCAGCGTATTACCGGAAAGTATCGGGCAATCAAACAGCAAAACCAGCAAGAGGTTCAGGACAATGACAACCGCGACCGCGATGAAAGACAGGCTCTTATCAACCGCCAGTTACAGGAACGTCAGCGTTTGCAGGAGCGTGTTACGGAAGTGCGCGAGCGTTACCATCATGACATGCTGGTTTTGCGCAAAGAAGTCCGCCACTATCATGAAGTGGGCGAACAGGCTTTACGACACGTACAGTCTGAAGACCATGTTCACCGACACGCGCACAGTATGGAGCCTCGATTATAGGCTGCTTTATGCTCCCGTCAGTATCATCACCCATTATTGGTGGGTGATTGCCGGACTCATATTCTTGGCTAAACGAAAAAATACCGGCGTGAAACTGGGCAAGCATTTTGAAGAATTTCTGGAACGCCAGATTAAATCCGGGCGTTACGGTTCCAAAAACGAAGCTATCCGCGCCGGACTGCATTTGCTGGAAGAACGTGAAATCATGCTACAAGCCTTGCGTGACAATAAAGAACAAACGTAACGCCGTTTTTTTCAATTGACATTTCATTTCCTAATCCACCGCCGGAAACCGCGCGATCACCCTATAGATGATGGTCTGGAGCCTTTTAAATTTTGCTGGATTGGTTCACGCTGGGAAAATTCAGAACAATAATTCCATCCTCGTTCTCATTAAGCTGATAAACAATATAATTGCCCTTGAACCGCACACAACGAATGCCCGGCCCTATTTCCGGTCTTTCGACAAAAAGGGTCGGTGACTGGCTAATTTTACGCACCACCGCCAAAAGTTCGCGGCGGTATTGTGCCGCATGTTTCGCACCCCATTTCTTGCGGGAATATGCAATTTCATGTTCCAGTTTTTTCGCGGCTGTTTCTGAGAGCTGATAACGGTATTCGGTCATTCATTCTGACCGTATTTTTCCTCCATTTCAGAGAAAAACGCCTCACCGTTAATGAGTTTTTCCTTGCCGGAGTTAAGCCGTTTCTGAATGTCTTCAACCTCCTGACGCAAAAAAGACAGGTCGCGATCCTGACTAAAAAAATCCCGTAACGCCTGACGAACAACTTCGCTGGCACTTCCGTACATGCCGGATTCAACCTGACTATGAACGAGATTTTCCAGTTCCTTCGGTAGGGATACATGCAGAGTCATAACGCAAAATCTCCAAAAATTTCTGTACTGTATACGATAGCAATAAATGTCAATTATTGTCAATCATAACGCATCACCTCCTGCTTGACATCTCATTATTTGATCCACCGTCGGTAACCGCACGGTTTCGGCGGTGTTTTTTTGCCGTTCAACATCAAGAGAAAGACCGTAGCATGAAAAAAACATCAAAACGGGGAAAAACTATTCCGTTTTTCCTGATCCCCAAAATCCGCAAGCGTCATGTGCCGCCAATTTTCAAAGATCGTGAAACGCAATGGAAATTATTCGCTGAAGGTGCACTCAGGAACAATGTGTTCCATAATGATGTGATCCGGCGCGGCAAAACCTGTCTGGCTTGCAACCGGCATTTCAATCATGAACAGGCTGCCGTTTCATCCAAAATCGACAAACACCATCATTGTTATTTGCGGTTGTGTATCGGCAGCATCCTGCTGGAAGGCTCAAGCGATATTTACAGACCGCCACATAAGGGAGAATATTCGCCTGTACCGGATTGCAGGCAATGCAAAGCCAGCAATCCCGCATATTATGCGGGATGCATTAAGAAAATTTTTCCGGTTCATCATCATTGTCATGAGCAAATTCACGAACGGGAAAAATTTTGGTTCAATACGCTCAGCAAAAAATTGTTGTTTGGTTTTCGTTCTGCCACCTCGTTACAAACGTGAAAGACCGCCGTGAACAACGTACACGACAAAGCAAGAACAACAATTTCTAACCAATATCCGCCGAAAGCCAGCGGATTTCGGCGGCGCGAATTTTTTACCTCTCAAAAAATACTGCCAGCTTTAAGCTGGCAGTACCTAAATTTTTACTGAATCCTTTTACGAACACGCATAAACTATACGAGTGTTGTCGATAACAATTTCATTGAAATCTACAGACAAATCACGGGCTATCGCATCGTAATCAATATAGAACTGCAAGGTATCTGGAATTTCACCATATAATCCCTCATAAACGAACGATTCAGCCAAATCGCGCAAGCTATCGACATAATAAATATCGACATTCTCAATGACGCTTAAATCGTTATCGGTGATATCGAAATCATAGCCGCATTCACCAACGGCGATAATCAAAGCCTGTTTTTCGTGATCTTCCCATTCATCAATCGCATCAATGAAATTGGAAATATTCCCCTGATGGATACCAAGTGCTTCAAATAATTGCGCGTCAATGGATTCACCGTCAATAAATTGAATTTCAAATTCCTCGACCTGACCGCCGAAGCTGTTACGGCATTTGAAATATTTTGTGTCATACTCTTCCATGTCCGAAAAGTAAAAACCACAAGCCGAAATATCATAGGGTTGTGCGTAGAAAACAGTCATTTTGCTTACCTCCTGCATTGTAAATGGGTTGCGCATGCAACCCTGCCTCGTGGCGAACAGGGGGTGTGCAAACGGAATGAAAAATCGATAAGGATGGTGCGGCTCGCAGGGGCTTGCCCCGAGAACACGGCCTTGTCTATTTTTCATGAAGTGCGCTGAGGGCGCAGCCCTAAGTTATCGGCTACTTTAAAGCTATTTTGCGGCCATTAATGCGTTGCATTACGGCTAATTTGAGGCTATATTGTGGTTATGAGCTGGAAGCCTAAATACACCATTACAGACCAATTGCTTTTGACTATGCGTGAAATTGGCGAAGCGAGTGGTGAAATCAAAAGTTTTGGTATAACCAAAAAAACATTGGCACGTCTGGAATTGGAGGCCAGAGAGCTATCGTCTTATGCTTCGACCAGTATTGAAGGCAATCCGCTGCCACTGACCGATGTAAAAAAACTGCTCAAAACCAGAAAAGAGCATGTGCGCGATACCGAACGTGAAGTGCTTAATTACAATAAAGCACTACAATCACTTTACACCTCAGTGCGTTCCGGTAAATTTACGCTTAACCTGAAAACGCTTGAAAAAATACAAAAACAGGTTGTTGATGGATTAATGGACAGTCCAGACGATTGCGGCAATATCCGGCAAGCACCGGTCGTTATTCGTAATCCAAGAAAAATTGATGAAATTGTTTTTATTCCGCCAGACGCTAAAGATGTCACAGTCCTGTTAAATGAATTGAACGATTTTGTTAACACGTATATTGGTAAGATTGACTCTATTATTCTGGCCGGTTTATTCCATCGCCAATATGTCATTATCCACCCATTTATGGACGGAAACGGACGCACTGCACGTTTGCTGACAACTGCTATTTTAGGTAAAGCGGGACTGGATTTGTTTGAGATTTTCAGCTTCGAGAACTATTACAACCAGAACATCACACGCTATTTCAAAGCTGTCGGTCTTGAAGGTGACTATTACGAATTAAAAGATTCTATTGATTTTACGCATTGGTTGCAATATTTCGCGGACGGAATTCTGGATGAGTTGCGGCGCATTCGCAAAACATTGCCTGAAACAATATCACCACCACCACGTCTTGAACCGCATCACAAACAAATTCTCGATTACATCGGTGAACACGGCAGTATCACACAGCGAGAGTATGGAAGTATTTCTACCCGAAGCCTTGCGGCAAGGAAACTTGACTTTGACAAACTACTGGATCTAGGTTTAATTGAAAGCAAAGGAACAGGGCGTGGGACATATTATGTGAGACGAATCTTATAAAACTTAAACCACCCAATTTAAAAATTATTTGAAGAATATACAGTTAATAAAAATCGTTAGACGTTACGGCGCATCGTTCAGTTCAGTGTCCAATAATTTTTCTGGATTGCCACCATATTATTCTATTTGCTAAAGTAACAACGAAGCTTGGTTTCCGTCATTTCAACTATCGTTGAATACACAGAACCAAGCAGACTATTCATTTCTGAGGTCAAAGTAGAGTTTTCTACTCCAGGCTGAGCAATAGCGAATTCGAATCGTACATCGCTGTATTTAAGTGCTTTCCTAATCTCCTCAAAATCTTCCAGATTCCCATGGTAAAACCTTCTGTTTTTCAATACACCAGTCTCATTCCTTCTTTCCATATGTTTGAGAAGTTCTTCCGGCTTCCATTTATAACGCAATGAAACAAT
>JAHBZZ010000004.1 GCA_019635215.1 Nitrosomonas sp.
ATCGGTTCGATTCATTATGCGATGTAATGGCTTTGCATATGATCGGTGTGACGGTGGTCTGAATGCGCTGTATCCCGCTTTTCACACCCGCCCCGCCCGGTCAAAACCGCGAATCACCCCATTGCACCATAGCGTTGGCAGGCGGATTGTGGTAAAAGTCGGATAAAAAAACGGTAGGCGTGTAATCCTATGAAATCTTTATCACTGCCATGACACTCGACCTGAAAACAATCCTGCATGACTTGCGTGCACAGTTACCGCATCTGCTGGCGCTGTATCTGTTCGGCAGCGCGGCCAGCGGTGATGCCGCGGCGCACAGCGATGTTGATCTGGCGATTCTGGTGGAGGGTAAAGTGGATACCGTCGCATTATGGTATCTGGCGCAAAGACTGGCGAGCCGGATCGGGCGGGATGTCGATCTGATTGACCTGCGCGCAACCAGCACTGTACTGCAATATCAAATCATCACCACCGGACGGCGTCTGTGGGCGCGTGACGCACGCGCGGCGATTTATGAAAGTTTTATCCTGAGTGAAAAAACCGCACTGGATAGTCTGCGCCGGGACTTGCTGCGTGACATCAGACACACCGGCAGTGTTTATGGCCGATGACGTATTGCTGAACAAGGCTGCGGTGATCGAGCGCTGCGTGTCACGCGCGCGGGAAGAATACCTGCGCGACCCAGCCACATTCGCCAGCGATTTGACCCGCCAGGATGCGGCCATTCTGAATATTCAGCGCGCCTGTGAAGCGGCGCTGGACACGGGACAGCATCTGATACGGCAGGAACGATTGGGTGTGCCGCAAAGTGCACGCGATGTATTTACCCTGCTGGCGCAAGCCGGCCGGATACCCGATTCGCTGGCTCTTGCATTGCGCAATATGGTCGGATTTCGCAACATCGCCATTCATGATTATCAGGCATTGCAACTGGCCATCACCGTCGCCGTCATCGAACAGCATCTCGATGACTTCCTGCTATTCTCAAAAACACTGCTGATGCAGGACAAAACCACATAACCGCGTTATGGGCAATGCTTCTTATCTTCGCCATTTTGTCGGCAACGGTTCGATGTTCGCCTTTCTAACGCGTACGGCGTACAAAAATCGCCACCGGTAACGGTATTTACACCAACTACATTGAAACGGTATTGTTCATTTTGAATATTATCGCCGTGCATCGAAGCGTACCAGCGTATTGTCCCACTGCAACAGCGATTGGTCGGCAGTCAGGAGCGTTGCGCCTTTGAGCTGGGCAGTGGCTACGATGAGCCGGTCTGCCGGGTCGTCGTGCAGGTCGATTTGGGCGGCTGCGATGCCGATCTCGCCATCGACAGGAATTTCAACCAGACCAAGGCCCAATAAATCACGCCGCCACGCCGTAGCCGGAAGCGTCATTGTAAGCCGCCCCTTAGCGACAAGCATGGCGGTTTCCCAGAAAGAGATCGCCGAAACTGCCAGCTTGCTTTGCTGTAAGGCGAGGTCGGCACGTTTTCGCGCTTCGCTTCCCAAGGCAGGATCGTCCTGGTCGAGCCAGATCAAGGCGTGGGTGTCTAAGAGGATAAGCATTCGGCATCCCAGGATTCACCCAAAGGTGCCACGATATCCCCGACAATACCCATTGTGCCTTTATGGCATCCGGCGAGTGTGGCAGGCCTTGAGATAACCGGACATAGCTGCGCTACCGGCTGACCATTCTTGGTGATGACGATACTGTCGCCGGAATCTGCCACCTCGTTCATCAATTGCAAACATTTAGCTTTGAATTCGGACGCTTTGATGGTTTTCATAACAATGCAATTAAATGACTATGGGCATGACTATAGTTATAATAGTTATAAATGTCAATCTCTTTGGTAAAGACGGTTTTTTTGTGATACGCCATTTTGGGCACCCCGTGCGGCGTATAAAATTTCTCCCCGCGTACGGATTAGGCGCGCAATTTGACTGAATATTGATTTGTCACTTTTGTTTGGGCGCGGCGTAATCCGCCGAATGTGTGGCATACCCTTAACATGTGGCGGATTGCGGCGCACGGAAACACCTTGATCATCTAAATTTTGAACAATTTGCGCGCCTAATCCGTATATGGACTCCTCCCGTTTTGCGAGCAAAATTTGTGATGATTCCAAGGTGCAACTGCTTCCGTATATCCGGCTTCCGGTTGGATAGTGATAGCTATCCGAGCCATGATGGATTTCGCGCGTAAGATTCATATTGCCCTAGCGGCTTTGCCTTGTATGTACCAGACAGGGAGCCATCGATTAGACTGAATTTCTTACGCCGGTCTGACCTGTTTGCCATCATTTCATTTCGCTACGCAATTACAACTGACTTTCTCCTCTACTGAACAATACTTCTGTAATTCTACGCTGCCTTTCGGTAAGTCTCGCCACGGCTCAATATCGACCACGCAATACGGGCGTTTTTATTAGCCAGCGCTACCGTTGCTATGTTCTTGTTGCGTCGCAGCGATACCGACATCACCCAGCGGCTGCGGCCGTCTTCCTTGTTCCTGGCCGCGTTTAACGCTGACCGGGCACCATGAATCAGTAGTGTGCGCACATATTTGTCACCTCTTTTGCTGATTCCACCCAGGCGATTTTTGCCGCCACTCGAATGTTGCCGGGGCGTCAGCCCAAGCCATGCCGCCATGTCCCGGCCGCTGCCAAACTGTTTTGCATCACTCACCGCCGCAACGAGCGCACTGGCTACCACTGGACCTATCCCTTCTATTTCCAGCAATCGTTTGATGCGATCGTCTCGCTGTACTGCTTGCGCAATCCGCGCATCGTATTCGGCAACTCTGTTATCCAGGGCGCGTAGTTCTTCCCCCAGTTCGGCCAATAGTTCGCGAAAGCTTCCCGGCAATCCGTTTTCTTCGTCTTCCAGCAATACCGGGATCGCTCGACGCAAGTTTCCCATTGATGTCGCCAACACAATCCCAAATTCAGCCAGTAAACCACGTATCTCGTTGCTCAGTGCCGTTCGTGATTTGATTAACCGCGTGCGAATCCGATGTTCCGCTTGAACAACCTGTTGTTCGATCAGCTTGATGGCTACAAAACGCATGTTCGGTCGTCCTACCGCTTCGCAAATCGCTTCCGCATCGTTGGCGTCGTTCTTGCCTCTCTTCACATACGGCTTGACATACTGCGGTGCCATCAATCGAACATCATGACCCAATTTACTCAGCTCTCGACCCCAGTAATGCGAACCCCCGCAGGCTTCCATACCCACCAGACAGGGGGCAAGCTTGCCAAAATAATCCAGCATCTGTGACCGGCGCAGTTGCTTACGTACCACTACTTTCTCAGTTCTGTCCACTCCATGAACCTGAAATACTTGTTTTGCCAGATCTATACCTATCCGTGTAATATTCATTTGACTCCTCCTGCTTCGACTATTGGGTTAAATCTCTAGTCTGGCACATTACGATGCCGTTACGTGGGAGGAGTCCATTCCATTGACCTACGCGTATACCGATGCCAAAATATTGGAAGGCGATAACAAGGGAAACCGGTTATTTAACGTACCGAAGCATGCCGGGCCAGTACGGTACTGCACACGTACCCTGCATGACATATTCAGCCAAGCAGATCATCCGCTCCTTCTCTGTAAGCGTGCCATAGCGATAACTATCGCTGATTTTTACGTTTACGCCAGGTTCAAATAATTTAAGAGCGTCTCTAAAAAGAGTCTAAAATAGGCCCTTAATTTGGTACTTATTGGAGGTTGTCCATGCAACAAATATTGGCTTCTTTTAGCGCAAGCATCTCTGAATTAAAGAAAAATCCAACAGCTTTATTAAACAAGGCTGATGGTGAAGCAATCGCTATTCTTAACCACAATTTGCCTACTGCTTACCTTGTGCCGGCTGATACTTATGAATCACTCATCAGTAAATTGGAAGATTACGAATTAGGTGAAATCGTGAAGGCACGGCAAACCGAAAAGTCTTTAGCAATTGAAGTCAGGCTTGATGACTTATAAATTGAAGTTTCTGCCAAGTGCGAAAAAAGAATGGGACAAACTCGATAACAGTATCAAAAAGCAGTTTAAGAATAAGTTGAAAAAGTGTTTGGAAGATCCCTGTATTGAAGCCAATCGATTAACTAGCTTTGAGTGTGCTTATAAAATAAAGTTACGTTCAGCAGGTTATCGCCTTGTTTATGAGGTTGATAATAAAGAAATTATTGTTTTTGTTATTGCTGTTGGAAAAAGAGAAAATAACGAGGTTTACAGCGCAGCAATGAGCAGAACCAAAATTTAAGAGGGTGTTCAAAACTCTCTGTCGACGCCATGGTGCATTGCCGCCTACCGGTTATGCATTCACGCTTGAGTTTGCAACTCGACGCATACAATCTGGCTGATGACACCCTGTATGGCGATACCCTGGGCGATCGTTTCTCGATGAATGCCGGTATCCCGCGCATGTTTATCGGTTCGATTCATTATGCAATGTAGACGCCTGCATGCGGTCGATGTGACAGTTGCCTGAATGCGCCGTCATACCATCATGCGCCATTATTTCATACCGTTCATCGGTATACCGGTCTGCTGCTGGCGCCGTTTTTGCTGATCGTGGGACTGACCGGCAGCGTCCCGGCTGGTATAAAACGCGTTGGGAGTTGGGAATCGGGAATTGGGAACCAAAAATCTCGATGTCGCTATCCGCAATGACCAACGATATATTGTTGATTTGAAAAAATAACAAACAAGCTCGCCGATTCGTGTCCGGTTTTTTGTGTCTCATACGTCTTACCCCTTCATTTCGGTTATGGCCATGCTCTGGCTTTATATCGATACACAGGACGTTGAAAAAGTCAGTGCGCTATCCGCCAGCATATTCTGGTTGGTGCTGCCTTCGCTGGTTTTGTTTGTTCTATTGCCGCTTTTACTGAAGCTGGTCTGGGGATTTTATCCGAGTCTCTCTGCATCTGTAGCGTCAACAGTGCTCAGCTACTTCGCGATGATATCGGCGCTAAACTATTTTGGGATTAAGCTATGAATGTCTCATCACAAGCGCAAGCACATATCAATTTGGAAAAAATCTAAAAAATTCACACAATCGTGTCCGGCTTTGCTCGCTTGAATCGTCATAACAGATAACAGGAATTAAATAATCAAAAGGAGGAAGAGTGTGACGCGTCAGTATTGGGTTCTGATACACCGCTGGGCGGGATTGATCATGACGGGATTTTTAATCGTAGTGAGTCTGACCGGCAGTCTTCTGGCGTTTTATCCGGAACTGGAACGATTGATCAACCCGCAATTTTATTCCCGACAGACAACGGGCGACAAGCTGGATCTCGCCACACTTGCCGAACAAGCAGAGCAGCAGGTACCCGGGATTCGAGTTGAATCGGTCACTCTGGAAGCCAACCAGGGAGCAACGCTGATCGGTGTGAGCCCACGTGTTCCCGGTAGTGATCCGGGGTTTAACAATCTGTTCGTGGATCCCTATACCGGCAACATTCTGGACAGGCGTCAGTTCGGCGCCATATCCGACGGCTGGATCAATTTCATGTCCTTTGTGTACCAGCTTCATTATGCGTTGGCACTGGGAAAGTTCGGTATCTGGGTGCTGGGCATCTGCGCCTTGATCTGGACAATCGATTGTTTTATCGGATTTTATCTGTCATTGCCGCAGCGCAGGAAGTCTGCACCATCCGTGAATACCGCCACCAGTACGGCAAAAATATCGGACTGGTGGCGGCGCTGGCAACCGGCCTGGAAAATCCGTTGGCAGTCCAGTAAATACAAACTGAATTTTGATCTTCACCGCGCCAGCGGATTATGGCTGTGGCCGGTATTGTTCATTTTCGCCTGGTCCAGCGTATATATGAATCTGTGGGATACGATCTATACTTGGACAACTCGCGCCGTATTCGATTACAAAGCGCCGTGGACCGAATTACCCAGGCTGGATGGCATCTCGCAGGAACCCCATTTGAACTGGCGGCAGGCGCAAGCGGCAGGCCGTTACTGGATGGAGCGGCAAGCCAGACTGCATCATTTTGAAGTGTACCGGCCGGTGGCACTGCGGCTCGATCACGAACGCAATGTGTACCAATACACCGTGCGCAGCTCACACGACATACAGGATAGGCGGGGAACCACACGCATATTTTTTGATGCCGATACCGGCGCGTTCAAGCTTCTACTGCTGCCATCCGGGCAATATGATGGCAATACCGTAACCAGTTGGCTGTATGCACTGCACATGGGCAATGTTTTTGGGTTACCCTGGCGGATTTTCGTATGTATAATAGGTCTCATTATCGTTATGCTATCGGTTACGGGTATTATCATCTGGTCAAAAAAACGCCACGTTCAAAAAAGCAAAAACGTCACCTGGGAATATTTGCGCACACAAAAACTTGCCGCCTTGCGCAGCGCACTGGATAGTCACCGGAAGTAAGCACTGATGTCCGGATTTCTCAAAGCAGTCATGCGGCTGTGCATCCTGATTGCAGTCGGCGGCTGCAGTAATATGCCCGAGAGACAACCAGCCGAACTGCTGCCACAGTTGCCGCAGGAGTGGCATGCCGCACCTGAGCTGCATGCATTCTCCGATCAAAACTGGGTGGAATCATTCGGTGATCCTGTATTAAATGCATTGATCGACCACGCACTTTCGCACAACTATAATCTGAAATCGGCAGCAGCCCGCGTCGATGCCGCCATAGCCCAGGCACGCATTGACAGTTCCGGCCTTTGGCCGCAGGTGTCATTTGCGCCAGCCTACCAATATACCCAGATACGCAGTGCAGGTTTCGGTTCGGCGCAATTCAGCGTTTTTGAGGCCATGTTCGCCCTGAGCTGGGAACTGGATGTCTGGGGCCGCATCCGCGCAACCAGAGCCGCAGCTCTGGAAGATGCCGAAGCAGCAGGCGCGGATTATAACGCAGCACGATTATCGCTGGCTGCCCGGGTCGCACAGCATTATTTTGCCCTGCTCGAGGCAAGGCTTCAGACACAGGTCGCGGAACAATCCGTTATTGATCGCAGTAATATCGCCAGCGTGACGCAAGGACGTTTTGAACAGGGTCTGGTACGCGGACTGGACGTCCGGCTTGCGCTGACCGATCTGGCCAACGCCCAATCCCAGCTGGCACAGACAAAAAACCAAGCACAACAAATCGCCCGGCAACTTGAAGTATTGCTGGGCCAATATCCGGCGGATGACTGGCAGAAAACCGCCGGTACAATACCGGAATTATCCGGTTCGCCAAGCTTTCCGGTTCAGCAGGCTTTACCGGATCCTCCTGAATTGCTCCCTGCCGGCCTTCCATCCGACCTGCTGGCCAGACGGCCCGATCTGATTGCCGCATTTTCACGTCTGCTGGCCGCCGATGCGCGCCTGGACAGCGCCAGAAAACTCATGCTGCCGCGCATCACCTTAACAGGCACCGGCGGCACACGCGATACCGCGCTGGTCGATCTGGTCGATCCGCGATCCGCTGTCTGGAATCTCTTTGCCGGTATTATGCATCCGCTCTTTACCGGCGGCCGTATCCGCGGTGGTATTCAATTGAATGAAGCCCGTGTGGAAGAAGCGCTCTCCCGCTATCAGGATGTAGCGCTCAATGCTTTCAGGGAAGTTGAACAAGCACTGGCTGCCGAAGAATGGCTGCGGGAACAGGAAAAAGCACTGCGTGAAGCGGTTGAACAGACCGAGGCAAGTCATGAACTGGCGCTGTATTATTATCGGCTCGGTTTTATCCAGATCCTGACGTTGCTGGACAGTTACCGAAGCAATCTGAACGCCCAAAGCGCGCATCTTTCAGTACAACGCCAGTTGTTACATAACCGCATCAATCTCTATCTCGCACTGGGGGGTAGCATTTGAAGCTGAAAACTATCCTGCCGATCATCATCCTGGTGTGCGGCGTGGGCATCGCATGGGCGCTCATTACGATTCAGTCCAAATCCGAACGGCCCGAACCGCCGGAAACGGTGCCGCCTGTCACCGTATTGCGCGCCATACCGCAAATAGTAACGCTAAATGTGCACACACAGGGAATCATTACACCACGTACCGAAATCGATCTGGTACCGGAAGTCGCTGGACGGGTCACGCGTCTGCATCCGGCGTTTGTCACCGGTGAAACCTTCAATAAGGGTGATGTTTTGATTGCGATCGATCCACGTGATTATGATCTCGCAATCACCAGCGCCGAAGCACAGGTTGCCAAGGCCAGACACCGACTGGCGCTTGAAGAAGCTGAATCGGTACAGGCGCGCCATGAATGGGAAACACTGGGCAGCAGACATACGCCTACCCCCCTGATGCTGCGCGAACCGCAATTGGCCGAAGCGCGCGCAAAACTGAAGGCCGCCAATGCCAGCCTGGCGCAGGCACAACTGCAGCGCAGCCGCTGCGATTGGCGTGCCCCTTTTACCGGAAAAATACGCAGCAAAACGATCGGCCTGGGACAGTATATGCAGCCAGGCAGTGCCATTGCCCGGCTTTATGCAACGGACACGGCGGAAGTCCGCCTCCCGCTGGCCATGGATCAGTTGAATTACCTTGCCTTGCCGCAGTATCCGGATACCGGCAAACACAAGCCGGCTGGCGATGACAACAGGCCACGCGTTTATCTCACCGCACCGTTTTCCGGAACGCAGCAACTCTGGCAGGGACGCATTATCCGCATTGACAGCGCTGTTGATGAAACCACCGGCTTATTCCATGCTATCGCTGAAATACATTATCCGCAAAACAACCATGACAACCAGTATCAACTCCTGCCGGGCTTGTTCGTCAACGCTGAAATTGAAGGCCGCAAGCTTGAAAATATATTCAGGCTGCCACGCGAAGCGGTTACGGCCAGCCGTCAGGTATTGCTGATCGATCAGGATGAACGGATTCGCATACAGCCTGTCAGCATTTTACGTATTGAAACAGACCATGTTCTGATCAATGGCGGGCTTAATACCAATGATCTTGTGGCATCAACCGCGATAACCGCGTTCAGCGATGGACTCCGGGTCAAATCCAGTCTCATTGCGTCTGAAACAACGCCGCAATCAGACAATGCTTTCATATCGCCCGACACAGCCAGACCATGAGCAAGCTCCAATCATCCGGCCTGCTGGCTTGGTTTACCGCGAATCCTGTTGCCGCAAATCTGTTAATGGTCATTTTGTTTCTCGGCGGTACGCTGAGTCTGATGCGTATGGACAAACAGGCCTTTCCGAAATTCGACCCTCCGGTCATCAATATCACTGCGGAATATCCCGGTGCAGGACCGACCGAGGTTGAAGAAAGCGTCTGTATTCCGATTGAAGAAATCATTCATGACCTGAACGGCATCAAACAGATTAAAACCATCGCAATCGATGAAAAATGCAGCATTAAAGTATTTGCCGAACAGGATTTCGATGTCAAACATTTAGTCAGCAACCTCCGTGCGCGTGCCGAATCGCTGCGGAATCTGCCAAAAGCGGTTGAGCGTATCAATATCGACGATTACAGTTGGGAAACGCCCGCAATTACCGTCGTTCTGCGCGGCCATACCGATCAGCTCACCTTGCGGCGGCTGGCTGAAACAGTACGTGACGAATTGAACCGGCTTGACGGCGTGCGGCGTGCCACGCTCTGGAACCGTGTTGCCTATGAAATTGCCATCGAAGTACCGGCGGCACGATTAAGACAACATCACTTGACACTTGCCGACGTCGCCGAAGCGGTGCGCAACAGTTCACTTGATTTGCCGGGCGGCGAGATGAAAGCGGAATCAGGCCGGCTGCAATTGCGTTCCAGACATACGGCCTACGACAAAGAACGGCTGATTTCATTGATATTGATGACACGCCCTGACGGCAGCGTAGTCCGGCTCGGTGATATTGCCACGATTAACGATGGTTTTGCCGATGTGCATTTTCAGAATACCAGTGACGGGGTGCCATCCGAAAGTATCTGGGTAGTCCCTAAGTATGATCTGGTCGAAGTGGCTAATGATGTCACCGGATATGTCAACACCTTGAGCGCACAGATGCCGGAAGGCATCGAAATTATCACACGGCGCGATAATGCGCGGTCTTTCAATGAATTGCTCGATCGACTGATGACCGTGGGTATAACCGGTTTCGCTCTGGTTATGCTGGTATTGATGCTGTTTTTGCGCACACATATCGCCTTCTGGACGGCAATGGGTGTTACTGTCGCTTTTTTTGGCGCATTCTGGCTGTTGCCGATGGCCGGTGTCAATTTAAACATGCTGACTCTGTTTGGTTTCGTATTGGCTGTCGGCGTGCTCGTAGACGATGCCATCATTGTCAGTGAACGCATTCATGCCGTTCAGACACAGGGCAATCCCGGACTGCCGGGTGCAATACTGGGCGTGCACGAGGTTGCCGTACCTGTTGCCATTGGTGTCTGTATTGCGCTGGTCGCCTTCCTGCCCGGTTATTTTGTCGAACCCAGCTGGGCCACCCGGTTCATGAAACCGGTCGCGACCGTCATGATACTCACGATGGCATTTTCGTTACTGGAATCCCTGCTCATTCTACCCGCTCATCTGGCAACACATCATCCATCCCCTGCCGACAATCCGCTGACCCGTATGCGCAGTGCTGTTCAGGGTATGCTGGATAACTTTATTCACCGGATTTACCGGCCGCTGCTGCGATACCTGATCGACTGGCGGTATACGACACTGGCTGTTTTTGTCGCTGCGCTGATCATCGGTTATGCCATTGTCAAAGGCGGTCATATCGGCGTTAATCTGCAGGAAGATGTCAGCTACTCCGAATTTCATGTCCATCTTAATCCGCCACTTGGAACACCCTATAAAACCATCCAGCAGCGGGTTCAGCAGTTTCTGGATGCACTGGATAAAGTCGAGTCGGAATTGAATCCTGAACCGACACCGCAAATGCCCAGACTGATCGAAGGCGTCGAGGTGGTCCTGGATGAAATCGATCCGCAAATCTATGTCGAATTTACTACTGAAGCGCGTAAACGCTTTCATGTACGCGAAATCGTCACCAACTGGTACCGGCATATCGGTGATTTCGGTGACTTTAAACCCGATTTTCACACACCGACCGAGAAAGAGCTGATCGACCTGGAGATAGAACTGCTGGCACAGGACCCGGCAATACTCAATGCAGCGGCCGATGCGCTGAAAACGCACATCATGCGCTATCCCGGCATCGCCGATTTATCCGATTCACGTAAACCGGGAAAACCGGAAATCCGCTTCCGGCTGAAACCGGAAGCGGAGCGACTGGGGTTGCGCCTCAAAGATCTGGCGCAACAGGTACGACATGCCTACCATGGTGAAGAAGCGCAACGTTTCATGCGCAGCCGTTATGAAGTCAAGATTCAGGTACGTCATCCGCGCGAAGAACGCGAAACCATTACCGATCTGCTGGCAATGCCCATCCGCCTGCCGAACGGCGGTCAGGCGCAACTCGGCATGCTGGCCGATATCGATTTTGCACCCGGCTTTGGCGCACTGATGCGCGCCGACCGCATGGGTGTGGTAAAACTGCATGTGCAACTGGTGGATTCCCCACCGGTCAGTGCCAGCGTAATCGATCAGGAACTGGCGTCACAATTTTTCCCTGTACTTGAACAGCAGTACCACGGCATCAGGATTTCGCGTGGTGAAGCAGCCGAAGAAGCCGACACAATCATGTCGAACCTGAAACGCAATACGCTGATTGCGCTGGCGATTATGTATGCCCTGCTTGCGGTAACATTCAAATCCTATACCCAACCGCTGCTTTTTTTACTGACTGTTCCAGTTGCCTGGCTGGGCGCAGTGCTGATTCACTGGATAGCGGGATTGAATTTTTCTTTCCAGTCGCTGATCGGCATGGTAGCGGCAAGCGGAGTCGCTGTTAACGACAGTGTCGTATTACTGCATTTCATTCAAAAAAAACGAGCCGAATATACCCATCTTTCCGATCTCATTGTTAATGTGTGCGCCTCCCGCTTCCGCCCTATCCTGCTGGTTGCACTGACTGGCATTGCAGGATTTGCACCCATGCTTTTTGAAACCAGTGAACAGGCTAAATTCCTCGTTCCGGTTACGCTCTCCCTGACTGCCGGCCTGAGCTTCGGCATGATCGCAACGCTGGTGCTTGTCCCTGTCTGTTATGCGGTGCTCTCCGACACACAGCAATTACTGATTCGATTCAAAAAAACCACATCGAAACCTTTGCAAAACCTCTGACTTCATCAGATAACGCGAAGCGTAGTATGTTTGAAGTATTTTAATTTTGCTGAATATTAACTTTGTGCAAACAGTCTATATAGGTCTACTATTTTTTGATAACAGTGACTTAATTTAAACTAAATCACTGTTTTTTTTGGTAGGTCGTGCGCGATTCGAACGCGCGACCAACGGATTAAAAGTCCGCTGCTCTACCAGCTGAGCTAACGACCCGAAAAAGAAAGACGGGATTATACCTCATCGAACTTTAATGCCCAAGTAGTTTGTATCAATTTTCTGATACTGACAGATTGTTATTGTTTTGAGCGCTTTCAAATTTTTTTGGATTTAACAGATTTCGGCATTATTATTTAAAAATGCGAAAGAAAAATACATCAATTCGAAAAACGGCACGTGATAACAGAAGATATTCGAGTATAAACATTGGCCGCTGGTTTTTGAAACTGTCTTTGTGGACGATTTATGCCATTCTTTTGTACCAGTTCTGGTTGCTTTTTCATGTGCTTTATTGGAAACATAACAATCCTCAAAGCACCGCATTTATGGAACGTCAGTTGCAAATCTTACATGAAGATCGTTCAACTGCGATATTGCATCACCAGTGGGTATCTTATCGACATATTTCGGATGCGATGAAACGGGCGGTAGTTGCTGCCGAAGACAGTCACTTTTTACAGCACAGTGGATTTGATTATGAAGCTATCTGGAATGCCTTTAAAAAGAATCGCGCGCAGGGTAGTATCACCGCTGGTGGATCTACCATCAGTCAGCAATTGGCCAAAAATCTTTTTCTGTCTGATGATAAGTCTTTTTTGCGCAAAGCGCAGGAAGCGATTATCACCATTATGCTGGAGCAAGTTATGTCTAAACAGCGTATCTTGGAAATTTACTTGAATGTCATTGAATGGGGTAACGGCGTGTTTGGTGTGGAAGCGGCTGCGCAGCATTATTTCAGCCGATCCGCCGCCGCTCTTGCACCCCATCAGGCGGCCTTGCTGGCGGCAATGATTCCCCAGCCGCGTTATTATGACAATAATCGGGATTCGCTTCATCTGTTAAAAAAAAGAGACATACTGCTTAAGCGCTTGCATTCCACAAAAATTCCTTGAACAATTTTTTTGTTTCTTTGTTACATTTGAAACCGGACAAACGCTGGTCAGTCCAACAAAGATTTATATAGAGAAGAAGGTGTTATTGACTCTCGCTGGCTTAGCATAATTTTTTAAATGTTCCCAAAACAATTTGCCCATCATGACAGAAGAAAGTAATAACAAGAATAATGAAAAGCTGCAGACATATTTGCAGCGCGTCATTGAGCTGCTGAGCAAATACAAACTGCTGGAGGGTTTTGTCAATCTGCAGGATGAATTGGATGAAACACTGACTGATTCTTCCGTGCAGAAAAAGAATCTGGATGAGTTGCAGCAATTGCTGGACAAGCTGCATCCGGCAGATATCGCCCATATTCTGGAAGCCTTGCCATTGGAAGACAGATTGATGATCTGGGGAATGGTCAAACCGGAATATGACGGTGAAGTATTGCTGGAGGCATCCGATGCGGTGCGGGAGACACTGATTACCGACATGGGTACGCAGGAATTGGTCGCCGCAGCAGAACAACTTGATGCGGACGAAATCGCCGATCTTGCACCGGATTTGCCGCAGGATGTCATGGAGGATGTGTTCCGTTCGTTACCGATCGCAGAACGCGAGCAATTGCGTGCAGCGATGTCGTATCCCGAAGATTCCGTTGGCGCTTTGATGGATTTTGATGTGATAACCGTGCGCGAAGATGTGCGCCTTGAAGTTGTGTTGCGTTATTTACGGCGTCTGGAAGAGCTGCCGGATCATACCGATCAATTATTTGTGGTTGACCGGGATGAGCATTTAAAGGGGGTTTTGCTGATTAGTAAGATTTTGGTCAGTGATCCGGATACCCTGGTGGAAAATGTCATGTCCAAAGAGATTATTACATTGCATCCGGGCGACAAGGCGCAGGACGCAGCGTACGCGTTTGAACGTTATGATCTGGTATCCGCATCCATTATCGATCATGACAAAAAACTGCTGGGCAGAGTGACTGTTAACACGGTGATTGACTATATCCGTGAAAAGTCGGAAAACAAAGCGCTGCATCTGGCCGGTTTGCGGGAAGAGGAAGATCTTTTTGCCCCGGTGCTGAAAAGTGTCAGGAATCGCTGGGTGTGGCTTGCCATTAATCTTGTCACGGCGTTTGTCGCTTCACGTGTCATAGGCTTATTCGAAGACTCTATCGAAAAACTCGTTGCGCTTGCGGCTCTGATGCCTATCATCGCAGGTATCGGCGGCAATTCGGGTAATCAGACGATTACCATGATTGTACGCGCATTGGCTTTGGATCAAATCAATTCCGGCAGCGCTTGGAAGCTTATCCGCAAGGAAATCGGCGTAAGTATTGTGAATGGGCTGGTATGGGGCGCCGTAGTCGGTTTGTTTACTTTTGCGATTTATCAGAATATTGAACTGGGTCTGGTAATGATGCTGGCCATGTTGTTGAATCTGTTGCTTGCGGCGCTGCTTGGTGTACTTATTCCGATGACGCTGCGCAAATTTGGCCGTGACCCTGCACTGGGTTCCAGTGTTTTGATTACAGCGGTTACCGACAGTGGCGGCTTTTTTATTTTTCTGAGTCTTGCGACACTCTTTTTGCTATAAGAAAACAATCTTCAGTTCAATGCGAATTTTAGAATTTGAGATCAATCCCGTAAAAATTAGGTATTACCGAAAAAGACTCTCCTTGACGCATTCAATCTGCCTGACTAAGATGGCGCTGGAAAACAAGCAGCTTGAGTTGTTTTCTATGCTTTTTATTAACCATTTAAAGGGCTTGATTATGTCAAAGTTTAAAAAAGCTTTATTATGCAGTATCGCTCCAATGCTGGTAGTCGGAATGATCGGTGTTACGACACAGGCAGTGGCTTCCGGTGAAAGATTGTATGGCCGATTCACAAAAGATAACGAATTGTATACACCAAGAGATTATCGTGAATGGGTTTTCATTGGTTCAAATGTGACACCCAATGACATGAATGACGGCGCAGCCGCATTCCCAGAATTTCACAATGTTTATATTGATCCAGGCAGCTATGCACACTGGAAAAAGACTGGCGAATTCCGTAGCGGTACAATAATTGTCAAAGAATTGGCGAGCGTTGGTACGAAAGAAGCACCCAGTGGGCACGGTTACTTCCAAGGTGAATATGGGGGTATCGCCGCAATGGTCAAGGATGCAAAACGCTATCCGGACAAACCGGGCAATTGGGCTTATTTAGGTTTCTCGGCGGATTCCAGACATGGCGCAATCCAGGAAGAATCAGCGTGCTCGGCATGTCATCAGCAAAGTGCGGCACAAGACCAGGTCTTTACACAATTCTATCCTGTATTACGTGCAGCAAAACCATAAGCCCATAAGCCGGTTTACGTTCTTAAGTAATCAGGCATACGAAAATTAGTAGCATAAAACGGATGGCTGCCAGTCGAGCGGCTATCCGTTTTCGTTTTTTGAATACTCATATTTTATTTCCGGACAAATCTGAAATTTCCTCGTGATCTTTTACCGGTTTGTCAGAAAACATTTTTCCATTTACGTAATGCGGTAAAGACCTCAACAGGATCAATGAGCTTCTCTCCAGTGAATTGTTCCGCAGCGTGGATAATTTCAAGATGCTGGCAACGCAAAAATGGATTACAGGCTTTTTCCGTTGCCATGTCAGTAGGCAGTGTCGGTAAATGTTGTTGCCGCATTTTTTTTGCCTGCTGTTCCAATTTTCGTAACTCATCATTACCCGGTTCTGCAACTCTGGCGAAGCTGATGTTTCCAAGTGTATATTCATGCGTACAGTAAACCAATGTATCATCCGGCAAGGAAGCCAGCTTTTGCAGAGAGTCGTACATCTGCTGTGGCGTGCCTTCGAAAATACGGCCACAACCGCAGGCAAACAATGTATCGCCGCAAAACAGCATATTTCTCAACTGAGTGGCGGTGAAATATGCGATATGACCGCGTGTATGGCCGGGTATTTCCAGGACATCAAACGTTAATGCCAAGGGTGTGAGCTGGATACGATCCCCTTCCCGTACGGGGTGAGTAACCGTGGGTATTTTTTCTTGCAGCGGACCATAGACAGGCAAATTATAGCGTTCAAGTAATTGAAGGTTGCCGCCGGTATGATCGCTGTGATGATGTGTGATTAAAATGGCAATGGGTTGTAAGTGGTGTGATTCCAGGTAATCTATAACAGGTGCCGCGTCCCCCGGATCGACGATTACTGCATGCACAGTAGTATGAATAATCCAGATATAATTATCTCTGAAGGCGGGAAGAGGATAGATTTTCAATTTATTTATCTCGGTCATAGTCGGGTAGGTTGACTCTGCTGGCGATGCATATGTTATTTTAATCCGATTACATTCACTGAGTGAAAATTCCAAAAAAGATATCGTATGCCGCCGTACCTGATGTTACTTATGATTATTGTGTTCTTCCTGGAACTTGCTGTAAATATTACAAATCTCATTATTTGATTCATTTAGAATAAATTTTTGATCGTCATAAATTGCTTCTTAATTAACCGGCATGGCTGAACAGACAGTATATAACGTACAGGCATCATTGACAGACCCATGCTGGTTCGCCACATCACTGGGGCAATATATTATCAATAGTGAGTTCAGGTATTTTGACCAGACAGTGGCTAATATTTTTGGCTACAACGCAATGCAGCTGGGCTTGCCGCACTATGATTTTTTACGGGCGAATCGCATGCCGCTCAGATTCTCCGCGGGTTATGAACATGCTGCGGTGCTGCGTACACAGGTTGATCATCTGCCTATTTCCAGTGACAGTATTGATCTTGTGATTATACCGCACGTGCTTGAATTTAATGCCAATCCGCATCAAATCCTGCGGGAAGTTTATCGTATTTTAATTCCTGAGGGACATGTCGTCATATCCGGGTTTAATCCTTTCAGTCTGTGGGGTCTGCACCGGTATTTCGCATCCAGCCGCAACGAATTTCCCTGGAACGGGAATTTTATTGCTTTGCCGCGTTTGAAAGACTGGCTGAAATTACTCAATTTTGAAATGAGAGGAGGCAAGCTATGCTGTTATACACCCCCTTTCACCAAGGAAAACTGGCGTAAGCGTTTTAAATTCATGGAAGACGCAGGTGACCGCTGGTGGCCGATTTCCGGTGGTATTTATTTTTTGCATGCGGTAAAACACAAACACTGCATGCATCTTATTAAGCCAAGCTGGAAAAACAGCCTGGCTGGAAGAAGAAAAATAGTAGCCGCCACACAACGTACCAAACAATAATATTCAAACCGCGATAAAACGGCGGTTTTCTCAAATGGTTGAAAAAGAAACAGAAAAGATAGTCGAAATATATACTGACGGCGCGTGCAAGGGTAATCCCGGTATAGGCGGATGGGGAGCATTACTTAAATATGGCGGACATGAGCAGGAAATTTACGGTGGCGAGTTGCATACAACCAATAACCGCATGGAATTGCTCGCTGTCATTCGTGCTTTGGAAATGCTGAAACGCCGTTGCGAAGTGCAGTTGCACACGGATTCCCAATATGTGCATAAGGGTATTAGTCAATGGATACAATCCTGGAAAATACGTAACTGGAAAACAGCCGATAAAAAGCCGGTCAAAAATGTAGATTTATGGCAAGTATTGGATCAATTGGCTCAACAACAGGATATCGAGTGGATCTGGGTACGTGGACATGCCGGACATGAAGGGAACGAACGGGCTGATGCGCTGGCAAATCGTGGTGTTGAAAAAATAATCGCTGAAAATTCAAACAAACCATTAAAAGAGCATTGAGACTATAGCATGCGACAAATTGTGCTGGACACAGAAACAACGGGGCTGGAATACAAATTGGGACACCGCATTGTCGAAATCGCTGCGGTTGAAATCTGCAACAGACAATTGACGGGAAATCATTTTCATCAATACCTGAACCCTGAACGTAATAGCGACGCCGGCGCTTTGCAGGTTCATGGATTAACGCGCGAGTTTCTTGAAGACAAACCGAAGTTCAGCGAAATTTACAAAGCATTTCTCGATTTCATTAGTGATACAGAATTGATCATTCACAACGCATCATTTGATGTCGGATTCCTGAACCATGAGCTGGGATTGGCAAAACAGCAGGCATTGGACACCTATTGTGCAGGGGTTACCGACACGCTCAAGCTGGCTAAGGAACTTCACCCCGGAAAACGCAATAATCTGGATGCGCTATGTGAGCGTTATAAGATCGACAATTCCAAGCGAACACTGCATGGCGCGTTATTGGATGCGGAACTTCTAGCCGAGGTTTATCTGGCGATGACGCGTGGACAGGAGTCATTATTAATCGATCTTGATCTGCAGAATCCGGTCGATCATTTTACAGATTGTGATGTCAAAAATCTGAACCTGCGTGTTTTGCCTGCATCTACTGCGGAAATGAAACAACATGCCCAGCTACTGACACATATCGACAAGGAAAGTAATCATCGCTGCGTATGGAGAAAACTGCAATCCATCGATCATTAGGATCTGTAGATTGCCCATTGCTGCGTCAATGACTTTATCCCTTTAGTATCTTATATCTTATTACTGTCTCACTCGAGACCCACAAGTCTTTACGATTGGTTATTGATGCAGCCCGACTACGCAAAACCAATCGGACCTGCGCGCGCTGTTTATTGCACCGGCTTTGACGTATCATCCGCCATTTCCAACTTTCCGGCCACTTCGCTGATCCAGGTGGCGTTAAAGGGTAGCGTGTTCTGGACGTGCTCAACCTGTTCAAGATAAGCCGCCAGCGTCACCCCCTGCTGCGTGACGGGGATCGGGGCTGCGCGTGGATGTTGAACGACTTCATCCAGCAATGCCGTGTTGATTTCAGCATGAGGTCGCGCATTGATCTGCGCCTTGATTACGGCACGCGCGGTTTTCAACAGGGCGATCAAGCGCTGGCTGTGATTGCGTTTGTCGTCTTCGAGTATCGGATAAGTTTGCAGGTACAGTGCATCGCCGCGCCAGCCGAACAGGCGGGGCTGATTCACCACGTGCACCGGCGTACCGACCGGCACATGCTGGAAAATACTGGCGATATCTTCCGGATACATACGGATACACCCGAAACTGCCGCGCATGCCGATACTTGGCGGTTTGTTGGTGCCGTGAATCGCGTAAGCCGGCCAGCCAAGCCGCATCACATGCTCACCCATTGGATTGTCAGGACCGGGTGGCACCACTGCAGGCAGCGGATTGCCATTGCGCGCATATTCCTTGTGAATGGATGGTGTCGGTATCCAGACCGGATTCTCAGTCTTGGCAGTAACACGGGTTACACCTTCGGGGGTTTTCCAGTTCAGACGGCCAATACCGACCGGATGTGTGATCACGCGCTGCAATTCGCCCTGCTTGACGGGCGGGTAATAAAACAAACGCATTGCGGCAAGATTAATCACGATGCCTTTGCGCGGCGCATCGGGTAAAACAAACTGGGTGGGTATGACGATACGCGCGCCTTCTCCTGGCAGCCAGGGATCAACATCGGGATTAGCGCTGACGATCTCTTCATACCCCAGATTGAACCGCCGTGCGATATCGGAAAGCGTATCCTCATACTCTGCGGTGATCACCTGTATTTCTCCAACAACATCATCACGAAAAGTATCGATACTGAATTCATGACTGGCGAGCGGAATCGGCAATGTATTGACGGTCGGCGGCGGTGTATCCGGTGATTGCGTCATCAGTGACTGGCAGCCGCTGAACAGAAAAACAATCAATAAAAGACCGCAGAACAGAATGCTGCGTGGTGATAAGATAACCATTTTATTGTGAAATATTTGATCAATTGCCTGACAATCTACAGGCTTAACCCCGGCGCCTCAACACTTTCGAGGCGATGCAGGCAATCACTGCAACTAAAATACAACAGTACCCAATTTCGTTACAACCTATTTTTCGACAACCATCATGGCAAAAATTGGATTCATCGGCCTGGGTATCATGGGCAAACCGATGGCCGGACATTTGATACACGGCGGTCATTCGCTTTTTCTTCATTCGCGCAGCGGCGTGCCGGATGAGCTTGCCGCGCTGGGCGGCACGGTTTGCAAAACGCCGCGGGACGTGGCGCGGCAGGCGGAAATCATTATCACGATGGTGCCGGATACGCCGGATGTAGAAAAAGTACTGTTTGGCGAGAATGGCGTCGTTTCCGGTTTACAGGCTACTGCAGACCATGAGACGCGTCAAATTGTCATTGACATGAGCACGATCTCGCCACAGGCAACGCAGCAATTTGCCACCAGAATCAATACGCTCGGCCATGATTATGTCGATGCGCCGGTTTCCGGCGGCGATATCGGTGCGCAGAATGCGTCGCTGACCATTATGGTAGGCGCGGATGAAACGGTATTCGAAACAGTGAAACCGATTCTTGAACTGATGGGAAAGCAGGTCACCCTGATCGGCGGCAACGGCGCGGGCCAGATCTGCAAAATCGCCAATCAGATCATTGTATCGCTCACTATTGAAGCAGTTGCTGAAGCGCTGCTCTATGTATCCAAAGCCGGTGCAGATCCGCAAAAAGTGCGTGAGGCGCTGATGGGCGGCTTCGCCGCTTCACGCGTACTGGAAGTGCATGGCGAGCGCATGATCAACCGCCGCTTTGATCCGGGATTCAAAATCGCATTACACCAGAAGGATCTGGATATCGTGCTGTCCAGCGCATCCGCGCTGGGTATCAGCCTGCCCAACACCGCAACAGTACACGAACTGTTCAATGCCTGTATCGCACATGGCGGCGCAAAATGGGATAATTCGGCCATTGTCACCGTATTGGAAAAACTCGCGAACCATGAAATACGCAAGCATTCGGAATAAAACACAGAGGATGATCGATGTCCCCCGCGCCTGAATTAATCCAGCGGCTGCACACCTATTTGCCGTCTGACGCCGTGCTGTATGAAACGGAAGACCTCAAGCCTTATGAATGCGACGGCCTGTCCGCATACCGGCAAACGCCGATGATTGTCGTGCTGCCGCAAACCGAGCAGCAGATTATCCAGGTCTTGCAGCTCTGCCATGAGACGCACACACCGGTTGTGGCGCGCGGCGCAGGAACAGGACTTTCCGGCGGCGCTCTGCCGCATGACGCGGGCATTCTGATGTCGCTGGCCAAATTAAACCGCATCCTGGAAATCGATCCGCTGGCACGCACCGCGCGCGTACAACCCGGCGTCAGAAATCTCGCCATCAGCGATGCCGCCAAACCTTACGGACTTTATTACGCGCCCGATCCGTCATCACAGATCGCCTGCTCCATCGGCGGCAATGTCGCGGAAAATTCCGGCGGCGTGCATTGTCTGAAGTATGGCCTGACAGTACATAATATTCTCAAACTGCGCGTTCTGACCATCGAAGGCGAATTGCTGGAAATCGGCGGCGAAGCACTCGACAGCGCAGGTTTCGATCTGCTGGCGCTGATGACCGGCAGCGAAGGCATGCTCGGTATCGTCACCGAAATCACCGTAAAACTGATTCCCATCCCGGAAAAAGCACAACTGGTCATGGTGGCTTTTGATGATATCCAGAAAGCAGGCAATGCCGTCGCCAATGTCATTGCCGCCGGTATTATCCCGGCAGGCATGGAAATGATGGACAAAATCACCATCCATGCTGTCGAGGCCTTTCTGCACGCCGGTTACGACCTGAATGCCGAAGCGATACTGCTGTGCGAATCGGATGGTACAACCGAGGAAGTCGCCGATGAAATCGCGCGCATCGATACCATCAT
Organism: Nitrosomonas sp.; assembly: GCA_019635215.1. GTDB lineage: Bacteria > Pseudomonadota > Gammaproteobacteria > Burkholderiales > Nitrosomonadaceae > Nitrosomonas. The sequence goes on from JAHBZZ010000004.1 coordinate 22,053, forward strand.
GAAAAGCAGCGGCGCTACCAGCATCCGCACTTCGCGCAATGAAGCCGAGCGACTCGGTTTCTGGGCCGGGCGCAAAGCCGCATTCCCCGCCGCCGGCCGGGTATCGCCGGATTACTATTGCATGGACGGCACCATTCCACGCAAACATCTGGGGCAGGTTCTGAGTGGCATCGAAGCGTTATCCGAACACTACGGCCTGCGCTGCATGAATGTATTTCACGCCGGCGACGGCAATCTGCATCCACTGATTCTTTATGACGCCAATACGCCGGGTGAGCTGGAAAAGACCGAGGCATTCGGCGGTAAGATTCTGGAAATGTGTATTCATGCCGGCGGCACCATCACCGGTGAGCACGGCGTCGGCATGGAAAAAATCAATCAGATGTGTATCCAATTCAAATCGGACGAGCTGGAAATTTTTCACGGTATCAAAGCGGCTTTCGATCCGCAAAACCTGCTGAATCCCGGCAAAGCCGTACCAACATTGCATCGCTGTGCGGAATTCGGCGCCATGCATGTCCACAGCGGTTCGGAAAAATTTCCCGATTTACCGCGTTTCTGAGGTTTCCATAACCGGTCAACTGATTTTCCATGCAAACCATTATCGATCAAATCACCGCAACCCTGCACACAGCCGCCGAACGCGGTCAACCGCTGCATATCCAGGGCGGCGGCAGCAAAGCCTTTTACGGCCATCCGCGCACCGAATCAGCGGAATCACTGGATATCACGCCGTACCAAGGCATTGTCAATTACGAATCGACCGAACTGGTGATCACCGCACGTGCCGGTACGCGATTATCCGAAATTGAATCGGTACTGCGTGAACATGGCCAGATGCTCGCATTCGAACCGCCGCATTTTGCCAACACCGCGACACTGGGCGGGTGCGTCGCCGCGGGATTATCCGGCCCGCGCCGCGCATCAGCGGGCGCCGTGCGGGATTTCGTACTCGGCGTGCGCATGCTTGATGGCACCGGCCGCGATTTGCATTTTGGCGGACAGGTGATGAAAAATGTCGCCGGCTACGATATCTCACGTCTGATGGTGGGCAGCATGGGCACACTTGGCGTGTTACTCGAAGTATCGCTCAAGGTGCTGCCATTGCCTGTGGCGGAAAAAACAATATGCCTGGAAATGAATGCCACGCAGGCGATCAAACAGATGAACCAGTGGGCGGGAAAACCGCTGCCGATCTCGGCGGCCTGCCATGTTGATGAACAGTTATCTATCCGGCTGTCCGGCGCGGAGACTGCCATACGCGCCGCCCAGACGCAGTTAGGCGGTGAATCCCGCGCAGATGGTGATACATTCTGGCAGGCCCTGCGGGAGCAGACACACCCGTTTTTTAAACCAGCAACGCCGCTCTGGCGTTTGTCGATCAAATCCACCGCGCCTGAATACCATCTGCCTGGAAAACAATTGATGGAATGGAACGGCGCGTTACGCTGGTTAGCCTGTCAGAATGATCAGGACAATGAAGGTAGCAGGAGCGACAATGCAGCACATGTTATACGCGAAGCAGCCAAAGCGGCTGGCGGGCATGCGACGCTTTTCCGTGGCCATCATCACGCAACACCTGTATTCCACCCACTCACACCGGCGCTGCTGAGCCTTCACCGGCGGCTGAAACAACAATTCGACCCAGCGGGGATATTGAATCCCGGCAGGCTTTATCCGGAATTTTGAAATAATCATGCAAACCCGACTCGCCGATTTCATTAAACATTCACCGCAGGGAAAAGAAGCGGATGCCATTTTGCGCAGTTGCGTGCACTGCGGATTCTGCCTGGCCACCTGTCCGACCTATCAGCTGCTTGGCGACGAGCTTGACAGCCCGCGCGGCCGTATTTATCTGATGAAACAGATGCTCGAAGGCCAGCCTGTCACCCGGAAAACCCAGTTGCATCTGGATCGCTGTTTGACCTGCCGCGCGTGCGAATCCACTTGTCCTTCCGGGGTACGCTATGCCGAACTGGTGGACATCAGCCGGAATCTGATCGAGCAGCAGGTCAAACGCCCTGCCGGAAAAAAATTGATCCGTTATTTGTTGCGCAAGGTTCTGCCGAATCCCGTTTTCTTCAAACCACTGATACGCGCTGGTCAATTCGTACGCCCCGTGCTGCCCGCAAGCCTGAAAAAATCCATTCCACCCGCAGTTCAGATAAAACCGCACTGGCCGGCAGCGCGGCATGCACGAAAAATCCTGGTGCTCGATGGCTGCGTTCAACCGGCATTCGCGCCCAATATCAATGCCGCCACCGCGCGCGTGCTGGATGCAATCGGCATCTCGTTGATCACCTCGGCGCAGGCCGGATGCTGCGGTGCGATTGCATACCATCTGAATGCGCAGACGGAAGGCATGGACGCCATGCGTAAAAATATCGATGCCTGGTGGCCGCTGATCGAAAAAAATGCAGTGGAATGCATTGCCATGACGGCCAGCGGCTGTGGCGTGACTGTCAAGGAATACGGTCACATATTGCGCCACGATCCGGCATACGCGGAAAAAGCGGCACGGGTTTCAGCCATGACCCGGGATCTCAGCGAAATTCTCCTGTCCGAACAGGAAAAGCTGCAACAGCTTCTTGAAGCGCGAAAAGAAAAATCCGATCCTGCCAGGATCGCTTTCCACTCACCCTGCACGCTGCAACACGGCCAGCAGATCCGCGGCACGGCTGAAAAAATTCTGCAGAGCGCCGGATTCAAACTGACCGCCGTACCCGATGCGCACTTGTGCTGCGGCTCCGCAGGCACTTATTCCATTCTGCAACCGGAACTCTCGCAGCAATTACTGAAAAACAAGATCAATGCACTGGAATCAGATCATCCGCAACGCATCGCAACGGCCAATATCGGCTGCCTGATGCATCTGCGTAACGGAACGTCACTGTCCGTCAGGCATTGGGTTGAGGTTATCGATGAACGGTTGTTTCAAGATTGATATATTGTCCGCAATGACGGAATCCAATAAATAAACCATTTATATGTGGTTGTGCCATCCCGGTTAAAACAGTACCGGACAGTGGCAATACGATACGACAAGCTGAAGAGAAACAGGTTATTCTTCAATGAAACACTCGGTGACTTGTGAATTTTCATCAACACCGCTTTGTCTCTTTTTACAAAATTAATCCATAGATAAAATTGTTGAACGGTGCATAGAAATAGCGCTGAAATGCAGGGAACCTGTTTGTCTGGACTGAGTTGTCTTCATTCTTGTAAGTTTGGTTTGTTTCGTTATATACTTCAAAACTGGCTGTTTTTTATAAACCTTGAAAGAAATATTAATAATAAATAAACTGGTTCTAAATTTTTTTAAGAAATAAATATTAGGAGAAACAATGAAATTTTCAGTATTTTTAGCAGCATTCCTCGTACTTGTTTTATCGGGTTGTGGTTCAATGTTTGACTCAGCTGACATGGGTGATCCCAATATGGTCAGTGATGATTGTGAATTTGGTATTGACGGTAATGGTAACTGTCTGAAAGAAGGACAGGATCCACGTCCATATGGTGGTACCAGTAAGCCAGGACATTAAGATTTAAGTTTTAATAGCCAACATTTGTTTCTCAATGAGACAAACAGAACCGCCCTTAGTGGCGGTTTTGTTATTTGAAGGGCTAGAGCATTTTTATTTTAGTTAGATACATATCGATATCGGATACATTGAAGTAGTTCTGGCACTCGTACATAAGCCAGAAAATAACGCACTATACGGGCCATCGGTACAGCTACACTGGTGTTGGCGCATGTAGTAAATTTGTAGCCTCAATAACACTGCTACATCAAAATACTATTCCTTGCTTTGACAGGCTTTGGTAAATCGGTTTCATCAAGCATTTCACGAAGGTCTATTTCAATACTGCGACTCAGCGCTGTAACAGGCACATCATTTGCGCCGCCCTGAAAAGGGTTTTCACTGGATTCACCAATTTTATCCATTGTGTGAAATATCCATGAAACCATGACACAAAAAGGAATCGTTAACCAGGCAAAGTAATGCCCGAATTTTTCAAACTCCGGCAACATTCCAAAAGGCAGCAGCAGGACAAACAACCAGACAAAATAGAGATTGAGCGTTGAGAACTGTCTTGGATAGGGAAAGTTTTTGATGCGCTCACATTTGCCCTGATGTTCATGCAAGTCAGACAGGATTTTTTGTAATGCGATATGGCTGAAATTTTCTATCAGACCCTGATTGAATATCGATAATATGCATAGCCCGATTCTGCTTGCCTAAAATATAGGCTTTATCCGTTGCAGATAGGTAAGGCGTTATATCATCTTCTAATTTTGTCTCATGTTCCGAAACAACAAAAAGCCTTTTATGCTCAATATTAAATTTTTTATTCATCGTCTCCCATTCGCGTGGTTGACGCAATTGATGACGTAGCGCCGTAAGCCATGCAATATGGCGATAAATAAGTCCGCGGTAAACTGTTTCAAGTTCGCTTTCAGATAAAGATTGCTGTATGTATTGGTTAGTGATATATGTTTTTACGAGCATTCCCCATATCCGACTTGAATTGACTATAGCGCCATAAATCTTCCTCGCTTCCCACAAACGGTCATAAGTCGCATTATTCTGAAAACCAATAATAATCGCTAATGCTGTTCCCAAAAGTGCTATCGGTAACCACGGTAAAGCCAGCCATTGGCAGTCAAAGATTTCATAGGCTACGGTGGGAATCGTTGCGACAATGGTATAAATACCGATGTCATGCTTTGTCCATACAACAACTTCTTTAAAACTGAAATTCTGGCCTGTATGCATTGAAATCCTCTTGTTCTATTCAAGTGATGAATTGAATAACGCGCATATAATTTTTTCGGCCGTTTCGAGCCTGGACAACATGGTGCTATCTATAACATGACCTGCATGGCTACTGATCAATCAAGGCTTCCATGCGGAATTTCCAGACAGTTTCTCAGTTAAGTGCCGGACTCAGATTGATGTATTACTGAAGCGTATAATAATTCGCGTAGTTATTGCTCTTATCGCCATGCAAAACACTTAAAAAAGAATATTCCTGCCCTTTTAGAAGCAGTAATTGTGTAAATTTTTCGGTTCCAATAGCGTTCAGAATCGTATGAAAAACCTTAGGATTGAGATTCTTATTAACATGGCTTAATGTGTTTATTTCGTAAACATTTTTGTTAAATGCATCGTTCATCATTTTCAAATCCCATTGTCTGGGAAGTTCACCGCCAAAAACTATTTTCATCAATTCCACATAAGCATATTTATCTAATAAACAATCATGGAACTTGACTAAATCCTCTTCAATTCTGTTTATCTTTTGACTGAGACACCAGGCCACAAATCCGACAGTAGCGCCAATACTAAGCAAAGCGATGTAGATCATGCTGATTGATTCCTGAATCTCATCGAGATCATCATCTTCCGGTAAAATGCCGAAAAGCAGATCAAGAAAGTCCTTATCAATAAATAATGCGGCTGCAGATACTGTTGCTAGGATATAAGAGATACGCTTCCATTGTCGTAATTTATTGGTACTTAAATTCAGTATGTTACGCTCAATTCTTTCTGCTTTACGTGCACAGATCTTTTGTCCTATGGAAATATCGTTGATTTTTTGAATAGCGATATCCAGTTGTTTCTGGACCAAAGGCAGTTTTTTTGCGGACAAATGTTCCATTAAAAAAATTCTTGCTTCATTAATCAGCATCATGTCAGCATTATTACCCCCTTTATCAGGGTGATATTTCTGGGCAAGCTTTTTATAAGCATTATCTATTTCTTGAAAAGAAGCATTTTCCGTCAATCCAAGAATATTAATCGCTTCATTGAAATTCATAATCAATAATCCAACCCGGGGTCTGTTGATGTTTTGAGCAGTATTTCATATTTTGCTTTCGTTCTTTTAAGGGCAATTATCGCACAAAGCGTTTTGGCTATTAAATCATAAGGAATCATTAAACGCCTGCCGTTACGAATGCACTGAGTTTTTGTTTTTTCAGGTGCTGGCTTTCAAAGGCATTGCTTTTGTTGTGGCGGATTGACATCGAGGACGACATCACTATGAAATTTATTATCTTACTGTTCCTGACCGTAATTCCAGCGATTTCTTCTGCTGAGAATTTTTTAATCAACAGCAATAAATTATTCAATTTTGCTGAAGTTTCTTATCCCGCGTTTTTCCGTCCTGCCGGAGCAGTGACCGTCACCCTGGATGACTATCTGGTACGTTACTATCCCGATACCGATGTTTATATTGGCACCAGAGGCGAGGAAGTCTATGTCTATGGAAAGGTTTTCAACGGATTGTCAAGCGTTGGCATAATCGGTGACTACATCGAATTAAAAGCGGATAGCGATGCATTATTGGCGCAATTGTTTGCTGACGGTCAAAGTGATGTACAGGTTTATGGTACGGGTACGGTGATTACCATTTTACCGGATGATCTCAGTGGCAGTCGTCATCAGCGATTTATCGTGATATTGAAATCCGGGCAGACATTATTGATTGCGCACAATATCGATCTGGCACCCAGAATCGATACCTTATCCATCAATGATCGAATCGAATTCTTCGGTGAATATGAATGGAATGATAAAGGCGGCATCATTCACTGGACACATCACGATCCGCAGGAAATGCATGTCAATGGCTGGATTTTTCATAACCATGTCATTTATCAGTGACAGAGTCCCGGCTCTGTTAATTCGATGTTGTATACAGACGACTGTCCGCCGTCAGTGCGCGTAAATCGGTTTCCCAACTTTTTAATTTGTCGTGTGCATGCTGACGCTGGGCCGGGGTGGTGGTGTTGTGCATGCGCGCAATGAAATCGCAGGTATATTCGGTCAGTTTGATTTGATAAGTTCGATAGTCCGGATCGTCGGAACGGTGGGTATGTTCCACCAGCTTGCGCAGTTCTGCGGCCGCCAGTTCAGGCGGGAGGGGAGCATGGGCGAGCCGTTGCAGGGTTGCCAATGTGACATGCTGGCGGCGTTGCCGTTCTGCCAGCCAGACTTCAGGATTGAAGGGCGAAGTCTCAATACTGGCAATGATCAGGCCGCGCTGTGTTTTGTCGATATGGCCGTAAAGATTCTCGATACGTTTCACCGTGCGTTTGATCGCGGCGTTCCGGCGGTCCTCAGGGTTCGGCTGCAGGTAATCATGACGCAACTTGTCGTTACTTTTGGCGTAGCGTTGTTCAAGGTAGTGCCGCTGCGGTTCATCCAGACTCAGAACAACCGGTGCGCCCAGGTGCACGGCGTGGTCGAAGGCGGGCGCGAGGATGTCCTGCAGTTCCTCAGACCAGCGGCAAATCTGTTCCGGCGTCACCGGATCATTGATCCGGCTGCGTACTGCGGCGAACCAGTGCGCGTATTCCGGCAGCTGTGTGCTGCGGTGCCAGTCAAACCACTGGCGAATCGCCTGCTGTGCATGCGGTTTTTGCGCACGGCTGAAATCGACATAGCTGTCCAGCCACCACCAGGCGAGCTGCGGTCCGCGACCGTAACCCAGTTGCACCATGCTGCAGCCGCTTAACAGCAGCAGTACGGCGATGATTAAGATTTTGGCAAGTGTTTTTTGCATAGCGCGGCATATACTGTCAGTGTATATTGATCCCGATGAATCCTGCGTGCATGCCCATTGCCACTGCGATGATGATCGCACACAGCATCGCTACATCCCAGCGCGACAGGTAATTTTCCATTTTTTGCAGCCTTTCTTTTACGATCATGCTAAGACCGGTCAGATAAGCCAGAATTCCCGTTTGCAGTTTACCCCAGCCCACACTGAAACGTGCCAGTTCGCTGCCAAAATGGTGAGACAAGCGTGTCAGCCGTAAAACATGCGTTGTCAGCGCCAGAATATCGCCGGCAGGTAAAGGTCGTATGGTACGAAATATACCCAGGCGCAACACGACCCAGGTGGCAGCTGCCGTTGCCAAAACCGGCCAGAGGCCGTCTCTCACAGGCATTGAATCCATTCCAGGTGCGCCGGTTGCGGTGGCAAACCACCAGGGTGCCAACAGAACCGTCGACAATAATACCACCCAGGGTCCGATCAGACCCGCGGCAGGCGCCGGTGATCCGGCAGCAGGCCGCATCAGATAAAGCAGGCGCGCCATGAGCAGCGCCGTAGCCAGTGCGCTGACTGACAACAGGAGTGGCAGCAGCGTATCCCACGGTGCGGGGGCGTAAAGTGTATGCGTTTTAATCAGTTGCTTAGCGAGCATGCCGCTGGTCCAGGGCACGCCTGCCAGTGCCAGCGCGGGCAGCCACAGGGCAAACCAGATCCAACGCCGCTGCCTGTAGTCATTTCCTCTGGAAAATCCTGCGCCCAGGAACAGCGCGCCTTTGCTCAGACCATGATGCAGCGCATAAAAGGCAATCGCCGGCAGGATGAGCGGCCAGGCATCCGGCATCAACATGCCTACCCCCACCGCCATGGTCATGATGCCCATCTGGCTGATGCTCGAGTACGCCAGCAGTGTCTTCGGATCACGCTGTGTCAAGCCGACCGCCACACCATAAAACGCGGCGGTCAATCCGAGCATAATCATAGCCGTTCCCCAGCCGGGCAAAGCAATGATGCCGAGCGGCAGCAATTGCAGCCAGCCCAGCAAGCCGGCTTTGATCATTGCACCCGACAGAACGGCGCTGGCCGGGGTAGGTGCAACAGGGTGTGCAAGCGGCAGCCAGACATGCAACCCAAACAGACCGGCCTTGATGCCAAATCCGGCGATGCCAAGCAGAAATACCGTATTCCGGTCCACTGCGTCCATCATCGCAAGACCGGTGTGCAGGGCGTCAAAAGTCATGGCTCCGGTTATTCCCGCCGCCATCAGCAACGCAACGAACAGCATCAGTTCCGCGGCTATCGTCAGAATCATATAAATCCGCCCGGCGCGCAGCGCAGCGGCACTGCGATCATGGACGACCAGACCGTAAGCCGCAAAGCTCATCAAGGAAAAGCCGAGATAAAATCCGAACAGATCCTGCGACACGATCAGCACGAAATTACCGGTCATCGACAGCAGAAAGAATACATGGAATGCCTCACGCTGGGCTGAATGCCGCAGATAGGCCCCCGCATAAACGCCGGATACTGTCCATAGCACGGTTGTCAGCAATAAAAATACCTGTCCCGTCGCATTCAATCCGATTTCGCTGCCGAACAGCATGCTGGGAAAGTGCCAGTATGCCGTGTCCGGTGTCAGCAGACTTACTGCCAGTGCGGGCAGTGCAGCCCACGGTGCTAGCGACAACGCCAGCGCGCGCGTCGTTCTGAATCCCATCAGACAGGCCAGCAAAAATGGCCAGAACACACCCGGCAACAGGAGATTGTTGAAAATCGTTGCACTATTCATAGATGATAAAACTCCCGTTGTGCGATGAGTTTTACCCATTCCAGCGGACTGAACCACGCGGATGCCGCCAGCCCTGCAAGCAGCGCGAGCAGTGCAGTGATTACCGGTGGCAGCAATAAAGCCCAGGCAGTTTCCTTATCGCCGAAGTCGCGTTCTATAGGCCAATTGTCCGGAGGGTCGCGGAACCAGACGCGATGCAGAACGGGCAGAAAATACGCTGCATTGAGCAGGCTGCTGCCGACCAGTACAAAGATCACCCAGTGCGCTTCGGCTTCCAGCGCGCCAAGTCCCAGATACCATTTGCTGACAAATCCGGCAACCGGCGGCACGCCGATCATGCCGAAGGCGCCGATAGTGAATGCCGCCATGGTCCAGGGCATACGCCGTCCGGCGCCATTCATTTCGTGCACTTTGTGGATGCCCAGTGTTTCCGCAAGATTACCCGCGCAAAAGAACAGCGTGATTTTCATCAGGCCCTGGTGCACCAGATGCACCACGCCGCCGATGGTGGCCACCGGTCCGGCGATCGCCACACCCAGCGTGATATAGGATACCTGGCTTACCGTGGAGTAGGCCAATCTGCGTTTCAGGTTATCCTGTGCCAAGGCGCGCAGGGAACCGTAAAGAATGGTGACCGCCGCCAGTACCGCCAGCGGCCCGGTAACCCCCAATGTGGCGGCGAAATCGATGCCGAATACATCGTAAACCACGCGCACAATGCCGTAAGCACCGGCTTTTACGACGGCCACCGCATGCAGCAAGGCGCTAACCGGCGCAGGCGCGATCATCGCCTCGGGCAACCAGCCATGCAACGGTACGAGCGCCGCCTTGACACCCAGACCGGCAATCAGTAGCGCGAATATCGCGGCCAAGGCCGGATAATGTGCTCCATCCAGGCTGTACAGAATACCTTGCGGTCTGAATTCCAGTGTCCCGGTGATGGAATAAAGCCATACTGTGCCGAGCAGGAGCAACGTGCCGCCAGAGATAGTATAAACGAGATAAATCTGACCCGCCCGGCGCGCTGCTTCCGTGCCACGATGGACAACCAGCGGATAAGTCACCAGCGTCAGCAATTCATAAAACACCAGGAAAGTGATCAGATTGCCGGACAATGCCACGCCGCTTGTACTGGTCACGCATAAACTGAAAAAACCGAAGAAGCGGCTGCGGTGTGGAGAGCCTTCCAGATAGCCAATCGCATAAATAGTGGTCAGCAACCAGAGCAGGCTGGATAACGCAATGAACAGCAGCGACAGTGAATCCGCGCGCAGAACCAGATCAAGCTCCGGCAGAAAAGCAACACGCATTTCATACCGATCGCCGTGGTAAACGCCCCACAACATCCATCCGGTCAATATAATCTTGGAAAATGCGCCGGCCAGATTGAGCACTGTGCGTGTACGTACTTTCTCTTCGGGCAGGCAGAAGATAATCAACCCTGGTAACAGTGCACTTGCCACGACCATCAGCGGCAGCCAGACGCTTCCGTTCATGCTGTCCATACCCTCTCAACAGCCCCGCCAGCATTAGCTACCAAATCCGGATGGATCAACGCGAAAATTTCGGACGCCATCAGTCCAAGCAAAATTGATCCGACGGCCAGCAACAGTGCCGCCCATTCCATCCCTGCGGGTACGGCTCTTGCGTCATGGGGTTCTTTGGCCTGCATAAATGCATATCCCAGCACTTTAAAAATGTAACCGGCGGCCAGTAATCCACCGATAATCATGACTGCGGCGAGATCCCACCGCCCCTGTGACATGGCCGCATCGAGCAACAGCCATTTGCCGGTAAATCCACCGCTGGGCGGCAATCCCATGATACTGACGCCTGCCAGCGCAAACGCAGAAACAGTCAGCGGCAGCCGCTGCACGGCGCGATCCAGATCCGCAATACGGTCATGGCCGCCAAACCGCATCAGATTTCCAGCGGCAAGAAACATCGCTGATTTTGCCAGTGCATGCGAAAAAGCGAGATAGGCGGCGATACCTGCGGCCAGGCCACTGCTTGCCGAAGCCAGTGGATAAACCAGAAACAGATAACCGATCTGCGCCACCGTGGAATAGGCGACCAGCAGTTTTATCCGGGTTTGGCGCAGGGCCTGCAGGGAACCCCAGAGAATCGCTGCTGCGCCCAGCAGCCCCAGCAGCGTTGAAACACCTTCGGCAAAGTCGGCGAACAGTTCCAGCCACAGGCGCAACAGAATATAAAATGAAGCTTTGACGACCAATGCGGACAGCAGCGCGCTGACCGGTGCAGGCGCACTGGCATGCGCCGGCGGCAGCCAGAAACTCAGCGGAAAAAGCGCGGTTTTGAGCGCCAGGCCGGCACTCATCAGCCCCAGGGCTGCCCAAACAGTTGCATTGGGTTCGATCCGCTGTGCCAGTGTGGCGATATCCACGCTGCCGCTGTCGTGATAGAGCAACGCGACACCGAGCAGATAGGCCAGAGATCCGGCAAGCATGGCCAGCAGATAGCGCATGGCACTGCTCAGGGCGTCAATCCGCCCTGTCAGGGCGGTCAGTGTGACGGCGGCCAGACCGGTCAATTCCAGCGTGACGTAGAGGTTAAAAATATCGGCGGCAAGAAACAAAGCATTCAATGCGGCCAGCAGAAACAGCCAGACCGGCCAGAACCAAACGGCATCGCGCGGGTTGAAATAACTTTTCGCATAACAACTGATACCCAGTCCAACCAGGGCGGTCATGATCAGCATAAACAAACTCAGGCCATCGGCAAACAGATCGATGCCCAATGGCGCACCCCATCCGCCTACGGTATGACGATACGCACCGTGTTCCATAATCTGTCGGCCCAGCCCGGCAACCGCCAGCACAACGGCAGCCACGGTGATCAATCCCGCTGTTTTTGATACCGCCGGCCAGAGAAAACAGACGATGCCGCCCGTCAACGGCAACAGGATGACGATCACACCCCAGTCGGCATTCGCAAGTATGGCTTCCATCGGCGTCAGTCTTGATGTCTGCCGGGCAATACGGCCTGACCGGTTTTTCCGGATACCTTCAACATCAGCGCGAGTGCCAGTGCAGTCGCCGAAACAGCGACCACGATACCGGTGATCACCATGGCATGCGGTACCGGATCGGGCTCCGCATCGCCTGTGCGTTTGGCCAGCGCCACGAGTACCAGAAAAACACCGCTGCCCATGATATTGAGCGCCAGAATTTTACGCAGCAGATGTGCGTACGCGACCAGTGCATATAATCCCAGTAAAAACAGTCCTGCACCCACCAGTGCGTATGCGAATGCATGGCTCATTTTTTCTCCTCAGGATCGGGGGATTCTCCCAGAAACAAAATGGCTAATGTTACAGCAATTGAGACGGTTGCCAGGCTTTCAAGCAATATGATCATTCTGCCGGCCTGCGCAACGGGATACGCCAGCAACTGTTGTTCGTACAGCAAAGTCAGCACACCCAGGATAATAAAAGTGATCGCACCGATCGTCAGCGCAAGCCGCAGTGGCCATTGCATGAGGCGGACGCCGGGACGCCATCCGCTCAGCAACAGCAGAACACCGGCCGCACCGAGCACCGATCCGGCCTGAAAAGCACCGCCGGGCGCATCTGCGCCCACCCACAGCAGGTAAGCCGCTGCCAGAATAAATACCGGTATCAGGAAACGTGAGAAAGTATCCAGCACGGCTACGGCGGGTCTTTCGGGGCGTGGCGGCAGACCACCGAGTGACCAGATGCCCAGCACGGCCAGTAGCAGTACGATCATCTCCAGCATGGTATCGTAACCGCGAAAATTGAGCAGTACGGCCGTAACCGGATTGCGCGCGCCGCTGACGTCAAGGTTCGCGGTGACCGCCATGCTTAATCCGCTGGTATGAGACGGCAGAATCCAGACGGCATAACCCAGTCCTGCTGCCGAACCTGACAGCAGGACGATCAGTAATCCGCGCTGGAACCATGACCCGGCAGGCAGTTGTGCGGGCATGGTGTTGTCGGTCGTGGTCCGCAGTCGCGCCAGTGCAGCAAGCAGCAGCGCACCGGTTAATCCGGCGCCGATAGCAGCCTCGGCCAACGCGATATCCGGCGCGTTCAACCGCACCCAGGCCAATGCCATTAACAGTCCGAAGGAAATAAACAGCACAATGGCTTTAAACAGGTCTGGGCTATTCAGGGTGCGCCAGGCCAGCCACAGCAGCCCCAGACCCAGCACGGCATCGAATGCCCATTCCAGCACAACGATTACATCCAAATACGGATTCCTTTATTCAGCGCACGCCGGGCGATCAAGTAGGAAACGCTGGCGCTGGCAAACAGCACCAGCAGCCAGATCAATAACAATTTTCCTGCGGCGAGCCAGGATTCTGCCTGCAAGACCAGCCCCGCCATGATGAACCCCAGTCCTACATTGTCGGCTTTGGTTAAAGCATGGAGCCGCGTGTAAACATCCGGAAAACGCAGCAGCCCAACAGTTCCGGCAAGAAAGAAAATGCCGCCCAGGATAAGCAGGCATGCGGTTGCATAATCAGTTAAGGTCATGCTCGGATTCCTTTTCTTCCGGCCAAGCGCGCTGCACGAAGGCAACTGCCGTAACCGCCGCCAGCAGGGCGAAAACCAGTGCCACATCACGCAATACCGGGTTACCGGAAGCCTGTGCCAACAGTAACAGCATCGCAACAACCGTGGTACCGAACAATTGCGCGGCCAGCATGCGGTCAGCCGTGGTCGGCCCGCGCAATATGCGCCACAGGCCTGCGCAGAGGTTAAGCAGCAGAAAGAGCGCCAGTGCGAAATAAAGCGCTTGTATCAATATTTACTCCTCAAGTGTGACAGACAGTGTAAATCCGGATGGCCTGATCGCCGGTACTGAACAATCAATCTGACTGAGCATAATCCCCACGGCACGCGCTGGAGCGAGATTGCAATTTTTCCCGGGAACGATCACGCACGGAATTTTCCGGATTCTTTTCATATCTAAGGTTTTTTGTTGTCGAACTGCAGCGGTATACCAAACAACCGTGCCACACGTTGTTCAACGGACTGAAGCTCGATCATGGCATTCTGGTGCTTATCCAGCACATGCACTTTCAGAAACCCCGGGTTCAGCTCGGCAATTAACGTGCCCGGTAACAGATTGACCGTATTGGTCATAAATACCTGCGGCAACCCTGGTGGTATGTGCAGTGGGTATACCACCAGATCCGGCGCAATCGGCATACGCGGGTGCAGCGCGCGCCAGGCGACATCCGTGCCACCCGCAAGCGAGCGTATCAGGAAAAAACCAATGAATGCCGGTACTTCAAACCATACCAAAGATACCGGAGGAATCAGTGCGATGCTGACAATTACTGCAAACAGGATGGCGGGTATGCCTATCCACCAGGACGACAAATCTCCGCCGCTGAGTATCAGCCAGATCGTTGAGAACAGTAGTATCCGCACTGCAATATCGCGTGGGTTGCTGTTTGTTTTCAGAGGATTAATTTTCATTTCTTCCAATCCCGGTTGCTGATATGTCAGCACCGGGCTGACATGATATTCGCGCATGGCGCAGATTGTCTATTGCACGCGCAAATGGCAGCGCTGCAATACATTCGGGCTTGTCGATATTTCCTGCTGAAAAACCGAAATTGTTATGGGCTGGCATCATTTTTTCACCGGATCATGTATCTGCTGTTCGGCGCGTTGCAAGTCGTCCGCTGTGCCATAGAGAACGATTTCATCATGCGCTGCAAGCGTTGTTTCCGGAGATGGCGATGGCATATGTTCGTGCGATCGGACAAGTGCGATGACCATAACTTCGTTCAGATTGAGTTCCTGAATCGTCAGTCCGATAATTCGGCTTGTGGGTGGAATGATCAATACGCGTAAACGATTTTTAATGTCTGATGGTTCCTGACCGTTCTGCGCATCGTCGGGAAAAAATTCCTGCATCAGACTGTATTTGGCCGAGCGCTGTTCCTGGATGCGGCGTATTACCCGCGATTGCGGAACATTGAGCAAAAGCAAGGCTTGCGAAGCAATCATTAAACCGGCCTCGAGCGTTTCCGGAACAACTTCGAATGCGCCTGCGGATTTCAGTTCCTGAACCCGGCTTTCATCACGGGTACGAACCATAGCCGGCAGATCGGGGCGTGTACCTTTCAGATAATCCAGAATTTTCAAGGCGGATGACACATCATCGTAACTGATGACGATAAGCCGTGCGCGCGCTAATCCGAGTGCGTCTAGAATGCCGTGATCGGTTGCATCCCCGTAGTATACAGGCTCACCGGCTTTGTGCGCTTCGCGCACACGGCTGGAACTCAGGTCGAGTGCAATGAACGGGATATTTTCCGCTTGCAGAAAATGAGCGATGCCCTGACCGATACGGCCATACCCGCAAATGATCACGTGGTCCTGGAGATGCGCTGCTGTGCCGGAATCGACCGTCAGGTGAGTGGGTGAATACTCGGGCTCCACTTGCTTGCATGCAAAATAATTCGCGATGACATGGTTGTACCGAATGATGAACGGACCTGCAAACATCGAGAAAAGCACCGCAATGAGCGTAATCTGCCCCAGGTATACATCGATCACATTCGCGTTCAGAGCTATCGCCAACAGTGCAAATCCAAATTCTCCACCGACGGCCAGAAGCAGGCCGGTCCGCCAGGCTGTCAGTGAGTCAATCCCTATTTTCCACATCATGAATGCGACCAGCAGTGTCTTGCTCATAAGCAGCAGAACAGCACCCAGAAGCGCGTAATGCCAAATCTGCGGGAGAACAGCGGGATCGAACAGCATGCCAATGCCGATGAAGAACAAACCGAGCAGAACATCCTGGAAAGGGCGTATGGTCGATTCCACTTGATGCCGGAATTCGGTTTCGCCTAACATCATGCCCGCCAGGAATGCACCGAAAGCGAGGGACAATCCCAGGCTGCTCGTAGTCCACCCGGCGAGTAAGGCTATGAACAGTACTGTCAGGGTGAATATTTCCGCGGAACGCCGTTCGGCGACAAAGTGAAACACAGGCCGCAAGAGCCAGCGGCCGGCAAAATAAACCAATGCAAAGGCTACAGCGGCTTTTGCAAGCGCCCAGCCGAGTGTACCGGCCAAAACCTCGGCGCCTACTGCAACGCCAAGAACAGGTATTACGACGATAAAGGGCACGGCTGTGACATCCTGGAAAACCGACATGGCAACGCCGAGTTTTCCATGACGGCTGTTTTCTTCTCCCTGTTCGCGCAACTGCTTGCCGATAATGCTCGTTGAAGACTGCGCGAATACGGCGCCAACAACGAATGCGGCAGCAGGAGGAACGCCGACAAGCCATACCACAAGCCCGATGACTATGGTAGTAAACAGGACCTGCGCCGTGCCAAGCCCAAGAACCTGATGCCGAAGTGCATAAATCTGTGGCAGTGAAAAACTTAAACCAATGGTAAAGAGCAGAAAAACGATGCCAAATTCGGCCAGTGTCTGCATATGCGGTACATTGATCACCGGCCCCATGGTATGTGGTCCGAGCAGCAATCCTACAAGCAGATAACCGAGACTGGAGGGGATATGCAATCGATGAAATGTGACAACGATCGTAACCGCCATTCCCATCAGGAGGAGAATCTGCGCAAAGTATTCCATCAGGACACCTTTTCTGAAATACCTGGAGAATGAACGGGTGCCGGACTTCCGGAATTCACCGTATCCGATCGGAATATTGCCGGTCTGCGCGGCACCATGCCGTATACCGGTTTATGTCCGTTCAGGGATGGGTTGCCTGAGCCTGTCATTCTGCGGATGATGTGAAGCACAACGGATTCCATGTGCGAAATAATAGCATGCCCGGTGAAGATACCGGAGGGGTATGCCGAATTAGCCGCTGTTCCGGCTGTCGCTACGGCGGCGCAGCCATTTTTCGGCACCCACTACGCTATAAATCACCAGACCGCTGAACAGTATAAATACCCATTCGATCATACCCAGGGGAGCGCTGCCAAATAGCATGTTCATCGTTGCGGAGTAGGTGAAGAAAATCTGCAACAAGGCCATCGCGGTTACACCCAGCAGCAGCCAGTGATTAGAAAATACGCCCAGTTCACGCACCGAGTAACGCAACGACCGACAGTTGAACAGATAAAACAATGCACCAAAGACAAATACATTGACTGCAAGGGTTCGCGCTGTCTCGAGACTTCTCCCCTGCGATAATGCCCATTCAAAAAGACCGAAAGCGCCGATGAGCAGCATCAGGCTGACCAGTCCGATACGGAAACCGAGTTCCCGGGTGAGTATCGGTGTTTCGGGGTGCCGCGGGGGGCGCGCCATGATGCCCGGTTCCTTGCGCTCGAACGCCAGCATCAAACCCAGCAGCAATGCCGTCGTCATGTTGATCCAGAGTATCTGTACCGGCGTGATGGGCAGTGTCAGGCCAAAAACCACAGCGACCAGAATCACGAGACCTTCGCCGAGATTGGTCGGTAACGTCCAGGTGATGAACTTGACAAGGTTGTCAAATACCGCCCGACCTTCTTCAATTGCAGCCGCTATCGTTGCAAAATTGTCATCCGTCAGCACCATATCCGCAGCCTCTTTTGCGACTTCAGTGCCACTGATGCCCATTGCTACGCCAATATCGGCTTGTTTCAACGCGGGCGCATCATTAACGCCGTCACCGGTCATTGCCACGACGTGGCCTTTAGCCTGTAGCGCCTCCACCAGCCGCAATTTCTGTTCGGGCGCAACGCGCGCAAATACGACGGCCTGTTGCGCGGTTTTGGCCAAATCCGGATCCGGCGAATCCGACAACATCTGTCCGCTCACCGCGAAATGTTCGGTTTCTTTGTCAATCGCGCCATCCAATCCGATCTGACGGGCAATTGCGGCGGCGGTAGTTACATGATCACCGGTGATCATCTTTATCTGAATGCCGGCTTCTTGACAGGCATTGACGGCAGCTATGGCTTCCTTTCGAGGTGGATCCATCATCGCCTGCAGACCGAGAAAGCAAAATCCTTCGACGACATCGTCGTGATTGACAGTCTGAATGGACGCCGGTTGCAATTTGCGCGCAAACGCCAGAATCCGTAAGCCTTTTTCCGCCATTGCATCCACTTCCTGGTGAATACGTTCCTTATTCAGCGTCAGTGACTCGGCGTCGGCGCCGCAGGCTATATTACAACGTGCAAGAATGCTTTCGACGGAACCTTTCAGATAAATAACCGCCATTTCCGCATTCAAAGCGTGTAAGGTCGCCATGTATTGATGCTGGGATTCAAACGGCAATGCATGGATACGTGGAAAATCCTTTGTCAGCGTATCCTGCGGCAATCCTGCCTTGGCAGCGGCGACAATCAATGCACCTTCTGTGGGATCTCCTTCGATCAGCCACTGTGCATCATGCCGGATCAGACGCGCTTCATTGCATAATAAGCCTGCCTGCAGACATTCTATTAAAGCGGGTTGTGTATCCGGATCGATCTTTGACGTATCCAGAAATATTTCTCCGGTGGGAGCATAACCTGTTCCCGTGATGTTATAACGCTTTCCACCAGTATAAATGTACTGCACAGTCATTTGATTCTGGGTCAGCGTTCCTGTTTTGTCGGAACAAACGATCGTCGTGCTGCCCAGCGTTTCAACAGCGGGCATCTTACGGATAATCGCGTGTCGGTGTGCCATTTTGTTGACGCCGATGGCCAGCATGATGGTCATGGCTGCGGGCAGACCTTCCGGAATCGCTCCGACAGCCAGTGCTACGGATGCCATGAATGAATCCAGTAACGAATTGCCATGCAGCCAGCCGGCGAAAAAAGTGAGTCCCGCGAACCCGAGAATGACCCACAGCAGAATGCTGCTGAAACGATTGATTTTGCGGGTGAGTGGAGTGGCCAGTACATCGACGCCGGCGATCAGGGTATTGATGTATCCGATTTCCGTATAATCGCCGGTTGTAACAACGATGCCGGTTCCGGTGCCGTAAGTGACCAGTGTCGATGAATAAGCCATATTGCTGCGATCCGCCAATACGGTTTCCAGCGACAAAGGTTCGGTTTGTTTGTGCGTTGCAACGGATTCGCCTGTCAATGCGGATTCGTCGATCTGCAACTCATGGGTCTGCAGTAACCGCATGTCCGCAGGTACTTTGTCTCCGGATTGCAGTAAGACAAGATCACCGGGTACCAGATCGGAAGCTGCAACTTGTTGCTTTTTTCCGGTGCGGATCACTGTCGCGGTACCATCCATTGTGCGGGTAAGCGCTTCGATAGCTTTAAGCGCCTTGGATTCCTGAATATAACCGATGATTGCGTTTATCAGAACAACGCCGAAAATCACACTGCTGTCTACCCATTCCTGCAGTGCAAGAGTAATAATCGTTGCGGCCAGCAGGATATATACCAATGGTTGATGAAACTGAAGTAAAAATAAAACCAAGGGGCTCTTGCCTTTTTTAGGGGTGAGCCTGTTGGGACCGAAATGTTTCTGACGATGTGCAATCTCAAATGTATCAAGGCCTTCAGTGATGTTCGATTTCAGCTGAGCGGCGACCGCATCATGTGGCAGGTTATGCCAGTGTTTCGACAGTAAGCTATCCATTTATCCCATCTCTTAGTCCGCCTTATCGTTACGGTATGCCAATATTCAGGGCCTATTCAAGATCCCGATTAAAAGGTGCAGTGTAAGGCAAAATTGAACAACGCAAGCAAAGCGCCCTTCCGTGAGATCATGAATAGATTCTCAGAGTGATGACGCGTTGCTGCTGTCAGACGCCCGCACGGGCAAACGCGAAAGACAAAACGCCAGTATGCAGGCGATAGCCGAGAGCATGATTTTTTGCCACATTTCGGGGACAATCAGAATCGAAATGCTGAACGATAGGGCAGTCATGATATAAGCCAGGCGTTTCGTTTTGTACGTGACGCTGCGGTACAGGCGCCATTCCAGAATGATCGGTCCGGTATAGCGGTTGGTCATCAGTTTGGTATGAAACCGTTCGGAACCTCTTGCAAAACAGGTGGCGGCCAGTAACACAAAAGGTGTGGTCGGCAGAATAGGCAGAAAGATACCTAAAACGCCCAGTATAAGGGCGAGACAGCCCACCCCAAGAAAGAGACCACGGACTAATGGCGAGTGATGCAGGCGTAACAGTTCCGAAATCTGGGAAGCGGGTATTTCCTGTCTGCCAAGGTTAATTGTATTATTTTCGAATTTTTCAGGTGATTGCATTGTCTGGATCAATAAGACTCGTCTATGGGGATAAATTCATGTTAGGTTATACTACATAAGTATAAGAGTAAGTTATTAAAATAAAGTTTTTGTTAATTTTTGAGGAAAAAAATGTTCAGAATCAAATTTCATAGTCATTCAGGTATTTTCA
Organism: Nitrosomonas sp.; assembly: GCA_019635215.1. Classification (GTDB taxonomy): domain Bacteria; phylum Pseudomonadota; class Gammaproteobacteria; order Burkholderiales; family Nitrosomonadaceae; genus Nitrosomonas. Next base: position 42,741 of record JAHBZZ010000004.1, read on the forward strand.
TGTTATCAATGGCATTGTTAGCACTGTTCATATTGCCGCAGCCTGTTTTTGCCGCACAGGAAAATGCTGGGGAACCGGGATTGCAGTTTGAAAAAATTGACCGCAAGGTGGGTGAAGGTGAAGAAGCCGACATCGGAAAAACGGTCAGTGTGCATTACACAGGCTGGCTCTATGATGAATCTGCACCTGACAAAAAAGGCAGGCAATTTGACAGTTCGTATGACCGGGATGCGCATTTTTCATTTATGCTTGGCGCCGGTAAAGTCATCAAGGGATGGGATCATGGCGTAAGAGGTATGAAGGTCGGCGGCGAGCGCACGCTTATTATTCCGTCGGATATGGCTTATGGCTCGCGTGGTGTACGTAAAGTCATTCCACCGAATGCAGCGTTGATTTTCGATGTTGAGCTTATCGGGATAGAGAAAAAAAATCCGCACTATTGATTGTCGTGTATGTTTCGTTCTGATAACCGCCTGAATCTGCAGTTCAACAGTGTTAATGATTCAGGCGGTATCGTTCAATAGTTGTATTCGAATGGTACGATAGATATAGCACAGTTCAATTCAGTCAGGAGTCACTTACAGCACGCAAGCAGTCAGTTTGAATCTTTTTCCATCGTTTAATTACAGGATTAGCGCTACTTCGTAGCAGAGAGGATGTAGCCATGACGCAAACCGCGAAGCAAGTACAAAAAAAACCTGTTGTGACACGCAGGCGCCTGGCGATTGGTTTGGGTAGTGTTCTGGCCGTTATTGCCTTGTTCGGATTGCTCGGCTATTACTGGCTGCCGGGTTTTGCCAAAGCGCAGCTGGAATTACGCCTATCTGCTTTGCTTGAGCGCCCGGTGACTGTGCAGGCGATTGAGATCAAGCCATATACGCTGGAATTATCCGTAAACGGTTTTCGTATCGGTGAGAAAGCGGATGGTATTGATGCGCCGGAGACATTTTTTGCGTTTGACCATCTGTATGTGCAGATCAGTCCGGCATCGATAACGCAGCGTGCACCGGTGATCAGTGCGGTTACCCTGGATGCGCCGTATATCCGTCTGGCGCGTGATGATGCCCATGTGTTTAATTTTTCGGATTTGATTGACAAATTTGCACAGCCTTCCGAAGACGAAGAGCCGGCGTTGTTTTCTATCAGTAATATCGCACTCAGGAATGGCCGTGTTGAATGGATTGACCGTTTCAAGTCGAATCACCAATCAATCTCCGAAATCGATTTTGCAATTCCGTTTATCGCCAATCTGGATAATGTTGACGCCGATTGGGTCAAGCCGCATTTTAGCGCCAGAATCAATGGCGCGTCTTTTTTGCTGGATGGAAAGCTGCGGCCTTTCACGGATAAGCGCGAAGCCACGCTGGCACTTAAACTGACCGATGCCGATTTGATGAATATTGCAGGTTATCTGCCGCTTCCGGACGGAATCAGCCTGCGGTCAGGCCATTTCGACAGCGATCTGACACTGACATTTAAACAATCCGATGGGGATTCCGCCGCGATCACACTCACAGGCAAGTCGTCGATTAAACGAACCGCCATCCAGAATCAATCCGTGCGGATGCCTTATCAGGTCGATCTGGGCAAATTTCAGATCAATCTGGATCAGTTTGATCTGACAGGCAGAACGCCTTCCAGTCTGGTGTTCAGTCTGGATGATGTTGTGCTGTCGCCATTATCGGATCCGTCAGGTAACACGGCGGCCGTTTTATCATTGACGAAACTCACGGTCGATGATGTGAAGCTGGATTTTTCGGACAAACGAATCGTGCTGAATGCGATCACCCTGGACAGGTTGAAAAGCGTCTTTAACCGTGATCCGGACGGCGGCATTGCGCTGATGCGTTTTTTCGGTTCACCGGATACAGCCGTTTCAACGACGCCGACGATACAAACCGTTTCAGTATCGATTCCGATACCCGGCAGAAAGCCATCGTCTGAGGCACGGACCGAATATGCGGCTCAAGCTGAAATCCGGGAAACAGAAAACCGGAAAACAGAAGATAAAGCTGATTCGTGGGTTGTGAAAATCAATCAGCTGCGGCTCAACGCCGCGGCGATCCGTTATACCGATCAAACGATGGCGAATGTGGTGCCAATGACGATTGATCCTCTGGATCTGGTTGCTGAAAATATCGATATCAGTGGTGAAAAACCGCTTGATCTACGTATGACTGCGGTGGTGAATGAACGCGGCAGCATCGAATCCCATGGTTTACTGGCATGGGCCCCTTTTGTTGCGGAACTGAATCTCGATTTAAAAACAGTGGATCTGGTTTCTTTGCAGGGTTGGGCGAGTGATGCTTTGAACGTTCTGTTGACGAGCGGTGATATTTCTTTCAATGGCAATGTCAAAGCGGGCGGGAGTCCGCTCAAGGTGGCCGTCAACGGACAGACCCGACTAGGAGGCTTCAATATTCTTGATCCCAGAATGGCCCGGGAGGTATTGCGTTGGAAGAGTCTGGATATCAGCGGACTGGACTTTGCCGGTGATCCGCTGAAGATGCATATGGATACCGTAAAACTGGAGGGTTTTTATGCGCATGTCGTACTCCAGCGTGATGGTGAGCTGAGTCTGAAACACATTATGCGGCAGGAGAAAGCGGCAACCGGTGCAAGCGATCAAACCAAAGCCGATATCGACAAAACGAATGAAAACGATTCACTGCCGTTACACATCGGTAAAATTCTATTGCAACAAGGCAGGATCGATTTTTATGATCGCTTTATTCAGCCAAATTACCATGCCAATCTGACCGGGTTGCAAGGCCAGATTGGTCCTATTCAGAGCAGGGAAGCGGGCGTGATCGATATCAAGGGCGCCATCGACAAGACAGCGCCGCTAGAAATTCATGGCAGTATCCAGCCATTCGGTTCCAAGCTTATGCTGGATATTACCGCAAAGGCCAAAGAGATCGATTTGCCGTCATTCAGCCCCTATTCCGGAAAGTATATCGGTTACGGTATTGAGAAAGGAAAGCTGTCCGTCGACGTGCATTATCATGTCAAGGAAGGCGCGCTCACTGCGGAAAATAATGTTTTTCTCGATCAATTGACGCTTGGTGCACGTGTAAACAGCGAAGAAGCCGTGTCGTTGCCGCTGGAATTGGCGATTGCATTGCTCAAAAACCGGCATGGCGAAATCGATATTCACCTACCGGTCAAAGGTTCGATTGATGATCCTAAGTTCAGTCTGGGCGGCGTCATTCTGGAAGCCTTTGTCAATCTCATCACGCGCGCGGTAACCGCACCGTTTACACTGCTGGGTTCAATGCTGGAGCAGGATGAGGAGTTATCCGAAATTGTCTTTTCTCCCGGTTCTGCTGTCATTGAGATTGACGCTGAAAACCGTTTACAAGCTTTGTCCCAGATACTCAATGACCGGCCTGCGCTGCGTCTGGAAATTGCGGGTCATATAGACCCGACCAGAGATTACGAAGGTTTAAAACAAATGCGTTTACAGCGGCAGATTGTGGCACACAAACTTACAGCAGATGCTAAAAAGGGTGAAACCCGCGGCGCGTTTGCCGAAACCGAGCTGACACCGGATGAATACAGCAAATATCTTGAAGTGGAATATAAAGCGGCTGATTTTGAGAAACCGGCTAATTTTTTAGGTTTTACAAAAAGAATACCGGATCAGGAAATGGAGCAATTATTACTTCAACATGCAACGGTAAGCGCGGATGAAATCAACGAACTTGCACAAGACAGGGCGCTGGCGGCACAAAGCTGGTTGCTGGAGAAAGGTGGCATTACCGGGGACCGCGTGTTTGTAACCGGTGTGATGCAAAGCGGAAACACGATTAACGGCAAAGGCAGCCGGGTGGTTTTTACTTTAAAGTAAAAGATAGGCGTTTATAGCCGCGACAGCCATAAACGCCAATATTCAGTGGTGGTACGGTGAATTCCGTTGTGGTTCTGGTTTTATGGGATATTCAGTGCCGAGTTCAGTAGGTCGGCGGTTAACTGACCGCTGGTGGTGCGGACATAGTCGGTAACGATGGGAACAAACTGGCCAACCATGTTGGGCGACAGATTGAGCTGCTGAAAAGAAGCGGCCAATGATGCGGCATTATTCAAAGCGTTGCTCGCACCGGTATTTCCCAGCAATGCGGAAACACCGCCGCCCATCCCCGTCAGCGGACTAGAGACAACAGGTGCGGCATTTAACATGTCCGTCATTCCGGGTACCGATTGGGATAGTGAAGAAAAAGCCTGGGGCGTCATGCTTGCTTGAGCCAGCTGAAAGATTGCGCCGCTGCCGCCCAGCGCCTGTTGCTGGGTAATGCCTAACTGCCGGACAAGAATATCGACCAGACCGACCTGTCCCGGAACAGTGGCCATTTCGGATGCGGCCGTGGTTCCGGTTGAAATGGCCTGCCTTCCCATCTGAGCGGATTGTTCTATGGAAGCCAGGCCGCTGTCGACCGTGCCCAGCGCGTTACCGCCACCACTGTGCGTGGCGCATCCCGTCAAAACTGAAACCATACAGATCGTAGCTGCTGCAGAAAATGTCGGATAGATTTGTTTTTTCATGTATTTCTCCTTTGAATAGGGTACGGAACATACATCAATCGTCTGCGCGAAATCATTTTTTCTTAAGGATAATGACTTCATCCACGTTGTTATCGTCATCGTAGCTTACTTGAAAAGCCATTTCACTGCCACTAAAAACAGTCTCAGTCGGCATTCCGACGACTTCCCACAAGCCTAAAGTAACGACATCGGCAACGCTGTGGAAAATAACTCTGCCAGTTTTGACACCTGTGCTATAACCCTGGGTGAATTTGAATATTTCAATGGTTTTACCGTCACGATCTTCGCTGACGATGGGCGGGCCGAACTCACCCAAAAGGAGATTCCGCGGTGTTCCGGACTGAAAAAGACTTATCTTTTTGGCATTGGGTTGCTTGGCAGCCATATAGACAGAGCAACCTGATATGGCCAGAAACATTGCCAGTGAGACAATCAGCGCGATGGATCGGTAGAAGAAGACGAGCATAGCGATGCTGCTTTTCTCTTTTCCACGTTGAAAATGTATCAGTGTAACTATAATTTATGCTGCCGGAAAGTGTGTTCTTTACTCAATTCAATCCGAGCGGACATGTAACCGCGCTGCTCAGGCCGGATTGGATGGCTTTGGTTTATGGACGCTGTTTGGATTCTTTATCGGTTTCCCGGTCAACGATTCGGGTCAGTTCTGACAGTTCCATGGATAACAATTGCAATAGATCGTCCATGGTAATAATCCCGACCAATTCACCGCTATCATCAATGACAGGCGAACGCCTGACTGCCTTACGGCGCATGTATTGAATCGTTTCGAATATGCCCGCGCTTCCCTTGACGGTCACGAACTCGGACGCCATGATATCGCCGACGGTAATTACGGCAGGATCAAGCCCGGTCGCCATGATTTCAACGATGAGATCCCTGTCGGTTACGATTCCCACCGGCTTCCGGATACTGTTTTGTTCTTCGATGACAACGACATCGCCGACATGGTGTTTTCGCATCAGTCTGGCCGCTTCCAGCGCAGAATCTTCAGTTTCGACGATAATCACTTCACGATTGCAAAGTTCACTGATAGGCATCGTTTTCTCCTTTTTTGTAATTCCAGTCAACCAAATTAGCCCTATCTTATAGAGAAAACAGTGTTATTTCAAAAACAAAACGGTTGATTGCATAAAAAAACCCCGAGAAATCGGGGTTTTTGTTAAGCATTACGCGCCGGCTTTTATTGCGGCCTGATGTTGGCTGCCTGCTTACCCTTGGGGCCGCTGACGATATCAAATACCACACGTTGAGCTTCTTTCAGGGATTTAAATCCTGAAGACTGAATTGCAGAAAAATGCGCAAACAAATCCTCACCGCCGTCGTCGGGGGTGATGAAACCGAAACCTTTGGAGTCATTGAACCATTTTACAATACCTGTTGCCATGAATTTTTCCTTAGAAAAGTTATAAATTTACAAAGTTTTACGCGCGTGTTTGTTTTAAATGAATGCTTATACAAACACAACGCAAGCTGTCAGCGAATATCAAGGAAAAAAAGACCACTAGGTACTGTTCTACAACTTGAATCCATACGACATTGCGGAGTATACGTCAAATGGCGAAAAAAAGTGCAACAACTTTTTCTGTTTCAGGGAATTAAAGAAGAAGCAAATAAAGGACAGGGAGGTGAGTTTCAGTTTTTTGTCATATCAATACGGTGATTTTAATTCATTGATCGCATTTCTGACAAAATCCCTGGTGTAGTAGTCATCATCAATGACGTTATCGTTCCAGACTATGATATCCAGATCAATGACCCTCGGACCATACCTGGGAAGCGAGCGGTCACGGCCCAGTTTGTCTTCCAGGTTTTTCAGATAATGTCTAAATGATTCTTGCGACATCACGGTGTGTATTTTGATTGCGCCGTTGATAAAATCACTTTGGTTGCTGATACCGATGGGCGCAGTTTTAACCCATTTTGAAATGCCCCTGACATCGGTTTCCTGATGCAGAATGGCAAGTGCGGCCTGTATGTTGATTTCGGGATCAATATTCGAGCCAACGCCAATAATGCATTCGTTGATTACAGTCGCGGCGTTTATCGGTAATCGGTTATCAATCATGGGTCCTGCTGCGTGCCGCACTGAGCTCCACCGATACCGATTCGGCGAATCGCAGCGCATGCGGTTTGTCGACTTCCACTTTGGCAGATCGGACATTTTTATTTTTCATAATTTCATCCAGAACGGATTGTGTCAATTTCTCCAACATCATGAATTTTTGTTCCTGTACCAATGCGATGATGTTTTTGGTGATAATCTTGTAATTGTAGGAACCGTCAACTGCATCATGCTGAATGGCGTGCGTCAGATCAACCTCGATAGTCATATTGATAACGACATCCTGCAGCTTGCTGATTTCTTCGTCGTTAAAGCCAATGTAAGTCCTGAGCAGCAGGTTTTTAATGCGAATGATAGCCATGTTACAAGAAGAGTGCGGTGATAATCTCTTGTCTGCGGAGTACGGGTGATAATATCGATAAACAGTGCCGGTATCTTTTTACTACATTCTGACAGATCCAACAACTACAATATTACCGCCGCCGGAATTTCTGATCTTTTTAATGGCTGTTTCCGGATTGAGTTGGAATATCGCTTATTCAGCGGGCGGATGCGTTTTCAATGGAGACATTTGGCTGTGTTAGCAAATCACAGATTGTATATAGCGGTATAAAGCAGAGGAGAAAAAATGGTTGTAACCATAGTCTATGTTTCGGTTAAACCCGGATATGTTGAAGCTTTCAAGGAAGCCTGCCGGTTAAATCACGAGGGTTCGATCAAAGAACCGGGCAATGTGCGTTTTGATATTCTGCAGTCGGCGGACGAACCGACCCGGTTTGTGCTCTATGAAGCGTATAAAACACAACAGGATGCTGCCGCGCATAAAGAAACGCCGCATTATCTGATCTGGCGGGAAACCGTGGCGGACTGGATGGCTGAGCCGCGCCAGGGTGTAGCCTATCAAGGCATATTTCCGGTGGTAAATGCCTGATGTTTGAATTTTCCATCGCGCGGTTGCCGCGCATCGAATTCGGTTCGGGCGTTTTTAACAAGCTGCCGGCGATACTCGCCGGTTATGGCACGCATGTTCTGCTGGTGACGGGGGCACATTCGTACAGAAAACTGCCTGGCTGGCAGTCATTTACCGAGCAACTCAAACTGCAGGGTATGTGCTGGGAACATCGTATTGTTACGCACGAGCCTTCTCCCGAATTGATTGACACGACGGTCAATGCATTGTCGGATCGCGCTTTTGATGTTGTTGTCGGCATAGGCGGCGGCAGCGCGCTCGATGCGGCGAAAGCGATCGCAGGATTGTTGAAGGTACAGCGTACCGTCATGGATTATCTGGAAGGCGTAGGTCCGGAGTTGTCCTATGCGGGCCCGGCTGTTCCGCTGATTGCAGTACCGACTACCGCCGGCACCGGCAGTGAGGCGACCAAAAATGCCGTATTGAGCGTTCAGGGTGAAAACGGGTTTAAGAAATCTTTCCGGCATGAAAAGCTGGTGGCGGAATATGCCGTTGTTGATCCTGAATTATTGGCCGGTTGTCCGTCAGACGTGATTGCAGCCAATGGCATGGATGCACTGACGCAGTTGCTGGAATCCTATGTATCGACCAAGTCCAATGCGTTTACCGATGCGCTCGCGGTCAGCGGCTTGCAAGCCGTACGCGATGCACTCGTGCCCTTGTACCGACTATGTAACCAACAGAATAACGGCACAGCAAAAACATACCGGGAAAAAATGGCTTATGCCGCTTTGTTGTCAGGCATAACACTGGCGCAGGTCGGTTTGGGTTCCGTGCACGGCGTGGCTTCTCCACTGGGTGCGTTTTATCCGATACCGCATGGTATCGTGTGCGGAACATTGGTGGCATCGGCGACCCGGATCAATATCGAGAGTATGCGCGATAGAACGCCTGATAACGTAGCGCTGGAGAAATATGCGCATGTGGCTGAAATACTGTGCCGGAAATCGTTTCATGATCCAGATTCGGCGCATACGGCGTTAGTGCAGTTGCTGTCGGACTGGACGCAGGAACTGGAGCTACCACGCTTATCCCGTTTTGGCCTGTCGGAAGCGGGACTGGATAAGGTTATCGTGCATTCGCGCGGTAGCAGTATGAAGACTAATCCGGTCGTTCTGACAGATCCGGAAATCAGGCGACTACTTATGGCGCGTTTATAGCGTCATTGTGCAGAACGAAAAAACAACCGGTGATGCTCATTTGCAATAAAACGACCAACCTGAAATAGCTGATCGGGAAGCAGCTTATATCTATAAGTATGGAGTATGAAAAAAGATGAGTGACAAAACATTATTATTTGTCGTTTTTGTGGTTTCTACGATTGCACTGATCTATATTGAATATTTTACCGATGGATTTTGATTTCGTTTGACACTGCTGTCGATCGTCATGACAGCGTTTTGTTCTGGCCGATGCGGGTCTCTTTGCCAGCCATCAAGTTGGCAATGTTGGATTGATGACGCCAGATCAGCAACAATGCCATTAAAAATACAGTCAGTGTATGGAATGAAAGGCCGAAAATAAAGTAAGCGTAGACAGGTGAAAGTACTGCCGCAATTAACGCGGACAACGACGAGTAGCGGGAGATGACAGCGACAGTTATCCAGGTAGCTATCGCCAGCAACCCGAGCAGAGCGTTCAATCCCAGCAATACACCCACTGCGGTTGCAACGCCTTTGCCACCCTGGAAACGCAAAAATACAGGAAAAACATGTCCCAGAAATACGGCAAGCGCGGCAGCGACAACAGCCGTGTCACCCAGATTCCACACAGCAGCATACGATTGCGTTAAAACAATAACCAGCCATCCTTTTCCGGCATCACCGATCAGTGTAAACACGGCTGCCGATTTCTTACCGCTGCGCAGGACATTGGTTGCACCCGGATTTCTTGAGCCGTAAGTCCGCGGATCCGGCAGCTTGAATACCCAGCTTGCAATAAGTGCAAAAGGTATCGAGCCGATCAGGTAAGCAATGAATAGGAGGGCAAGTAAAGTCATCGGAATTAGCGTTACGCTATAAAATGGATTAGAATTTTTACGTATTTTATAGGAAAACAATCACAATCAATCATCCTGCGGCCAGTAGGGTGTCCCAATCCTTCGTCAACATTGTCTCCATGATATGGATATTATTTTTCTTCATGATTTTAAAGTCAAAACCCTGATCGGCGTTTATCCCTGGGAACGCAAAGTTGCGCAGACCATACAACTTGATCTCGAAATCGGGTTCTCCAATCAACGTGCCAGTGAAACCGATCATATCGATGATGCGATGAATTACGCACTCATCGTACAGGCCATTCATGATATTCTGGATCGCAAGCATTTTTCACTTCTGGAGGCGCTGGCAGAGCATATTGCGCTGACAATCATGCAGGAATTTGGTTCTCCCTGGGTGAAAGTCAGTGTTGCCAAGCTGGATATTATACGCGGCATCAAAAAGGTCGGTATATGTATCGAACGTGGATCAAAATCCCCGGGCAGCATACATGAAATCGACAAGCGTTAAGTCGCAGATATATTATTTGCGCATCTATTCTGCAGTGGTGCCACCGTTACCAACGATCCGGAGACACTGTGATCAGTAGCGGAACAGTTCGACTTTATTGTATCGATGGTGAACCATGTATTGAACTGAAAGGCGTATCTCTCAACACTGCGTCCCAAGGGGCGCCTGCATTTTGAATGCCTTACGGATGATGCTGGAATTCGCCATTCGGCATGACATTAGGTCGATAGTCGAGTTTTTTCCTTTCGACCAGATTAATCAGGTACTTTCATACTTGGAAGGCAGCGAGGCACACTACTGCGTTGCGCCCGGTTATATCATGTAACTACAGCATGTGTATTGATTAACGATAACCGGCACTATCTTCGTTAAACAGAAATTGCCGGTGTGAGCGTTCCCGGTCCGTGTAGCTGGCCAGTTTTTCTTTGTAATTCCAGCTTGCGGCGGGTATGCTGCTTGCACCGTTTTCATGGTCATATTGTTGGACGAGATTACCGTAAAGTGCAATCGCTAATCCATAAAGAAACAGGCTAACGAATATATTTTTCATAATGATGTGATGCGAAATAATGATTGAACTGAGGAAAATCGTTTTCTGACGTCATGTTTCACGCGCCATCCGTTGCGTGCTATTAATTCAAGAAGACTGCTAACTACTTATTTTATCATTTTTTTCTTGATATGCAATCAACCCGGAACGCTGAAACTGCTCAAGATTTTTTTAAGGTTAAAGCGATAAACGCAACGCAGCCACAGCCAAAGATGTTTACCAGGAGCGTTCGCAGTTTTTCCATAATCTCCGGCATTTTTCCAGCATGTGAAAACAGCGCAGAATCGGGTTGGTTATGCCCCCTGTCCTGCAAACGGCACTACTTGTGTGGTAATCTATAGTCATCCATTCGAGTACTCTGTTATGTTCAAATCTATCGAAAATTTTGTCGGCAATACACCGCTCGTACAACTCAAACGCATACCCGGCGATACCCGCAACGTTATTCTGGCTAAACTCGAAGGTAATAATCCTGCCGGTTCCGTGAAAGACCGTCCTGCGCTGTCCATGATCAAACATGCGCAGCAGCGCGGCGATATCAAGCCGGGCGATACGCTGATCGAAGCCACCAGCGGAAATACGGGTATCGCACTGGCCATGGCGGCTGCCATTATGGGCTACCGCATGATTCTCATCATGCCTGAGAATCTGAGCATAGAACGCCGCCAGTCAATGGCCGCGTATGGCGCCGAAATCATTCTGACACCCAAAGAAGGCAGTATGGAACATGCCAGAGATCTGGCGGAAAAAATGCGCGATGAAGGCAAAGGCGTTATTCTGGATCAGTTTGCCAATCCGGATAATCCGCTTGCGCATTATGAAGGCACCGCGCCGGAAATCTGGCGCGATACGGACGGTGAGATCACCCATTTTGTCAGCAGCATGGGCACGACAGGCACCATCATGGGATGCGCGCGGTTTTTCAAGGAACAGCGTAAACCGGTAAAAATTATCGGCGTGCAACCCGAAGAAGGCGCGCAGATTCCGGGAATACGGAAATGGCCGTCAGCCTATCTGCCCAAAATTTACGATGCGTCCCGTGTCGATGAAATGATTTACGTCGCCCAGATCGATGCAGAAAACATGACGCGCCGACTGGCGCGCGAAGAAGGGATTTTTGCGGGTATTTCCTCGGGCGGTGCGCTGGCAGCCGCGCTCAGGCTTTCGGCCCAAGTCGAAAATGCAGTCATCGTGTTCATCGTCTGCGACCGGGGCGACCGGTACTTATCCACGGGTGTTTTTCCGGCCTGATAGCGCGAGTTGCTTGCCTGGCAATACTCGCAAGGGATGCCATTTTATGGAGCTAACAAGGTTTGCTATGATGAAACCTGAATCGGCGAAATTTCATAAAATATAAGGAGATAACATGAAAGTTGTCGTGTTATATTTCATTTCGGACGTATCATTCTAAGAAGTTCCAAAAAAAACGCTACATTGCTTACAAAATTTCGCAGAATATCGTCTGCATAGAAGTTCAAGGAAAGAACATCAAACTATTTTTAAAGCTTAAGCCATCCGACATTCCTGATGGCACTAAAAACTACCGGGACGTCACATCAATAGGTCATTACGGTACTGATGATGTCGAATTTACCTTATCATCGGAAGCGGAGTTCAAATCGGTTAAAGAGTTTGTAGCAATGGCTTACAATAAAGTTGGTGGCTAATGGCTTCTAACAAGACAATCAAATACGCTTCCTACAATCGCTCCTCGCGCCGTTTTGCAGACGTTTGACCAACCCGGAATTTAATAAATAATCAATGGAGGATTTGATGCAAAGACAGCATATCATTCAGTTTCCGAAAAAGAAGGCTCATAATCTGCGCCAAGACGAAGTCTATTTTCATATCCAGGAAAAAGGAACACAAAGAAAAATCAGATTTCATGACTACGATAAGATTTATCAAGTACAAGGGTTGTATGAACAAATATTTTATGACCGGCTCAAATGCATATCCCCGGGCAAGGTAACTTCCATATTGCAATCAGCAATCAATCAATCCGAAGATACCTTCACCGAACTTCGAGTACTGGATTTGGGAGCCGGCAATGGAATGATGGGAGAAGCACTAAAGAAGCATGGCGTATCAAGATTGATCGGTGTCGATATTATCCCCGAGGCGCGCGATGCTGCTCTTCGAGACAGACCTGGATTGTATGATGCTTATTATATTGAAGATTTTACCAAGCTGAACGACGATACAGGGGAGGAACTGGCATCGTGGCAATGTAACTGCATGGTAACCGTTGCAGCCCTTGGGTTTGGCGATATTCCGCCAAAAGCGTTTATCGTTGCATTTAACCTCATTGAGAGCAAAGGGTGGGTAGCATTCAACATTAAAGAGACATTCTTTGATACGCGTGATGAATCGGGATTTTCGAAGATGATTCGCGAAATAGTATTTTCCGAGTACATGGATGTATATATTATCGAACGTTACCGGCATAGGTTATCAATCGAAGGGGAACCGCTTTACTACTTTGCGATAGCAGGCAGAAAGAAAGCGGATATTCCTGCGGAATTTCTGGAATCAAAGGGCATCGTTGTGGCCTAACACGGCACTGCGTTTGACGGGTTTTCCACTACGCTCCATCGCCAAAAGTAAGTTTGGTTGTTAGCACCCAGAAAATTGCATCGGAGAAATGATGATGCCCAAGCATCGTATTTTCACTACAGCATTCTCTAAAGTGTATCCGCTATATATTCAGAAAGCGGAACGTAAGAACCGTACGAAAGAAGAAGTAGACCAAATTATCTGTTGGTTAACTGGCTATACCCGATCGGGATTAGAGAAGCAGATCGAGCAGCAAAGCGATTTTGCGACATTTTTTGATCAGGCGCCCGCTATCCATCCGAATGTCTCGCTTATCAAAGGCGTTGTGTGTGGCGTTCGCGTAGAAGAAGTAAAGGACTCACTGATGCAAAAAATACGATACCTGGACAAACTGATTGATGAGCTCGCGAAAGGAAAAGCACTGGAGAAGATTCTGCGGTGACAATCAGCACTAACAATTCATTCAAGCGGACGCTGCTTCGCGGCGCGGCTTAATTCAGGTGTTGGACGGATAAGCAGCGTTGTATCGCTTTTGATCGGAGAAATGGAGGTAACGATGGAAGTAGTAACAGCCGCTATGTCGGATCGAATTTCCGTAGTGACGACAATTGTCCTCGCGTTCTCGACGGACCCCATGGCACGCTGGTGCTGGCCAAACGCCGACGAATACCTGGCAGCGATGCCTCTTTTCACCGAAGCGTTCGGTGGCCGGGCGTTTCAATCTGATAGCGCGCATTGCACGCGTGACCGCCGTGGCGCGGCTTTATGGTTACCGCCCGGGATAGATCCGGACGAGGAAGAAATGGGACGAATCGCAGAGGAAAGAGTGTCTGGCAGTGTGCGTGATGACGTATACAGATTGATGGAAAGAATGGCCCATTTTCATCCCAATGAACCGCACTGGTATTTGCCGATGATCGGCGTAGATCCGACTCAGCAAGGAAAAGGCTACGGCTCAGCGTTACTCAATCATGCACTTCAGCAATGCGATCGTGACGGATGTTTGGCGTATCTTGAGTCGTCAAACCCAAGAAACATTCCTTTATACGAACGCCACGGGTTTCGAGTGATTGGGGAGATTCAATCAGGATTGTCGCCGACTATGGTGGCGATGCTCCGCGTTCCACGAAGCGCGACCGCAAGTGACTGAAGAACCGCCCAGCAATCCGCCGAATGGCGCATTAGCTGCACTCAAAAATGGAGACAAACCATGAAAATTACCGTTGAAACCACTATCACCGCACCCATTGAAGAGGTCTGGCGTGCGTACACGACACCGGAAGATATCATGCAATGGAATGCTGCATCCGACGATTGGCATACAACCGAAGCCAGTGTCGATCTTCGAACAGGCGGGGCATTTTCGTCCCACATGGCAGCAAAAGATGGCAGTTTTAGCTTTGACTTTGCCGGGATTTATACCAACGTAATTCCGAATTGTCTCCTGGAATATTCGTTCGGAAACAGAACTGCAAGTGTTGACTTCACTCAAGCCAGAGACGGTGTCAATGTAAAGATCATATTCGATGCTGAAACGACCCACGCTATTGAACAACAACAAAGTGGGTGGCAAGCAATCCTCGATAACTTCAAGCGCCACGTTGAAAGCCGCAAATGATTCGATGCTGACAATAGGTCAGCAGGGATGTTCAGACAACCGCCTTCCCCACCGTTTGGCTACCCGTTACTGTCGAGCCATGCGAACAGAAACATAAGTAGCATGCCATACAAAGAGCTACTGAGCGCCATTGCCATTGCGCTCACCTTTGCCGCATTCATTCCCTATGTTCGCGCAATCATGAGCGGTGCCACTAAGCCTCATGTGTTCTCATGGATCATCTGGGGCATAACAACCTTTGTTGTTTTTCTCGCTCAGATCGAAGGTAAAGGCGGGGTGGGCGCCTGGCCCATTGGCGTTTCAGGTGTTATCACAATACTCATTGCTTTTTTAGCTTACGTGAAGCGCTCCGACATCACAATCACAAGAACAGACTGGGTATTTTTTGTCTCGGCTTTGTCTTCTTTGCCGCTTTGGTACTTCACATCTGATCCATTGTGGGCTGTTGTTGTGCTTACAATCGTGGATATTCTCGGGTTCGGGCCAACGATTAGAAAGGTCTATCGCTTTCCGCATTCAGAATCATTGCTGTTTTTCGCACTGTTCGCTGTCCGGAATTGCATCGTTATCATGGCGCTTGAAAGTTATTCAGTCACAACGGTTTTGTTTCCTGCGGTCATTGCAACAGCGTGTTTGTTTTTAATCGGTATGGCCTCATATCGAAGGCGAGCGTTAGCGGCATGAAAATTGATTGTAATCTATACTGACTTATCCATCATCATTATCTGCCAGTGTGTTCACCAGACCTTAATCCCAGTGCGCACAAATGGACGCCAATCAAAGCAATCAGAAAACAACAAAACCATGATATGAAAAACATGTGAAGCTGGCCGGATCGTCAGACCTCGGATTTGACGCCGAACGAACGCGTCATGGCATGCATCAGTTCAAAGTACCGCGTGCGTATCTCATGCTTGGGTTTCGCTTTGTCGGGAGAAAAATGGGAAGACCATTCCGTTTTCCACGGGTAATCACAATTGATGGTTCGGTCGCCGTCGATGCTTTTGATCGTAGAGAGGATTTTTGCATCGCAGCCCGGACCAGTATAAGTCTCGAAAAGCATATGGATAAACGCCTGGTACGCCTCGTACACATTATTGTCGAAGAGGTGGCGGTTGATATTCATAGTTTTGTCGAGATCGCGTTTGGCTTTTATCACATCTTCCGGTGTGACGGTTTTCCAATATCCCACCCAGGTGTAAAAGCACAGCAACATGTTGAGCTGAGGCGCAACCATGTCATAGACCATAAGCCGCTTCTCGATAAGTTTCTGATTTGTCCATTGCACAAGATCAAGCAACTTCAGATGCCTGCTGATAAACCAGCCGAGTATGGCCACCGAAAGTGGCGTCAGTACGCCGATGAACAGCTTGACAACTTCCAACGTATTCCAGGGATCGGCGATTGGTGTTGTAGACATTGGCGTTCCTGACAAAACAAGTTAAATGACGATTATTTCTACAATTTCATTTTGCAGTATTCATCACTGAAATCTTTTACACCGGTAATTAAGCAGCAACTGGAAACGCGGAATAATTGAAGGCGGCGCGCTTCCAGTTTATAAACAGAGAAATGAATTAGTTCACTTGCAAAGCACCGCCGGTACCCAGACCACCTTCTACATTCTGCGCTTCATAATGTTTCAATGCGCGAACCATGCCATTGTATGCGTCGATAAAGGCGGCAACGGTTGCTTTTCCGGATGGTGTTTGTGAAAATCCGCCGAGAACTGCTCCGCCTCTACTACCGAATGCACCGAGCGCCGCACCGAAATTACTTGCAGTCGCGCTGCCCTCGGAAGCGGATATCTGAATGGCCGAACGAATATCAAACAGCGACAATGTCACGACAGAAACCCTGGATTCCATCATGCCACCCATATGGCCGATCGACGGATGAACAAAAGTACCGAGTATACCTGCCACCGCACCGCCGACCTGACCTGTGGATGCATTATCGATAACGATGCTCGGTTCCATATAGTAATCCGCCGCCACGCGCTGACCGGCATGCTGATTCGAACCGGCGCGGTATTCACCGGAATTGCGCTGAATATCGGTGATACGCGAAAGCCGGCTGTCCGTTCTTAAATTGCCGATGGAAGTAATCACAAAGCAGTTGGATTGCTGCACAGCCAGACGGATCAGCGGCTCAATGGTGGTAATATGGGTAGCGCTGCCAAACTGACCATACCAGTCAGCCGCGCGTCCATCGTCCACGGCCAGTGTACCGAGCGTTTTTTCGCAGCGCTCCAGCGTTGGATTGGCGCCTACGCTGGCGCCCCCGGCGGCAGCCCCCGTACTGGCAGTCTGGTAGGTACCCGGCGTGACGTTAGCACAACCGGCCAGCGCCAGGATACACCCTGAAAGAATCAGCCCCCGGCTTGACATAGCGCCGGTTTTAATCTTGTCTGTCATCGACATGTTATCCCCTTTATAAAATGAACAGAAACGCGCTTGCCAGCGCTTGATTTAACATCTGGTTTTGATTGAGCGAGACCCTTGCACGACGTCATGAGCGGTACGGGAATAAGGCAAAAATTTGCGAAAAAGCGGAGTTTACACGGGGTAAATAGCATTTTCGCAAATTTTTAACGCAATTATCGTGCCGCGTAGTAGCCGTGCAAAGGTCTCGAGCGTAACATTATATATATTCTTATGCCTTGATTATAGTATGATAATTGCCATAGGGTTAAATAAAATACTGAACAGAAAACCGGGAAATGCAACAACACCATACATTTAAGGCATTTATTATTGCAACTGCAACCGGCCTGACCGCATGCGCCGCGCCACCGCCGCACACCGGTTTTGACCGGGTTTGTGATTCCTCCGGCTGTTATGACCGCCCGAGGAATGTAGTTGAATACCGCAGTGCATCCGATCCGGCGATGACACCCGAACAACATCAGGCCGCGGCTTTGATCGCAATGGCTGAAAATGATCCGGCGGCGGCTTATGATCTTGCGTTACGTTATTTCCGCGGCGATGGAATCAAGCGTAACAGTTATCAGTCCATCCAATGGATGCGCAGCGCCGCTGACCGTGGTCATCTGGAAGCGCAAAAAGCACTGGGCCGGCTTTACCTGACGGGATTGGAAGAAATGGGGCCGGATTTTCGCGAAGCGGAGAAGTGGCTGTCAATGGCTGCTACAGCGGGCGATGCGGAATCCGAAAAACTCCTGGCCGAAGCTTCGCGACTCAAACACACTGAACGGCAGTTTTACCAGTGGAGCAACCGCTGGCGTCCGGTCTTCCAGCGTTCCTGGCACTCCAATTATCCGTATCATTATCAGTGGCGCAATAATGGCTGGTATTACTGATAGGGTAACGGGCAGGATGATTGGATACGCGCGCCGCAGCGGTTTCACTCTATGGCAATCGTGAGCGTAAACGGCTCGTCCGTTACAGAACGCATCAATTGACCGACAGTGATCCGATAAGTTCTCTTTTCAGTAGTAAACCGGTATTTGTCCTGCACTTCAATTACACCCGCAATAGAAAACATCATATTGACACCCGAAATCGCGATATCGGCGGTTTGTCCGGCAGCGGTTGTGATTTGATAACATAGCGCGCTGTCCGGCGGTGCGACGCCTTCAACCGCCGCGCTGCTGTGTCCGCGCTGGAACCGGATCGTTTCGCACTTCTCAGCCTGGGCTGTAGTCACTACAGGTATTGAAAGGATAAATGCAAGTATGAAGATGATGATTTTTCGAGTTGTCATGGTGGGGAATCCTCTCTCTGATGCCAAACAAACGCGATGCTGAAACAAATCGTCAGGGACGATCAGCATCGCGCAATCGGGCTTTTGCGTTTACGGGTTATGCCGGAACTTTGGTCCGCTCTCCCTTCACAGCTGCAAGCAACAGGAAGAAAGCCCTATTTTTGTTTATTGAACAAGCCGCGTTAGGATAAGAGTCTGCACGGGATCTTTAAAATCTGCACCGCCGTCACTGAATCGCCCAAGAATTAATTGCTCCCCACTCTGGCGTATTCCAATTAAATGATTTTGAGAAAAAGGCTGAAGCGTTGAGCCACTCGAGTTTGATGCTCTATCCGCCATGAATCCATAAGTCCAGTTATCAGACAAATTTATCACAATATCACGCTCTCCGATATCTGGATGCCCGCTTGCGATACCCGAAACAATTTGCGCACTAAAATTATCCTGAGCCCCACAACCTTCTTCTTGCACCCCTCTAATAGTATATAGCGATCGATTTCCATCAAGAAGAGTTGAGCCTTCCAATAACAAGCATCTCCCTTGTTGGGTTCTGTAAAGACCCGGAACAATGTCGGTAATAGAACCGGGTTGTGAAGGCGAGACAGAGGAAATTTCCTCAAACACAAAACCCTGAGTAGGGATAAAAGAGAATTTAAAAGTAGCATCCCACAAGGTAGTCTGACCGGTATTGACATCAGTTACCGGCACGCGAATCATATTGATGTTTCTTCCCGCACCTACTACATGACCAGCATGAAAATCTATACTGAAATCGGTACCCGGAATAACTTCAGCGGATAAACCGGTCGGCAGAAAACAGGCCAGCCCCACTGAGAAAGTTGAAATAATCGCTTTGGTTCTCATCATCTTATCCTCCTCTGTTTCAGATTGATGCAACAGCAGGTTAACATATGCCAATTGATTTGACGATTCTTCTCATAAAAACAACCCATTGCATATGTAGCACCGGGTTAACAGGATGTTGAAGTGAAAACGCCCCGCCACCTGCTCAGGAGTGGTAGGATAAGTATGGCCAGTCAACCAATCTATCAATAAATCCATCGACGGTAAGGTGAGTCCATGATCAGACGAATAGCAATTATTCAGGGACACCCTGATACAACTGTCAGGCATTTTTGTCACGCTCTGGCGGAAGCGTATCTCAAAGGCGCGCAAAGCAGCGGATTTGAAGTCCGCCTTATCGACGTAGCGGCGATGGATTTTACTCTGCTGCGGTCAAAAGCCGATTTTGAAAGCAGCGTGCCTGCCCCATCGATCCTCCAGGCCCAGGATACAATCCGCTGGGCGGATCATCTGGCTGTTTTTTTTCCTTTGTGGCTGGGCAGCATGCCCGCACTGCTTAAGGCATTTTTCGAACAGGTTTTCCGCCCTAATTTTGCGTTTGAATACGGTGAAGCCGGACAGGTCACCCGAAAATGCCTGACGGGAAAATCAGCGCGCCTCATTGTCACCATGGGTGTGCCTGCATTCATCTACCGGTGGTTTTATTGCGCGCATGGGGTTAAAGTGCTTGAACGTAACATGCTTGCATTTTGTGGGATCAAGCCGGTCAGAACCAGTCTGATCGGTGCGATAGAAAATATGACCGAAGCCCGACGGCTGAAATGGTTGCAGGCGATACAGCGGCACGGTAGAGCGGGTCGATGACAGGGATTGCTTCGGTTACAGCTTTATCCGTTTTTTTGCAGAGATCAAACCGTAACCTAAGTCAACCGGAGAGAAATACTTTGATAGCCACCTGAGCAGTCCGTTAACCCGGCTTCCCTTGATGAGCCGATATGATTTCGCGGAACGCACGCCGCGTTTTCGGTCCAAACGTTTCGAAACTGGGATTAGACGTTTCGTTATAGACAGCCTTCAACCGCGACAGGTTGTCATTGTGCAGTACAGTTCGCAATTGCGGCACGTCGAGTTTATAGATGCTGGCGGCATTGAGGCCAAAAATCTGCCTGCGCATTTGCGGCGTAATTGCAGCGTATTCATATTGATTCTGGAATGATTCACTGATCTGAAAGCTGCGGAATGCCAGGATTTGATCCTGCGGACTGCCGTACCACAGGGCGTCGGTGCCCCAGCAGATACGTTCCGCGCCAAAGTATTTAATCAGTTTTCCCATTAAATGCGCGGCCTGGTCGGGTTTGCTCATGCAATACCGCCATACGCTGCCCAGTTCTGCGTATAGGTTGCCTGTGTTGGGACGGAAACCGTTTTCCTGATGCGCCTTGATCAGACGGTCGACGCCTTGTGCATTGTCGGGTCTGTAGGGGCCTTCCGGGATGCCGGCTTCAAAACCGGCGTGATAACAGATAAAGGTAACATCCGGGTATAGTTTTGCCGCTCTTGCGATATCCGCCGGATCCGAATATTGATAGTCCATGCCGCTCAGCGGCAGGCCGCGGTGCGCGCAGATAATTTTGACGCCGAGCGCGCGTGCTTTCTCGATCAGCGGTATGCCATATTCCGGATCGTCCATGAAATAACCCGTTCCATCGGGACCCCATTGCGGATAGGTTTTCCATGCCGCTACGCCGAATTCCTTGGCTTGGATTTCCATGAACTCTAGCCCGCCCGGTTCGTTCGGCATTACACCGCCCTGGATCAGAATGCGATGCCCGGAACCGCTGGCTGCGGCAATTCGGCGTGCTTCGCTGGCATAGTCCATTGGTGTCGGATTATTATCGCGCCCGCCCCACAGCGCCGAAACCA
This sequence comes from Nitrosomonas sp., assembly GCA_019635215.1. Taxonomy (GTDB): domain Bacteria; phylum Pseudomonadota; class Gammaproteobacteria; order Burkholderiales; family Nitrosomonadaceae; genus Nitrosomonas. The sequence goes on from JAHBZZ010000004.1 coordinate 64,023, forward strand.
CGGCAACGTCCGTATCGCTGTCGAGAAAGACTTCCTTGATCATCTGCTCGGCTGAATAGCAATCAAACCGGCCCGTCATGCATTTGCGCCGTTGATCGAAAATCTGGTTCAATACCGTCATCCAGCGTTCTCCGGATTTGCCCTGGGCCCATTTTCCGGATGGATCCACACAATGATTCTGGATGTCAAAAATAAATTCGTCACCGCCGATATTGTGGGTTGCCGCCGATTCATCGTATGCCGCTTCCTGTGCAATGGAAAAATAGCCGCCTGCCTGACCGGAACGCGCAAAAACCTGATTGAATGCGAGTAAGGTTGCGGCCGATCCGGCGAGTGTTTTCAGAAATGCACGCCGGCTTTTCCGCAATGCTTTGGCTGCCTGTCCGGCTAATTGATGTGCGCTGCAGTTAGCTTCCCGCTCTGCCGCTGTCAGTGGTTGAGGACAGTATTCGGCATTGGTCGCCGTATCGATTTTGATTGGAAGCCGTTTTCCTTCAGGGTCAAAGTCCATTCAGAAGCTCCTTGGTAAGGTTTGTACATAAGCGTGAATGTTCGTGCAACCGCATGCAGAATGTTGCGGATATAGCTGGAGAAATGCAATGACACGGTACTTCAAAGTAAAGGAATCCTGGTGGGATGTCAACCGCGCGGCGTATTTCTACTGGCGGTCGAAGAACGACTGTAAGTGCGGTATGGATTTATGCCAGATCATCGGTATACAGCACTTTATCCATGTTGGCTCTGATTTTAGATAACAACGGGTTGTAGGCTTCGTTAGCCACCGGTCCGACGATTTTCTGCGCCAGATCGAGAAAATTCGTTTTAACAAGCGCGTTGCTGCCTTCTGTGCCTTTAGTATCGCTGACCGCGATCAACCGGCCCATGATAAATTTGTCCGCACCGAGCTGCTGATGCTTGGTCAGACTTTCCACGATGATGAAGTGATGTGGCATCTTCCCTAAATTGACGACTGCGTCAATGCTGCTGTTGGTGATATCGATAATCGGGATTACATCGGCCTTGCCACTGGCAACATCTCCGCGGCTATCCTGCCAGGTGTCTTTGATTTCTTTCCGGATTTCGGATTGCGGTTTGGGTGCGGTGATGCCTCCGGTAATAACGGGTGATAAATCTGCATGCACAATTTTGCCTAAAGTTTCAGCCTCATCCTTTTTGAGATTGGAGCGTTTGTCGCCGCCATAAACGCCGATTTCAAAATACGGGTTTCTGCTGATGTATTCGCTGGTTCCGACATTCGTATTGGTCTCATCCACGCTTTTCTGAAACCGGTTGGCCAGAATACCGGCCGCTATCAAAGCCTGTTCCCCGCTGTCGAGATAGAAGACCCGGTAATCGGTCGCGCTTAATTTGGAGATGACTTTTTGCTCATAGACATCGCCGGTATCTTTAAATTTTCCGGGTGTGGTATGGCTGCTGTTGGGATTCGTGGTATGACTCAGTGTGGTGGCTGTCAGCAGCATGGCGTATTCCTGCAGCTTATCCGTCATGTCGGCTGTCATCGCAAAATGCTTGTTTTTGTCCTGTTGTGTCGATACCGAACGGCTGTCATACAGTGCGTTGCCTTTCTCCAGTAGGATTCCGGCCTGCTGGAGCTTGATCAACATTCTGGATTTAAGCCATTCGTACACTCTTTTTTTCTTGTCGGGCGCGCTGCTGTCCAGTTTTTCCTGCAGAACAATAAAAGCATGCCGCATGGCTGTTTTGAGCGCTTCCAGATATAACACCGGTTGGGATGTATCGGTTTTCAAGGCATCCAGATCACTGATGTTGCTCAGCGGTATGCCGGATTTTTTGCTGCTCAGATTCTCCACCACCACTTTGAGTCCGGGCAACAACGCTTCCACAGGCGTATATCCCGGCCATAACCGGACAGAATCGCCCGTATCCGTGATTGTGGGTCTTTGAAAACCGAAACTGCCTCTTTCCGTGATTTTTATTGCCTGCCCCGATGCCGCGTTGAAGTCAGTAACGATATCCGGAACAATTGTTTTCGTGTTGGCATAGTTTTTATTTTTGTACTTATAATTTCCGGATTGGAGCACGTTCAGAATCAGACTGGGGTGGTCTTCCGAACCAATGGCATGCAATACCTGGTTTCCTCCGGAAATCGAGTTGATGACCGCGCTGATCCGGTTGACCAGTGCTCCCCTGTTCTGTAACAGCGCATCATGAAAATTTTTGCCGGAATATCCGCTGCCTATTTTACCTTTCAAGGTTTCAAACTGTTTTTTAAGCAGTTCGTCCGTTACGGTAGCGCTGTCGTCAACGGAACGGCTTTTATGCGGTGTGCTGCGCAAGCTGGGCGCCTTGAAAAAGGCTTCTTTTTCTTTTGCCTTATCGCCTGTGGTGGGTGCATCAATGATTGCCTGTTGGTCGCGCAATATCGCGAGATTATGAGAGGGAAGTCCTGCTGAAGCCACTCCCCTTTGTCCGGTTCTGGTTCTGTAGATGGCGTCGCCTTTGCTGCCGATTGCAGTGATGTCCCTCCTGCCTTGCAGTTCCAGCAAGGCTGCGTTTAAGGGTTGCAGCAAATTGCTTGTGTTTACGCTTTCCTGGGCTAACAACGCCGTGTACTGTGTATTCAGAGGATGGTCCTTATCGCTTCGGGCATATTTACCCTGGCCTGCTTTGTCCCGGTCGAAACCTTGCCCTGTGATGGCATCGAACGAAGCAATATGACGGTGGAAAAAGACCAGCATGGACAGGAAATCTCCCCGGATGGTGTCAAAACTGATTGTGCCCAGTCCAGTCAGGTCCTGCTTGCCCAATAACGCATACAAAAGCTGGGTGTATTTCTTTTGCGCTTTTTCGGACGAAGCGCCTTTCTTTGTGGTGTCGTAATCGTCATACCACTTTTCATTGGCGAAGGTATCGAGACGGACGGTGGCGCGCACTTCATCCGGTTTGGTTTCGAGTGTGGAATCCGCTTGCGCGGTCTTTACCCACTGTTCCGCAGTGGCATTACCGTCGTTTTTATCGAAAGCTGCGGCCAGGGTAAGCAGGTTTTCCTTTTGCCATCCGCTGATGTTCAATAGCTTTTTCCAGTCTTCCGGGGTGCTCTTTCCGGTTTTTTGGGCAAATGCCAGTCCGATTTCGGCGGCGGAACCGGCTAACGATCCCGGAATGCTGTTTTCCTTAAAAAAGGACAGCGTGGTATCAATACTGTTGTTTTCCGCCGCTTTGCCCCAGATGGAACGGATAGTGTCCAGGTTGCATAACTTGCCGGCTTCGGCGGCAAATTCGGTCAGTTTGGCAAGGGAGCCGTACACTATACCGTCGAGAAATCCGATGGTTTTCAGCAAGTCAGGATTGTCCTTGGTTTTGCGGATTTTTTCCTGATACGCATTGATGTCGGCGATGCTGCCTTTGTCACCGATCTTTTCGATCAACGTCAGCGCAAATGCAAATTGATCAATCCCGATATCCTGAATGAGCTTTACGACAATTTCGATGGGGTCGGTGCGGTGTTTCTTGTTGATGTGCTGGAAGATACTGAGCTGCTTGGGAAAGTCATCGACAAACAATGCGGCAATTTGTGTTTTACGTGTTTCGGATCCGGCCAGCAGGATAAGCGCTGTATCTTGCCGAAGCGTTTCATCTTCCGGTTTTTCGAGAAATTTTTCTACACTGCCTTTTTGAGATTTAAGTTGTTTATTTAAAGCAATATGTTTTTCTTTATAAATTTTCCATTGATCGATGTTTATCGGTAATAACTTGGAGGATGCAATCGATGAGGTGCGATCTTTGTCAATGCTATACGATACCTCGTTATCTTTTGGTTGCGCATCGATATATTTTTTTACAGCAGCAGAAAAATTTTTTCCTATCTGCATACATGCCTCGCCATGTTCTTTGTCTTTTTTTTCCAACTCCTTATTCAATGCGGTGGTGTCATGCTGTTCGAGCAGGCTACTGGCGATCTGGTCATACAAGGTGTTGATCTGGGTTTCATAGTTCTCAAATAAATCTTTAATTTCGATAGTGATATCATCCGCGCTGCGTTGCGCCGCTGTATGAAGTCCGTCGACCAATTTTTTCAGCGCATCTGAAACGCCCGTGGTATGACGGCTGTATACTTTGTCTTTATCTCTGGAGGTTGCGTTACGTTGATAAATGTCCTGAACTATGGCTTTTACTTCGCGGTAGAGTATCAGCGCCGCATCATAGTCATTCGCGCCGATTTTTTCCAACGCCTGATCTTTTTTCGTCGCGGCTTCCAATACCCTGGCATCGGCTTCATACCGCTGAATGACCTGTACCTGCCGCTGCGCGATCCTGGAGCCGGTGCCGGATCTGGTGTCTATACGGATAGCCGTTATGGAATTCTGCGGCCCATAGCGGTTTGCCTGAGCGCCCATGATATCCGCTTCCTTTTCGAGGCGGATGTCGTCATTGATGTGGACATTCCCTTTGAGCTGCAATGTCGGTCTGACCCGGCCCTGTTTCTGCTGAACCACATGCCAGGCTTCATGCGGCAGATGTTTTTCCTGGCCGGGTGCGATATGAATTTCCGAACCCTGTGTGTACGCATGTGCATCCAGTTGCGCCGGTCTGGATGAATTATAGTGAACTGCGACATCATCCATCGGCAGGCCGGAGAGCTGTTCAATTCCGTGTTTCAGGTTATCCGGCAACCCGGTGTTGTTTTGTCGTGGCGCTGATGTTGTTTCTTCGGCGCATTGCATTGTGGCGGTCTGTTGCCGTTGCGCAATCATACGCGGACTGTTGTCAATGTTTGCACTGAGTTGCCGTTGTGCGGCAACGCGCGGGGAATTGTCTATAGTTGCCGCCAGTTGGCGCATTTCGGTTGCCGATTTGCGTTGATCGACAAAAATATGGTCAGTGGCGGCGCTGATGTCGGATGACGAAGATGCTGGATTATTGCGCTCCCGCTCGGCATCATTTCCAGGCAGTGATTGCTTCATAGAGTTTTTCCAGTTTCAACGGCTTCTAAACAAAATGTGATCCGTTCGCGTTTGAAGATACATTGATTTCATCATAGCATGAACACTTTTTTTAGAAGGAATGGCCTGAACAGATGTCAGGCATAATCGAAAAAATGGGTTAAATCCCAGAACAGAATACGGTAATATATCGGCATGAAAAATACGCGGCAAGTTGATAATAATATTGAGAATTTCAGAGCGCTTGATTATCTCTACGAGAGCAGGCTGTTAATCCGTAAAAATAACGCGATCAATCGCAGTTATAAGTCCCTACTCAAAATATCGGCTTTATTCATTACAACCGGTATTACGTTGGAAGGCGCCAGACAAGCCGGTTTTATTCAAAAGATCATTGAAAATCAGCCTTTCTTTGCAACAGCGTATATTGATTACGCCGGCTTTGTAATTTTTCTCACCGGTATTTTCTTTCTTGTCATGGCATTATTGATTCGGTCGGCACAAAGAATGTCCAGCCAATTTGAAGCCCTAACGCAGCAACTGAGAGAAAAGCATCTCGTATCACTGAAAGCGATTGATCCCACAATCGAGAATCTGGCCCGGATTCGAAAAGCAGGCGCATCGGCAACCGGTGATGACATCTTTGTATCCATTGAAACCCTGCAATGGCTGGCGGAAAAGAACCGGCACTATATCAACGCCTGGGCACACAGCAATCCCGGGGAAACGCATGACGACATCGCGTGTTGCTATATCGTTGCACCGCTGACCCAAAGTGCATGTAAAAAAATGCTGAACAGAGGAATCCGGAAAAACAAAGACCTTCTGCCATCGGATGTGTGCAGCGACTACAAACGCGCGGCCGGTATCTATATCATCGAAGTGTATGGCGCGGGACGTTTGTCCAGGGCAGCCATACTGTATCTGCTGCGCAGCGACATGATCCACGAGATACTGCACAGCCGTTCAATCCGCTATCTGTTTGCCAGACCGGTCAATGATTTTGGCTTAAAGCAGGTATCCAAGCTGGGTTTTCAGGCCATAGGCCCGCACCCGTACGACATGAAGGTATTGGACCTGTATTCCAAATAGAGGATAGCTTTTCTGCCGGAATACTGTGATGGAAAGACTGGTGAATACAATACGCATGAAAGAATCACCGGACGATTGTTTCGTCATGGCTGATACGTCATAATCCGGCTATCGGAACACAAAGCAAAGGTATGATCATGTCTGTTAAAAAAAGTATAGTCGTTGTTACTGTCATCTTATGCATTCTTTCCGCCACGGCCAGCGCCGGGGTCGAAGAAACTGTCATCACTAAAGAACAGGCGGAAGCCGAAGCAAAGAAATCCGGCCTTCCGCTGAGTGAATACCGGGGTTATATCCTGTCCGGCCGTTACGCTCCGCAGGGCGATTGCGGGAAACAGCCACTCATTGAAGTTACACCGGCAGGTGAATTGAGCATCCATGCCAACGGCAAGGCCGAACGCATCAGGCCCGATATCGCTTACAGTTACGGCGGTAATTACTACGAAGGGATACAGGTCTGGTTGTTTCCCTACCATGAACCGGAACGTCCCATCCTGTTCAACTTCAATGCCGAGGAACAGTTCGGGCGCCTGGAGATAACCGCCCATGACCACGGCTGGGAAGGCGGGCCGCCGCTCAGCCAACCGCATCAAGTTTTGCTAAACGGCTCGCCTTACCAACGCTGCCAGTAATAGTCTTACCATCCGGAACCAATGCAGGTCACCTAAAAGGAGAAGCATGTCGTCATGTTGCACTGGTTATACCTGAGCGTTGCCATCGTTGCAGAAGTCATTGGGACATCCTTTCTGAAAAGTGCCGAAGGCTTCACCCGCATCGGACCATCGATCATCGTCCTGGTATGCTACGGGATAGCCTTCTATCTGCTTTCGCTCACCCTCAAAACGATTCCGGTCGGGATCGCCTATGCGGTATGGTCCGGAGTAGGCATTGCACTCATCGCGCTGGTCGGCTGGATAGTTTTAGGCCAGGCACTCGATACACCAGCGATCATCGGCATCGGTCTGATCGTCTCCGGCGTGGTAGTGCTCAACATCTTCTCCTCCAGTACACCGCATGGATAACGGCTTCTTCGCAAAATTGTAGGATTAGTGTTATTCCCGTGTAAACAAAATTTGTCATCGGCGCCGTCCATACGGGTCGAGGGTGCTCAATTACATTGCAACACGGTTAAAATCCTACAGCTATCACATCCGGCAGAAAATCATCCTCATCAATGCACAACCGTTCTGGTGGTCGCACTCGTGCCGGTTACGCTCTCCTCGCAGCCGGCCTGAGCTTCGGCATGATCGCAGCACTGGTGCTGACTCGATTCAAAAAAGCCATATCATGAATATGACAGAAGCAACACCCATCGAACAAGAAAACCGCGGCATCTGTTATTCATTCTTTTTTAACCTTTTTTTAACGATCTCATCACAACCACGCGGGTAGTATTATTGCAAAATCTCAATTTACCGGAACGCAACGTTCTGATGTTTTGATGGTTTTCATGACACGCTTCGAAAATGCAATTTTGTTGAATTGGAGGAAAAAGACGGATGTTAAAAAAATTTAACTGTAGTTTTTCATTGCACCACTAAATCATGCGGTCACCGCCATTTGTAGACAGGACCGAATAGTGCGTCATTTTCCGAAGATGTGCAGTTTCTGCTATTGCTGGCAGTTACGATCTTGTCATGCCACTACAGAAGATCCTGTTAAACGCTAAATTAAAACTTCACGAGGAAAAATATGAGTCCAACATTATCAATGAAACGCATCGAGATCGTCATCGACGCTGGAAAGCTTGAGGAGCTTATCAGCCTGTTAATGGAAGCCGGGGCTAAAGGTTACACGGTCATCAGAAGAGTGGGCGGCCTGGGTTCACGCGGTACGCGCAGTCCGAATGACGTGCTATGGGATGAAGGAAATAGCGTTGTCATTCTGGCCTGTAAAGCGGATCAGGCAGCCAAGATTATGCAGGGATTATGCCCTAAGCTAAAGAAATTTGGTGGCATGTGCCTGATTTCAGACTGTGAATGGTTGGAAGGTCCTGCTGCTTCATATTAGTCCATTGGAACCACCGGGCAACAACCCGGTGGTTTATCGTGATTGAAATGCCGGAACTAAGCAGATAACGGCATTTCTATCATAGAGAATTAAACCAAAAAGCGCAGCATGCACTCAGTATGTACGCACTTTGAGTTCGATTTTAACGCAGCAATACGCCTTTCAGTGAGATCTTGAACGGGTTATCAGAGATTGTCCGCATTATGCGCCAAATAATCTGCAACCCCCTCCGTCGTAGGTTTTATTGCCTGTTGGCCTTTCTGCCAGCCTGCAGGACATACTTCGCCATGTTGCTCTGAAAATTGCAATGCATCAATAATACGCAGCATTTCATCCACATTACGACCCAGTGGCAGATTGTTAATCGTTGCGTGTTGTACGATGCCTTGTTTGTCGATCAGGAATGACCCCCGCAGTGCGACACCGTCTTCATGTTCGATACCAAAGCTTTTTATGATGCTATGGTTGACATCCGCAACGAGCGGGTAATGAATTTGACCAATTCCACCCTTCTCAACCGGTGTATTCCGCCATGCGAAATGGGTGAATTGAGAATCAACAGAAACCCCGATAACCACGGCATCACGTTTGATAAACTCATCAAAGCGCTTGTCGTGCGCAATGATTTCGGATGGACAGACGAAAGTGAAATCCAGAGGATAGAAAAAAATTACAACGTATTTGCCGCGATAATCGCTCAAAGTAAAATCATCTTTAATACTTCCGTCAGGCATAACGGCTGCCGCTGTAAAATCAGGTGCTGGCTTGTTAACTAATGTACTCATATCTAAACCAAATAAAATATTTTAAAAAGACCATTTAACAGATCGCCGGAAAACTATCTGCTTTATATCGGTTGTTGCTAAAATTATTGTAAAAATGATAATTTGGAATACGCTGCCGGAATATCGGTATTCTCCTCCAATATGGCTGTGCCCGTATCTTTCTTAAGCAAATGAAGCCAATAGCTGCGCAATCTGTTGCATGTCGTCCTGATCGTCTCGGATTGCATGTCCGGGTGGTGTTCAATCAAGATCAGATGCTTGTGTATCGCCAGAATCAACTGTTTATCCTGAGAACGTGCATAACGCGACATCAAATAAAAAGTTGATGAAATCAGTGTAGCCAAGTCGGTTTGTAAATGTTTCATTATCCGTTTCCAAAAACAACAAATTATGAAACGATTAAATCACATAATGATACAAATGTAAATGAGAATTATTTTCATTAATAAAAAGTGATGCAATTTAATGAGACTATCAATATCCATCCCCATGTTCTTCAGTCGACATACCACACTCCGAATCATATAGTTAATCGCACTATTAATGGAGTGATTAAAATGATTACAGCGAATGATCTGAAAACTAAAGGTGTAGCGTGCCTTGAAGAAACTCTGGCCGATAAAACGGAAGAGGTCATCACGGTACGCGGCAAAGAGCGTTTTGTGGTAATGAAGATTGAACAGTACCGCTATCTGCGTGAAATGGAACTGGAAGCGGCATTGTATGAAGCACAACAGGATCTGAATGCGGGCCGGTTCAACAAGGAAAGCGTAGATCAGCACGTTGACAGCCTGTTTGCTGAATGAGCTACACACTCATTTTTACAGACAGCTATCTGAAACGCGCCAGACGCTTTGCAAAACGCCATCCCGAATTAAAAGAGCCTTACCGCAAAACACTTAACTTACTGGCCCATAACCCATACCATCCTTCGCTGAGACTGCGCCCGTTGCAAGGCAAGCTGGCGGCCTTGCATTCGGTATCGATCAATCTGAGTTATCGTATTACACTTGAAATGATTATTACAGATAAAGAAATCACTCTGGTCAATGTCGGAAGTCATGATGTGTAGTAATTCAGACCCGATCTGACAGTCACCCGATTTGACGATGTGCCTGTTAGATCAAATGCAGTTATTTAATGTGGTAATTTTATCGTCCCATACCGCCTTTGCGTCAATTAAAGTTTGCATTGGTGTGCGCCCACAGCACATCTTTCCTTGGTGAGTACGCGTGCTGTTGTAATACGCCATCCAGTCATCCAGATCGTGCTGTAGCTCATCGATTGATTGGTAGATCTTGCGCCGGAATGCCACTTGGTAGAACTCCTGCAAGATGGTTTTGTGGAAACGCTCGCAAATACCGTTGGTCTGCGGATGATTGGCTTTCGTTTTGGTATGCTCAATGTCATTGAGTGCCAAATAGAGCTGGTAATCGTGATGCTCCGGTTTACCGCAATATTCAGTACCGCGGTCGGTCAGGATACGGATGACGCCCATGCCCTGCTCAGCGAAGAACGGCAGTACCCGATCATTGAGTAAATCAGCCGCTGTGATCGGCGTTTTATTGGCATACAACTTCGCTGCTGCCCACTTGGAATAGGTATCGACGAAGGTCTGCTGGTAAATCCGTCCCACGCCTTTGATGGTGCCGACATAAAATGTGTCTTGACTACCGAGATATCCAGGATGAGCCGTTTCAATCTCGCCATGAGCAACATCATCGTCTTGTTTCTTCTCCAATGCCTGTACCTGCGCCTCGGTTAACACTCTTCCAGTTTCAGCGACATACTTTTCCAAGGCCGACAAACGTTTTTTGAATGACTCCAGATTCTGGCGCAGCCACACTGAACGAACACCGGACGGAGAAACGAAAATACCGCGTTTGCGTAGTTCGTTGGATACTCGAACCTGACCAAAAGCCGGTTGCTCCAGGGCAAAAGCTGTAACTGCTGCTTCCGTCGCTTCTTCAACACGGTTCTTGATGTTGGGCTTGCGCCGATTCGCATCTATCAGCGCCTCAACACCTCCTGCTTCCACTGCTGCCTGATAGCGATAAAAAGTATCACGTGAAAAACCCATCACCTTGCAGGCGCGGGATACATTGCCAAGCTCGGCTGCCAGATTAAGCAGACCAATCTTGTGTTTGATGACTTTCTGTTGAAAACTACTCATGGGATTACTCCTTTGCGCTTGCGCGCTTCGTTGATAAAGTTTCACACCTCTATCAAACCGGGTAATCCCACCTCTTGGCAAGACCCTAATGTCAGATCAAGTCTGAACTACTACACATGATGACATCTATCTGACATAGTCTATTTACCCCTACCAATTCATGTTCCTGTCTTCTATATACCCATCCTTACTGTTCCGGCTTAAAATACATGACTGATAATGATTGGCCTTTACACAGACAGAATACAATTTATGACAAATGATTCTGATATACGCTGGCGACAGCGTTTTACCAACTACAAAAAAGCACTGGCTCAGCTCAAAGATGCCGTCACGCTCAGCAGACAACGACCATTGTCCCGGCTGGAAAAGCAGGGAGTCATCCAGGCTTTTGAATTTACGCATGAACTGGCATGGAATGTACTCAAAGACTTTCTTGAGGATCAGGGTCACCAGAATATCAAAGGCTCAAAAGATGCCACCCGCGCAGCATTCAAAGTAGCGCTGATTACAAACGGCGAGCAATGGATGGCCATGATTCAAAGCAGAAATATCTCCTCCCGTACCTATGATGAACATATCGCCAAACGATTAGTCACCTCGATCATCAACGATTATTTCCCGCGGTTTGAAGATCTGCAGACGGAAATGGAAAAATACCTGTCATGAGCGCCACAGCAGTCTCTGCGGACAAACTGGGCTTATCACAAGCCACGCTCGACAAGCTCGACAGTGTTTTCAGACTACACAGTGCCATCGACTCAGTGCTGATTTATGGCTCGCGCACCAAAGGTAATTATCGCCCCGGCTCTGATATTGATCTGACTATCAAAGGCTCCACCCTCGAGTTTGCCGAACTCATGCAAATCGAAGACCAGATCGATGATCTGTATCTGCCTTATACCGTGGATCTGTCCCAGTATGACCAGCTTACCAACCCTGATCTGATCGCCCATATCGACCGGACGGGGATTGTGATTTATGACAGGCATACCGATAGAAATCTGACTTGCGAGCAATATCGTCAACTAAAGTAGTTGCAAACTGTAATCGGGCGAAAAAGGCCAGCGCAAGTTCACGAGCCCTGACTTGCACAACTTCTCCAGCGCATCATCCTGTTCCGCAGGCGTTACTCGCTCCAGGTAAGTGCAATCCATAAATCCGACATTCCTCTGGTATTAAAATAGAGTTTCAACTCACCTACAGGTTGAGCAGATAAGTCGATATTGATCAACTTACCGACAAACAGATTTCCCAACTCAGTATCTCTAACGAGGGTATCTTCCATTGCATCATTCCCGTCAGCTTTATCAGCGACATTCACACTGGTCTCTGTACTTCGTGCCAGAATATCCACACGTGTCATACTGTTCAAATGGCCTTTACTCCAGAACGGATAATGCTCCTCCCGTAGATCAAGCGCCAACTCGAAGCGTTGACCGGATACCGGAGTCTGATTCTGGAATTTGGCCCATTCGGTCGGGAACTCTTGGCGTATCGAAAATAACCGGACCGAACCAACCACCTGGGCTTCCTTGATCAACTCCTTGACATGCGCGATGGCACCATTGCGCAGCAACCCGCCACCTTCACGCGCGGTGTAACGAATATGCAGGATGACATCGCTGATGGTGTCATAGTCGAACTGCACCGGATCGTTCTTGCTTGGATCGGCTGGAAGCTGCAGTTGCCATTCGCTGATCACGCCGGAATTTTCAAATGGCAGATAGCGCTCATCGCGCAGATTGGTCTCGAACAGGCCGCTGTCGTTCTGGGCAGAGCTGGTGACAATGGATTGCAGGCTGCCGAAATTATCGCTGAAGCGATCATCCTCGGCGTTCTCGCGAGCGTAGACAGCTCCATCACGCAGTATCTGCGTCTTGCGGATGCTGCTCTTGAGCAGGGTCAGGGTGCAATTGACGCTGGCGTAAGGCCCGGTCACGCATGGAATGCTGACGGCCACGGTTTTGATGCGACGGAAGTAATGCCCAGGACCATCCATATCGAATAGCGCCTCGGGCAATCGTACCGTGCAACGACCTGTAGTACGCAGTTGGATGAGTGCCAATGGATCTACCTGCAACAAGCTGATATGCTTGGTCAGTTCGTACTCACGCTGGTTCTGTTCATGATAGGCCATCTCCATACGCTTCACATCCAGGTAGAGCTTCTCACCCGCCAGTAACCCTTCTTTGCCGGCCAGATAGCCGAACTGGAGATAGCTCAGCTCCGGGTTGCCCAGTTCATGCTGTAAAGCGCGTTCAGCTTTCTTGGCAATATCAAAGGCGAACTGGAAACATTGTGAATAAAGACCTTTCACCTCGCGTTTCATCCAGGCGTAAAGCGCCTTGTTGGTCTTTTTACCGGTTTTCTCGGTCCCTTCCTCGTTCAGAAAGTGTTCAATCTCCTCGGCATGCTGCATTTGCTGACGGTGATTCCTGAGCTCCAACTCGGCAATAGCTTCGCGGATCTCAGCAGCACGTAATTGCTTGAAGATCTGGCTGATATCAACAGCAGCCAAGTTACTCTGAAAGGCCAACTCCCGTTCCCGTCGTGCGAATGAGTCGATACGATTAGCTCGCCTCGCCTCAAAATTTAACCGATCAGCTACTCCACGCGCAGCATTCGCAGATGCTGAAATTGCAGAAGCAATGTTTTGTCCACCAAAAGTTGTGGCTCCTCCCATTCCCAATGGTTTAGCACTTACTTCAAACTGAGGAACAATAGAAGCTACTGAGCTTGCTACATTCAAAGTACTTGCGATATCACTCGATGCTTGAGCACCTTCCATTAAGAGTGTTTCTAATACTTCGTAAGAGCTTAGGAGCTTACCACCATTGAGAGCTTGAGCGACCGTCGCACTTACGTCTTTCGCAATATCCACCTCGATCTCCCGCAACGCCAGCTCCGGTTCCTGCATCGCAAAATTCATCCTTTCCAGACTGTCTCTGTCGAGTTCGTCAAGTTCGGGAATTGCGTTCCCAATTTCATCGGGACTCTTGCCGAGCTGTCGTTCGTGATAGGTATAGCGCTGCACAGCCAGGGCCAGTGACTGCAGCAAACCTTCTTTCGACTTGATCGTTTCCTGAAGCTGGCCATATTTCACGTGTTCGACCATTTCCATGATCACACGCTCATGTCTGGCACGCAGGATTGCCATTGCCTCACCATCTTCCTTTTCCATCGCCGAAAGCAGATTGCTCCCCAGTGATTTAACCTCCTGAACAATCTCAGTAGCTTTCTGTACCAATAGCTGAAAGCGCACCAGTGGTAATGGCTGGTTGAGTCCGTTGACGATGGCGCCTACGTCCAATCCTGCCGCAGCAGCCCGCGCCAGCATAGCGGGATCGATCGGGGGTTCGAACAACGCCAACTGGCGGAACACACCCTGGAAGTTGAGACTGTTACGAATCTTAAATAGCCGGTCAGCAACAGTATCCCAGTAACTTAACAACTTATCGTTACGCGGTACGCAGAAGTACAGCGCTTTACCCAGACTGCGCAGCGTTGCCAGCCTGGCATTGTCACCCTGATCACTTGCAGGAAAGGGTCCCAGATCGAAGGGTATAGCCGCCTCCATATCCCGCATTACAGTACCGAATTTTCTAAGGTCTTGCCGTAAATTATTATAGGTCTGGGGGCGAATATTGCCTTTCTTGGGTACGGGCAATGGTCGCGGACCGAGAATATTGGCAGCCAGCACGTAGAGCTGCAACGCCTCGTCGATAGCCTCGCCGGTATCCTGGCGGAACAACGAATCACCCCAGGCAATCAGGTTGTCCAGATAGGCCATTACCGTCTTGAACATATAGGACGATTGACGATAACGCGCGATCACATGCGGACGGAAGGGCGTATCCTTCCAGGCTTCAATGCTGCTGATAGTTTCGTTGCGCAGATCGGGATCAGCGTTGGTGACGAGATTGACCAGAATCTCCTCAATCTTCCTGACATCCGTCATGTGGAACGGCTTCACTTTCCAGAAGCGTTCCGGTGTCGGGCCGTCGCTGTCGTCAGTCGGATCGAAAAGATAATGGAACCAGCGCTGTGCTTCGGTAAAACGGTGATTTTTGCTCAGATGGATCGCGATGGTGATCGGTACATGAAAAAACAACTCCCAGTTATAAACAGCGTATGCACCGCTGGAAGAGAAATCGAGATCTTTGACCGGGTAAGGCCACTGCACCAATGTTGTATCAGGCCTATAGACTGCATCAAAAAAATCTGTAAAAAGTACAGGACGCGGCCTGCTATCAAGAATTTTTGTCTGGGTATTGGCCGGAAGCGTGAGCTGAGTACCTCTGGTAAGATTGAACGGAGTTCCTGCAGGTATCGTTACCTGCAAACCATCATAAAAGGTCAGCCGTGCTGCTGCGCCTAAGGTAACCTTCGTATCATCAGAAACGATTACTTTACTGTTTGCCGACAGTATAAACGGAGTATCCCCGGAAGGTATTTTGATGCCTTCCACAAGCGTCATTTTCAGCCCGTCAGATGCTGTAACCCGAGTAGCGTTGGTAACCCTGGCCTCCATACCAGCCGCAAGATCAATGGCAGTACCACCGGACGTTACCCGTACATCCTCAAGCAGGGTAATTCTTGAATTGGCAGGAATCATCAGACTTGCACCGCTATCGACTTCTATTCTGATACTGCCTGGCAACGATGTACCATCCGTTTCGTATTCGGTATCGGCTGCCTGCAGCCCGGCGGTACCCATGCTTAACAACCGTTGCATCAACTGTTGAACATAGGGATGCTGGTGCAGATAAAAACGGTAGCTCAGCTCGCGCTTCCGGACTGTTTTTTGTTTCCTGTCAAGGATATGACTTACCTGATCACGAGTAATATGCTTTCCATTCCCATGAAAATGCTCGATTGATGATTGATAGTTCATGGTATTTTCTCCTTATCTTAGTACTCGATGGTTCAAAAGGTGGATATACTTATAGAAAATTTTTTCCGAGCACTGAGTTAAAGCCAGCACTACCTATGACGTTCAAACCACCTCCAGGTACATTCAAACCAGAGTGGGCAAATGTGCTTTCATCAGCCAACACAACGATACTCCCAGCGGCTACGGCACTTCCAGGGTTGACATTCAGATATTCTTGATTGATTGCGCCATCGACTGCAGTCGAGATTACAATACCCGGCTGCCCAATTGGACCGATCAAGGTATCACTAAACCGAATCAGGGTCCTTGGATTGACCATCCAGTCTTGATCCGGTCTCGGATTGATGAGTGAACCACTAGTATCAATGCCGGTTTGCCACGGTTTTCCAAATTCAGGAATTTTCACTCGGGAAATTTCCGTAATAACAACAATATCTTTTAGATGGTCCCATATCTGTGTATCTGGTTCGCGTTGTCGTGGCGGCGCCACCCATTCCTGCCATTCTTCGATTGTTTGTTCGGTTACAGTAGGTTCGATAAAAAATGTATGCTGCCTATCCTGATAAAAAACAGGCTTGCTGAGCGAGGCAATTTCACCAAGGCCGTCGATAAGGTCGTTATTGCACGGCAGGAGCGTATATCCCCCAGACTGACCCTGCTGCAATATAGTAAAAGGTACAGATGTACCCGCCTCTTCCGATTCAGTAGTGATTTTTGCGTGGTAGCTGACCTGGAGCTCACCGGTGCCGGAATAACGAGTAACAAGCTGCGTACCAGCACTGAATACATTCTGAGGTGGAGCTTGATACCCGCTCCATACCGGCACGCTGTTACGTCCGGCCACGTAAAAACTATGCTGGAAATACTCCGGACCTTGCAGATGAACATAAAGTCCCCGTTCCTGCCCATCACTACTGTAAGGCTCCTTTGAAACATGAATGAAGACATTTGCTGGATTAAATCGGGAAAGAACATTCAGTGGCATTATAATGCGACTATCTAAACGCACTCTATCAGCTAGATACATTTCCCTAGATGATGCAGTTACACTTCGTGCGGTTGTCGTTGATGCAGTTGTTCCTGATGCAGTTGTTCCTGATGTAGTCATCACTAACAAAAATGGACTGGATTGATGCGTACTCCATTCACCCTGTAAATACTCGCTCCAGTGCAGCTGTACTTCGATATTCTTTCTTGCAGCCATCCCTGACAAACTGCTGACTGCATCTCCCAGCTCTAAATCTGTTAGTCGCGTATTTGCCTTCGCAGTCGGCTGCGGGTTCTTGATCGGCTTATCCATAAATGTGACCCAGAACAGATATAACCGGTCACGCCATACTACGGGCGCCAGATGGTCGCCTGTAATTTCAGCGGTCACCGGCTCCCAGGATGTCCACGCCTGGTGAACGTAGCGGCGGTAGAAGTATTGGTGCGGCTGGTTGTGGGTGCGACCGAAAACATGCAGAGTACGGTGGGCGGAATCGGAATTATCCTCGATATGCATGGCGACGATATCCAATCGTGCCAATTCATCCAGCTTTTTCAGATAATTGAGGAAAGCATCCTCGACCAGATCACTGGAGACATCCCCTTGCAGCAGTGCGCCTTCGAGTTCGGTAAACAAATGTGTCTTGTCGTCACGGAACTCAGGTTCCAGCCAGTTCTCGGGAAAGAGAAAGATCTTGCGGTTGGCCTCACACACACGGTAGCGCTTCATCCATTCCCAATGCTGAGCGTTAATCACTGAAGGCTGAACCTTCGGTTCCAGGTTGAGCAAGCAACGCTGGATAAACAATTGCACCGACGAGATGGCCAGGCGGATACGCGAGGTCTGTACTACTGGTTCCATACCGGGGTCGATCAGGAAATACTCGTAGAGCTTCTCCTGCGTATCGATATGCGCCGTTCCAGGTTCCATTCGTAATTGCTGCAGCACATGCGATACCAGTGCATCCCGTTGACGCTGACGCAATTTGTCGAAAATCGGTTGCGCCACACGCTGCCAGGTGTCCGGCTCGAAGCGCGCCTTGATCGCTTCCTTCAGGTCGCGGGCAATATCGAAGCGCTGCTCAGGTGTAGCGGTAGAGCCAACGATACGGGTCCAATCGAGTAGTGAAGCGACCGGTACGCCGAAGTGCTCGATTACTTGCAGCACCTCCCATAGCCGCTGCAGAGGTTCCTCGCTCGCGAACGCGGGGAACAAGACCTCGGCGGTGATCTTGACGGTCGCCTCGTCCCGGCGCGTCAGCTTGGCAATGCGCGGATAGACATGCTTTTCCAACCGCTCCCGCTTGTCGGCGGGGGATGCAGCGTCTGACGGGCTCGCTTCAAAAATTCCGATCAGGTCATCGGTTCCAGCGGCCAGATCGCGCTTGAGCCGCGCATAGGTGGCAAGCCGCCGGAACCATCCGAAACGCTTCACTATAGCGTGCTGTTCGACAATCGTATTGTCAACCGCCACGGTCGGCAATTCGCTCAGATTGATACCATCGAAATTATCAGCATGGGTCAGCAGATGGCGGATTTCCCGTTCGCTCAGACCCAGGCTTTGCACCAGCTGCAGCGATTTGTTCAACAGGATCGTTGCGCGTTCCGCCGTATCGATAGCAACGGCAGGGTAAAGTATCAGTTGCGATACCGGACCCTTGGACAGGGTTTCGCCCTGTACCAGCAGCCTCGCTGCCCCACCATCCAGCTTCTTCAGATCAAGCGTAAAGCGATAGAGGGTACCTGCCCTGAGTTCAAGAAACTCTTCCGGACCGTCCCCGAGTATGGTTAGGTCGGCAGCCGCCGTGCCGTTTAGAAATATGGGGTCCAGCAAATGCGGGAGCCGCAACTCAGCTTCAGCGTTCTGTCTGCCCAATTCGACATAAAAACGATATACACCTGGCGTAGGCACTTCCAGATAGCCGTCGAACCGTGCGCTATTAATAGAAGGCAAATCACCCAGGGAAACATCCGCGCTGCGTACCACCGCACCGGTCGTCCCGGAAATATCCGACAAATCATCCGAACTGGAAAATACAGCACTAATACCGCGTTCGCCAACCCATGCGAATGACGTCAGCAAAGAACTGCTATCCACCGCTGTCAGCAGTCGTTCATCAGTAACCAGACTTTCCACCAGCGCGGGATCAGCGCCGGTATGCGCCACCATCGTCTGAACGATAAACTGCCGGATCAGGCGTCGCTGCAAAACCGGCAGAAAAGCCTGTACCAGCCGGGTACGCCGCTGCCGTTCGCGTTCTTGCCGCTGTTCTTCTGACAGATCGGCGGACACCGGAGCGAATAAAAGTTCATAGTCGGATTCCTGCAGAAATCCTGCCGTAACCGATGCATTCAGCGATTGCTGCTGAAGGTGTGTGACAAAGAATACCTCAGCCTGTCTTTGGACTTCTGTTTGTACCGCATCCAGCAGTACAGCAAATACCCCCTGCTGCCCTGTCCCGAGTTTAGTGTTGAATCTGGTTTTAAGCTCATCTTTCTGCGAATCGAGCAAAACGCCACGGAACACGAGTGTCTGCTCCCCGGTCACCGCGTTGTATGTCAACCGGACGATAGCAGATTCACCGACGAAATCGGTGATGTACAATTGATCTTCACTGGTCACGGTCTGGACAGCGGTGAATTCAGCGGTTCCCTCCATCATTGCCAGAAAGGTTGCAGCCACATTGGCAAGCAATATCAGACCGAGTTTCTGTCGCAATACTTCGTCACTCATTGTTCCCGGATCATCTGGTACTGCGTGTTCAGCTCGGATAGTCCGGATACCCTCGGCTAGCGTCTTCAACAAGGCCAGCGTCCCTTCAGGGTTGGGCCGATACTTGCCTGTCTCATCAAAACGATGGCGCAGCAGGTAATCCAGATCTTCGATTTTCAGCCCACTCTCCTTGATCTCTTCAATCATTTCGATGAACTTCAGCGTCTGCGAAAACGGATGATCCTGATCAATAGTGGCCAGTGGATCGGAATGCAAAGCTCTGAACGGATCGAGCCCGGAGAGCTGCTTCAGCACGATCACCTCACGCACCGATAGCTTGAGCCCCTTCGCCAGCAGGCCGTAACGATAGAGCAGCGACACGTTCGACAACGACAATTCCGCCGTGTCGAGCGATCTACCGACATCTGCCAGGGCACGGCTGATTTCGTCCGCCGTAAGGCCGAGCGCACCCTGTAAGGCAAGAACATGAGTACGCAGCGAAACATTGCCCTTGGTCGGATCCTCGGGCTGGCTGGGATCCCAGTGAAATGCCCTGTATTCATTTGCCATGGTGTCGAAGTACTGAAGATACTTGCCCAAAGGGTGATCGAATACCGGTGCGTTCCTGAGTACACTGCGAGTAAGAAAAAGCTGCGCATACAGCGGCTGCTTGCCGGTCGTGGGGATATCGGACCAGAGTGTGAGCAAGGCAAGGCGATTCTGTTTGGCTATTTTCAGCTTCTCGTCAAGCACCTTGAGATGAGCCAGATAAATCAGCACGGTCTGCAGCGGCTGTTTCTCCAGGTTAGCCGCCATCCCGTCGAAAGGCGCAGACCGTGGAATAAAAGTGGTCAGTGCGCGGTCGGTCTCCTCGATACTCCAGCCGAGCTTGCGCCACAGCCGGACAAAAAGGTTGATGCGCAGAAAAACAATGGCATCGGCCTGCGTGCCATCGGCATAACGCAGTATTGTCTGATCGAAATCACAGCCGGCGTCGGGATCGGCCAGGACCAATACGCGATCGAATGGAATGGCCTGAATATCGGTTTGCAGATCATTCAACGAAATATTGAATTCATCTGCCAGATTCTTGAGCCGCTGCTCGAATTCTGCCAATTCGTTGACGATTTCCCATCCGGTAAAAGGCGTATCTGGAATCTTATGCGCAAGCTCATCAAAACGTTGTTGATCGGCAGGCTGCAATACGCTGCGCTCCTGCCCGACCAAATCCTGGTTTTGCTCGTAAAAGGCTTTGTAGTCACGGTAAAGCCGGACGTCTCCAACGCTCACGCCAAGTTTGTAAAGCAGGCTGAGTTTGTTCAGCTCCGGGTTGACGAACCCGGTCTGAACAATCTCCGCAATTTCCTTATAGGTAACGCCGAGACGCCGCGAAAGCGCCTTGGCCGAATTCAGGCCGATGCGCTGCCCGGTCGCATCGACTGCTTCCTCCTCATTCGCAAAACCATACAATTCATACCAGCGTTCAAGTGGATCGGGATTGGTGAATATAGCAACCTCCGCGGGCGACAGTCCGAGCGATTCCATGAAAATCGCCGCACGGTCGAAGGATTGCCTCGGTGCGAACAGGCTATCGCTGGAACGGAATACCTCGAGCAATTGGTGAAGCGGTGTCTCGAAATAATCACAGAACTTGCGCACGGTCTCGATCCAGAGGTCAAACGGCAGATTGAGCGGATAGCGCGCTTTATCCAATTTGTCGTAGGCTTCGCGGATTACGTTCTGCGGTTCGGCCAGCAGTTCTGCAGTAGTTGCCTCGCCGGTATCGTGCACGGCATCTCCCGCCAGCCCGCCATAGGCTACGTAATATTCGAGCACTTCGTTGACGATATCGATATACGGCATCGCTGTGTGAGTATTCTCGCAGGTGAGCGCAATATGAGGCAGATCCGGCCGGCGCTCGACCAATACTTCGTATGGCTTCAGCGGCTGACCATCCGCGTTCCGGTGGGGATATTCCAGACCGCCGTGTGTCGTTTTCCAATATGCCAGAAAATTATTCCATTCCTTCGTTTCCGGATCGATGAACTGGAGCAGATCCACCAGATAAGCTGCCGGGCTCAGCACCGACCGGCAATGCTCACACTCACAGAAGTCCATCGAGCCGAACAGCGACTCCATCGTCGGGAATTGTTTGATCAATTCGTTCTTAACGCTTTCCCGTACCTGTACAGACGCTGATATTCCGGCGACAGGCGAATCGCTTTCAAGTGTCTTGGCGATAGCGAACAGGTTATAGGTGACGCTGCTGACCTGCCGGGCTTTGCGGCTAATCAGGATAGCCTTGCCCTGTGGAGCAGGCTCTTTATAAATCTCCGCATATTTCGCATCGAACATGGCAACGAACTGCTTTTCCGAATATGCCATCACATCGAATGCAGAAGTCATATTCAATGACATGATAACCGGCATCGCCTCGTCGTCGGGAGTAATCTGGTAGACACGTTGCAGGGCATGTAGCTGTTGTTGTGCAGTTTGAGTATCGAGACTCGCTATACCTGCCGTGATATTCGGATGTTTCTTGAGAAATGCCGCCACAGGCGTTTCACCCAGGCGAAAACCGTGTGCCACAGCATTCTTCAGCAGTGTAACAGTGGCATCATGTGCTGCAGGCAACTTGTATTTCTCATCACTTTCAATCAACCGACTCACCACTTGAGTGGGATAACTCAGTTTTATTTTGTGTGCCATATCCTCTGTATAGGCGCTCAATCGGTCTTCTACCTTCTCGGCGGCATAAGCAACGGGAATCAGCTTCTCGAGCTTTTGCCTGTCCATATCGGTCAGCTCGGTAAGTCGATCCACCGGAATTTCCGCTTGTCTTAATACTTCTGCGACCCATGTTTCCGCACGATAATAATCCTGCTCCACCAGTTGCACAGGATCGCTAATTTGCTTTTGCAATAGACGGGTGGTTATTTCTTCGCTGTTTCCAGCCAGAAATGCAAATTTGCCCTGCAATTGCAATTTGCTGATCTGCGTCTCGTTCAATCCGGCATCGCGCGCTTCTTCCCATAGCTGGGTTGCGTCACCATGGTGGTTAAGATAAATGGAAGCAAATTTGTCCTGAATATCTGGAGACAAACCTGAAGCCTTGAGCAGGTTGGCATAGGTCGAATGTGATCCTGGCGCCGGAATGTTCAAACGTACTGTACTGGCAAAGGCGGCAAACTGTTGCCCGAACTGTTCTACCTGCAAATCAGTAAGTTCTACGATACCTGCGTCGCGCGCTTTTGTGAGTGCCTGCACAGCAGCATCTGGTTCTACCTGAGCCAGCAGCAACTTGTCCGAAGGCAAACCCACGCGCAGTAGTCCGTATAACGGCTCTTGTGGCAGCTTCACATCGGTGTCGGCTGCCAGTCGCTCCGTTATGGCAGCCAGCGCAATGAGCCGCGCATCCCAGCCAGTGGCCCGGTTCAGCACAGTAAGATCCTGGTGTTCCTCGTCTTCTTTTACCTGAGCTAACGCTGTCATCTGGCCAATATGCGGTGTAAGGTTGGCTGCCATACGACGGTATTCCGCAGCCAGCGGCTGTAAATTACCCGGCGCAATCAGATTCAACACCACCGGTGATTCGTGACCGAGATTATTCAGTGGTTTGGAAAGCAGAACTTCTTTATTTGAGTTGTCGACAGCGCGTACTTCAAGACTCTGTGCCTGACCGCCTGAATCATAAGTAAAAGCATACTGCCCCTCCGCCAAGGTATCCGTCTCAGCCAATAACGTAGTTTTACCACCGAAGTCACGGCGGTACAGGCGCAGTTTCAGTTTATTGGCAGGAATGCCATGCTCCAGCATGACAATACCTTCGATACGACGCTCAGCGGCTATCTTCTCGGCAACCGGTACGACGAGATCGACGATCTCCAGTGGCTTTGCATTGCGAATAATGCCAGAGGATTGCAGTAATTTGCCATCTTCACTGGTAACCGTCACACGCAAATGGGTAGCTTTCATTTTCGGTAACGGCTTATAACGAATAGTGTAGAGGCCCTGTGCATCGGTAATGCCCTCACCCAATCGAATCGATCCCTGTTCCATCTCATGCGCGGCATTCACCTGCAGATTTCGCAGGCGCAGACCATCCTCACGCTGAACCTTCCCGCTGACAACGAAAACTTCGCAGGCAGATTCAGATTTAGATATAACCACAAGAATCTCCACTTTCTGATCTTCAGGTTGAAGTGATCCAATAGTCGTGCCGGTATCTAAGGGCTGGCCCTCCTGACTGGCCATAAAGATAACTTGTACTTGCTGACCAGCAGGGAGTTTGCTGAAAAGCGTTTCGTCAAAAGGAATATTGACAATGCCTTGTTTGTCAGTGATACCGGATCGAGTCAGTAAGATGGCATTGTTCGCGCGGAATTGGGCTTCTACCCGAAGATTGGGTAACGTTGTACCTGTTGCTTGGTTTTTGACGATTCCGGTCAGGGTGTAAGCTTTAGGTTGTGTTTTCTTGACGATGAGATCTAATTTTTCTTCTCTTCCGGCAAACGGCTGGCGGGATTCTGTTACTTCTTTGTTTTGTGGGTCAAAAAGCTGAACAACTAAGTCTGGACCGTTCCTGCCGTCTGATTGCCACGGGTAGGTAATCTGGTAACTACTGTCGGATGGAATTAGCTTGGCACTTGCGAGGAGTAGCAACTTGCCTGAAGGGTTCTCGTCAAAGACATGAACGACATAACCACTTTCTGTAAAGAGCGTATCATCAGACCAGCGGACTTGCCCATTTACCGTATAAGAAATAGGTTGCGGGGTGTCAGGGACAATGGCAGCAGAACCGATCCCTGCTGCTTTCAATTGACTTCTAAGCTGATCCAGTTGACCCTCAGTCAACTTCTCGATCGTCAGCCCTTTTTTCCAGATGATTTCTCCAAAGTAACTAGACGAATTTGAAACTGACTCGATCAAATAAAACAGGCTTTTATCATTTTCTATTCCGATCTTTACCGTATCGCCTACAATTTTAAAGTTTGGATATTTCAGCCTGGTCAGGAAGTCGTCCATCCCTTGAATTTCATCAGCATCCAGCTTCTCAAGCAAAACACCATTGCTCATCATTTGCTGCCACAGTTGCTCTACACGTGGAACCACAAATGATAAAAATGTATTGAATACCTCTGCTCTATTGTCAGTTTTGAGAAATTTTATGACTGCTTTCATGTTGCCCCCTTATCTATTTGCTCTTCCGGATTATGGTTTCCTGTTCATTCGGTAAAACCGAACCCGATCTCTGCTACATTTTTTAAATTTCACGCCTGGATTGATCAGACGAACTATCTCTCTATTCTCATGCCATAAAACTTGGTTACTTACACCGCATCCAGCTCGTTATCAGGCACACCTGCCCAGTTTTCCGGATAATGTCCATCTTTCACATAGCGATGGAACGTGGAAAAAGGCCACTCCGCGACTTTGGCAGCATAGCCATGCTTCACTGGATTCCAATGCACGTAATCCACATGATTCGCCAAATCCCTTTCATCACGGATCGTGTGCTCCCAGTACCGCCGCTGCCAGATACCCCGCTCATGACGCCGTTTTCTCACTGTCGAAAGCCGTTCGCCTTTCGGCAGGCTCTTGACGAACAGCAGCTTGATCAAACGCCAGCGAGTCGCATAATCCGCATCGCCCGGCGGCAGCGTCCATATGCAATGCAAATGGTCGGGCAACACCACCCACGCCACGATCTCGAACGGATACCGGCGCTTCACCCGGCGCACCGCTTCCCGCAACCGCTCAATCTCCGCAACCAGCAAATCCCGCTTTCGCTCAAGCAAAGCCACCGTAAAAAAGTACGTCCCGCCCGGAACCCAGTTCCGCCGATAATCAGGCATCCTCCAACCCCATTCAAAGCCAACACACCGATTCGCCGATCATTTGCGTAGGGCGGATTCGGAGCGCAGCGACAATCCGCCATAGTCAAACGTAATCACCCAATCATCCGATACCAGACCCACAAATGGTGGCGGATTGCTTCGCGAATCCGCCGTACGTGGTATCCGCCCTATGCGGGCTACCTTCTAGGTACAACATCTATAGTCACAGGTGGACGTCTTCTGCCAAAATTGTCCAATAAGTTACTCAAGGCTCTATCCATGGTTACAACCCGCATTCTAGTACTCATGGCATGTAAAATAAGAGCTGAGTCACCGGTGGGACGCATACTTTGTGCCCGCGCACCACGAGCAATTCTCCAAAAAAGCGCCCGACGCTCAGGTGTATCTACCTGCCCATGTTGCGGGTCAAGTAAAACTACTCCTTCTCTCGCGAGGAATGCTTCACGTCTTGCACGAACTCTGGGATCTCCAATTTGAGTAAATTCTTCAAGTTGACTTTGGGTAATATGAGGGTTAACAGCTCTGAGTGCTGCTAATGCCCCCTCGTGTCCTGCTTCCGCTTCTCTGAGCAGAGATGTATCTACAATCGCCGATGCTCTCGTACTGGATGTAGAGCCACTTCCACTCCTCCTTCCCCTTTCTCTTCCACTAGGGCTACCGCTATCGTGGACACTACCCGCTCCATCACTGCTATCTCCATGAGCAGTAGACGCATCAGAAGAAGAACTGCTGCTAGAACTTGCACGACGTGGAGGCCTCACACGTTGTGGAGGCGGAGATGAAGTAGCAGGAGAGCTAGCTGAAACTGATCTTTGCGCAGTCACCCTCGGAGATGTGGCTGCAGTAGGATTAGGGCTTCGATGTGGTGAAGGCAAAACACTAGGTTGTGCTGCTTGGATTGGTGCTTGCGTAGAGGTTGATGAACGAGGCGTTGCATCAGGTACCTGAGGGGTTGATGATCTTGATGCGGCTCTATCCATTTGCCTACCTGCTGCAATACGAGCAAATACACTAAAATCACGAGCACTAGGACGCATATCCCCAAATAACCAGTTTGCGATTATCGTTCCAAGTGCCGCTCCTGCAGCACCACTTTCCCAGGACTCACCTTGAACTACATCTGCAGGATCAAGACGTTGCCATCTCTGTGCTTGCTGTCCATTTGAATCACTGAAAATTACGGGATTGTCATTTGCATATACATATAAATTTATCCCTCCCTCCACCCCAATCGGATCACAACTCCCCCACCTCCCCAACCAAGGCAAGTAATACCGCGCCGTGTGATAACTCAACCCGCTCTCTTCATCCCGCTCCATCCCGGTATAGCGATACCGCTTGGCAACGGCCCGTACATCCCGCCCACGCGCCTGATACGCCGTCGTCCCGTACGGATGGTATTCCTCATACGAAATAATCTGTGCTGCACCATCCAACTCCAGCCCGACTGAACCGAGGTGATTGCTGTACTGATAGCGATCCAGCACGCCTTCTGGCAAGCCAGTTGTGCCTGAACGCTGTACATCCTCCACGATCAACACGCGCTGATCGTCTACGAACAGGTGATGCGTTTCGATTTCTTCCACCAGGTTGCCGTTGAGCCAGCGGCGATACCATTCCATACCGCCAAGATAAAAACGTTCTTCCACGGTGCGGCCGCCATTGTTGCGCTCGATGCGCTTACGTGTGCGTTGCTTGTTACTGTCATATTGGTAATAAGCCCATCCGCCTCCGCCCAGATCGAGCGCGTGGATCATGTCGCGCGTATCCCAGCGCAAGTAATACTCGTTCGACACATTGGCCAGATTGCGCATGCTGCCGTGGGTATCGTAGCTGTACTGTTCACTGAGCGTGACTGCATCCGTTGCCACATAGCGTGCATAATCCAGGCTGCTGCCGTTTTGCGTGGCGAGCAGGCGGTTGCTGTGCAGGTGGTACTGGTAGTTGCGCGTCCAACTGCCACGATCGGCGGTATGGCGCATTTGCAGAATGTTGCCAACAGAGTCGTATTGGTAGCGCTGGGTGTAGTTGCGCAGTACATCGCCACCCAACCAGAAATCCACCGGTGCAGGCTCAGGCGGACGTTGCGGCGGCGGGTCTTCCGCATGATAGTTTTCACGCCCGGTCGCTTCAATCAGCCGGTAGAGCGCGTCAT
Organism: Nitrosomonas sp.; assembly: GCA_019635215.1. Lineage (GTDB taxonomy): Bacteria > Pseudomonadota > Gammaproteobacteria > Burkholderiales > Nitrosomonadaceae > Nitrosomonas. Next base: position 91,618 of record JAHBZZ010000004.1, read on the forward strand.
AGGTGTAGCGGCTACGCGGCCTGACTTCCTGGTTGCGAAAGAATACCGGTTGGTAGGCTTCATCGTAAATCTCGGTAATGTTGCCTGTTGGATCATAGGTGTAGTTGAGCTGCTGGACGATCCGCTCATCCTCCAAATTGGAGTGAAACTCCGGGAAGGCAAGATCACTGACCGGGCGGGTGGTGCGCAGTTGCTTTAAGCGGAACGTGAGCGGGTCATAGTCATAACGGGTGTCGGTATTGTTGCCATATTCGATCAGCATCCGCTGGCCTTTGGCATCGTACTCAATTTTACGAATCGCTTCCTTTACCTGACCTCGTACAGTCAGGGTTTCTCCAGCCAGGATGCCGCGCTGGTTGTACCGGGGGATATAGATAACCGGGGAACGGTCCGGAAGTTCTGCGTGGTGCCAATTCTCCAATCGGATCATGCGGTTGAGCGCGTCGTATTGCGTGCGTTGGGTAAAGGTCTCCGGTTCAAACGCACTCGGCGGTGGATTTGCCGGCCAATCAATGATTGAGGCGGCATAAGCGCTGGCGAGCTGGCGCGTCGCTTCGAGCAGGTTGCCTTTGAAGTCGAACCATTCATTGGTGATCAGGCCGCTGGGATCGTAGTGCTGGTGAACCTGCCCGCGCAGGTTGCGTGCCTTGGCTGCTTCTCCAAGGGTTTCACCATAGACCAGCCGTTCCGTTATCTGCCAGTCTGGTGCATCAATCTGCAAACGCTGTTGCAGGGGACGGCGCAGTGCGTCGTAGAGGGTGTGGTAGATGCGATGTTCCAGTGGAGCCTCACCATCCTCGCCGGTACGCTCATTTTCATCCCAGGCGTAATGCGGCTGGCCGGTGGCATCCATCAGCATCCAGCGGTCGCCACCGTCCATACTGTGCTGGAACAGCAGATTACCCGCAATGTCGTAGGCCGGGAAATATGCCGGCCCGGTGCCGGATGAGTTGTGCTTGATGTATTCCATGACCCGGTTGCCGCGTGCATCGCGTATCCACAGCGGTTTGCCTTCGGCATCGAGATGGGTATAGGTGGCGTATTTTTCACCAATCCACGGTCGATCCAGCAAGGGCGTGTTACTTAACTCTGGTGCATTGCTCGGGGTACGGTTATGTGCAATGACGATCACTTCGCGTCCGAGGCTATCCAGATGGGTGACGGTGGGTGTATTGGCGTGGTGTTCGGCCAATCTTGCAGCCTGTTGTTGTTCGGCTGTTCCGTTGATATGACGAACATACCAGGCATTATTAGGCTCCACGGTATCGCTGGCATCCCAGGCCGCCATGAACCAGGGCGTGAATGCCACCCGGCTGTAGCTGCCGTCCGGTGCTTCGGTACGGATGAGGCGGCCTGCCGCGTCGTAATACAGGATGGGTGTGACACCGTTTGCCTGCGAAGCTTCCTCATCATCCCAGCGGTGATGCCCACTGAAGTAGGGCTCATATTGCTTGACCGGCTTGCCTTTGTTGTTGAGGACGGTTTTGCCGTTCGCTATCCAGCGCAGTAGACCACCTTCTTCCTCAGGTTCGGCCTGCACCTTTTTGACCAGCACATTGCCGCTGCCGTCGGAATATTCGAAAGCCAGTTGCAGGGGACTGAATTCATTTTGTCCAAGCTGTGCAACGTGCTTCTCGCGCAATATGCCGCAGGCGCTGGCGGGGTTTGCTCCCCAACGAATGATGATATTGCCCTCAGCATCCCTTTCCTCGGTTTCGCCGAAATAATACAGATGGCGCGCGGTAGCGTTACCAAGCAATGTGCGCGCTTCGGTCTCGCTGTAATCGCCGGTAAAGAAACGGATCAGGGTTGCGGTATCCGGGTCGGGCGGCGCAGGATCGAGATTGTCGCCTTCGTTTCTATCCGGTTTGCCTTTGAGCACCATGGCGGCAGGCAGGCCGAAGGTATCGAAAGCCACTTCGGTCTGATTGTCGTTGATATCACGTATCCGGCTGGGCGCCAGTACGCGGTAATCGAAGGCTTCAATAGCGGTGACATTGCCAACCGGGTCGCGGCTGGAACGGATAAAAAGATCATAGTGGTCGTCGTATTCCAGCACGGTTTCGTTATCGAACGGGTCGATGTAACGCTCGGGCAGGTAGAAGTGTTGTACCGCGTGTTGCTCGCCTTCCAAAACAAACCGGGCGATGCCGGAACGTATCCACCAGCGGCGACCCGGTTCATCCAGGAAGTGATGATAGCCACCATCGCGCAGGACGCGATCGAACATGGCTTGGCGTCTCTCGCCAGAGATTTGCAGATCGTTCAACTTCTCGCCCAGGATCGTTTCCAGCAAGTCTTCCGTCAGCGCGAGTTTGTAGGTTTCATAGGGCAACGCCAGCGTGTTGTGTCTTCCCAGTGGCAGTGCATCGCGCAGATTGCGGTCGAAATACAGCATGCGTACGTGTTCGACACAGCGTTTTTGCAGACCGCCTGATCCCGTGAGCTGGTGATACGGAAGATCGTTGGTAGGGTCGGCAATCGGCGCTTGCCGGAGATTGCCGAGGGAATAATACAATTCGCCTGCTTCCGGTTCGAGACCGGTCAGTTCATACGTCCTGACCTCACAAGGCAGCGGCAGACGGTGATTATCAGGATCGGGCGGATTATCGGGATCGGGCGGATCGTCGATATCCTCAGTGAAGTGGTTTTCGCTATAGACCAGATGGGGTTTGCCTTGCACCTCACGAATGCGGTCAAGCGTGTCGGGTGGCGATAGCACCACGCCCGTATCCGTTTCGCTATGCCGTCCGATGCGGGGATAGGCGACGGCGACGGATTCCAGCACATTGCCGTATGAATCGGTGCGCAGATTCAGCGTGTGCGCGATGCGCGGATCAGGGCGGCTGTCCTGGCGTAAATCGAGTTCGTAGTGGTAAGTAATGGCTTCGCTCTCTGTAACCAGAAAAACCGCATGGCGATTGCCCGCGCGCGGTTGCAGCCGCTGGATATGGCAATTGTGATAAGCGGTGGAAAACAGCTTGACGCGCTGTTCTTCGCCCTCCTCCAGTGCATCAACATCCAGCTCATAAATTTCCTGGCGCAGCATCATGCCTTTACAGGCACGCAGTGCTTCTCGCCACTCTTCCACGGACAGATCCTGCGCGACCAAGTCGGGCTTGGGCAGAACGTTTTCCTGAAAATCTCCAAAAACATTTTCCTCATTGGGCCTTAATTTCTCGAACCAATGAGGGAAATATTCACTTTCGAATTGCGACAGGATGCGTTCCCGATTCAGAAATGCGCCGGTATGGAACCAGGTGATGGTTTTGATCGGTGGCTGGTAAAGCTGGTGATCGTCGGTAATGTAGGGGCTGGCCACATTGCCTGCGGCAAATTCACCGTAATACTCCGTATCCACCTGCTCGACCCGGCCAAAACCACGGAACTCGCGCTCATACCCGTCGAAATAGCCATGATGGTAGCTGTAGCGGGTGGTAAAGCATGTCTCGCGCCAGCTTTCTTCGATGCTGACCTGTTCGACCACGTGCACCGGGAAGGGCAGTTTGGTAATCCAGGGTTTGCCCGCGGCTTTGTCAGCAAGATAAAACTGAGTGGAAGAAACGTAGTCGATTTTGGTAATTGCGCCTAGATTGTTGTCGATCCGGGTCAACAGGTGTGGTTTTTTGCCGCCCATCAGATCGAGATAGCGCAGCGGGTGCCTGTTGTCACCCGGCAGGGGGGAAGACCACACCAGGCAGGCGGTACCGTTGCCGAGCAGATCGGCGGTCATGATCGAGGTCAGGTTATCGATCCCGGGGAGTTGATGCAGGTGATGCGGCACGCTCCAGCGGTTGCCGGATTGATTGAAATAAAGCCGCACACCGTCACGGTGCAGATAGAGGATGTCGTTGGTACCGGAGCCGTCGATATCGGCCAGGCGGATGCGCTGCTGGCTGAACTGGTCGGGATGATCGAACCAGGGTGCATTGTCCATGGTGACTTTGGCGCCAAAATGGCCATAGCCGAGGTTCGGCCAGTAGCAGACTTCGCCATTGCGGATACGTACCAGATCGGTCAGGCCATCGCCGCACATATCGGCCAGGTAGATGGACTGCGTGCCATCGGCAAACACCAGCCTCGGGCCTTGTTCTTCATCCAGCGGCTGGGTAACCTGGCGGGCGGGTGCAAAACCTTCTTCCGCCAGGGAGGGATGCCAGGTGAAGACCTGGTGCTCGCTGATGAGTATATCGGCATGGCCGTCGCCACCCAGGTCGATGAATTTCAGGTTGGGTTCGTCCCACGGAATATTGGGCAACGTTTTGAAAGATCGAAAAGATTCCCAGTCTTCATCGTGGGTGCGTTCATAAAAACCCGGTGTGGGGCCGCTGAGCGCCACCAGATCGAGCTGGCCGTTGCCCGCCAGATCGAGCAATTGCTGATTACCACCGCTGAGCGCTGCAAGCGAGGGCTGACGCGCAACGGGCTGCAGCGGGCCGAATTTGCCGCCGCCAAGATTGGGTTTATAGAACCAGGCATTGGCTTGCTCGGTGAGTATGCCGGTTACCCCTTCGCCATCCAGATCGACCCATTGATACATACTGCCATCGAGTCCGATGGGGAGATTTTCCAGACTTGCGGCATCCAGTTCATCAGCCGTTTCCTTGATTTTGGCTTTGCTGTATTTGAATTGCAGCGGCGGCAGTGATTTTTTGAAGTAGGTGTATTTTCTGAGGCGTTCATCCGACACGCCGCCTTCACCTGGAACAGAGTCATCAAGCAGATAACCGGATTGCAAAACACTTTGGATGAACGAGGCAAAACGGGTGCTGCCTTCGTGTTCCAATTCATTTAAAAGATTGGGAATTGCGCTGTCATCGTATTCAAAATCGGCATAATCGAATTCGGTAGAGCGCACGAGATATGGATGCGCACCCAATTCGGCGAAGTGATGGAACATTATCACCCGCTGGCAGCGGCGATAGGTACGCACTTCAAAACCGGCGCGGTAACTGGAAAACGGATCAGGGCGTACCGGCCAGGATGAATCCGTTGATTGTGCTGCGGCTTCCACGCGCGGACGCTGAGCAGCATCAGAAGCAATCAGGTAGTGATCTTCGCCATAATCGAAGACGACTTCGAACAGCCAATGGGCTTGGTCAAGCTGATCCGGTGTCAGGAAGACGGGCCGGCGGCCATCGATGAGCAGTGTTCTCTGGTTGCCGTAGCGAATGCGCTTGATATAGCGATTGGCGGTACGTGAGCGGTTGCGCTCGTTGGCCTGTATCAGATCGACGCCGGTATCATCCTCTTCACGGTATTCGTACAGAATGGCATTGCCTTTGTCATCGCGCGTTTCACAGATCAGCCAGTTGAAGATCTTGCGGGGATCGGCAGGATCAACGATACGGGAATTGCTGTTTCTGCCATAGAGCGTGAGGATGTTGTCTTTGGAAATGGAGCGCCAGTGCACATCGCTGGGATCTGCGTCATTCGTCCAGCGTTCGATCCGGGCGAACAAGCCTTCGATACGGGGACGGTAGCGGCGGATATGGTAGGTTATGCCTTCGATGTCGCGCCTGTCATGCCAGAGGGACTGGTCATCATTCAATACCGGCACCAGGTCTTCCGCACCAGACAAGATAAAAGTATCCGAATCATTCTGATGGGCATGGCCATCCAGATACTGCGGCAAGCCTTTGTCGGTTTTGCGGATAACGGATGGCAGCGATAGGCTCCAGCCGAAACCGAATGGCCCGTTGCCTGAAGCCGAGTCATAGGAAAGGGATAACTCAGGCCCGAAGCCATTGCGCCCCGGACTCGTGGCAATCGGTACCGACATGGAACCCGTACCGGTTACCGGATTAGCGGCAAATTTCTCGCCCATGCCACGGATCGCGCCGCCGCCTTTTGGGAGTTCTATTTTGGGTGCGGATAGCGTGAAGGAATCACTTTGCGATGCTTCGCTGTCCTTGCTCACATTTTTACTGGCTTTTCCTTCCACTCGAATCTCCTAAGCAATATTTATGAATACCAAGATCTCGTTCTCCATATTGCTTCGCAATTCCACTATTCTTTCAGTAGGTTAGTTCAGCAGATTAATTCTTTCGTTTTTACTACCATGCATCACAACAACCGGATTGATAAAGTCCGGTTTCCTTCTAACTTCACGCCCATAGCTTTATTTCTCAGTAGAATCTGCCGCCGATCTAAGCGATCAAAAGCTACAACACGTATACGATCTAATTCCCAGCTATCCGGACCCCTGAACCAACCATCCCCTGATTCTCGATTCCAAACTAACAAGAGCTCCATGCCGCTTGGACTATAAACTGGCGGGGAAAGAGGAATTCTAGCGGTATGAAAACTGCGATCTGCAAAACGTTGACCAGAGCGATGTGCACGTATACCGCCACGAATCTCCCCATTATTCAGACGCAGGCTTAGATTAACCGAACTGCCCTCACGTTTGTCATCCCCTCCTGTTAGGAAAGTCACCTCCAATTGCGCAATTTCAGTAAGACGCTGATAGGGTGCTCGAGTCGCAGAAATTGAACCAGTAATTCGCCACTCGCCGACTTCCCGAAATACCATATCAACTGGTATCGTCCGCCCGGTCAAAGCTACCTCACGTAACACGCCCAGCGAAAAAGCGGGAAATTGTACACCCACGGTTTTATCAGGATCGAACCCTGCAAGAATCCCAAACAGATCCGATGTTGCACTGGCTATTGCCGCATTTTTTACCTGATCGGATAACGCATCTTGAGCGTCTCTAACAATTTCATCAAGCGGCGTATTTGGATCAGCAAGTATCCTTCCTACGCCATCTACTATAGCCCGATGTATCGTTTCAGGACCATTACTCAGCAGTGCATTCAAGCCGGCACGAATATCATCATTTCGTGTCGATGCTTCTTCCATTGCGATCACACCTGGAATAAAGTTTGCGGTGTTTCTGGCTAAAGATGAATTCGGTTGCAGCCCATTAAAAGTTCTTAATTCAGTCTCAGCATAGGCAATATAATCGGGAACAGGAACTATGGTTCCTGGCGCAAGGTCTTCTTGCCAGGTAAGGTTATTTTTTGGCCAGTCTCCACTAGTTCCCCATTCATGCTGAAAAAGTGGCGAGGTAACTTGTGGCCGGGAAGAGGAGGAAAGGTTAGTCAATTGCGTCAGTGCACGATATTGGTTCCCACCAATCGTAATATAAGCAGGCATTAGGTAAGGCTCATCTCCACCGCGGTTTAATCCACCAACATCGGCATTCCGGATAATCCGCAGATTTTGCAACCGGAAGAATACACGTAAGGAATCAGTTTTGTGCCACTCGCTTCCCCCAAAACCACCACTCACACTGATTCTTCGCAGCATCGTTCCAGGAATGCGGCCAGCGAGCAATCCAGATCCACGTGCCTGGACTGTAATTTCGCCAAATCCAAGATTATTTCCTTTTGGCACATCTACCCAGCGACCGGTAATTTGATCACCTGTGATTTGCCCGAAGAAAATATTGCTCCAATGTCCATTGGGATCTTCACCCATCCACACCACTTTATCGGAAAGTTGTCGTATGTAATACGTTCCACCGTCATTACATTTCCATACACCGGTAAGTGAAAAGCTTGCACTATTTGGTTGTTCGTCATAAAAACCGCACCCCCATTCAAGGAAATTGTTGATAGGAGATCTGGATAGACTCGATTCCAGTGTTCGAAAACCAGCCCCGGGAAGGTAGAAACGATATCTACCTCTTTCCTTGTTTACCTGGATATCCCGGTACACACCAGAGGCTTGGCCTTTGGGTAGATCGACTAAATCACCTTGTGCGTACCCTCCACTTGTCAATTGTCCTAAAAAAGCATTAGTAAATGGCTTTTGTCCTGTGGAGGTCTGCGGATATTCTCCAAGCCAAGCAAGCACGCCATTTGGTAATTCTCGTACATAATACTCTGCACCCGTCTCAATTTCTGTATAGCGACCATCCATGATTAATCTCCCTCGTAGAAAACAAATTGCCACGCTGGGCAGTTGCAATATTGCAAGCTGCAATGCATTAGGCTTAGATATTCACCTATCTTTTTAGTTGAAATTAATAAATTGCTCTACTACTAAACGCTACAACTAATAGTACTGAGCGCTACTATACTTTACACAACCAGTTTATATTGGGTATATATGATTGATTTTAATGATCAATTAATTTTGACAATTCATCTGCTTGTAGTAAATTACAAACAATTCGTTACAGATAAAAGGAAATAAGAAAGGTTGTTTGAGTAGAAAGGTTTTTGCTATGGAAGATCTGCAGATTGCCTGAATAAATCTCTCACATCTGAAGGCGTCAAGCCAAATCGTTGTTTGAAAACGCGATTAAACCAGGAAAGATTGTTGAAACCCATAGCGAAAGCGAGTGTGCTGATGCTGCAACCCATGTGCAATGGACTGCGCAGTAGGCGATAGGCTTGCTCAAGGCGTATTCCGGTGACGTAATCAGCAAACGTGGTTTGCTCACTATGAAATAAGGCGCGGATATATTGAGGCGATATGCCCTGGCGCAGGGCCACCTGGTTGATAGTGAGTTCGCTCTCAGTAATATGCTCCAGAATATCGCTTTTCACTGCCTTGAGTCGTACTGCACGGAGCCCTCGCCCCTTCGCTACTTCCATCTCATCCTGTTTTGCGCCGAGCAGCAGTGTGAACAGGTCATGTATCTGAGTAGAAGCCAATGAAGCGAGCTCAGGAGACAAATCCTGCTTCATTTGTATCAACATTCGGGTATAACCTACAAGCAAGCGTAATTCAGGCGTAGATGCGCTGCTGATTTTTTTCATCAAGCGCTTATTCAAATCAGAAACCCTGGGCGCGATTTGTGTTCTAGGCGCAACAATCACTGCGATTGTGATCGCATTTGGGTTAAGCGCTTGGTGAGTCGAATCCGTTGGCATCAGCACTGCTTCTCCAGGCATACAATGCAACGGTTCACCATTTTCTGGATAGATTAATGCCGAGCGATCAATAGGGACGACTAATGCCAGATTGTCATTGCTTTCAGCAGCGACATGGGTAGCAGTACGCCGGGATAGATGAGGTGAAACGATGCTCTCGTAGACCCCTAGATTCGGTAATAATTGCCCTACCATTTCTACAAATGGCGCGTGACCCTGATAAGGTTCCATATCCGTGTTAGCAATGGAAGCATAAACATCCTGAAATGCATTAACCCGCTCGCTTTCAGGAAAGTCCGTTGTAGAAAACCTGAATTGACTCATTTTTCTCTACCTCACTCAATGAATGATGATCACTTTCGCAGAATTTGTAAGTAATATCTAGCAAAATTTAGGGCATTGCTTCTCATGGAGAGGTAAGATTGTTTTCCCAAAACCAAATCGGATCTGTGCCAAGGAAAAGCAATGTTGATCAAGACTTTACTAAACAATGTTGTGCGGTTCAAGTCATTTGTTGCTAACAGTGTTGAGGATCAATTCCGGTATGGCGTTCAACACAATCAGGCTATTTCCTGACTTTCTCCCACAATTTCTCCAGCCGTTTCGCCGAAACCGGTTGCGGGGTTTTGAGTTCCTGGGAAAACAATGATATGCGGAGTTCTTCGATCTGCCAGCGGAATTCGGTCAGGTTCGGGTCGATGATGCCGAGCCGCTGGTGTTTTTCGCAGCATTGTTCATAGCGTTCCCAGAGTGTTCGGATTTCGGCGGCGTGCTGTTCGTCGCGCGGCAAGTTGCCGGTTGATTTTTCCAGGCGCACGCGCATGCCGTTCAGGTAGCGCGGGAAGTGTTTCAGTTTTTCCCACGGCGTTTTGCCGATGAAACCGGGGTAGACCAGGTTGCCGAGTTGTGCGTCGAGTTCGGCTTTGATCCGGGGGGTGATCGATTTCAGCGATGCGCGGTATTGCATCATGGCGTGATAGGCCGCGCCGATTTCGCTCAGCAGCTGCGTATAGTTTTCAATGACCTGCGGCAGGCGCGCTTTTGCGCTGGAGCATTGTGCGGTAAAAGCCTGTTGCGTTCGCGGCAGCGGATCTTCGCCGATAAAAGCGCGGTCGGCGATGGTGTCGAGCAAGTCCTGCTTCAGGTCACCCGGGACGATGCAGGTGGTCAGTTGCAGCGCAGCCTGACGGAAGCCGGGGATGCTTTTGTCGAGCTGTTTCATGCGTTCGCGGTATTCGAGCTGCATCAGGCGGCAGACGCCGTCGCGCATCGCCTGCTCCGCGGTGGCACGGGTGTCGAACAGGCGGATTGCCACATGTTCCTGCCGGTCGACCAGCGCCGGATAGCCGGTTATCTTGCGTCCGCCGCGCGTGAACGTGATTTCCTCGAGCAAGTCGCCAAAATCCCAGTGTTTGATGCCGTCGCGTTCGATGCCGGTTTTTTCATCCTCAAGGCTCAGCTGGCGGAATGTGGTTTGCGCCGCGTTGCCGAATTTTTCCTGCAGTTCGGTCAGATTACGGCTCATGGCAAGCTCTTCGCCATTTTCATCGACGATTTTGAAATGCATCAGCAGGTGTTGCGGGATACCTTTGTCTTCCCAGATATCCAGGGGAATGGCGATTGTCGTTTTTCTCAGGATAAATCGGGCCAGTGCATCGTGAAGCGCGGTATCTGTCGCGGAAACCGGTTGCCATTGCAGGAATTCCGTGACGGCATCGGGTATCGGCACGAGTAAACGGCGTGTCTGTTTGGGCAGCGCTTTGAGATACCAGGTGATTTTTTCGCGGATCAAGCCGGGTACAAGATAATCGAACTGCCGGGTATCGAGCCGGTTGAGCATGGACAGGGGAATGGTGACGGTGACGCCATCGAGCACATGTCCCGGATCGAAACGATACTGCAATGAAAAAACACTGTCGGACAGCATAAGTTGTTCCGGGAATTGTATCTCAATGGCATCACCGTGATGGCGGGTAAGCAGTTCCCGGTCGAGATAGAGCAGCTTCGGGTTTTCCTGCTCGGCCTGTTTGCGCCAGTGGTCAAAACCTGCGCCGTTATAGATCTTCTGCGGAATCAGCGCATCGTAGAACGCAAAAATCACTTCGTCGTCGACCAATACGTCCTGCCGCCGTGTTTTGTGCTCGAGTTCCTCGATGTCCCTGACGAGTTGCCGGTTATGCGAAAAAAACGGCGCCCGGGTGAGGTACTCACCGGCAACCAATGCGCCACGAATAAATAACTCGCGTGATTCCTGCGGGTTGATCCGCCCATAATGCACCGGCCTCTGGGTAACAATGGGCAATCCGTACAACGTGACGCGCTCATAAGCAATTACTTCAGCGCGCTTTTTTCCCCAATGTGCGTCAAAGTAATCGCGTTTGCATAAACTCCCGGCGATTGTTTCCAACCACATCGGGTCTATGCGCGCAACACCGCGGCCATACAGCTTTCCGGTCTCGACCAGTTCGGCGCATACCGTCCATTTAGCCTTAGTTTTGCCTTTTTTTAACGCTGAGCCCGGAAAGATCGAGAACTTGATGCCGCGCGCACCGAGATATTCACCGTCTTTTTCTGTTTTTAAGCCGATATTGCCGAGCAATCCCGCCAGCAGGGCGCGGTGTATTTCGTCGTATGCCGCGGGAACTTCATTCGGTTTGAAACCGAATTCCTTAATCAGAATATGCAACTGGTTGTGGATTTCACGCCATTCGCGCAGACGGCGGTAGGACAAAAAATGATCACGGCACTCGGCAACCAGTTTGCGATTGGATTTTTTATGCTTGAGCAGTTTGTCAAAGAACTCCCACAGCTTCAGGTACCCCATGAAGTCGGAACGCTCATCCATAAAACGCCGGTGCGCCTGGTCGGCCGCATCCTGATGTTCGAACGGCCGGTCGCGCGGGTCTTGCAGACTCAGCGCGGACGCGATGATCAGCACTTCATGCAGACAGTTTTCCTGCTTGGCTGCCAGCACCATGCGCGCAATCCGCGGATCGATCGGAAATTTCGCCAGTTGCCAGCCGAGCCGCGTCAGTTGCTTGTTTTCATCGACACCACCAAGTTCTGCCAGCAACTGGTAACCGTCTGCGATCATGCGCGCGGTTGGCGGTTCGAGGAACGGGAAATTTTCCACGTCGCCGATTTTGAGCGATTTCATGCGTAAGATCACAGCGGCGAGCGATGAGCGCAGGATTTCAGGATCGGTGAATTCCGGCCTTGCCTGATAATCTTCTTCGGAATATAACCGGTAGCAGATACCGCTCGCGATACGCCCGCAACGCCCGGCGCGCTGGTTGGCGGAAGCGCGGGAAATCTTTTCAATACGCAATTGCTCGACTTTGTTGCGATAACTGTAACGGTTGACGCGCGCCCGGCCGGTATCGATGACGTAGTGTATTCCAGGCACGGTCAGCGAGGTTTCTGCGACATTGGTAGCCAGGATAATACGGCGCGCCTGACCGGGCTTGAAGATGCGTTCCTGCTCGCTGAATGACAGGCGCGCAAACAGCGGCAATATTTCCACGCCGGAAACACCCGATTGATTCTGGTCGAAATGGTGTTTGCGCAATGATTCGGCCGTTTCACGGATTTCACGCTCACCCGGCAGGAAAATCAGAATATCGCCTGACCGGCTTGTCTGTAAAATTTCATCAACGGCATTGAGCATTTTCTGCTGCAATTCGAGATCTTCATCATCCAGTACAACCGGCTGATAGCGGATGTCCACCGGATAGGTACGGCCAGATACTTCGATGACCGGTGCGTGATTGAAATGCTTCGAGAACCGTTCCGCGTCGATGGTGGCGGAAGTGACAATTAATTTGAGATCGGGGCGCCGGGGCAGCAGGCGCGTGATGTAACCCAGCAGGAAGTCAATATTCAGGCTGCGTTCGTGTGCTTCATCAATGATGAGGGTATCGTAAGCCAGCAGCTTCGGGTCGCTCTGCGTTTCCGCGAGCAGAATACCGTCGGTCATGAGCTTGATGTAACTGTTGGCGCCGATTTTGTCCGAGAAGCGCACTTTGTAACCAACCGCCTGGCCAAGCCCGGTGGCCAGTTCCGCCGCGATACGCTGAGCGACCGATCGCGCGGCGATGCGGCGCGGCTGCGTATGGCCGATCATGCCCTGCACGCCGCGTTCTAACTCCAGGCATATTTTCGGTAACTGGGTTGTTTTTCCCGATCCGGTTTCGCCGCAGATGATGACAACCTGATTGTCCGCAATCGCCTGTTTGATGGTTTCACGCTTAGCGACAACCGGAAGCTCATCGCTGTAAACCGGTTTGGGCAGATGCATCAGGCGGCGTGCCAGCATGTCGGGGGACATTGTTTTCATGAATGGATGTAGGACACCCCTAAAAATTCAGCGTTTTAAATAAAAATGAGCAAGACAAGGCGGAAACAAAAAATATTGACGCAACATATGGTCAATATGTAAGGAAATATTTTTTGAGAACAACGATGTATTGTGACGAAATATGGATTTTTAGAGGCGTCCTGTCGCTGGCTTGCGCATAAACACAACCAACAGCGGATTATTTGATATCGGTTCGTTCAGTCAGGTTGTCCACATACCACTGCATTGCCGCCTCAAGCCCTTCCTGAATCGCGTAAACCGGTTCGAATCCAAGCAGATTGTGTGCTTTGCTGATGTCCGCCTGAGAATGGCGCACATCACCTTCCCGGAAATCGACATACTGCGGCTGATGTGATTTTAAATGCGGGAATTTGCCGATCAGCAGCGCGTGCATCATGGTGTAAAGTTGATTCAGGCTAGTGCGTTCATTGAGTGCCACATTATAGACCTGGTTGATTGCGGCTTCATCGGTGGTCAGCGCAGCCAGCAGGTTTGCCTGAACGACATTGTCCACATAACAGAAATCGCGGCTGGTTTCACCGTCACCGTTGATATACAGCGGTTTGTCTTTGATCAGTGCGAATACCCATAGCGGAATGACTGCGGCATACGCACCATGCGGATCCTGCCTCGGGCCGAAGACATTGAAATAGCGCAGTCCGATCGATTCCATTGCATAGCAGCGCGCGAATACATCGGCATAAAGCTCGTTGACATATTTGGTCACGGCATAGGGTGACAGGGGGTTCCCGATCACTGATTCCACTTTGGGCAGATCAGGATGGTCGCCATAGGTGGAGCTTGAAGCCGCATAGACAAAACGTTTGACTTTGGCATCGCGTGCCGCGACCAGCATGTTGAGGAAACCGGAAACATTATTTTCGTTCGTCAGAATAGGGTCGTCGATGGAGCGCGGCACAGAACCCAAAGCCGCCTGATGCAGTATGAAATCCACATTTCTGCAGACTGCTCTGCATTCATCCAGATTGCGGATATCGCCCTGCACAAACTTGAAATTGCGCCAAAGTTCAGGTTCGACACTTTCTCTGACCTGGTCCAGATTATGCTGATATCCTGTCGAGAAATTATCCAGACCGATGATTTTCTGGTTTAGTTTCAGTAAACCTTCTAGCAGATTTGAGCCAATGAAACCAGCGACACCTGTCACCAGCCAGTAATATTGATGCTGGGATAAGTGTTGCCGGATTTTCTGAAATCGGGTCATAAAAAAATTCCTGAATATACGCTATCAAAGCCGCCAGACGTGTAATCCGGCACTCTGAAGCACTGATTGATTGAATTTGGATTTGACATCGATAAAGCAACCATTGTCGACAATTTTAGTCAGTATATCGGGAATTGACCTGGTTAAAAAATCGACATGTGAAACGGCAACAATCATGGCTTCTGCGCGCGGCAGATTTTCCCAGGGCTTGAGTGTCACGCCGTATTCATGCAGGGCTTCTTCGGAATCCGTCACAGGATCGCATACATGAATTTCGATGCCGTAGTCTTCAAGTTCCCGGATGACATCGATGACTTTCGAGTTCCGCAGGTCGGGGCAATTTTCTTTGAATGTGAGACCCAGTACGTTCACTTTGGCGCCGCGTACGTTGAACCCGGCTTTAATAATCTGTTTGATCGTCTGCTCGGCAATATACTTCGCCATGTTGTCATTAATGCGCCGGCCTGCCAGAATCACCTGCGGCATATAGCCGATCATTTCGGCTTTGTGCGTCAGATAATAGGGGTCCACGCCGATGCAGTGGCCGCCGACGAGGCCGGGGCGAAACGGCAGAAAATTCCACTTGGTGCCTGCGGCTTCCAGCGTGTCCAGCGTGTCGATATTCAGGCGGTCAAAAATAATGGCCAGTTCATTCATCAATGCGATATTCAGATCGCGCTGCGTGTTTTCTATGACTTTGGCCGCTTCGGCGACTTTGATGCTTGCGGCACGATAAACACCCGCAGTCACCACACTTTCATAAAGCCCGGCAACTTTCTCCAGCGTGCTTTCGTCATCGCCTGAGACGACCTTGACAATGGTTGTAAGCGTATATTGTTTATCACCTGGATTGATGCGTTCGGGCGAATAGCCGACATGAAAATCCTGTTTCCATTTCAGGCCGGAAAATTTTTCCAGCACCGGAATACAAACTTCTTCGGTAGCACCTGGATATACGGTGGATTCATAAATGACAATCGCGCCGGATTTCATGTTTTTACCGACTGTTTCGCTTGCACTGATCAAAGGCCTGAAATCCGGTTGATGCGCTTGGTCCACGGGTGTGGGCACCGCAACGACGATGTAGTCTGCTGGTGATAATTCGGTTGCATCGTTTGTTAAGACAAGCTGGCTGGCGCGTTTCAAATCATCGGTTGATACTTCGCCAGTGGGGTCGATATGCTGCCGGTAACTTTGAATTTTACTGCCGGATAAATCATAGCCTATCGTTCGCCTTTTTTTTCCGAATTCAACGGCCAATGGCAAGCCCACATAACCTAAACCTACGACAGCAACAACATTCATGATTTTCTCCGATTAAGCAGATCTACTGTAAAAATTGGATTATCGTCTTTTTATCGCAAACTTTTAAATAAAAAATTCTATCATCTCCGCTAATCATATATAACTTTTAACCGCATGAAATATTCGGTATTCTGAAGACCTTTTCAGACTAAAATTTAGCATGGAGATATACACCTTTGGCATATTTCTACCGTAATACGCTATTCACTATTCACATAGCACTATAGTAGTGGCCAAAACACGGCAATTTTTTTGGGCACTATTAATCCGTAAAGCAACCAATTTGAATTGGAGAATCAAAAATGTATAACTTTTCTTCCCGTATTCTAAAAAAACACCATTTGAAAGCCTTGTTGTCTGCAGCGATAAGTATTTTGATGAGCTTGAGCTTAACAGCATGCGGTGAGACAAAGGATGCTGAGACCTTGATATCTGAAGCCGTGGAATACCAGAAGAAAGGGAATGATAACGCCGCGATTATTCAGCTCAAGAACGCGCTACAGCAAGAACCGAATAATAAAGAGGCGCGTTTCCGGTTGGGTGTTCTTTTACAGAAAAGCGGTGATTTGCTGGCTGCCGAAAAAGAATTGGATAGAGCACTGAATCTCGGTTTGGATGCTGATACCGTGATTCCGGTCCTGACGCAGGTGTTGTTCGATTTGGGTAAATTCCAAATGTTGCTGGATACAGTTGATCGTTATCCTGATATGACTTCAGTTGAAGTCAAAATTTTACAAGGCCGAGCGTTACTGGCTGTTGGCCGGCACGAAGAATCCAAAGTAATGCTAGACCAATTGCTTGCCGAGAATCCCGATTCAACAGAGGTTTTGATTGGTTTAGCACAACATGCGTTGTCTGAAAAGGATCTGGATTTAGCAAACCGTTTCTCGAATCAGGCTGTGGAAAAAAATCCTGAGAATTCGACAGCCTGGCTTTTCAGAGCGCAGTTGCTACAAGCGCAGGGCAATGCAGCGGAAGCCTTGGCAGCTTTTGAAAGAGTGATTCAGTTAGCACCGAATAACCTTAGCGCCCACATTAGTAAAGCAACTATAGAAATCGGTATGCGCAAGTTTGATAATGCCAAAAATACCATTGCGCGTGCGCGCCAGGTTACTCCTGAAAATATCGGACTGAATCATACACAAGCTTTGCTGGATTATACGCAAGGAAGACACGCGGAAGCATTAACATCCATACAAGCAGTCTTAAACGTCGCACCGGAATACTTGCCGAGCGTGCTGCTGGCCGGTGCAATACAATTATCTCTGGGCTCATTGCCGCAGGCCGAACAATATCTGGAGCAGTATCTGAAAAAAAATCCAGGCGATGTTTATGCGCGTAAATTGATGATTAATACGTTAATGCAAAGTAATCAATCCAAACAAGCCTTGGCTATCCTTGAACCCACATTAGCGGGAGTGCAAAACGATCCGCAATTATTTGCACTGGCGGGCGAAGTGTATATGCGCTTAGGAGATTTTACCAAAGCAACCGAATTCTATGAAAAAGCGAATGAACTTGTCCCTAATAATGCGACAATTCATACTGCTCTTGGATTAAGCAAGCTGGCAACGGGTGATAGCGCGCATGGTATTGCTGAACTTGAACTAGCTTTAGATCTGGATCGGAATTCACCGCGAGCCGGTATATTGCTGACATTGGCGCACTTACGCGCTAATGCGTTTGACAAAGCGCTTGCTACAGTCGACGGACTGATTAAGGCCGATCCGAAGAATCCGCTTTTTTATAATTTGAAAGGCGCTATTTTTCTGGGTAAGAATGATGTAGCCAAGGCGCGGGAAAACTTTAATCAGGCCCTTGCCATTCAACCGGATTTTTTCCCCGCAGTGTCAAATCTGGCGCGGCTGGATATGCAGGATCAAAAGCCGGATGTCGCAAAAGGCCGATTTGAAGCCATTCTCAAGAATGATGATAAAAATATTCAGGTGATGAGCGCATTGTCAGGCCTGGCCTTCGCCCAAGGCAATACAGCAGAAGCGACCCGATGGCTGGAACTGGCCAGCGACCGAAATCCCAATGAACTGGAACCTGC
Organism: Nitrosomonas sp.; assembly: GCA_019635215.1. Classification (GTDB taxonomy): domain Bacteria; phylum Pseudomonadota; class Gammaproteobacteria; order Burkholderiales; family Nitrosomonadaceae; genus Nitrosomonas. The sequence goes on from JAHBZZ010000004.1 coordinate 109,446, forward strand.
ACTTCTTTTGACCGCACATTATCTGCGTATTGACGATAAGGAAAAAGCGTCGCTTCTGGCACGCAAGCTGAATGGAACATACCCCAATGAACCGCGCGTACTTGAAATTTTGGGTAGGGTGCAACTGGCGCAAAACAACCCTGCTGCTGCATTAGACAGCTTTGAAAGGTTAGCGGGAAGACTGCCGGAATCAGCGCCTGCGCAATTGCAAATTGCCGATGTTCATTCCATGATGAAAGACTATGCTGCTGCATCCGCAGCGCTTAGAAAAGCCTTGTTCATCGATCCTGGTTTTGTAGATGCTAAAGTGGCGTTGGTCAGACTGGCTCTTCTCGAAGGCAAGGTAGATCAGGCCATGTCCTTGGCGCAAAATATACAGAAAGATCATGCCGATATCCCGCAAGGCTACGAACTGGAAGGCGGCTTGTGGATGAATCAGAATAAGCCGGAAATGGCAGTAAAGGCCTTCGAAAAAGCATTTTCAATTGCGCAAAATGGCATATTGGTAACGAAAATACATCATGCACTGAGCCAGGCCGGTAATGATGAAAAGGCACTTGCAGAAATTACCCAATGGTTAGCGAAAAATCCGGAGGATACACCAACGCGCTCGTATCTGGCGAATGCGTATCTGGGTAAGGAGCAATATGCAAACGCGACGAAGGAATACGAAATAATTGTGCAGAAGAATCCGCAACATCTCATGTCTTTAAACAATCTGGCATGGTTATACCAGCAAAACAAAGATTCCCGTGCTTTGGAATATGCGGAAAGGGCTTATGAGTTATCGCCACAAAACCCGGCCATTCAGGATACGTTTGCCTGGATACTGATCGAAAAGGGGGAAATTGATCGTGCTCTACCGATGTTGGAGAAAGCGGCATCGCAATTACCTGATAATGCCACAGTTCAGTATCATTATGCGCATGCTTTGGTAAAAGCCGGTAATCTGGCGCAAGCACGTCAGATTCTCAACAAGATCACTGCGGGTGATGTCAATTTCTCAGAAATTGAAGCAGCCAGGGAACTTTTGAAACAAGTACAATAACCGTTATCTCTTCAGATAAAACGACGTTATTATACCTGTTCGAGCCCACTTTAGAGCCCGCCTCCCCTTCCGGAAGCGGGGATGAAAAGCGCAAATGCTGGAGCCGAGTTAAGCTTGTCGGTGTTGATGACATTGACCGTTTTGTTCCATCAGTTACGCTTTCACTCAGAGTTCAAGCGTTTCTAGACAAAGTCATGCATGCACCACTTGGATACGGTTTTCGGATTGGTGCCGTACTGCTGCACAACCTCCATCGTGCAGACGCTTCCATGTAGACTTTGCATCGAGCTGCTTCGAACACATTTTTCAACAGCCTGCTAGGTGGCGAATTGTATATCTCCGATTATCGGCAATTTAAAAATCCATGGATTTGGAGAAATGCCAAAAGTGAGTCCAAGCAGATTAAATTCAATGCCTTCAACGCGACTGATCACAAAACCCAATAATCCGAAAACCGAAAACTGGAATCCGCTGCCACTCGGTGGTTTGGCAATTAGGCGATAACCCAGATAGTCTTTCCCGATCGCCGTTGCTGGCAGATTCAGCTCCAATTCAGGAACATCACGTGAAATCCAGGCAGTAAATGTGTTGGAGTTAGGACCAGGCCACAAGGTGTAGTTTCTCGAATAGGGATATTCCTGTGCCGCCCGGTCGATGCGTGCAATTAATTCGTCCGCGTCTTTTCCACGTTTATCCGCCAGAATAACGGGTATGTTGCCATACCAATATCTATCCGGAATCTGGTCATATATCGCCAGTACGGGTAGCCTGCTGCGCTGACGCCAGCCAAGCACCTCATAAATGGTATAGATCTGCGCATTGGCTGGTTTTACGGCAATCCAGGTGTGGATGCCAAAATAACCGCGCCAGCCGAATGCACGGGCACCGTACACCTGTACTACAGCTTCAGGTGTCAGAACAGGATCAGGCGCGATACCGGCAGAAATCCGGCTTGCCGTACGCCATTTTCCCTGAACATCATCGGGGGAAACAATGAGCAGTGTAAGGCAAGATACAATGCCTAAAAACAGTACGCGTTGAAAATACGCAATATACATTATTCCAAATCGGATAAAGCAATCATGGCGTGCCGGTGAACAAATTCCGGTTGATAGGGATGTGTGGTTTTGGTGTACCGGGCCTGTATCTTTTTGACGTAATTTTGGGTTTCAGTATAAGGCGGTATGCCTTTATGCCGCTCCACTGCACCTTCTCCGGCATTGTATGCTGCAACGGCAAGTGTGACATCACCCTTAAAAAAAGCAAGCAACCAGCGCAGATAGGCCATACCGCCTTTGATATTTTCTACCGCATCAAATGTATTTTTTACATGAAAGCGTTCGGCTGTCTCCGGTATTAACTGCATTAATCCCTGTGCATTCTTGTGAGAAACCGCCTGTGCGTCAAATGCGGATTCAACGGTAATAATTGCCATTACCAATGCCGGGTCGAGACTATACTGCGGAGCAAGCTCTTGTACGATATCAAAATAAGGTTTGTCAGAATAGTCGATGCTTTCATTTTCCACAACGGGCTGTATACAATCCGGAAGTATCCGCTCAGCCGATGGATCCAGATAACGCATCATTTTGTAAGCATGTTCATGCCCCTGTTCCGCAGCCATATTGAATAATTGTGCGGCAATTCCGTCATGACGCGGTATACCTCTGGCATTGGCATACATCCAGCCTAAGGCATACAGTGCCTCACTGTGACTATGATCTAGATTGATCACTTCACAATAGAGTTCTATGGCTTTACCGTAATCTTTGGGTAAGCCTTCACCATGTTCGTGTTGCTTTGCCATTACCACGAGTATCCTCGCTTTATCTGCGGCGTCCTGCAATTCCAGCGTGTCCGAATCTGAAAAAAAAGTTCCAGCCAATGCCACACCGTTAATCAACAAACAGCAAACCCATAGCGATGATTGTATTATTCTTTTTAAATACATATAACTGTTCACCTATACCAACGCAATGTCATTCTATAACATTTCCAAAAAAGAATTGTTCTAGAAAAAGCATGCAAGATTTATGCCTAAATAAAAAATAACGTCTATTCATAAGGTTGCAATACCGATCAACAAGAATGATAAAATTGTGTAAAGAATTTCGACAATTAAACATGTCGCGACCTGAAGTAAAGTACGATTCCAAAAAAACCTGTGACGTGTCGCCTCAGAAAGTTAATCAAAGTAACAACTTCAACGAACAAGGAATGACCGGATATTCATAGTATGATGAATTATTTATATTGCCAAATACGATAAAGCATATGCACTGATTGACCGGAAAAAACCCAACTTTTCGATCTTGACGGAACATAGGTTTCATCAAATAATCAGCACAATACTGATTGTAGCGGTCGCAGCTTTAGTCTGGATATTTTGTCCGGGTATTTTTTCTGCGAATTGATTGGAGTGGCCCAATGCTGCACTGGCAAATGATTTTATTTAAATATTCAATACTTGGTCTTATTATCGGATCAAGTTATTCCACTTCTGCGCTGACAGCGACAGAAGTACTTCCTGAAAGCTACAGGAAAAAAATAGATATCGCGATAATGCGTAATGCGGTCGACAGACCGGCGCTATTAGCAACCATGACCTGGATAAGGCAGCTGGCCGAAAGTACGAAAGATCCGGCCGTGATAGCGGAATTGGCACGCTTGGAATGCGCCAACGCAGATGTTGAAAGTAAAAAAAGCAAGCGGATAGCACTCTACAACAACTGCTTCGAAACGGCGGACAAAGCGCTTGCGGGCAACGCCAATGAAGTTGTGGCACTTTACTGGAAGGCGGTAGCCATGGGAAAACTGAGTGAGGAAAGAGGCATTCTCAATGCCCAGAGAATGACCCGCCCAATGGAAAATCTTTTTCTGCGCGTCATCACACTGGATGAACATTACGATAACGCGGGCGGCCATAAAGCACTTGGCCGCATGTATTTCAGATTGCCCGGCTTCCCGATCAGTTTTGGAGACAAAAAAAAAGCAATATTTCATCTCAAACGCGCTTTGGAACTCTATCCCCATGACATTATCGCGCGGGCTTTTTATGCCGAAGCACTTTATGACATGGGGAAAAAACAAGAGGCGCTTCAACTGGCCGAGGCTATCGTAGCAACGCCAGTCGAAACCGAACACCGTTTCAGGTACAGCAGATTTATCGAAATCGCGCGTATTATAGTCAATAAAAGCAGATAAGTGTATCTTAGAAATTTTGTTGTGTCGGTCATTCGGGCCATTCAATAGGGCTTCTCGAGATACCGATAAGTTTATCAGTTCAGCTGTTCTTCACTATACGAAAGAACTTAGTTCTGGCAACCACTTGCCAACAATCTCGCATAATGTACTATGCTGAAGGTTAACTAACTCACATTGCCACAACAGTCAAGACAATTTTATGGAAGTGTATTTATGGGCGATGAAATTCCATCCAGCCGGTTCAGCGCCGAAGAAGTTGAGAAATTCAATTCACGGTTACAACAGGAAACCCGATTAATCGGCGACTGGTTCTCGGAGAAACGTTTTGCGCCTGAGCAACGGATGTTCGGCTATGAGCTTGAAGCCTGGCTGATCGATGAACACTATCAACCGGCGCCTGTCAACGAACAGTTTCTGAAAGCACTGAATCATCCTCTGGTTGTTCATGAGCTTGCCAGCTTTAATATCGAACTCAACAGCCTGCCGCAACATCTGAGCGGAAATGTATTCAGTGATATGCAAAAAAACCTCAGCCAGATTTACGATGCGTGCCGCCGGCAGGCGCAACTGCTGGACTCGGATGTGCTGGCTATCGGTATTTTGCCGACGGTCAAGGAAACCGATCTGACATTGGATAACATGTCGAATTCTCCGCGCTACCGGGCGCTGAATGAACAAGTATTGCAACTGAGGCATGGCCGCCCGTTGCATATCAACATCAAGGGTAGCGAACATCTACAGATGCAACATGATGATGTCATGCTGGAGGCTGCTGCAACGTCGTTTCAACTGCATTTACAGGTTCCGCTGCATCGGGCTACGCGTTATTACAATGCAGCTGTTATTTTGTCCGGCGCAATGGTGGCGGCAACAGGCAATGCACCATTTCTGTTCGGTAAGCGTTTATGGGAAGAAACACGGATACCCTTGTTTGAACAGGCGGTATCCGTTGGCGGACACCGCACCGATGACGAAGGGGATTTGAAACGCGTTTTCTTTGGTACCGGGTATGTGGCTGATTCATTGTTCGAATGTTTTCAGGAAAATCTGGATCATTTTCCGGCCGTTCTTCCGGTTTTGTTTGATGAATTGCCTGAAAGGCTGGCGCATTTACGTTTGCATAACGGTACCATCTGGCGCTGGAATCGTCCGCTGGTCGGTTTTGATGCGCATGGAGAACCGCATTTGCGCATCGAGCACCGGGTCATTTCGGCCGGTCCCAGTATTGTCGATATGACAGCCAATGCAGCGCTGTTCATCGGCGCAGTAAAAAGTCTGATCGAACGCAGTCAGCCGCCCGAGAGTGAATTGACATTCAATCATGCCCGGCATAATTTCTATCAGGCTGCCCATTTGGGGCTGACAGCCGATTTTTACTGGCTGGGGGAGAAGATCGTGAATGCAAAAGCATTTATTCTGCAGCAGCTGATTCCGCTTGCGCGTCACGGACTTGATCAGCTTGACGTCAGCAGACATGATATTGATCATTACCTGGATATTATCGAACAGCGCATTCGAAGCGGGCAGACCGGCACGCACTGGCAGCAGCGCTACGCCGCAAACTGCGGTTATGACATGCAGGCATTGACGGCGGCTTATGCGCAATTGCAATACGCCGGCAAACCCGTGCACGAATGGCCGGTTTGACGCTTGCAGACGATGTAAAAAATAAGCCCATGTTAACAATCCGACAGGATCTTCCCGAAGGCTTGCTTGTTCTGCAGCCGCATGAACTGTATAAAAAACTCGATGGCCCGACATTGTTTCAACTGCCGGGGCGGCGCGCCCAACCGATTTTTATTTCCGTTTTGCTGCATGGTAATGAACCGGTCGGATGGAATGCGATACGTCATATTTTGTACCATCAGGAGCATGAATTGCCTCGCGCGTTGTCGCTTTTTGTCGGCAATATCGAGGCTGCACGTTATCATCAGCGGCACCTTGAGCATCAGCTGGATTTTAATCGGATCTGGCCCGGCGCAGTTGATTGCAGTGCGCAAACAGACAGTGATGCGCCGGAGTACGCGATGGCGGAAAAGGTTTATCAGCTCATGGCAGATGCTAACCTGTTCGCCAGTATCGACTTGCACAATAATACGGGTTTGAATCCGCACTATGCCTGTGTAAATAAACTCGACACCGCTTTTCTGCATCTGGCGACGCTGTTTGACCGTACCGTTATTTACTTTACCCGCCCCGAGGGCGTGCAGTCTCTCGCGTTTTCCAGACTTGCGCCGTCGGTGACGCTGGAATGCGGACAACCCGATAATCCACAGGGCGTGGCGCATGCCATTGAGTATTTGACGGCATGCCTGAATCTGGCTGAAATTCCGCAACATCCGATTGCCAGGCAGGATATTGAATTATTTCATACTGTTGCAATCGTGCGCGTTGCGCCCGGCGTTGAGGTGGGATTTCAGGGTGAAGCGTTCGACTTGCGTTTGATCGATCATATCGACCATCTTAATTTCCGCGAACTGCCTTCAAATACGGTGATCGGCTGGCAGAAGAATCACCATGCGCTTGCGCTAAGAACGGTTGACGAGCACGATCGGGAAGTGTCTTCGCATTTTTTTCATCTGGATGGCAATACACTCAAAATCAGCCGCCCGGTAATGCCTTCCATGCTGACACGCAATACCCGGATTATTCATCAGGACTGCCTGTGCTATCTGATGGAACGCCTGGCTTTACCTGATACAGTAGCTAAACACACTGCCGAAAATACCGGCACATAAAAAACCAGCGGCAGATGCCGGGTAATTCAGCGGGTACCATAGCGCTGGCGATAGTGCGTAACCGCATCAAGATAGCGGCACAATGTGTCGTGATGCAACAGATAATCCGTTAAATCATCCAGATTGATGATGCTGATCACCGGAATACCGTGGGTTTGTGTGACTTCCTGGACGGCAGACAACGTTCCCGTGCCCCGCTCCATCCTGTCCAGCGCAATCACCACACCACACGGCAACGCTTCGGCGCCGGTGATCAAGTCAACCGACTCGCGTACCGATGTGCCTGCCGATATCACATCGTCAACGATCAAAACACGTCCGGCCAATGGCGCGCCGACCTGAATACCGCCTTCACCGTGATCCTTGATTTCCTTGCGGTTAAAGCAGAAGGGATAATTATGACCCATTCCGGCCAGTGCGATAGCAATTGAACTGACCAGGGGGATACCTTTATATGCCGGGCCGAAAAGCATATCAAACGGTAGTCCGGCAGCAAGAATGGCTTTCGCGTAAAATTGTCCCAGCTGACGCAGTGAATCGCCGTCATTGAATAAACCAGCGTTGAAGAAATAAGGCGACAAGCGTCCTGCTTTGGTTTTAAACTCACCAAAACATAACACTTTACGTTCAATTGCGAACTGGATAAATGCCTGTTTATAGTCGGACATAATCAAACAGAATCAAAAAAACGATGCAGATTATAACGCTTAATGTCAATGGCGTGCGTGCCGCGGCCAGAAAAGGTTTTTTCCAATGGCTGCCAACGCAGGCGGCGGATATTGTGTGTATCCAGGAACTCAAAGCGCAACGCTCCGACCTGGATCAGGAAATGAGCGCACCGACAGGTTATCATGGTTATTTTCATTGTGCCCAAAAGAAAGGATACAGCGGTGTCGGCATTTATTGCCGCGACAAGCCGGATAATGTCGTTGAAGGGATCGGCATCGAAGAAATCGATCAGGAAGGCCGTTTCCTGCAGGCCGATTTTGGCGACCTGAGCGTGGTTTCACTGTATCTGCCCTCCGGTTCCAGCGGGGATCACCGGCAAGCGTCAAAATTCTTTTTTATGGAACATTTTTTTCCGATCCTACAGGCATTGATCGCCCAGGGCCGCCAGATCCTGTTGTGCGGTGATTGGAATATTGCACATCAGGAAATCGATTTGAAAAACTGGCGCGCGAATCAGAAAAATTCCGGTTTCCTGCCCGAAGAACGCGCATGGCTGACACGTGTTTTCGACGAGATCGGTTATGTCGATGTCTTCCGGAAGCTGAATCCCGATCCGGATCATTACACTTGGTGGTCAAACCGCGGCCAGGCCTGGGCCAAAAATGTCGGCTGGCGTATCGATTATCAGATCGCCACCCCGGATATTGCCGACAAAGCCCGAAAAGCGGCAATTTACAAAGAATCCCGTTTCTCGGATCATGCACCATTAATCATCCACTACGATCATTCATAATGAAGATTGCCGCTGGTTCAAGCTGGTTCAAGACGCTCGGTATTTATACACATCCGCGTGTTCTGGGTATGTTATCGCTGGGTTTTTCGGCAGGACTGCCGTTGCTGCTCATTCTTGGCACATTGTCATTCTGGCTGCGCGAGGCGGGAATCGATCGGACAACCATTGGCCATTTGAGCTGGATCGGGCTTGCCTATAGTTTCAAATGGCTGTGGTCGCCATTGGTCGATCGTATGCCGCTACCGGTGCTGACGCGCGTGTTCGGACGGCGGCGAGCCTGGCTGCTATTGTCGCAGATCGTTATCGCGCTGGCGTTGATCGGTATGGCCAGCACCGATCCTGTCGTCAATCTTTCCCACATGGTTTTTTTCGCACTGGCGGTCGCCTTCGCTTCCGCAACGCAGGATATCGCACTTGATGCATATCGCATTGAAGCCGTTGCACTGGAACTGCAAGGCGCCATGGCGGCAACCTATCAGGCCGGTTACCGTGCGGCCATGATTCTGGCGTCGGCAGGCGTTTTATGGATTGCCGCATCGGTGGATACGTCCGCCGCAACGTACGATTACCTGCCCTGGCGTTTTGCGTATCTGGTTATGGCAGGCTGCATGAGCGTCGGTATTATTACGACGCTGATTATCCGCGAGCCGGATGTTCCGTTTAACACGCTGCTTTCGGAAAATGAGCACTATGCCCGGCATGCGATTGCCCGGTGGGACCTGCATCCCCGTCTGGCACATTTTCTGGTATGGCTGTATGGCGCTTTGATTGCGCCGTTCAGGGATTTTATCGTGCGCCATGGCAAGCAGGCGCTGCTCATTCTCGCGCTGATCGCACTATACCGCATTTCCGACGTGGTGATGGGAGTCATGAGCAATCCGTTCTATGTCGACATGGGCTATACCAAAGAGGAAGTGGCTACTGTCTCAAAAGTCTATGGCGTATTGATGACTATACTGGGTGCGGCGATTGGCGGTCTTTTGATCGCCAGGATCGGCATTATGCGGACATTGTTCATCGGTGCCGTACTGTCGGCAGCCACCAATCTGTTGTTTGTCTGGCTGGCCGGACGCGGACACGATGTCAGCGGTCTGGTGTTTACCATTTCAGCCGACAACCTGTCGGCCGGTATCGCATCCAGCGCATTCATCGCCTATCTTTCCGGGCTGACGAATACAGCCTATTCAGCTACGCAATATGCGCTGTTCAGTTCGGTAATGCTGTTGCTGCCAAAATTTGTCGCGGGTTTCAGCGGTCAGTTTGTCGATGCGTATGGTTATGAAAGTTTTTTCATCGCGACGGCACTGATCGGAATACCCGTACTGTTTCTGGTCAGGCTGGCCGGTAAGGCGACATTTCAATCGTCGCTGGCCGAAAATAACACCGATACCCGAAGGTAACAGCGGTCCTGATTCAGGAAATACAGCGCAATCAGCTTGCCTGCGCCAACACCTGTTCTATTTGTCGTTTGATATACTGAAACGATGCTGAGATTTGGTCTGAAAGATACACGGCTTGCTGCCAGTCATTTTTTGTACCAGCCATTTCAAGACCATCGCAAAGATCGGCAAAATGATAAGCACCCATGGTCCGGGCAGAAGATTTTAATTTATGACCCAGGCTCCCCATTGATTTGATATCACAGTGCGTTTTTGCTGTTTCAAGCTCGATTAATGCTGCTTCGGTAACCTGTATAAATTTCCGGCTGAATTTACGTACCAATTCAGTATCGCTATTAAATACATGCTTCAGTGCACTGATATTGACGAAATAGGGACTGTTGTTATCATCCATCTGGTCTTGATCGATTACCTGCGATGGGTTTTTATCCGATAACCATTTCACAAGCACCCGGTACATTTGATATTGATTAATCGGTTTTGCGATAAAATCATTCATACCTGCGGTCAAACAACGTTTACGATTTTCCTGTGAGACATTTGCAGTCATTGCAACAATAGGGAGATGCCTGAATTTCAATGTATCACGAAGATGACGTGTGGTTTCATAGCCATTCATAACAGGCATTTGAATGTCCATAATGACAAGATCGTATAATCCCGCAGTTATTTTTTCCAAAGCCTGTTGGCCATTGTCTACACAAGTTATTTTGCAACTAACCATCTCTAAAAAATGCCTGGCGATCATCTGATTGGCAGGGTTATCTTCAATTAACAGGATGTTTGTTCCATTTAATAACAGTTTGATCGATGCATATTCCTCCATGGGGACTACATTCCTTTGGGCTTGAATCGTTGACTTCAAGGTTCCGGTTGTTGCTTCGATTCAGATTGCGCTTCTCTAATTTCCTGTTCCAGTTTTTCTATCTGGGATTCCAGGCCTGCGATCATATTGTCGGATGCAGGTGCTTTTAATGTATCCTGTGATTGCATTGCAAGCAGAGTAACTTTGTTTTCCAATGTTACGATGCGTTCGAGCAACGCATCGGTTTTATCGGTTTTCTGTGTAATTTCAGGTCCGGCCGTATGCGTAAACTCGACGCTGTCTTCATAAGGTTCACGCGTGGTGCCGGTGATCCTGATTATAAAGCCGGATACAAGACCGCCCACGATCGCGATACCCAAAGAAATACCGATGCCGGTTAATTGTGCAGTGGCTATATCCGGCACTACCAGCAGCGCGCTGAATCCACCCAAAAGCCCGGGCATGCCGTGCAGGTTATGGACACCGCACGTGTCTATAAGATGAAGTCGGCGTTCCAGCCAAGGCAGCAGAAATACATAGCCCAGAACAGATATAGCACCCGCCAGGAGCCCAATTCCAAACGCGCCCATCGGAGAAACCACATCGCATACTGATCCTATACCAACACCGCCGGCCAGAGCAGCATTGGCCATATCCACCATGGAGGTCTTGCCGCCATTCAGTTTATAACTCAGGAAATAGGTCGCAATTGTCGCACCCGACAGCGCCAGCAGCGTATTGGCAACGGTTCTCGGCATATCCTCGAGTGGAGCCAGCGCTGTCGCAAAGCTCGGCCAGAAAAGCCATAAAACCATGGAACCCAGCATCGCGAAGCGATCGGAAGTGGGATCCGATTCGATCGGTTTGCTGCGTTGATACTGCGTAGTCAATACAATGGACATCGCCAGCCCGAAATAAGCACCAAACGCATGGATGACGACCGATCCCGCCGTATCCTGAAAGCCTATTGTCAAACCGAAAGCATTATCCAGAACAATCCACTCGTTGAGCAAATAAAGCGGTACTAATAAAAGTGCCAGCAGAGCATACTGAAATACGCGCAGCCGTCCAAGTACGGCACCCATCGCAATTAAGGCTGTGGCCACCGACAATTCGGCAAATAAAATAGCATCCAGAGTATGCGGTGATAATGTGTGCCCGAAAATTCCGTTGGCACGTAATGCAATATAGAGCGGCAGCCCGACGGCCACAACGAGATACGTGCCCGTTACCGCGCCAAAGCCATAACGGCGGATAAAAACCATTAAAAAGCCGAAACCGATCAACAGCATGGCGAGGATATGGATCATATAATTATATTGCGCAACTGTTCGCGCTTCATTTATAACCACCATATCTTCTGCGCTGGCCCAGCAACTGAATCCCAGTAAAAACAAACTTACCGTTCCCAGCAGTATTGGGTTATGGCACCTATTCATATGCATTTCCTTATAGTGTTAACCTATAGAATCATCCCCGCTACGAAGGATGTCTTGAAAGAAAAATACGATTGCTGTATTCAATCAAAGCAATTCCCTGCCTAGAGAGTGTGAACGCAATTTCCTATTAAAACAATAGCGCCCATAACGAATTTGATGGAATTAAATGTAATATGCGCGGTGCGTTTTGAAGTGATTCGGAAAGAAGAGAAAACAGAAGATTAAAATAACGGCTAAAACATTTTTTAATGAAATAGGGCTATACTTACTTCAATACGGTTTCAGTACAACCCTATTTGAATAAAAATTCAACACATTTTTTCCAATAAAACAAGGATTATAAAGGAATCTTTTTACCTGATAAAAAATCAATACCTTCCGATTATTTGTCGCTGGATATCCTTATCGTCAAAATAATTGTCGTCATCGGCAAATTCCATTTCGTCGATAATTCTTACCACACGGCTATCCTCGAAAAGATCTTCAACAACGCAATCGTCGTCAAATTCGTCAAAAGAAAATTCAATTTTCATTTGAAACACCTCCTTGAGTAAACTAGGAAATCCTATTAGACAATAATTAGCGTATCAGCAAAAGCGAAGAAAGTTAGTGATTTATCCCACAATTCTCGCTTTAGCAGACTGTTGAAAAATGTGTTCAAGGCAATCGATGCAAGGCAAAAAAGGATAAAAAAGCCGAACATACTTTGAAATATGCGCTGTATTCCGAGTTTGATTTTAATCGCGGCAATGCGCCTCACAGTAAGATTCTGAATAGGTTCTTAGAAATATAATCCTATGCTAGTATTAAATTTAAAGGCTTTGCCAATAACATATAAAATAATCGGGGAGAGAAATGATGGCTATATTGCGTCAGATTTCAACGGACAGGGCATGCGCAATGCTTTCAACGATAAGGGAATTTCAGAATTTGCCCGTTCCTGATCTGGAAGAAGTCACCAGGGCATGCAATTGGCATCGCTACGAAGAAGATGAAGAGATTATTCACTTCCAGGATAAATCCAACAGCGTCTTTTTTATTGCTCAGGGTGACATACGGGTCACTTATCATGCGTTATCCGGACATGAAGTCATCTTATGCGATCTGAGAACCGGAGAAATGTTTGGCGAATTGACCGCAATCGATGGACAATCCCGTTCTGCGACAGTGATCGCCAAAAACAGCGTACTCCTGGCCTCCATGACAGCCGTCGATTTCAAGAATGTCATTTTTGCCAACCAGCATGTGGCCGAAGCCATTCTCAAGCGACTTGCAGGCGAAGTACGCAGATTAACCGAACGTGTGTACGATTTCAGTACGCTGACCGTCAGTAACCGCATACAGGCCGAGTTGCTGCGCCTGGCAAAAAACCATATGACAGGACCCAATATCGCTGTGGTTTCTCCGGCGCCGACGCATTTCGATATCGCCAATCTGGTCAGCACGCACCGCGAGGCCGTAACACGCGAGCTCAGTCATTTAACCCGTAATAATCTGATTCTGCGCAAAGGGCATGATTTGCATATTCTCGACGTGTCCAGACTGGCGGACATGGTCAATATGGTGCGCGGCAGTAGCTGAATAAGACCGGGGTGTTTCTCGTCGCTGTCTGATCTTAGAACCTGTTCAAGATCTCGATCAAGGGGTGCAGTGCAAGGCAAAATTGAGCGAAGAAGCGGAGCATACTTGAAGTATGTGAGCATTCTGAGCTCGATTTTAACGCAGCAATGCTGCCCTTCAGTGAGACCTTGAACAGGTTCTTAAAACGTCAAATCCCACTGCAACCAGAACCGCTGATCCGATTGATTCTGCACAACCAGATTGCTGACCTGGAAATTCACTTTGTTGGCATGACCATTAAAGAAATAAGTCATAATGCCACTGAATTCCTCCTGCATGTCATTTTTCATACGGGTATTCGGATCAACAAATGCATATCGCCCGGCAAATTCCAGATTCCTGGGTATTATTGGAAAAATATAGTGGGGAAAATAACCAGCCTGAACCAGGCCACCCATAAGATGGATTTTTCTTGCCGGATCGCCCTGGACTCTGAACGTGTCGATCACTTCTTTCCAGTGCAATTCATGCTGCAATGAAAAACCCTGCCATTTGAAGCGCACTTCTTCCACCATTTGATTAATGCGATACTGCCCGTCTTGTCCGAGGGGAAAACCGGGGAGGTTACGGCAGCTCCCACTGTCGGTTTGAAACGCAGTGCATTTGCTGCGATTTGTCGCCGCTGCAAATGCAAAATTAAGCGCCGGTTTTTCATGGAACTCGGTATCGGATTGTGAGAACGGCATTTCTCCACCCAACGCATTCCATTGCACGCGCCCTGAGTACATCATGTGGCTATCGTCATTGTTGTTTTCGCCAACACCCAGACCGCTGAAAACACCGGCAGCATAACTCATGTCATACCAGGTGCCGGGAAACACATTACCGAACAATTGTACGCCCTGCTGCCGGTCTACGGTAAAAATGTCAGTGACAATGGAACGATTGGCGAACTGCTGGTTACCGGAAGACGTCACACGTTCGTCGTTGTAAATTACCTTACCACGGCCAAACCATATTTTGGCCCATGGATATTTGTCCACGGTCAGCGTTAAATCGCGCAATACGGGCTGAGACCAGTCATATTGCAGATAATATTTCAGCCACGGCCAATAGGCGTGACCTCTGAGCCGGGTTCTTGCGCGGCGGATCCTGAACGAACTTTCGTCACGCTCCAGATCTTCAATTGAACGCGGATCGCTGTCAAAAGGATTGGAATAGCGGACTTGTATCCTGTTCTGAATCGCGAGCGAGAATTTGTCATTATCGGTTCGGAATTCAAACCCGTTCTTGCCGTAACTCAGGTTCGCAAAATTATCCGGCAAATCAGATTTAGGTTTCGTGTCGACGGATTCAGATTCTTTTGCATGCCCGGCAACCGTGGTTTCTTCGATTTTGATCGTTTCCGTCTTGCCGAGGATGGGGACTAAAACGGGTACAGATTCGGGACTGGGGCTAAGATTGGAATCAGCAGGCGCTGCAACTGTAGCGGTGGCTCCGGTTGATTGCAGCTTTTCAAGCCGCTCCAGTTTTTCGTCAAGTTCCTTCAATTTGGCATCCAGGCGTTCTTCGATAGCCAGGAGTTCTTGTTTATAACGTTCAGGATCTTTGGTTTCTGCTGCTGCAAAAGCGATCGGAGCCATTCCAAGTAGCAAAAAAATGGCTGAAGCTATTAATTGAAAGATGGAATAATTACGCACGAACTGCAAATGGTCTTTTTCAAAAATGCCAATTATTACAGTTTTGTTACAAAATGACGATCAATTTGCGATTTCATCGTCAATGTTATACACGATTAAATGAGCCACTGCATATTTTTTGAAAAATTCCGATTTGGGAAAATTATATTGAAACAGAAACTAAAATGGCCGGGTGTATGCACTCGGCCATTGTACAACTATTCAAAGACTTATCGTCAAAAAATATGATTCTCAAGTCATTTTAATCAATCACATTCAAAGTGCCGGGCAAATGAATGTTTTTAGGATGCAGTTGGCACCAAATGGTAAATGCACCTGCTTTATCAGCAACAAATGAAATTGTTTTGGTTTCACCGGCTTTGATGACTTCCTGAATACCATACTCATCAATCGAAAAACCTTCGCTGATAGGTGATTTGTTCTCGACAACGATTTTCACTTTAGAGCCTTTATGAACCGCAATAGCTTCTGGCTCATTCAACACATTGAATGCACGAATATTTTTTACTGTAACACCTTCAACATTCAACTCGGGAATTGTGGTGTCATACGCGTTCATGATTACTTTGAAATTTTTTTCATCCGCCTGTACAGCACCGACAGTAAGTAATAATCCAGCGACTAAGCCAGCACTCATTAATTTTGATACTTTCATTGATCTTTTCCTCTTTAATAAAATTTTTCTCTTCAATATTGACTGACAGTGAAAACCCGGAACAAACAGGTTTATCGTTCCATTCTTCGCTGACCCAACAGATTATAATTCCAGTCGTATGGATGTACAACATGCATTATCTTAGCCGGTACGTCACAAATATGGCATTTTATTCAGGTGATTGCTTTTGTGACATACCGATATTGAAAATGTATGTTTTTCAAGTCAAAGTATCCGGTCCGATTTAATCGCAGAGTTATTGCAGTATTCTGTGAGATTTCAAAATCAACTGGATTGCCGCGCAAAGACAATCCATACGATTCAGCCCACAGTGTGTATAATCTAAAGATAGATACTTTCAGTATTTTGCAATGATTCGAAAATTACTCCAAAAGGTTTTTAAGCGAAAAAAAACTGCCGAGACTGTTGGTGATTCGCTTTTTCAGCTGCATATCATACCGGTAAAACAACATGGCATTCACCGCAACCAGATCAGTTCCTGCGCTTTAAAAATCACCCAGGAGCTGCAAAAAGCCGGTTTTTCCGCTTTTGTCGTTGGCGGTGCTGTCAGAGATTTGTTGCTTGGGCTTGATCCAAAAGACTTTGATATCGCAACCAATGCAACACCTGAACAAGTTCGTTCTACGTTTCGGCGCTCGCGTATCATAGGCCGGCGATTCCGTCTGGTGCATGTGATGTGTGGTCTTGAAACCGTAGAAGTATCGACATTTCGTGGTCCATCACCCGACAATGGCCATCCGATTAAAATAAATGATATTACTGACCAGCATGGGCGATTGCTGCAAGACAATGTTTTCGGCAGTCAGGAAGAGGATGCCATGCGGCGGGACTTCACCATGAATGCGCTATCTTATAATCCAGCGACCGAGGAAATTCACGACTATCTTAATGGTTATGAAGATACCAGCTCAAGAACACTGCGTATGATTGGTGATCCGATTTCACGCTATCGGGAAGATCCGGTTCGTATGCTCAGAGCTGTACGGCTGGCGGCAAAACTTGATCTGCAGATAGATGCAAAAACTGCACAACCCATTGGAGATCTGGCACCGCTATTACAAAATGTACCAGTAGCACGCCTGTTTGACGAAATGTTAAAACTATTGTT
The DNA here is from genome assembly GCA_019635215.1 of Nitrosomonas sp. Classification (GTDB taxonomy): domain Bacteria; phylum Pseudomonadota; class Gammaproteobacteria; order Burkholderiales; family Nitrosomonadaceae; genus Nitrosomonas. Next base: position 126,586 of record JAHBZZ010000004.1, read on the forward strand.
ATCAGGCCATTCTTTAGCCTGTGTCGTCGATTTACGCGCACGCGGGCTTCATCATGGCTTACTGCCGATGCTTGATGTCATTCTGGAGCAGCCATTGGGAGAACGTTTTTTAACGCTCGCACTTAAAAACACCGACGAAAGAATCCTGCAGGATAAACCTGTTTCACCGGCATTTTTGTTTGCATCACTGCTATGGCACGAAGTGCTGGCCAGCTGGAATAGCTACAAAGTGCATGGTGAAAAACCTTCCGTAGCTTTACACAAGGCTATGGACGATGTACTCGCCAAACAACAAAAAAATCTGGCAATCCCTCGGCGTTTCACTGCAACTATCCAGGAAATATGGACTATGCAACCGCGTTTTGAATTACTGTCCGGACGCGGTCCTTTTCGCCTGATGAACCATCCACGATTCCGCGCGGCTTATGATTTTATGCTATTGCGTTCCGAAAGCGGTGAAATCAATGCGGAAACCGCTTCCTGGTGGAAAGATTTCATTGCCGCGAATCAAGAACAGCGTGAAAAAATGATTCAAATTATTCATAAGCTGTCACCACCCAAGAAACGCAAGAACCGAAATCGTCGCAAGTCATCCGGCAATAAAACCGACGCACCCGAAAAAGCCGCATCCTGACTTTATGCCGCATTCCACAAAACCCCTCAGTCATGCTTATATTGCGCTTGGCAGTAATCTTGATGATCCGATCGCACATATCCGGCAGGCCTGTCTTGATCTGAACGCACTTCCGGACACAACACTGCTGAAACGTTCTTCGCTCTATAAAAGTGCGCCTGTAGGACAACTGGATCAACCGGATTTCATCAATGCCGTCGTTGAAATTGTAACTACATTGCAGCCCTTGCGGTTATTGGATGAATTACTCGGAATTGAACAGCGTCACGGCCGTATACGCGATCCGCAAACCGCGCTGAATGCACCGCGCACACTGGACCTGGATATATTACTATATGATAATCTGCAGCTGAAAACCATTAACTTGGTACTGCCGCACCCACGCATGTTGCAACGCGCTTTTGTCTTACTTCCATTGATGGAAATCGCTCCCGACTGCGAGATTCCCGAGCATGGTGAAATCAGTCAATTTATCGCGTCCTGCCGTGATCAGATCATAGAACAACTGGATATTCTTGAATAAACCTCCTGTATTTTCACTTTCGATTTCCTTATTGATCCGTATCCCAGAATGAAAATCACGCTTAGCACACTTCGTAAAATGTATGAAAACAGAGAGAAATTCGCTGTTCTGACTTGCTATGACGCTTTATTTGCCGGAATATTGGAAAATTGCGGTGTTAGTGTTCTGCTGGTCGGCGATTCGCTGGGTAACGTTATACAAGGTGAAGCAACGACGCTTTCCGTAACGCTGAAGGATATGGTTTATCACACACGCTGTGTTGCACGAGGTGCAGAAAATGCATTTATCATGGCTGACATGCCTTTTGGGACCTCACAGCGGTCACCGCAGCACACTTTTGAAAACGCACGAAAACTCCTCGCCGCGGGCGCGCAAATGGTTAAAATTGAAGGTGGCCACGTTATGGCGGAAACCGTTCATTTTTTAACACAGCGCGGTATTCCGGTTTGCGCACACATCGGTTTAACACCGCAATCAGTACACCAATTCGGTGGCTATAAACTCCAGGGCCATACCGAAGCTTCGGCACAGCAATTAATCGAAGATGCACTACTCCTTGAGGAATCCGGCGCTGCATTGCTGCTCATGGAGCTTATACCGGCTGCGTTGGCAGAACAGATCACCGACCAGTTACACATCCCGACAATCGGTATCGGTGCAGGCCGGGCATGCTCTGCACAAGTGCTCGTACTTCATGACATGCTGGGACTGTATCAAGGCAAAAAAACAAAATTCACTAAAAACTTCATGGAAAATTCCGGCAGTATTCAGGAAGCGGTAATAAATTATGTAAAATCAGTTAAAAATAACCAGTTTCCCGACAGTGAACATGAATTTCAATAATTTTAAATTCTAAATTGAAAGTTATCAGCACCATCTCCGAACTACGCACGGCACTTAAAGGCATCAATAAAATCGCACTCGTACCGACCATGGGTAATCTTCATGAAGGGCATCTGGCACTGGTTCGAAAAGCGAAAAAATGTGCTGATTGCGTCGTTGTCAGCATTTATGTCAATCCATTGCAGTTTTTACCGAATGAAGATTTCAATCAATATCCACGAACATTGAGCGAGGATTGCAAACTCTTGCAAAACCTGGATGTTGACATCGCTTTTGTACCGGATGACAAAATTCTTTTCCCTGTCAAGCAAAAAATCTTGGTACTATTACCACCAGTCGCTGATCAGTTTGAAGGCAAATTTCGTCCTGGTTTTTTCCGCGGCGTCGCAACGATCGTATTAAAACTATTTAATATTATTCAACCCGATATCGCCCTGTTCGGAAAAAAGGATTACCAACAACTGCACATCATTCGTCTGATGGTACAGCAATTAGACTTGCCCATTGAAATTCTGGATGAAGAGATTATTCGCGCATCAGATGGTCTGGCATTGAGCTCGCGTAATCGCTACCTGAATGACATACAGCGCATCGAAGCGTGCCATTTGTACCAAACTTTAAACACAGTCAAAACAGATATACAAGCCGGGCAGAACCGCTTTGCGTCATTAGAGGAAAATGCAGTGCGCGTACTTAAAACCCGGGGATGGTCAGTTGATTATATCGCTGTCTTGAACCAGGTCTCGTTAATACCTGCGCACCCGGAAGACAAAGCGCTTGTTGTTCTGGCTGCGGCTCGGATCGGCCAGACGCGGCTTATTGATAATATTGAAATACTTAAAAGCTAATTGTAATCCAGTGAAAGTAAGCATGCCATCAAGCCAATAAACTGCATATTTCTTTTCAGTGTCGTTAAAATTTTTTAAAACCGCTATTTGATGAATCATCCGGCATTTGATACCTTCTGGCAATCCTGCCTCAACCATTTCAGAAACGAATTGAACGCGCAGCAATTCAACACTTGGATCAAACCATTACGGCTACAAGGCAATCATTCCGACCATGAAACAGAAATTACGCTCATTGCACCCAATCGTTTCGTTTTACAATGGGTACAGGAAAACTTTGTTTTACACATCAAAAACATGGCAGAAGTCTATTTTGCCAAAGAAATCCGTTTCCATTGCAAAATAGCCGACACGGCCGATCCAGCAGCATCGCAGGCGGATCGAATCTCTGCCGATAAAACACAGCTCAAATCAGATAATGAAAACAAGCCAGTTTCGCGCAAGCCCTCTGCAAGCCCTAAATCTGGAAAAAGGCATGCCAGTCATCTGAATCCCGGTTTTACATTTGAAAACTTTGTCACCGGTAAAGCAAACCAGCTCGCACGTGCAGGTGCCATGCAGGTCGCCGAGTCACCTGGTACTGCGTATAACCCACTTTTTATCTATGGCGGTGTAGGCTTGGGCAAAACACATCTTATACAAGCGATTGGAAATTATGTTTTTGAAAACAATACAAACGCAAAAATACGCTATTTGCATGCAGAAAAATATGTCTCCGATGTCGTTAATGCCTACCAGCACAAATCGTTTGATCAATTCAAGCTTTATTATCATTCACTCGATCTCCTGCTGATTGACGACGTACAGTTTTTCGGTGGCAAAAACCGTACTCAGGAAGAATTTTTTTACGCTTTCAATGCATTGGTGGAAGCACATAAACAAGTCATTATCACCTGCGATTCTTATCCTAAAGAAATTTCCGGGCTTGAGGAAAGACTTGTCTCCCGTTTTGGATGGGGTCTGACAGTCGCGATTGAACCGCCTGAACTGGAAATGAGAGTCGCTATTTTAATTAAAAAAGCTGAACTGGAAAATTTGAAACTGGAAGAAAATGTTGCCTTTTTTATCGCAAAACATATACGCTCGAATGTACGGGAACTGGAAGGCGCACTGAAACGTGTGACGGCTTATTCGCGTTTTATCGGTCAGGAGATCACCCTGGAAAACACCAAGGAAGCGCTTAAAGATCTGCTCGCGGTACAGAACCGTCAGATTTCCATAGAAAACATCCAGAAAACAGTAGCCGATTACTATAAAATAAAGGTCTCCGAAATGTATTCAAAGAAACGATCACGCATTATCGCCAGACCCCGGCAAATGGCTATGGCTATTGCCAAGGAACTGACTACACTCAGCCTGCCGGATATCGGTGAAGCATTTGGCGGTAGAGACCATACAACAGTATTGCACGGCCATAAGAAAATTAATGAACTACGTGCCTCCGATCCGGCGATCAATCGCGACTACAATGCGCTAATTCATATTTTACGCGGTTAAAACATATTCCAAGTTAATGTAGATAACATTTTAATAAACTGTGTACAACTTTTAAAAATGGGTTTCGTAATATTTTATCCACAATTCATTCACTGGTTATTTGCCATTTTTACCGATCAATAATTTTCTTTAATGAATTGTTTATTCAACTGAAAAATTATTTATACGCAGAACAATTCAATGATTATTAGTTCTATTATTTTTTTATATTTATGTTATTAATTAAAACTAATCGGGATAACTTACTAAAACCATTACAAATGGTCACAGGTATCGTCGAAAGAAGGCAGACAATGCCTATACTCGCAAACGTGGTTATTGAAAAGCAGGAGAATCTGTTAACTTTACTGACTTCAGATAAAGAAATGCAGATTACTGCAAAAACACTTTTGGATGAAGGTAATCACCAGAACTTTTCTTTGACAGTTTCTGCGAAAAAGTTTCAGGATATTTTACGCGCGCTAGACACCGATACCGAAGTATCGCTCCTTAGAGAAGAAGACAAACTTTTGGTAAAGTCACCGAAGAATCGGTTCAGCTTACATATCCTGCCTTCGGATGATTTTCCGCGTATGCTTGAAGAGGATACCTGCATAACCGAAATCACCATACCACAGAATGTATTAAAGCGTCTGCTAAATCACGTTCAGTATGCTATTGCTGATCAGGATTTACGGTATTACCTGAACGGTGTCTTATTAGCGGTAAGACAAAACGAATTAAAGACTGTCGGTACCGATACCCACCGACTGGCTTTAGCAACCGCACCTCATCCGACAAGCGATGAGGTCGACCATGAGACCATTTTACCGCGCAAAACCGTTCTTGAACTGTTGAAACTGCTGAAAGACGATGATGAGACCGTCAAAATTGAATTTTTTCCAAAAAGAGTCCGGTTTTCCTTCTCCGATATCGTTTTTATATCCAGAGTGATCGATGGAAAGTACATCAATTACAGTCGCGCGATTCCGACTCAGAATGACAAACAACTGGAACTTAATCGTGTGGATTTATTGCACGCTTTACAACGTGTTGCGATCCTTTCCAATCCGAATGAATTATTTCGTGGTGTGCGTCTGGTAATCGACAAGGATTACCTTTGTATTTTCAGCAGAAATACCGAACAGGAAGAAGCCTTTGAAGAAATGACGGTGCGCTATGAGGGTGAATCGATTGATATCTGTTTAAAACTGCCGCATCTGCTGGATCTGTTAAATCACGTTGCGGCCGAAACATTTCTTTTCGCGCTGGCAAATGCATCGGACAGCGTCCTGATAACAATCCCTGGTCGGAATGATTTCAGTTATGTCATCATGCCGATTAAAATCTGAGAAAGATACCCTATTAAAAACCTGAATACATGAATAACGAAAATAATCTTCCGCCGTCCGATGAAAACGCCAGCTATGGTTCTGACAGTATAAAAATATTGAAGGGACTCGACGCCGTTCGTAAGCGTCCGGGGATGTATATCGGTGATACCAGTGATGGCACCGGACTCCACCATATGGTTTTTGAGGTAGTTGATAACTCCATCGACGAGGCTTTAGCAGGCTACTGTGATGAAATCACTGTAATTTTACATCCTGACAATTCGGTCAGCGTGCACGATAACGGCAGAGGAATTCCGACAGGAATCAAGGAAGATGACGAGCAGAAACGCTCAGCGGCAGAAATTGTCATGACTGAGTTGCATGCAGGCGGAAAATTTGACGATAATTCCTATAAGGTTTCCGGTGGTCTGCACGGCGTCGGTGTATCCGTCGTCAATGCATTGTCGGAGTGGTTACATCTCACGATACGCCGGGAAGGGAAAATTCATGAAATGGAATTTCGTATGGGTGTCCCTGTCAATCCTTTGAAAATTGCAGGTAATTCCGAACGGCATGGTACAGAAGTGCATTTTCTCGCAAGTAAGGAAATCTTCGGCAACATTGAATATCACTACGATATTTTCGCCAAACGTTTGCGCGAGTTGTCTTTTCTGAACAATGGTATAAAAATTCATCTGATTGATCAGCGCCAAGGCAAGGAGGAGAAATTCGCTTTTACCGGCGGCATCCGGAATTTTGTCGAATATATCAACCGGACCAAAGCGGTTTTGCATCCCAATATATTTTATATTTCCGGCGCGAAAGACAACATAACTGTTGAAGTTGCGATGCAATGGAACGACAGTTACAGTGAGCAGGTTTTGTGTTTTACCAATAATATCCCGCAAAAGGATGGTGGTGCCCATTTGACAGGGTTGCGGGCTGCCATGACGCGAACGCTTAACAGCTATATCGAAAAAAACGAACTGGCCAAAAAAGCCAAAGTTGAAACCGCCGGCGACGATATGCGCGAAGGTTTGTCCTGTGTGCTTTCAGTCAAACTGTTTGAACCAAAATTTTCATCGCAGACAAAGGAGAAACTGGTATCTTCGGAAGTGAGGCCGGTTGTTGAAGAAATTGTTTCACAAAAGCTGGGTGATTTTTTACTGGAACATCCCAATGACGCCAAGACAATCTGTAACAAAATTCTGGAAGCTGCGAGAGCACGCGAAGCTGCACGCAAAGCGCGCGAGCTGACACGCCGTAAAGGTGTGCTTGATACTATGGGGTTACCCGGAAAACTGGCCGACTGTCAGGAGAAAGATCCCAAACTGTGTGAACTTTATCTTGTCGAGGGCGATTCTGCGGGCGGATCGGCAAAACAGGGACGGGATCGCAAATTTCAGGCAATTATGCCGCTTAAAGGGAAAATTCTGAACGTTGAAAAATCTCGTTTTGACAAGCTGATCTCATCCCAGGAAATTATTGCCTTGATTACTGCGCTGGGAACGGGCATCGGAAAGGATGAGTATAGTCCGGATAAGCTTCGCTATCATCGCATTATCATCATGACGGATGCGGATGTCGATGGTTCCCATATTCGTACGCTGTTATTGACTTTTTTCTATCGTCAGATGCCTGAATTGATCGAACGTGGCCATATTTACATTGCACAGCCGCCGCTTTATAAAATCAAGTATGGTAAAAAGGAACACTATGTCAAGGATGACTATGAATTGAAGCAGTATATCCTTGGTCTGGCATTGGCTGACGCTGAGCTTTATACCGAAGAAAACAAACCACCGTTGACAGGTGAAACACTGGAAAGAATCGCGACCGAATATATTCTGGCCGAATCCGTGATAGAACGGATGAGCCGAGTGACGGACAATGCACTCATGTATGCGTTATTACATCACCCTGAAATTGATTTGAGCAATGAAGATAAAGCTGCCAGCAGCGCGGACAGTTTGACCTCATTTGTTCAGGATGCGCGGATAACTGCGGAATACGATGAAATCAACGAGCGTTATCGCTTGAGAATCGATCGTGTATCTCATGGTAACCTGCACACCAGTTATCTGGATCAGGATTTTTTGCATAGCGGGGACTATGCACAGATCAAAAAAACCTATCAGATATTTGACGGCTTGTTTAAAACCGGTGCCTGCGTCAAAAGGGGAGAGAAGAAACGCTCTGCGGATAATTTTAAGCAAGCGCTTGAATGGCTTCTGGAGGAAGCTAAAAAAGGCTTGAATATTCAACGATATAAGGGTCTAGGCGAAATGAATCCGGATCAGTTGTGGGAAACTACTATGGATCCTGTAAACAGAAGGCTGCTTCGCGCACAGATTGAAGACAGTATCCAGACGGATGAAATATTCACTACATTAATGGGCGATGTCGTTGAACCCAGAAGGGCTTTTATAGAAAATAACGCGTTGAGGGCAACAAATATTGATGTGTAGGCGATATTGATACTGTATATTCAGTCAGGATTGCAACCAGAAAAAGCAAAGGTCTGTTGATTATTGTGTGTTTCATTTTTGTTTGTACCATGTCCAAAGTCACTACAGTTTCTTCGATGTAAAAAATACACTATTGGACGTTTTTGATAAAAAAAGTTATGCTTTGCCGCGATTAGACGCTATTTAAAAACTTTAAGCTTGCGCCCATAGCTCAGATGGATAGAGTACCGCTCTCCGAAGGCGGGGGTCACACGTTCGAATCGTGTTGGGCGCGCCAGCAATTATCCGTTTTGATGCCAGTGGAGTGTGTATAAACGGAAAGAAATGAACGTCAACATGATGTCAAAAGAATTTCACTGTGTCTTTGATGCTCCAGATCTGAATATCAAACGATCCCGTTCCATATGTCGTGTCGTGGTTATATTCATTTTTGTCAGCACGTTTGTGACTGGATGCGGTTCATATGAAAAAATCGCGTTGCCATTAGCCACGACGAATGAGCTGATCGTGATAACCGTCGAGCATACGGACAATTTTTATATTGATGCGGATGGCAATTTTTCGGGGATAACCTACGATCTGGTGAACGAATTTGCCAGGGAACTCGGTCTGGATATTCGCTTTGTGATTTTTCCGCAGACTACCGATGCTTTGGTTGCGTTAAAAAAACATCGGGCGCATCTGGCAGTTGGTCTGGATATTACGGAAGAAGACTCATCGAATTTCAGTCTGGGTCCGGTTTATTTACATACGCATCATCAGCTTGCCTTTAATATTAGACAGTATGAGCCACAGGATATCTACCAGCTGGTAGGAAAGAAAATAGAAGTACCTGTCGGTTCGACGCATGAAAAGCAGTTGAAAAAAATAAAACTGCAGGCTCCCGAATTAACCTGGACCGCGGTAGAGCAGTCGAGCGAAACTTTGCTGGCGAAATTGGATCTGGGAGAAATAAACTTTACCATAGCGGATTCTTTGCATATCAAAAAGGCCAGTCATTTTTATCCGCGTGTGAAAGGTGCTTTTGAACTCAATGTCTCAGTCAGCCGGTGGATATTTCCGAAATATACTGAAAAACTACTCATCGATAGTACTAACGTTTTTTTCAAGCGCATCATACAGGAGGGCGTTTTAGGTAGCCTGTTGGACAGTTATAACGGCCACTATCACCAGTTGAGTCCGGGCGATATTTATTTTTTTAAACAAAAAATAAACACGGTCCTGCCAAATTTGCGCCGCTATTTCAATCAGGCGGAACGTTTGACGGGCATAGATTGGCGTTTAATCGCTGCTCTGGCGTACCAGGAATCGCACTGGAATCCGAACGCCAAATCGCCGACCGGTGTGCGTGGTATGATGATGCTGACACAGGAAACAATTCAGCGTATGCAGGTAAAGAATCCAACAAATGTACGTCAGAGCATACTTGCAGGCGCACGCTATTTACAATTACTTAAAAATAAATTACCCGAAAGCATATCGGAACCGGACAGGACTTGGATAGCTTTGGCTGCATATAATCAGGGTTACGGCCGCATTATCGATGCGCGGGCATTGGCTGACCGTTTTATGCTGAATCCCGATTTGTGGATAGACTTGAAAAAAACACTGCCATTGTTAAGCAAAGCGCATTTTTCCAGTTCTATTAAATATGGTTCCGCAAGAGGTGCGGAAGCGGTTACCCTGACAGAGTCAGTGCGTGCTTATTATGAGATTTTGAAAAACGCAGCCGCTGAAGGTTCTTAATGTAAAGGCTCAAAAAAGTTAATGTTTAATAACTGAAGATAGCCAATCATGTTTACAGGAATAATTCAGTCGGTCGGAGAAATTATGCAGGTACGACCGTCGGGTAATGATTCAAATCATAGTCTCAATATAACGATTTCATGCGGATCGTTGGATATGGCCGATGTTTCAATTGGCGACAGCATTGCTGTGAATGGTGTTTGCCTGACAGTGACAGCATTTCATGATCGATTATTTACGGTTGATGTATCGCCTGAGACGCTTAAATGCACATGGGGTCTGGATAAGTCTGGTCAAACGGTGAATCTGGAAAAAGCCATGCGCTTGTCAGATCGTCTGGGCGGGCACCTGGTCAGCGGACATGTCGATGCTACCGCTGAAGTGGTCCGGTTTTTACCGGCTGGCGGTAATTATCTATTGACCCTTCGGCCGCCGAAGCATTTGCTGCGCTACATTACCCGTAAAGGATCAATTACCGTCAACGGTGTCAGTTTGACAGTCAATAAAATAGACAATGATGAAATTTCTATCAATCTTATTCCACATACGCTGTCAATGACGAATCTTAATGCATTGAAGCCGGGCATGCGGGTCAATCTGGAAACCGATATGTTGGCGCGTTATGTTGAAAACTTGTTACACAGGCCGGAGGTATAAAATAATGGCGGTCAGTTCGATACAAGACATTATCGCTGATATGAAAGCTGGGAGAATGGTTATTCTTGTTGATGAAGAAGACCGGGAAAATGAAGGTGACTTGGTGATCGCTGCAGATTTTGTTTCCCCGGAAGCTATCAATTTTATGGCCACACATGGTAAAGGCCTGATTTGCCTGACATTAACAGAGGAACGCTGCCGCCAATTAAATTTGCCTTTAATGGTTACATCTAATCGTTCTCCATTGGGAACGAATTTTACGGTGTCCATCGAAGCGGCACAGGGTGTGACAACCGGAATATCCGCGGCGGATCGTGCACGAACAGTGCAGGTTGCGGTTAGAGTGGATGCCAAAGCCGATGATATCGTTCAGCCTGGGCATATTTTTCCGTTAATGGCTCAAAAAGGGGGGGTTCTGGTACGCGCAGGACATACCGAAGCGGGCTGTGATCTGGCGCGTATAGCGGGTTTGACTGCGGCTTCCGTGATTTGTGAAATCCTTAAAGAAGATGGTAGTATGGCCAGATTAGCCGATTTAATGTTTTTTGCTGAAAAGCATCAACTCAAAATCGGTACTATTGCAGACTTGATTCATTACCGCAGTCTCAATGAAAGTTTGGTGACACGTGTGACTGAGCGCACCATTCGAACAATCCATGGTGAGTTTCAACTGGTTGCCTACCGGGATGAAATTGCTCATACCATTCATCTGGCACTTACAAAAGGAAAAATCACACCCGACACTGAAACGCTGGTGCGTGTTCATGAGCCTTTGTCCGTAATTGACCTGCTTGATATAGAGGACGATACGCATTCTTGGAGCATTCATGATGCCATGCGCATGATTGCACAGTCCGGAAACGGGATAATCGTATTTTTGCATCGTAATGAAAGTTCTGTAAAACTGATAGAGCGTATTCAATTAAAACAGTCTGATTTGCCAGACCGTCATCAATCCGCTTTAAGAGACCATGGAATCGGTGCTCAGATACTTAAGGATTTAAATGTTGGTAAAATGCGTTTGTTGGCAACGCCAAGGAAAATGCCAAGCGTAACGGGATTTGGTCTGGAAGTGACCCGTTATGTGAACATGGGAGAATAGATCAGGAAAAATTCAGTTTTCTGAAATCGCGTCATTTGTATAATTCAACGGAAATTAAAGGAGAGGAAATGACGTACTACGATAATATTCAAGAGGTTGAGCCGGATCTTATGGGCGAAGGATTGCGCATCGGAATTGTCATGAGCCGGTTTAATAGTGATATCGGTGAAGGTTTGCTGAGTGCCTGCACAGATGAGCTTAAGCAACATGACGTGCAGGATTCTGATATTCTGCTGGTCACCGTTCCAGGCGCGCTTGAAATACCCATAGCATTATTGAGAATGGCCGACAGTAATCAGTTTGACGCTCTGATTGCATTGGGTGCCGTAATTCGGGGTGACACTTATCATTTTGAAGTGGTTGCTAATGAATCTGCGCGGGGTATCGGTCAAGTTCAACTTGAAACTGAAATTCCGATTGTTAATGGTGTTTTGACAACGGATACTGAAGATCAGGCGATCGAACGCATGATGCAAAAAGGTAAAGAAGCCGCCAAGGTCGCTATTGAAATGGGAAATTTATTGATCAAGCTGGAAGAATATTCAGTTGACTGAAAAACAGGTTACAGCACATAAAAAAACAGCAAAATACAAGAGCAAACGCCGCATTGCGCGCGAACTTGTTTTGCAGGGTCTTTATCAATGGCGTCTGACAGGTGAAGCGGAAAACACTATCATGGCACAGCTTCGTGAAACGCAGGTTTTTTGTCGGGCGGATGAAGCATTCTTTTCTCGTCTGTTGAGTGGCGTTCTTGCGCATGTAATTCAACTGGAACAGACTATTCAACCCTATCTGGATAGGCCTATTAAAGAATTGAGTCCTGTTGAATACGGCATCCTTTTGTTAAGCACCTATGAGTTTATTCACTTTCTCGATGTGCCGTATCGTGCCATTATTAACGAAGCAATAGAGTTAGCCAGAATCTACGGCGGAAGTGACGGTTACAAGTATGTCAATGGTGTTCTGGATAAGCTGGCGTACAAATTGAGAGCGGTAGAAACAGCTTAGTAAATCCTGAATTTCTTATTTATATTCAAAGATTAGAGGCGATTGTTGAAACGTGCCATCGGAATTTGATCTTATTCAACGTTACTTCAAATGGCCAGTCACCAATACCCTGTTGGGTATTGGTGACGATGCCGCAGTAATTGCCCCGAATACGGAAATGGAACTGGCAATATCGACCGATTGCCTGGTGGCAGGACAACATTTTTCCGAAAATACAGATCCTTATAAACTCGGTTATAAATCCTTGGCGGTTAATTTGTCGGATATGGCGGCAATGGGTGCAGTGCCGCGTTGGGCGACATTATCGTTAACGTTGCCGCATTCGGTGATAGATCACCATGAAAGCTGGCTTGGTGAATTTTCAAAAGGTTTTCACGCGCTGGCTCAAGAGTATCAGGTCGCACTTATCGGCGGGGATACGGCTTCAGGACCGTTGAATATCAGTGTGCATATCATCGGAGAAGTTAAAAAAGGCCGCTGGCTGCGCCGTTCCGGAGCTCAACCGGGTGATGACATATGGGTGTCCGGTTGTTTGGGCGATGCGGCTTTGGCGTTAAAACATCAAATGCACGAAATTGCATTGACCGATGATGAAGTGGCCTATTGTTTACCTGCGCTGGATACACCAACCGCACGTGTTGCATTGGGACAACGCCTGATTGATTGGGCGCATAGTGCAATTGATATTTCCGATGGATTGATGGCCGATCTGGGACATATTTTGTCTTGTTCGGCGCGATCGGCTACGATAGAACTCCAGGAAGTACCCGGTTCGGCAGTTATGAAGCGTTATTTGCCCTCGCCGTTAGCGGTTGAATGCCTTATGACAGGTGGAGATGATTACGAACTGTGTTTTACGGCATCCCCAAAGAATCGAAGCGCTATCCGTCAGATAGAACAAGAACTACAGGTTCCGCTGACCATTATCGGAGAAATAAAACAACAGAAAATGCAGAAATCGGATTTGATTGTTTACGATAGCAAGGGTGAAAAAATAGTTCTGGAGAAGAAAGGATATGACCACTTTGCTGCCTAGAGTACAACCGGATATAGTTTTTGTTTGTAAGCACCCGGCTTATTTCACGGCCTTTTCGGGTGGTTTTGGCCTGAGTCCAAAAGCACCGGGAACGGTCGGCACCTTAGTCGCATTTCCATTGTTTTGGGTACTAAATCATTACCTTGATCCCGTTCATTTATTATTGCTGATTGATTTCCTTTTCATTATTGGAATCTGGGCATGTGGTGTAACTGGCAAAGCATTGGATGTACCGGATCATGGTGGTATCGTTTGGGATGAGACGGTTGCTTTTCTTCTGGTGCTTTATTTTACGCCGCCTGGATTCATCTGGTATTTTGCGGCGTTTGTTCTGTTTCGTTTTTTTGATATTGTAAAACCGCAACCCATCCGCTATTACGATCGACACTTAAAAGGCGGGTTTGGGGTGATGTTTGATGATATGATCGCGGCTTTTTTTACTTTGATCTGTCTGGCGGGCTGGAAAGCGTGGGTATTGTCTGAAAGTTACTTTTAACATCCACCGGTATTGAAAACCCTATGGATCATGAACAGAATGTTATTTTCAATCTGGCTGAAAATACAGGTCGGAATTTAAAGCTGCGTGGCTTGTATCTGACCAGCGCGGAATCCTGTACGGGCGGTTGGCTCGGTCAGGCAATAACTGCGGTAGCTGGTAGTTCTGAATGGTACGAGCGCGGGTTTATCACCTACAGCAATCTCGCCAAAAATGAAATGTTGCAGGTCAGTGCTTTGACATTGGAGCGATTTGGTGCCGTTTCTTTAGAGGTTGCGTATGAAATGGTAACAGGCGCATTAAAAAACAGCGCTGCAGATATCGGTGTTGCTATTACCGGAGTCGCGGGGCCCGGCGGTGGAAGCGAACTTAAGCCGGTGGGTACCGTATGTTTTGCTTGGATGCTGAAAAATGGTTTCGCGGTCAAAAAACAGTTTTTTTTTGTGGGTGACCGTGAGGCAGTTCGTAAACAGGCAGTTGTTACAGCATTGAAAGGTATTTTAAGTTTGCTGGATGAAATTCCGGTTGCTGTCGTTTAGTAAGAAGGGCACATCCGTTAAGTGAAACAAGACGGATCATTATACAGTTGGCTTGTTTGAGAAAGTTTAAGTGATGAAACGGTATCTTTCATCATCAGTGCCAGTTTGATTCGGTCAGAAATTTGCAGTTTGCGGAAAATTTCCGTCAGATGTGCTTTGACAGTGCGTTCGGTAATATCTAGGCGGTTTGCGATACGCTTGTTACTTTCGCCATGGCCAACCAGCATCGCGATTTCATATTCACGCTTGGTCAGGTTCGATAACAAATCGTGTATTGCCGATTCGATGCGTTCTTTTTCCATGGACACTTCGACGAGCTCATCCAGCATGAAGCTGGTCAGTGAGCGCCGAATCCATAATTCACCTTTCAAGACAGCCTTGATCGCATACCGAATTTGTTCGGTATGCATGGTTAAGTCACAGCAACCCCTGATGCCGCTTTTAAACAGCGTCCATTCCACGTTATCAGGAAGTGTAGGACTAAAAAGCAGAATTTTTGTTTGTGGTGCTGAAATCACAATTTCCAATACATCCTTTTGTTGATCCGGTCCCAAAAGGCTGTAATCAAGCAGTAATAAATCCGGTTTTATTTTGTGGATTTTATCCCTGGTTTGCCGAAGACTGTTTGCCATTGCGGTCGAAGACATGCCAAAAACACTTCCTTCCCAGCGTGCAAGTAATTCTAAATTCGAACTGGCAAGTAGAGTTAACATAGGTTTTTCATGAATTGATGTGAAGGTGAAAACACTATTGCTCCGATCACTTTAGTGCTGACTCAAGGATCAAGCGGCAATGGTTTCTTTAAACGGCAAATTAGTTTGAGACTTAAGTTTTCTTTTGTTGTAGCTATTTCTTTCTGTAAATAATTTGAAAGATATTTGGCATGTATCTCAACGCAGCGATCGAATACATGATTCACTATGGGCTGACGATAAGCTATTGAAGGGCAAATTAAAGAGCAATTAATAATTGTGTAGAACGGGACTTGGAATATCAAAAGCCCAATAAAAAAGTCCCGGGTTGGTTCAGAGCCAGTGACTACGCATAAGCCTGTAATCGTATTTCAGCTATCCACAATCCATAGCCAGTAGAAGATGATTTGTTGCAATCAATCAGTAAAATCCTGTAAAACGCGCAATACTTCGTCAATATCGTATGTTGTGTGGTTGGCGTTGATCTGAAAGCGGATTTCTTCTTCGCCTTGCGGTACGACCGGATAATTCAAATCGGTGGCCAGTATTCTATTTTTGAATAAATGCTGTATCAGGCGTGCTGTTTTTTGCGAATCGCGAATGACTAGGGGGGTGACCGGGTGTTTTCCAGGTATGGTTTCAAAGCCGAGGTCGGTGATTCCGCTTTCAAAGCGGGTTGTTAATGCGCGGATTTTTTTCAGGCGTGCGAGGCCTTCGCTGCTTTCCAGAATATCGAGTGATTTTTTTGCGGCCAGTGCTTCGGATGGGGTGATCGGGTTGGAATACACATAAAAAGGCGATATCTCGCGCAGGTAATCAATCACCGGCCTGCTTGCCGCGATATAGCCGCCGTTGACGCCAAGTGCTTTGCCGAGTGTGGCGATCAGGATGTCGACCGTGCACTGGGTATATTCTTCGGTACCGCGTCCGGTTTCGCCGAATGCGCCAATGCCATGCGAATCGTCGACAATCGTGATGATGCCTTCGGCAAAATGCTGTTCGTATTTCCGGCAGATTTCCACGATTGTATTGAGCGGCGCATGATCGCCGCGCATACTGAAAACGCCGTCGGTTATCACCAGAACCCGCCGGATCGGCGTTGTGCTTGTTTGCTGCGTGGATGCGTGTGTGCTCAGGATATGCTCGAGTTCATTCATATCGAGATGTCGGTAAACGGCCTTTTGGGCGGGCCGTGATAACCGTATGGCATTAATGATGCTGCTGTGATTCAGTTCATCGCTGACAATCAGCGTTTCTGCATGGGTCAGGGCAGGCAGCACGCCCATGACAGTCGCGTACGCCGCGCTGTAAATCATGGCCGATTCACGCTGATGAAACGCCGCCAGCCGTTTTTCCAGTTCGATATGCGGAGCGTAGGTACCGGAAATAAAGCGCACAGCGCCGGGCCCCGTACCAAAATTCCGCACGCCTTTTTCCTCCGCGGCCATGACATCGGGATGCAGCGACAGACCCAGATAGGAATTGGAATTCATCAATAAATAAGGATGGTCATCACCCGCCAGAAAATAGCGCGGACCGATGTCTTTGTCTTCCTTTGCATCCGGCAGCCAGCCTTTTTTTATCCATTCGGGCGCGGCAATCCGTGCAATCGCTTTTTCGCTGCCTTTTAAAACCCCCTTGTTTCGCAGCGCTTCCAGTTTTGATACGCAGTAGGCGTTTAATTGCTCCAGTGACATAGCGATTCCTCGGTATACGGTTTAAATTAAAGTTTTGCGTTTAATTTTGCAGTGAGTTGCGTTAGCATATGCGCAGTCATCTGTTCCAAATTAAATTGCGGCTTCCATCCCCATTCTGCTCTGGCGGCCTGATCATCCATATGGCGCGGCCAGGAATCCGCGATAGCCTGCCGGACAGAATCGACCTGGTAGTCCATGCTGAAGTCTGGAATATGTTTACGGATGCTTTCAGCGAGTTCTTCAGGTGCAAAACTCATCGCGGTGATATTAAAGGCATTGCGGTGTTTCAACTGGGCTGCATCGGTTTCCATCAATTCAATGGCGGCGCGGATGGCGTCGGGCATATACATCATGTCCAGGTAAGTGCCCTGTTGCAGGAAGCAGGTGTAGCTTTTGTGCTGAATGGCCTGATAAAAAATTTCCACAGCGTAATCCGTGGTTCCGCCACCGGGCCGCGTTTCGTACGAAATCAGGCCAGGATAGCGGACGCCGCGCGTATCGACGCCAAACCGGGAAAAATAATAATCGCACAGCAGCTCGCCGGAAACCTTGCAGACGCCATACATGGTATTCGGCCGCTGCAGGGTGTCCTGCGGCGTATTGTCCCGCGGCGTATCCGGCCCGAATGCGCCGATTGAGCTGGGAAAAAATACCGCGCATTGTTGTTCCCTGCTGACCTCGAGCACGTTGAACAAGCCATCCATGTTGACCTTCCAGGCCCGTTGCGGGTTTTTTTCCGAAACTGCGGATAATAGTGCTGCAAGATGAAAGATGGTATCGATCCCGTAGCGTTGAACCACCGCATTGACGGCTTCGATGCACATCACGTCCAGTGTGGTAAAAGGCCCCTCTTCGGCAAGGCTTTGCTGCGGCGCTTTCTGATGTCCGGCGGCAACGACGTTATCGCTGCCGTAGCGCAGACGCAGTGCATGAACCAGTTCTGAGCCGATCTGACCTGTCGCGCCTGTTACCAGTATGCGTTTCATAACGATCACTCCTCGATGATGAGCACCAGTTTTCCTGCGGGATGTTCTTCTTCCAGATACCGCTGCGCAGCTGCGGCATCGTTTAGGCTGAATTGCTTGTTGACTTCTATTTTCAATTTGCCTTCGTCAATCAATGCGGCGCAGCGCCGTAAGATTTCACCTTGATGCTGCTTCGCTGCGTCGAGATCAAGAATGACAGGCGTCAGCATTAGCTCGAAACTGAAACGGATATTGCGTAAGCGGGCTTCACTCCAGTTCATGTCAGCCGGTGGTTGCAGAATAGTGACGATGTCGCCGTAATTTTTTACGCACTTGACGCAATTTTGCAGCACCGGCGGGCCAACGGTATCAAACGCGATATCGACGCCTTCACCAGAAGTCCAGCGCATGACTTCATTGGCGACATCATGCGTTTTGTAATTGATGGTCTTGTCAGCACCCAGCCGCTGTGTAAAAGCGGCTTTTTCGTCGCTGCTGGCGGTGGTGATAACTTTTGCACCGGCAAGTTTGGCAAGTTGGATCGCAACATGACCAACTCCCCCTGCGCCAGCGTGGATTAAAACAGTCTGGCCGGAAGCAATGCGTGCACGGTCATGCACTGCTTCCCAGGCCGTGATCAACACTAATGGCGCGGCGGCGGCGTGTGCAAAATCCAGGGATCGCGGTTTGCTGGCCAGCAGGCTTTCATCCACGCAGGTATATTCAGCGTATGTGCCCTGCCGGAAATTAAAACCGGGCTGCGAAAAGTACACTTCATCACCGGGTTTGAAATGCTGAACATCGGGCCCGACAATCTCTACAATGCCCGCGCCATCACAGCCGGGTATGACCGGAAAAGTGACTGGAAACCGATCCGGTGCTGCGCGGATTTTGCTGTCGACCGGATTGATTCCGGCAGCCTTAATCCGTACTTTGACCTGTGCCTCGTTGCATTGCACAGGCTCATCGACATCACCGTACTGCAATACATCCGCTGTACCGCCCGTTTCAAAATAAATAGCTTTCATAATGTTTGCCTTGTGTTGTTCTATCTTCTTCTGCCGCCGAGCAATGAGCCCAGCAGGCCGCGTACAATTTGACGGCCGAGTTGCGAACCAATCGAGCGCACAGCGCTTTTAGCCATGTTGCCGACAAAATCCTCTACCGGGTTGCTATTTTTCCGTGTGGCGGGTTTGCCGCCGGCCGTGATTGCATTCAATTGCGTGGTGCGCTGCGCAAGCATTTCATAAGCCGATTCACGGTCGATCATCGTATCGTAGCGCCCTGCAAGTGGTGAGCGCTTCAGCTGCAATTGCCGTTCTTCCAGCGTCAGCGGCCCGATCTGTGACCGGGGCGGATAAACAAGCACCTGTTCGACCGGTGTGGGCTGCCCTTTGTTGTCCAGCACGGATACCAGCGCTTCGCCGACACCCAGATGCGAAATAACGCGCTCGGTATCGATGGCCGGGTTGCTGCGCAGTGTCTGTGCAGCGGTTTTGACAGCTTTTTGATCGTTCGGTGTGAAGGCACGTAGTGCGTGCTGGATACGATTGCCCAGCTGACCGGCGATCGCCGCCGGAATATCCGCAGGTACCTGACTGACGAAGAAAACCCCCACGCCCTTGGAACGAATTAGCCGCACCACCTGTTCGACTTTTTCAATCAATACATCCGACGCCTGTTTGAATATTAGATGCGCTTCATCAAAAAACAGTACCAGCTTCGGTTTTTCCGTGTCTCCGACTTCAGGTAATTGTTCGAATAATTCCGCCAGCAGCCACAGCAAAAATGTCGCGTAAAGTTTCGGCTGTTGCAGCAGCGATGTGGCATCCAGCAGGCTGATCACGCCATTGCCGGAAAAATCCGTCTGCATCAAGTCGTTGAGTTGTAACGCAGGTTCACCAAAAAACTGTTCCGCGCCGTGTTGTTCCAGCATCAGTAAATTACGTTGGATTGCCGCGATGCTGACGGATGGCAGACTGCCATAATTCGGCTGCAGTGCCTGCCGGTTTTCCGAAATCCAACTCAGCAGGCTGCGCAGATCTTTGATGTCAAGCAGCAACAAGCCTTCGTCGTCGGCTATTTTGAAACCGACGTATAAAACAGCCGACTGGGTTTCATTCAAATTTAGCAGGCTCGATAACAGCAACGGGCCCATGTCTGAAATCGTAGTGCGCGCCGGGTGTCCTGCTTTACCGAACAAATCCCATGAAATCACCGGATAAGCGCGTCCGGAAAACGCATCGCGTGCGAGCAGCGACAGTCTTTCATTGATTTTCTGATGCGCGGCGCCTGGTTTGGCGAACCCTGACAAGTCGCCTTTGATGTCAGTTACAAAAATCGGTACACCGGCTTCGCTGAAGCCTTCGATCAGTGTTTGCAGCGTAACCGTTTTCCCGGTGCCGGTCGCGCCGGTAATCAGACCATGGCGATTGGCCATGCCCAGATTCAGCGATACACTTTTTCCAGTTCCGGGATTGCCGCCAAATTCAAACGAAGTGTACATAAATCAGCCCATCAATTGTTGTCGTTATTCTGCAAGAACCCTCAGAACCTGTTCATGATCAAGATCATGAACAGGTTCTCAAGAGCAACTTATCTTATACTTTTTTAAAGGATATTGGCATGTCTTCTGGTGGAGAATCCTGATAATATCGGTTATTTATTGCTCATAGTGAATGAGTTTCTCAATGTACGACGTTAGTGATACATACGATGCGCCTGAATTAACGATCAGTGAACAGAACGGCGTACGTTCATTGCATCTGGGTGGATCGATGGTGCAAAGCGCGATGCGGATTGCTGCGCCGAATGAACTGGAATTGGTGTATACGCAGTGCATGATGGGATTTATGTTGTTTCATCCAAAACCCGGGCATGTGCTGATGATCGGATTGGGCGGTGGATCGCTGGCCAAGTTTGTTTATCATTATCTGCCACAAACCCGTGTGACGGTGATAGAACCCTACCGGCAGGTGATCATGGCAGCACGGCAATATTTTTATGTACCGCATGATGATGCACGGTTTGCCATCGTTGAAGCGGATGGCGCGCGCTATATCACGGCAGAGGCGATTAACGCCGATATTATTATGGTCGACGGCTTCGATGATGGTGATCAGGTCCAGTCACTGTGCAGTCAGGAATTTTATGACCACGCGCTACAGGCGTTAAACAGGAACGGTATGCTGGTGGTTAATTTGTTGAGCCGTGACAGTCAATTAAAAACCTTGCTGCAGCGGATTGAAAACAGTTTTGATGGCCATATCATTGCGATGATGGCCGAAATACGCGGTAATCTGATTGTTTTTGCATTTCGAAACAATCCGGGGAAACTGTCGTGGAAGTCTATCCATAAGCATGCGCAAGAACTCGAAACCGCATATCCTTTGCCGTTTCGCGAGTTTGTTGCCAGACTGCGAAAGTATTAGAACAGATTCTCAGGCTGAAATGTTGCGCTGCGAAGGTGAATGGAAAGTAACAATATGCTAAAGTTATGTCTTTTGATTGAATGTCTTTTGTATTATAGAGCGATTAATTATGGATTACGATTACGAATCGGAGCAAACAAAATTCATGCGCGAGTTTCTTGAAAAGAACCCGCAAGTCCAGGAAAAACGTTTGGCGGCAAGAAGTATCTGGTGGGACAAAAATCTTGATAAGAATCAGCAAAAGCATTTTAAAGAAAGCACTGTTCCACATAAGCCTTACGCGTATTTCGGTGCGCAGTCGGATGATTAATCCGCATTACAATAACGTTTAAACCAAATGTTTCACGTGAAACATCGGATGAAACTGTCCGCACGGTTTTGGTTTTGAATATGCGTAAACAAAACAGCTATGACATCATCATTGTCGGCGGCGGCCATGCGGGAACGGAGGCGGCGCTTGCCGCGGCACGCATGGGCCGCCGGACATTACTGCTGACACATAATATCGAAACAATCGGTCAGATGTCCTGCAATCCGTCAATCGGCGGCATCGGTAAAAGCCATCTTGTCAAAGAAATCGATGCGCTTGGCGGTGCGATGGGGCTGGCAACCGATGAGGCGGGAATCCAATTTCGCGTGCTGAATTCGAGCAAAGGCCCGGCGGTGCGCGCAACCCGTGCGCAGGCAGACCGTGTCCTGTATCGTCAGGCTATCCGTAAACGGATAGAAAATCAGGTTAATCTTCAGGTTGTGCAGCAGGCCGTGGATGATCTGCTGATTGAGCAGGATCGAATTGCCGGTGTGGTTACCCAGCTGAGCATCCAATTTTATGCTGAGGCTGTGGTGCTGACGGTGGGGACTTTTCTGGCGGGGCTTGCGCATATCGGCAAAACTCATTTCAAAGCCGGGCGGGCCGGCGATCCACCGTCGATAACACTGGCGCAGCGTCTGAATGAGATGCAGTTTCCGGTGGGGCGGCTTAAAACCGGTACACCGCCACGCATAGACGGGCGCAGCTTGGATTACCGCAAACTGAAAGAACAACCCGGTGATGTGCCGGTTCCAGTTGTGTCTTTCATGGGACACACCATCAAGCACCCGCGTCAGGTATCCTGCTGGATTACGCAGACCAATGCGGAAACGCATGCAATCATTAATGCAGGATTGTCCGAGTCGCCGTTGTATACCGGCAAAATAGAAGGCATCGGGCCGCGTTATTGCCCATCCATTGAAGACAAGGTGGTACGGTTTGCCAGCCGGGAGAGTCATTCCATTTTTCTTGAACCGGAAGGACTGGATACGCATGAAATTTATCCGAACGGCATTTCAACCAGCCTGCCTTTCGAATTTCAGGTGAAACTGGTGCAGTCGATTGCTGGCCTGGAAAATGCGCATATCACACGACCGGGATATGCTATAGAGTACAATTATTTCGATCCGAGAAATCTGAAACGCTCGTTGGAAACCAAAACCATTAAAGGCCTGTTTTTCGCCGGACAGATCAACGGCACTACCGGTTATGAAGAGGCGGCGGCGCAAGGCCTGCTGGCAGGGATTAATGCGGCGTTGTACGTGCAGCAGAAGGACAGCTGGTGTCCATTAAGAAATGAGGCATATATCGGTGTGCTGGTCGATGATCTGATTACTTCCGGCGTGACCGAGCCGTATCGCATGTTTACCAGTCGTGCGGAATACCGGCTGCAACTGCGCGAAGACAATGCCGATCAGCGTCTGACCGAAATCGGTAGAAGGTTTGGATTGGTTGACGATGAACGGTGGGCATTTTATGCATGCAAGCGTGAAGCGATTGAAAAAGAACAAAACCGTTTAGACCGTATCCGGATTTTTCCCGATACTATTGATGAGGAACGGCTCATTCAGGTGCTTGGGAAGACCATCGAGCGTGAGTATACGCTGACCGAGCTGCTGCGCCGTCCGGATGTGTCCTATGCGGATCTGATGACATTATGCGGTATCGAGCAGAGCACCAGCGATGCATGGATGGATGCACAAATCGCCGAGCAGGTGGAAATTCAGATCAAATATCAGGGTTATATCAAGCGCCAGGAAGAGGAAATACGCCGCCAGTCGCTGCATGAAGTGACGCTGTTACCGGCTGATATCGATTATCGCCTGGTCAAGGGATTATCCAATGAGGTTCAGCAAAAACTGAACGAACATAAACCTGAAACCATCGGTCAGGCCAGCAGAATATCGGGTGTTACGCCTGCGGCCATTTCATTGTTACTGGTTCATCTCAAGCGTGGGTTCGGCAGTATCAGTCCTCCGGATGCCGGCCAGAAACAGCATGCATGAATCCTGGTGATGCGCTCAGGCAAAACCTGTCTGCCTTAAAGTATTCCGCATTCGAGCAGGATGAGCGAATGCGGGAACGGATTATTCAATATTTGCTGTTGATTGCGAAGTGGAACAGGCAATATAACCTGACGGCGATCAGAACCGTTGAAGACATGCTGTATCAGCATATTATGGACAGTCTGGTGGCGGTTGAATATATTAATGGACCGTATATCGTCGATGTGGGTACAGGCGCAGGGCTGCCGGGCATACCGATAGCCATCGCACGGCCGGACTGGCAGGTGACGCTGTCAGAAAGCAATCAGAAAAAAACGGCGTTTCTGCAGCAGGCCAAAATCGAATTGGCGCTGGATAATGTGGTGGTTATGGCAAAGCGGATTGAAACAGCAGTTGTCGACCAAAGCCCGGATACGATTATTTCAAGGGCTTATGCCAGTCTGGGGGATTTCATAAGAACGACACAGCATTTGGTGAAACCGCGCGAAATACAGAGCCGCTGGGTCGCGATGAAAGGCAGTTGCACGCAACAGGAGCTTGATCAGGTGATTTCACCTTATGTGATTGAAAGAAAAATACCTTTAACCGTTCCGGGGCTTTCTGCACAGCGGGAACTGATTGTGATCCGGCGTATATTTGCTGCTGAAAGACCGGATCTGCTGGAGGCGCATCGAGCATGACAAAAATTCTGGCAATTGCCAACCAAAAGGGCGGCGTGGGTAAAACCACGACCAGCGTCAATCTGGCGGCCAGTCTGGCAAATGCGGGCAAGCAGGTGTTGCTGATCGATCTTGATCCGCAAGCGAATGCCACCATGGGTAGCGGCACTAATAAGCAGGCGATCAAACAGACGGTTTATCATGTTTTGCTGGGTGAGTTGCCGATCAAATCGGTACGCATCAGCGAGCTGCAGGGCAAATATGATCTGATCCCGGCCAACCGCGATCTGGCGGGTGCCGAGGTCGAAATGGTCACACTTTCGCAGCGTGAAATCCGTTTGAAAGCAGCATTGGTCGAAATCATCAATGAATATCAATACGTTATTATAGACTGTCCGCCTGCGCTCAATCTGCTGACACTGAATGCGCTATGCGCCGCGCATGCGGTGATGATCCCGATGCAATGCGAATATTATGCGCTGGAAGGATTGAGTGATCTCGTCAATACCATTAAGAAAGTCCGGGCGAATTTTAATCCCAGGTTGCGGATCGAGGGATTGCTGCGCACCATGTTCGATCCGCGCAATATTCTGGCGCAACAGGTATCGGATCAGTTGCAGCGTCATTTCGGCGACAAGGTTTACCGCACGGTTATTCCCAGGAATGTGCGCCTGGCGGAAGCGCCGGGGTTCGGTATTCCTGTGCTTTATCACGACCGCCAGTCCAAAGGGGCTCAGGCTTATCTGGCGTTGGCACAGGAGGTACTGAGTGCCTGATTTTGTATTAAAAGGAATGCTTAAATGGCGAAACTAAAAGGCCTGGGGCGCGGACTGGATGCGCTGCTGTCGGGCAATGCCGATATAACAGACGCTTCCGGAGACAGGCTGCAGAATCTCGAAATCGCATTACTGCAGCCCGGAAAATACCAGCCGCGTAGTAATATGGATCAGTCGGCCTTGGCCAATCTGGCCGAATCCATCAAAACGCAGGGTGTCATGCAGCCTATTCTGGTGCGTGCGATGGGTATGGATCATTATGAAATTATCGCCGGTGAGCGCCGCTGGCGTGCGGCGCAATTAGCAGGCTTGACCGAAGTACCCGCTATTATTCGTGAAGTAGCTGATGATGCCGCGCTTGCGATTTCGCTCATCGAGAATATTCAGCGTGAGGACCTGAATCCACTGGAAGAAGCGATGGGGATTCAGCGCTTGATCAACGAGTTTGGCATGACGCATCAGACCGCTGCTGAAGCGCTGGGCAGTTCGCGTAGTGCGATCTCCAATTTATTGCGCCTGCTCAACTTGACTGAACCCGTACAGGAAATGATGATGCAGGGCAAAATCGATATGGGACATGGCAGGGCTTTGCTGGCGCTCGAATCCGCACAGCAAATCCGGATTGCCAATATGATCGTGTTGAAACGCTTATCAGTACGCGAGACGGAAAAAATAATACAGCAACTGATCAAACCGCAAACGCGCAAAGTTCAAAAAAACGATCGCGATATTCTGGCGTTGCAGGAATCCGTTTCAGAACGGCTCGGCGCACAGGTAACGATCAAATCCGGAAAGAATGGTCGGGGCAATATCATCATACATTACTCAAATCTCGATCAGCTCGATGATATACTGAACAGATTTTAAAAACCGAGACGCAGCAATATTTATAAAGATTATGGATACAAAATTACTCGATATCCTGGTATGTCCTTTATGCAAAGGGCCTCTACTGTATAAAAAACAAGAAAAAGAGTTGATTTGCAAACCGGACCGGCTAGCATTTACGATCAAGGACGGTATCCCGATCATGCTCGAGGAGGAAGCACGCAGAATCCCGGATGATGTGGAAATCAGCTAACGTGCGGTTTGTGCAGCTTCAGGCACAAACCGCAGTGATTCAATAAACAAACACGCCATCAATGAACACAACTGTCAAATTAACGCCACGTATCGCGGCCATGCTGGGTGCGTTGGTTGCCGATTCCGCCGCACTGGGCTTACACTGGCTTTATGATCCTGAGCGTATTGCGCAAATCGAAAAGAATAAAAGCATTGTTTTTTTACCACCCAATCACGACAATTACGCTGATGTCAAAGGATTCTTTGCACATGGCGGTAAAGCTGCGGGCGATGCTTCCGGCTATGGGGAAATCTGCCTGCTGATGCTGAAACATTATGCCATGCATGGTGAATTCAATCGTACTGCGTATCAAACCGAGTTCCGCAATCTGTTCGGACCCGGCGGCGCATACCGCGGATATGTCGATTCGCCCACACGTCAGACCTTACTGAAGCTGATTCCACTGATTTCGGAAGATTATCCCGAAATGTCCGGAGCGGATGACGATCAATTCGCCGCACTGGCAACCGTACCTGTCGTCACGGCATTGCATTCCGGTTCGGAAGATGCATTACTGGCCAAGGTCGAACAGATTGTAAGGGTGACGAATCATAACGATACGGCGGTAGCCGCGGCGCAATATGCGGCTGCCGTGCTGACTGCCGTATTTGCTGGAACACCGATTGGACAAGCGCTGACGCAGGCTTTGCCGCATGCAAAAGAAGAACTCGGGGCATTGCTGGAAGATGCGCTGGCAATGGATGTGCTGGACAGCGTCCGGGCTGCGCAACGCTTTGGTCCGGCGTGTCATGTGCTGGAAGGCATGCCGGTGATCGCCCATATTGTCCGGCATGCCACAAGTTACCAGCAAGCCGTGGAGGCTAATATCCGTGCGGGTGGCGACAGTTGTGGCCGTGCCATTATGCTTGGCGCGATTGCCGCAGCAAACGCCGAACAGCAGGCGGAGGTCGCTGCTACAATTCCCTTGTCTTGGCTGGCAAAATATCGCCGGTTTTCCGATGCCGCCAATGCTATTGAGCAGTTCCGGGAGGTTACGGACAGCGCAATATCTTAACCGGATAAAGTCCACTGCGCGCTTAAAGAATGGCATGATTAGAGCCACATAGCCAAAAATGCTATAATGCCGGGTTTATCGATTTTTACAGTCAAAAATGATTGCTTATATCCTGAACAATAACTGCCTGCCGGTGAATGTTACTCGCTTATGCGGTATTTCAGGATAGATCTGTTTTTTAAAATTATCATGGAGGAAAAATGAGTCACACGCTATACGAAACAAAAATTCAACGGGTACAACGCTGTGAGCTGGCGGTTCCAGGTTCAAGCCCGGGGATGTTTGAGAAAGCATTAAACAGCGGTGTGGATTTCGTTTTTCTGGATCTTGAAGATGCCGTTGCTCCCGATGACAAAGTGCAGGCACGTAAAAATATTATCCAGGCGCTCAATGACCTGGATTGGAAAGGACATGGCGTAACCGTATCGGTGCGTATCAACGGTCTGGATACGCAATATATGGTTCGTGATGTGGTTGATCTTGTCGAACAGGCCGGGTCGAAAATTGACACCTTGCTGATACCCAAAGCAGGCGTTTATGCCGATGTCTACATGGTGGAAGCCATGGTTAATCAGCTGGAAATGCAACAGGGCCTGAAAAACAGAATTGGTCTGGAGGCACTGATTGAAACCGCGCTGGGTATGGCCAATGTTGAAGATATCGCACGTAATGGCGCGCGCGGCAGATTGGAAGCCCTGCATTTTGGTGTCGCGGATTATGCCGCCAGTAATCGCGCCAGAACAGTCAATATTGGCGGACTGAATCCGGATTATCCCGGTGACCAGTGGCACTTCGCCATCAGTCGCATGACGGTGGCGTGCCGTGCCTATGGTTTGCGCCCGATCGACGGCCCATTTGGCGATATTAAGGATCCGGAAGGCTATAAACTGGCTGCACGCCGTGCAGCCGCACTGGGATGCGAAGGGAAATGGGCGATACATCCCACCCAGATTGCACTGGCGAATGAAGTTTTTACGCCGCCGCCGGCAGAAGTGGAAAAAGCCAAACGTATCCTGGCCGCATTGAAAGAAGCGGCAGC
Source organism: Nitrosomonas sp. (assembly GCA_019635215.1). Lineage (GTDB taxonomy): Bacteria > Pseudomonadota > Gammaproteobacteria > Burkholderiales > Nitrosomonadaceae > Nitrosomonas. Next base: position 155,009 of record JAHBZZ010000004.1, read on the forward strand.
ACAAGGAAAAGGCGCCGCCGCGCTGGACGGGCGGCTGATCGATGCGGCCTCGGAAAGAATGGCCAATAATGTGGTGAGAATCGCGGAAGCGATAGCCGCTAAAAAATAAAGTTACGTATAGGGCCGCGCAATGCGGCCTTTTTATTTCAACCCGATTTGTTAACAATACATGGTTTCATGGAAAAGCCATGACATATCAATCCGTTTGATGAGGAAATCGAATTGAATATTCACGAATATCAAGCAAAAGAAATTCTATCGGAGTATGGCGTCAAAATCGCTGAAGGCGGTATTGCTTACAGCGTGGAAGAGGCTGTTCAGCGCGCAAGGGAAATTGAAGGTGATGTCTGGGTCGTCAAAGCGCAGATACATTCCGGAGCACGGGGAAAGGCCGGTGGTATCAAGGTATGTAAAACACACGCCGAAGTTCAGGCGGCTGCGGAGGAATTGCTGGGTAAGGTTCTGGTTACCCATCAGAGCGGATCCGCAGGCAAACTCTGCTCCCGGGTGTATATTGAAGCGGGCACCAAAATCGAGAAGGAAATCTATCTGTCGTTTCTGATCGACCGTGGCACCGAGCGTGTCATTATGGTGGGTTCAGCGCAGGGCGGGATGGAAATCGAAGCACTGGCGCAAACCGATCCTGATGCGATCATTAAAATCTATATTGAACCGGCGGTTGGGCTACAGGATTTTCAGGCGCGAAAAATGGCATTTGCGCTGGGACTGGATTCATCATTGCTGAATCATGCGGTTAAAACCATTAAAGGATGCTACCGTGCATTGCGCGATCTCGATGCCAATATTCTGGAAATCAATCCGCTGGTGGTAACGGCGAACAATGAAATCATCGCGCTGGATGCCAAAATGGCGTTCGATGAGAATGCGCTGTTCCGTCGGCATAAAATTGCGGAATTGCGCGACAACTCGCAAGTCGATTCACGCGAAGTTGCGGCCGCTGAAGTCGGTCTGAGCTATGTCGGTCTGGATGGCGATATCGGTTGTATGATCAATGGCGCAGGACTGGCGATGGCGACCATGGACATGATCAAACTGGCTGGCGGCGAACCCGCAAACTTTCTCGACGTAGGCGGCGGTGCTTCAGCGGAAAGAACGGAAAAAGCATTCCGGCTGGTGCTCGCCGATAAAAACGTCAAGGCGATGCTGGTCAACATTTTTGCCGGCATTAACCGTTGTGACTGGATTGCCGAAGGCGTGGTGCATGCCGTCAGAAATATCGGCATGCAGGTTCCGCTGGTCGTCCGATTGTCCGGAACCAATGTTGAGGAAGGCCGCAAAATCATTGCGGACAGCGGGATGAAAATAATTACGGCAGATACCCTGGCGGAAGCGGCTGAGAAAGTGGTGGCAGCACGTAACCAGGTCGTTGCGCAAGAAGGCTAGGGAGTAAAAAGTGACCATATTAATAAACGAAAAAACACGCATTATTGTTCAAGGATTTACCGGAAAAATCGGCACATTTCATGCGCAGGAGATGATTGAATACGGCTCCAATGTCGTCGGCGGCGTCACGCCGGGCAAGGGCGGTCAGAAACACCTGGGGCTGCCGGTTTTCAACACCGTCAAGGAAGCGGTACGGCAGGTCGGCGCGGAAGCCAGTATCGTTTTTGTGCCGCCGGCGTTCGCCGCGGATTCCATCATGGAAGCAGCCGATGCCGGAATCCGGTATTGTGTCGCCATTACCGACGGTATTCCGACACAGGACATGATGACCGTTAAGAATTTCCTGCGCCGGTTTCCCAAAGAGGAACGCATGATGCTGACCGGCCCTAACTGCGCGGGCACGATCAGTCCGGAGCGCGCCATGCTCGGTATTATGCCGGGGCATATCTACGTGCGCGGCAATGTCGGCGTCGTGGGGCGTTCAGGCACGTTGGGCTATGAAGCAGCCGACCAGATGCGTTTGCTGGGTATCGGCATTTCGACATCGGTGGGTATCGGCGGTGATCCCATCATCGGCAGTTCACACCGTGATGTACTCGAAAAACTGGAACAGGACCCGGAAACCAAGGTCGCGCTTATGATCGGCGAAATCGGCGGTCCGATGGAGGTTGATGCAGGTATCTTCTTCAAGGAAAACATGACCAAACCGCTGGTGGCATACATTGCCGGGCTTACCGCACCGGAAGGCCGCCGCATGGGGCATGCCGGCGCCATTATTGCAACAGCGGGTGAAAGCGCCGCGGAAAAAGTGGCCATTCTCAAGGATCTGGGTGTGATCATCAGCCCTACGCCATCGCTGATGGGACAGACAGTGGCCGAAGTACTGGCTAAGATGTAATTCTTTTTTTGAATAAAACGCCAGTCAGAAGTCTGAATACCAGGCATCGTCGGATACCACTGATATCGGCAATGCCTGGCCTGCCAAGAAATCTCGGGTTGAATCGTGTCCGGTTGATATGGACACCGTATGGACACTATCGATTCCCGTAGTCAGTGGATTTGAAAGTTTTCGACTTGTCCATCTCGATTGCCTTCCTTATGGATATTTATCTTCAAATATATCCATATCTCTATTAATCGCACGGCTCTTCGACACTTCGCAGGCATTGTAACGCTTTCCAGCAGCTTCACCGGCTGTAGTCGGCTGGTAGCGCTCAGTTTGCGTAGGATCTCAACGCGTGTCAATGTCGCCACACTCATCCATTATTATGCATCACAACCGATGAAGCAAGATATAGCTTGACATTTTCACAAAGGCAAGACATTATTTTGCTTCATCAACTATGAAGCAGGTAGTTTTGTGCAACTGAGTGAAATAGCAACCATCCAGGCCGGTTACCCTTTCAGGGGTAAGATCCCTGAAGTGGCCAAAGGCGAGGTGGTTGTCATACAGATGAGAGATATCGTGGATGGCCAGATCATCCAATGGCCAGCCTGTGCGCGAACGACATTGAGAAGTAAGCGCGATACAGATTGGTTAAAGCCGGGAGATCTGCTCGTGGCCGCTCGGGGTAGCCACTATTATGCAGTACAGGTTGATAGCCATGAGGAGAACCAAGCTGTTGCAGCCCCTCACTTTTTTGTTGTCAGAGTGCAAAAAGAAAGCATTCTGCCGGCATATCTGGGTTGGTTGATTAACCAGCGGCCTTGTCAGCGCTATCTGGAGCAAAATGCGGAAGGCACGTTGACCAAAAGTATCAGACGCAACGTTCTGGGGTCCCTGCCCATCGCAGTGCCTACGCTGGAGCGGCAGAGAAACCTGGTCGGTTTGGTCGATGCGCTGCAGCAGGAGCGTGTGCTGTTGCACAGGCAACTGGAAAACAATCTGGCGCTGCAATCGGCCTTGGCTGCCGACCTGCTGAGCACATCGCCTGGGCGTATAGATAGAAACGGGATCATCAAGGGGACAAAAAAATGAACGACAAAATTAATCAGGACAGCATTAACAAAACCCTGTGGGCCGCCTGTGATACCTTCCGCGGCACCATCAGCGCCGACACCTATAAAGACTTTATCCTCACCATGCTGTTCCTCAAGTACATCTCGGACGTATGGCAGGATCATTACGACAGCTACAAAGCCGAATATGGCGACGAACCGGAACTCCTCGAAGAGATGATGAAGAACGAACGCTTTGTCCTGCCCGAAGAAGCCAGTTTCTATACCCTGTACGAACGCCGTCACGAACCCGGCAACGGTGAGCGCATCGACCAGGCGCTGCACGCCATTGAAGAAGCCAACGGCACCAAGCTCAAGGATGCCGGAAAAAGCGTGTTTCAGGACATTTCCTTCAACACCGATAAACTGGGCGAAGAAAAACAGAAAAACACCATTCTGCGTCATCTGCTGGAAGACTTTGCCAAACCCGAACTCAACCTTAAACCTAGCTGTGTGGGTACGCTGGACGTGATCGGTAATGCCTACGAATACCTGATTAAAAACTTTGCTGCCAGCGGCGGCCAGAAAGCTGGGGAGTTTTATACCCCACCTGAAGTCAGTGACCTGATTGCCGAACTGCTCGACCCGCAACCGGGTGACAGTATCTGCGACCCGGCCTGTGGTTCCGGTTCCTTGCTGATGAAATGTGGCCGTAAAGTCGTTGCCAACCACGCTAGCCGCCAATATGCCCTCTACGGGCAGGAAGCCATCGGCTCCACTTGGTCGCTGGCCAAGATGAACATGTTTCTGCACGGTGAGGATAACCATAAGATCGAATGGGGTGACACCATTCGCAACCCCAAATTACTGGATAAAAATGGCGACCTGATGCTGTTCGATATCGTCACCGCCAACCCGCCGTTCAGCTTGGATAAATGGGGGCACGACGAAGCCGAACACGACAAATTTAGCCGCTTCCGTCGCGGTGTGCCGCCTAAAACCAAAGGTGATTACGCCTTTATTCTGCATATGATTGAAACCCTCAAACCAAAAACAGGCCGCATGGGCGTGGTGGTGCCCCACGGCGTCCTGTTCCGCGGTTCTTCCGAGGGCAAAATCCGCCAGCAACTGATCGAGGAAAACTTGCTCGATGCCGTGATCGGTCTACCCGAGAAACTCTTCTATGGTACGGGCATTCCCGCAGCGATTTTGATTTTCCGTAAAGATAAAGAGCCCCGTCATTCTGAACTTGACCAGGAATCCAGAAAAAAAGTTTTATTCATTGATGCCTCCCGCGAATACAAAGCCGGAAAAAACCAGAACCTGCTGACACAAGACAACATCGCCAGAATCGTCAGCACCTACCGTGCGCGAGGGAGCGTGGACAAATACGCCTACCTCGCTAGCCCTGATGAAATTCGCGAGAACGACTACAACCTTAACATCCCGCGCTATGTGGATACCTTTGAGGAAGAGGAAGAAATCAACCTGATGGCCGTGCGGCAAGAACGCCTGAAACTCAAAGCCCAACTGGCAGAGTTGGAAGACCAGATGGAAGGCTACCTAAAGGAGCTGGGGTATGAGTAAAGGTAAAGCGTCTTCCCTCGTGCGCTCTTCGGCCGCCGAACAGAAGCTAAAAGGAGAATAATCAATGGAACAACAACACATTCAAATGCTCACCGCCACGTTTGAAGGTCATGCTCAACAAACCGAAAATGGTGTGGAATACTGGTTGGCGCGTGACCTGCAACACCTGTTGGGTTATGGCAAATGGGACAATTTCCAGAGTGTGATCTCCAAGGCCAAAACCGCCTGCGAACTCTCCGGCCACGCTATTGCCGACCATTTTGCCGACGTCGGGAAAATGGTTGAGTTAGGCTCCGGCAGCCAGCGCGAAATCGACGATGTGATGCTTACCCGCTATGCCTGTTACCTGATTGCCCAGAACGGCGATTCGAGGAAACAGCCAATCGCCTTTGCCCAAACTTACTTTGCCATGCAAACCCGCAAGGCTGAATTGATCGAACAGCGGCTACTGGAAACTGAGCGTGTACAGGTGCGCCGAAAGCTCTCGGATACCGAAAAAGAGCTTTCCCATGTTATCTACGAACAAACTGGCGGCAACCAGAACTTTGCCCTGATCCGCAGCAAAGGCGACTATGCCCTGTTTGGCAAAAGCACCCAGGCCATGAAAGCCCAGTGGCAGATACCGGACAGCCGTCCGCTGGCGGATTTTGCACCAACCATCATTCTCAAGGCTAAGGACTTCGCCACTGAAATCACCATTCACAATGCGCGTACTCAACAGATGCAAAGCGAGCGGCAAATTTCCAGTGAACACGTCACCAACAACGAAGCTGTGCGCCAAACCCTGCTTAATCGCGGTATCCGTCCGGAAAGCCTATTACCGGAAGAAGATGTGAAAAAAGTAGAGCGCAAACTCGCCTCAGCAGATAAAAAGACACTGCAAAATCCCGATAAATTGGAAAGTGGAAAGGCCGGTGATGAATAAAAATTTCTATTTGGCTGTGCTTGTATGGCAATAAGATTTGAGGGATTAGGTTATGGTGCCTAAGGGTTGGAAAGAGCAATCTATTAATGAACTTCTTGAAAAGGTCAGCAATCCTGTGACCGTGAGCCCTGAAAAGGTTTATCGTGAAATTGGCATACGGTCTCACTCAAAGGGCATTTTCCATAAAGAGCCGATAACGGGTAAAGCCATCGGAAGTAAACGCGTATTTCACATCGAGCCAAACTGTTTGATTATCAATATTGTATTCGCTTGGGAACAGGCTGTAGCAAAGACATCAGATAAGGAAATCGGCATGATTGCCTCACATAGATTTCCTATGTATAAGCCCAAAAAAGAACGATGCGATATAGATTACATATTGTATTTATTTAAGGCAAAAAGAGGTAAACATTTACTTGAGTTGGCATCACCTGGAGGTGCGGGGCGAAACAAAACACTTGGGCAATCAGAATTTTCTAAATTGCAGTTAATTGTACCTCCAGTTTTGGAGCAAAAAAAAATCGCCCAAATTCTTTCCACTTGGGATAAAGCCATCACTACCACCGAAAAACTGCTCGCCAATAGCCAGCAGCAGAAGAAAGCATTGATGCAACAATTGCTCACGGGGAAAAAGCGGCTGTTGGGTGATGATGGGGTTAGGTTTAGTGAGGAGTGGCGCACAGCTGTGCTTGGTGAAATCGGAGAAATTAAAAGTGCTGGTGTCGATAAGAAGATTGTTGAAGGTGAAAAACCTGTCCGTCTTTTAAACTTTACAGATGTGTTCAAGAGAAGTTTTATATATTCGAATGAATTGAATCACTGGGTTACGGCGCCAGATAGTAAAGTCTTTGGCTGCAATGTCCTGAGGGGTGATGTGTTTTTTACGCCGTCATCAGAGACGAGAGATGAAATAGGGATGTCTGCGGTGGCAGCCGAAGATATACCAGATTGCTGTTACAGCTATCACGTAGTGCGCTTCAGAATAAATGAAGACTGGGATTTAAACTTCAGAGCATTTGCTTTTACTACGGGTGCTTTTAGGAAGCAGATTGCTTTGTTTGCTGATGGCAGTGGACAACGTTATGTGGTTTCCCAGGATGGGTTTAGAAGTATCCTTGTTTCATATCCTGAATTCGAGGAGCAAAGGGCTATCGGAAGAGTTCTGCGTTTGGCTGAAGAGGAGGTTACTGCTCTTCAAAACAAACTCGATACTTTGAAGCAAGAGAAAAAATCTCTGATGCAGCAGCTGTTGACGGGTAAGTGTCGGGTAAAAATTGAGGAGACCGCATAATGGATTTTCAAGTCTACTGCGATGAAAACCACCCAGAACTGTTCACCACGCAGAAGCCCACTGCCGATTACCTGATGATTGGCTCATTGTGGTTGCCCGCAGACTTGCGGGATGATGTGAAGGCAAAGGTTTGGCAGTTACGGGAGCAATACAGCATTTGGGGGGAAATCAAATGGCGCAAGGTGGGTAATCGCAGTCTGGACTTTTACAAGGCATTGATTGATTTGTTCGAAAGCTACGGTGAGCAATTGCGCTTTCGTTGTATTGCTGTAGATCGCCGCCAGTTCGATGGGAACTGGCATCAAGGCGATAACGAGCTTGGGTTTTATAAATTTTATTATCAAGCCTTACACCACTGGATTTTAGACTTTAATCGCTACCGCATTTTTTGCGATGTAAAAACCAACCGTGATTTGACTAGGCTCCATGTATTAAAAGACTGCCTGAACAACGCCAATATGACAGCCAGAGTAACGGATATTCAGGCATTACCTTCGCAGCAAGTGGCCTTGATCCAACTCACTGATTTGCTGTTGGGCATGGCTTCAGCCCGCCTGAATAACTCGCTGCACGATAACTCTCCCAAAGCGCAGCTAGTCAACCACCTTGAACAAAAACTAAATCGACGGATTGCACCAACCCATCGAGGTGAAAATAAATTCAATGTATTCAGGATCAATCTGCAAGGGGGCTGGTAAATATGCCTTTACCCCCATTGCTACATTATGGAACGGCTAGTGAATACAAACACCATTATGAGCACCACTACCAGCGAGCAAACATCGTTACTTTCGATGGTATTCGGGTTTACTTTAAGCCACAAAAATTTGGGCACGCCTTTTACGAGAACTCCCAAAGGAAAAAAGGCCCTAAAGACGAGTTCTCTCCTGTGCGTGCCCAGAGAATGGATTGGATAAAGGCAACATTAGAAAATCCCAGCGCTCGACTTTACAAGGGATGGAACAAAGAAGATAAAACCTACGAAGAAAACCGAAGAGTCAGCGTCGTGTATGATGGTTTTGTTGTTGTGATTGAGTTAAGCCTGAACACTCATGGAGAGCTCAAGGGCAACTTCATAACCTGCTACGTAGCAGACCAAAGTATAAACCGGATAGTGAACTCGCCAGAATGGGATAGAGATAGGTGCTTGAAAGATCTGGAAAAATAGAATTTGCCGCTGATTTGCTACGCTGGCTCAGCAGGCAGAGGCCTCGGTAAATTCAGCTGCCGATAGGCAGTGAATCCAATGGTAATTATAGTGTATGAGTAACGAAAAGCAAGTAGAAAAGCTTGAAAACGATGGTTCCCGCATCAAGTAACGTGACTATAGTGGTTTGGAACGGTAGATTGGGATAAATCTTTAGCCTCGATCAGAACTCCTTAATACCAAAATCTTGTCTTGAAATAGAAAAAGCGGCTTCCGATATGTGGAATGAAGTCGAAAGGAATACCAATGGCAGATAATGACCTTATCCTTTATACCACCAAAGATGGCGAATCTCGGTTGGTATTGCGCGAACTGGGTGATCAGGTTTGGCTGACTAAGCTTGAAATGGCCGAGCTGTACCAGACCAACAAGCAAAATGTCAGCAAGCATGTAAAAGGCGTATTGTCAGACGGGGAGCTGGTTGAAGAGGCAATTGTCAACTCTAAGTTGACAATTGCCGCCGATGGTAAAGAGTACCTGATCCAGTTGTACATCCTGCCCATGATCACCGCAGTTGACTACCGGGCGCGTTCTACTCGAGGCATTGAACAACCCCTTACTGGATAACACAGGTCGTATTAGCCGTGCTCAGATGGAGCAAATTGCTCACTCCAGATATGAAGCGTTCAATCAGAACCGAAACTTTCAGGAAGCCATAGACGAAGACCGACGGGAATTGCAGGAATTAGAGAAGCTTCAGGAATGGTTGCAGCAGCATAATAAGGATGGAAAATGAACAACTTCTACACCCCCAAATTCCAGGAAGAATACAGTGCCAAGCTACCGGCGCTGGCGCTATTGACCAACCTGGGTTGGGTTTTCCTGTCCCCTGAACAAGCACTGGCTGCACGTGGTGGTAAGGCCGATGATGTGGTACTGCGCCAATTTCTTCGCGCTGAACTGCAAAAGCGCACTTTCACCTTTGCTGGTAAGACTTACCCTCTTTCCGAAAAAGCTATCGATAACCTGATTGCCGAGGTGTGCAGTCCGGCGCTGAATGAGGGTTTACTGATGGCGAATGAGCGGCTGTATAACCATCTGTTATATGGTATTTCCGTTACCGAGTTTGTGGATGGCAAAAAAGCCAATCCCACCATCACCCTGATTGACTGGCAAACCCCGGCCAATAACAGTTTTGTATTTACCGAAGAGTTCACTGTTATCCGCTCTGGCGGCGTTGAATCGCGGCGCCCGGATATTGTTTGTTTTGTAAATGGTATTCCGCTGGCCGTAATTGAGGCCAAGCGCCCGGACGGTAACGCCAGGAAAGGCCCGACCATCGATGAAGGCATTTCACAAAGCCTGCGTAATCAGCGCCATGATGAGATTCCGCTGCTGTTTGCCTACAGCCAGTTGCTGCTTTCCGTTAACGGTAACGAAGGTCGCTATGGCACCTGCGGTACGCCGGCCAAGTTTTGGGCAGCCTGGCGAGAGGAAGATATCTCCGATGCAGAGATGTACGCCATCAAGAACAAGAAGCTCAACGACGAACAACGAGCAAGCCTATTTGGCCATCGTCCTGCTAAAGATCTGGATTGGTATCAAAGCCTGATTGCCGCTGGCGAGCTGGCGGTAACGGGGCAGGATCAGCTGCTGGTCAGTCTGCTTAGTCCAACCCGACTACTGGAGATGATTCGTTTCTTTACGCTGTTCGATAAAAAAGCAGGCAGGATTGTGGCGCGTTATCAGCAGGTATTTGGCATTAAGCGGCTGATTGCGCGTATCAATACCCGCAGCCCATCGGGTGGGCGTGAAGGTGGCGTGATCTGGCATACCACGGGTTCGGGCAAATCGTTCACGATGGTGCTTTTGAGTAAGGTGCTGATCCTGCACGATAGCCTGAAACAGTGCCGCATTGTGGTGGTGACGGATCGGGTCGATCTGGAAACCCAGCTCAGCAGAACCTTTGCCTCGGGCGGTGAATTGGCAGGCAGGAAAGACAAAGCGGCGGCAATGGCTACTTCGGGCAAGCGCTTGGCCGAGCAGATTGGCAAAGGCACCGAGCGGATTATCTTCTCGCTGATCCAGAAGTTTAATACCGCCACCAAACTGCCGGAATGCGTGAATAACAGCGCGGATATCATCGTGCTGATCGACGAGGGCCACCGCAGCCAGGGCGGTGAAAACTATATCCGTATGAAGCAGGCGCTGCCGAATGCCGCCTTTGTGGCCTTTACCGGCACGCCGCTGCTGAAAGACGACAAGACCACCCATAAATTCGGCCCCATTGTTCACGCCTATACCATGCAGCGTGCGGTGGAAGACCAGGCAGTTACACCCTTGTTGTACGAAGAACGCATACCCGATCTGGATGTGAATGAACGCGCCATCGACAGCTGGTTTGAGCGCATCACCGAAGGTTTGTCCTCCGAGCAGAAAGCCGACCTGAAGCGTAAGTTCGCCAAGAAAGGGCAAGTCTACGGGGCTGATGATCGTATTCGCCTGATCGCGCTGGATATTGCCAACCACTTTGCAAAGAACATCGACGAAGGCCTGAAAGGCCAGTTAGCCTGCGACAGCAAAGCCTCTGCCATCAAGTACAAGAAATACCTGGATGAAGCAGGCCTGTTTGAATCTGCCGTAGTGATGAGCCCGCCCGATACCCGTGAAGGCAATACGGCAGTGGATGAAGCCGCGATACCGGAAGTGACCCAATGGTGGAAAGATAATGTCGGTTCGCAAGATGAGCAGGTTTATACCAAACACATCATCGACCACTTCGACAAAGACAACGCGCTGAAGATGCTGATCGTGGTGGACAAGCTGCTGACCGGCTTTGATGAGCCCAAGAATACGGTACTCTACATCGATAAGTCGCTGAAAGAACACAATCTGATTCAGGCGATTGCACGGGTAAATCGCCTGCACCCGAAAAAGAAGTTCGGTTTGCTCATTGATTACCGTGGCATTCTGGCTGAGCTGGATACCACCATTCAGAAGTATCAGGACCTGGCCTCACGCACTCAGGGCGGTTACGATATCAATGATATTGCCGGCCTCTACAGCCCGATGAGCACCGAGTACAAACGCCTGCCACAGCTCTACAAGCAGCTGTGGGCGATTTTCGATGGCACGAAGAACAAGAACGACATCGAGCAATTGCGCCAGGTACTGGTTCCCAAGATAGAAGAAAAAGGTGGTGAGCTGGTCGATGTACACTTCAAAGTGCGCGAAGATTTCTACGAAGTCTTAACTGCCTTTGCTGGTTGTCTGAAGATTGCGCTGCAATCAGCTACCTTTTTTGAAGACAAGAGCTTTAGCGATGAAGATCGCCGCCACTACAAAGAAACGATGAAACAGTTCTCCAGCTTGCGCCAGCTGGCTCAGCAGGATGCCGGTGAGAAGATCAACTACGACGAATACGCCGATCAGGTGAAAAAACTGCTGAATAAGCATGTGGTCGGTGTTGAAGTAAGAGAACCCGGTGGCGTATATGAAGTCGGCAGGATGGGCCAGAAGCAGCAGCCGGAAGATTGGAGCGAGGAAAAGACACGAAACGAAACCGACATCATCAAAACCCGCGTAACCCGCATGATTGAGCAGGAACTTCGAGACGATCCTTACGCGCAGGAGGCTTTTTCTAAACTGTTGCGCCAGGCCATTGAGGAAGCTGAAAAGCTGTTCGATCATCCATTAAAGCAGTACATGCTGTTCCGTGAATTTGAAGAACAGGTGCAGGATCGCCGCTTGAACGACATTCCCGATGCCTTCGCTGGTAATCGCCATGCTCAGGCGTACTTTGGTGTGTTCAAAAAGATATTGCCGGAAGCATTGGCGGTGCAGGATCAACAGGTGCAGGACAAATGGGTAAAACTGGCTTTCGAGATTGATCAGACTGTTGAAACTTCGGTCGCTGAAAACTCCATCAACCCACAGAATATTGAAGCGGACATCCGCAAGAAGCTACTCCCTCGTATGTTTAAGGAATGTAAAGTCATTGGCGGCGGGATGGATCAAGCCAGGAAAATCGTGGAGATGATTGTGCAGATCACGCGCGTTGGTTTAAACAGCGGATTGAGTGGGGTGTAAACGGAATGAACGTGCCTATCGGAACTTCGGGCAGAGCCATCGGCCAACCCCTGAGTTTTCGCTACGGCGATGAGCAGATAGCCTTTGAGCGCGTGCAGCGCTCACTGGCCACAGGCAAAGTGCTGATCAAGGTGCACCCGGATTGTCGTGTGGTGGTATCGGCGCCTGAAGGTGCGAGTAACGATGAGGTGTTATCAGCCGTAAAGAAACGCGGGCGCTGGATCCATAAACAGCTGCGAGACTTCCGCAAACAACTGGAATGCACCACACCGCGCCAGTACATCAGCGGTGAAACCCACTACTATCTGGGCAAACAATACCTGCTTAAAGTGATTGAAGCGCCCGACCAGGTTCAGTGTGTCAAATTATTGCGCGGCAAACTGGAAATCACGGCAAGAAGCAAAAGCACGGAAAAAATCCGTAGACTTCTGACGGGTTGGTACAAGTCCCGCGCCGAAGAGACTTTTGCTAAATGCCTTAATGCCATGCTTGAGCAGGCATTGTGGGTAACGGAGCGCCCGCCGCTACGTATACTGATCATGCAAACCCAATGGGGCAGCTGCTCGCCCAATGGCCGGATTACCTTGAGTCCGCATCTGGTCAAAGCGCCACGGGAATGTATCGATTACGTCATCCTGCATGAGCTTTGTCACATCGCTGAGCACAACCACAGCGAACGGTTCTACCGGCTGATGAACCAAGCCATGCCACACTGGGAGGCCATCAAGGCCAGGCTGGATGCAATGGCACTCCGTCTGATCGATTGAAGGCAATAATTCGTACTACAGGATGATCAGCAGACATTACATCTCCAGAATCACTTATAAATCCAGCTATTCAGTAACAGACGCGCATTAACCGCGATTTCCGATGCCGTCATGCCTACCGGGCCATGATTGCGCTTCAGCAGTTCATCGGCCGCAGCACCGTGCAGATAAACAGCTAACAGCATTGCATCGTCCGGTTTAAGGCCTTGTGCGATGAAAGCGCCGATCATGCCTGCGAGTACATCGCCCGTTCCTGCGCTGCTCAGTCCCGGATTGCCACTGGTGTTGATGAAACATTTTCCGCCGGGTAATGCACAGATGCTGCCGGCACCTTTCAGTAGAACGAAGCAGTTCAGATGCTCGGCAATTTTCGTTGCGGCTTCGATTCGATTGCGCTGCACCGCGGATACATCGATGTCGAGAAGCCGTGCGGCTTCGGCCGGATGTGGCGTCAACACGGCAGGTGTGATACGCAGTTTCAGCTGCCGGGCGAGTTCGCTGTGAAAAGCGATATGATTCAGCGCATCAGCATCCAGTACCAGCGGTAAACTGCTATTCAGCGCATGCTGCATCCAGGTATAAGTGGTTTCGTTAATGTCCATGCCGGGTCCGATCACCAGGCAGTTGATGGTATTGAGCTCGAATAATTCCGCCGGTGAACGCAGCATCAATTCGGGGTGGAGGGTGTCCGCAGCCGGCGCGGATTGCGCAAGCATACCCAGATAGACACGGCCTGCACCCAGATAAAGCGCCGCGCGGCCAGCCAGAAGCGCCGCACCGATCATGCCGTTATTGCCGCCCAGGATACCGACACTGCCGAAATGCCCTTTGTGGCTGTTGGCCGGTCTGGGGGACGGTAATAGCAGTTGGGCCAGCTTCCGGTTGATGGCCCAAATATGCGGTGGAACGATTGCCGTTGCATCCAGATCGAGATCGCAGACGGTGCATTCGCCGCAATATTGCGGGCCGTATTGTGTCAATAAACCGGGTTTTAGTCCTATGAACGTCACCGTAACCGTAGCCGTAACCGCCTGCCCGCAAACATTGCCATCGTCGCTTGTCAGACCGGAAGGCATATCCAGCGCAAGGACCGGGCACGATATGGCATTAATCCGGTCGATCCAATCCAGGTACTGGCCGGTGAGCGGCCGTTCCGGCTGCAGACCGATACCGAATAAACCGTCGATGATCAGATCCCAGTGTTGGCAGGGCGGAAAATCGGATTGAATTTCACCCTGATTATCCAGCCAGGCTTGCCGGGCTTTCCGGGCATCCTGCGGCAGGGAATCGGGATCCGCGCAAAAGACGACGGTTACGGTATGCCCCCAGTTTTTGAGATGGCGGGCGGCAACAAAGGCGTCGCCGCCGTTATTGCCGGGTCCGGCAAGGACAAGTACCTTTCTGGTGCTCGTCATATCGAACTGTTTTGTGGCGGTTTCAGCAGCGGCCCGGCCCGCTTTTTCCATCAAATCGGGCGGATCGGATAACGCCAGAGCGGCTTGTTCAATGGCGCGGATTTCAGTTGTCAGGTAAACCGGGTCAATAGTATTCATTTCATATACCCTGCATCGTGTAAAATGGCGTTTTTAAACATGATACTCTAGTTTGCCAATGCTTCGATATTGTGGCGGTAATGCACTTTCCGATTTCCGGCTGGAAAAACTCATGCGCGAATTGAATGCACGCGCAATACAAGTCTCACATGTTTATTCGGAATATTGGTATTTTTGCGCAGTCAGCCAGGCATTGACACCTGATGAAACGGCATTACTTGAAAAACTATTGAACCGGTGTCAGCCGCGGCAAACGGATAACAGCGATGCATTCTATCTCGTTACGCCGCGTCCCGGAACAATTTCACCGTGGTCCAGCAAAGCCACCGATATTGCGCGTCATTGCGGGTTACGAGCTATTGAACGCATCGAACGCGGCATTGCCTATTCTATCCGTATCGATCCGGTGATTTCCCCCGGGCAGCAGCAATCGCTGCACATGCTGTTACATGACCGCATGACCGAAACCGTGCTGCGGTCTTTTGAAGAAGCCGGACAGTTGTTCCAGCATTTTGCACCGCAGCCGTTGGGAATTGTTGATACTACATCAGCAGGCGTGCAGGCATTGGAAAAAACCAATATTGAGATGGGGCTGGCGCTGTCGTCCGATGAGATCGACTATCTGGCGCGTCATTATCAGGAAGCCGACCGCAATCCGACGGATGTTGAGCTGATGATGTTCGCGCAGGCCAACTCAGAGCATTGCCGCCATAAAATATTCAACGCCGACTGGATCATCGATGGCCAGCCGATGGAACAATCGCTGTTTGCCATGATTCGCAATACGCACAAGCAAAACCCGCAAGGCACGCTGGTCGCCTATGCGGACAATGCGAGTATCATTGAAGGCGCAAAAATAGCGCGTTTTTATCCGGATCAGACTAACCGCTATACCTATGCGCATGAGCAAACCCATGTGCTCATGAAAGTCGAGACGCATAATCATCCGACCGCAATTTCCCCATTTCCAGGCGCGGCAACCGGTGTCGGCGGGGAAATCCGCGATGAAGGCGCTACCGGGCGGGGTGCCAGACCCAAAGCCGGGTTGGCGGGATTTTCAGTCTCCAATTTGAACATTCCCGGTTTCATACAGCCGTGGGAATATACCGATCCGGATCAAAAAACCGTTTATGGTAAACCGGGACGCATCGCGTCGGCGTTGCAGATCATGCTGGAGGGGCCTATTGGCGGCGCCGCGTTCAATAACGAATTCGGCCGCCCGAATCTGACCGGTTATTTCCGCACTTATGAAGAAACAGTGGCCGGAGAAATGCGCGGCTATCACAAACCTATCATGCTTGCGGGCGGTATCGGGCAGATTTCTGCAAAACATATCACCAAGGAAAAATTTCCAGCCGGCACATTGCTGATTCAGCTGGGCGGCCCGGGCATGCTGATCGGCCTGGGCGGCGGCGCGGCGTCCAGTATGGATACCGGCACTAATCTGGAAGCGCTCGATTTCGATTCGGTGCAACGCGGTAATCCTGAAATGCAGCGCCGCGCGCAGGAAGTCATTGACCGCTGCTGGCAAATGGAGCGCGCTGGAAAGCACAATCCCATCCTGTTCATTCATGATGTCGGTGCAGGAGGGTTGTCGAATGCCTTTCCCGAACTGGTTCATGATTCCGGCCGCGGCGGACGGTTCAATTTGCGTGCCGTGCCATCCGAAGAATCGGGCATGTCACCGATGCAGATCTGGAGCAATGAAGCGCAGGAGCGGTACGTACTCGCTATCCACCCGGAAGCATTGGAAGTTTTCCGGCAGATTTGCGAACGCGAACGTTGTCCGTTTGCCGTCGTTGGCGAAGCGACGCAGGAAGCGCAACTGGTTGTAGTCGATGAGAAAAACGTATCGGCTACGCCGCCGGTTGATATGCCGCTGTCGGTGCTGCTCGGCAAGCCACCCAGAATGACGCGCCAGGTGGCGCATCGCAGTTCATCGTTGCCGGCGCTGAAGACGCATGGACTCGACCTGACGGAATCAGCATACCGTGTTTTACGGCTGCCTGCCGTGGCCAACAAGACATTTCTGATCAGTATCGGCGACCGCAGCGTGGGCGGCATGACCGCGCGTGACCAGATGGTCGGTCCCTGGCAGGTGCCGGTTGCTGATGTGGCGGTCACCATGATGGGCTATCAGACTTATTTTGGTGAGGCGTTTGCCATCGGCGAACGCACGCCTCTGGCGCTGATCAGTCCGGCGGCCGCTGCGCGCATGGCGGTCGGTGAGGCGATTACCAATATCGCCGCCGCATCCCTAGAACAACTCAGCGACATCAAGCTTTCCGCCAACTGGATGGCGGCCGCGGGGCATCCCGGGGAAGATGCGGGTCTCTATGATGCGGTGTATGCGGTCGGTATGGCGTTATGTCCGCAACTGGGCATCAGTATTCCTGTGGGCAAGGATTCGATGTCGATGAAAACCGCCTGGCAGGAGACAAACGCCGAAACCGGTGAATCTGCTAAAAAGGAGGTTACCGCACCGCTTTCGCTGATTATTTCGTCTTTTGCCCGGGTCAGCGACGTGCGCCGCACCTTGACACCGCAGCTGCGCACGGATTGTGGCGACACGGAACTGATTCTGATCGATCTGGGGCAAGGGAAAAACCGCCTGGGCGGGTCAGCGCTGGCGCAGGTTTACAAGCAGACCGGTAATGAGGCACCGGATGTTGATGTTGCAGGCGGCGCAGAAAAGCTCAGGGCTTTTTTTACCGCCATTCAGCAGTTAAACAAGGCCGATGCGCTACTCGCCTACCATGACCGTTCCGATGGCGGTTTGTTTGTCACTTTATGCGAAATGGCTTTCGCCGGCCATACCGGCATTACCGTCAATCTCGATCAGCTTTGTTTTGATGCGCAGTCGAACGATATCGATGGCGCCGAACTGCAATTCGAGCTAGGCGGCCGTGCGCTGGAACGCCTGTTTGCGGTACTGTTCAATGAAGAATTGGGTGCGGTGATTCAAATCCAGCGCAAGAAACGTACGATGGTGATGAGCGTATTATCGGAAGTCGGGTTACAGAATACGAGTTTCGTTATCGGGCATCCCAATACCGAGGACGAGCTGCGCCTGCTGCGCAATAACAAGCCTGTTTTGGCGGAAAAACGTGTCGATCTGCAACGCGCCTGGTCGGAAACCTCGTATCACATGCAGAAACTGCGCGACAATCCGGTTTGCGCCGAACAGGAATTTGACCGTATTCTGGATGAAGATGATCCGGGGTTGCACGTTGCGTTGAGTTTTGATCCGGAAGAAAATAACGTCGCACCGATGATTCGGAACAGCATACGCACCGGCGCCAGGCCCAGTGTCGCCATTCTGCGCGAGCAAGGTGTCAATGGTCATGTTGAAATGGCTGCCGCATTCGATCGTGCCGGATTTGCCGCAATCGATGTGCATATGAGCGATATTATCGCCGGCCATGTTGCGCTGAAAGATTTTAAAGGCATTGCGGCTTGCGGCGGTTTTTCGTATGGCGATGTACTCGGCGCCGGCGAGGGGTGGGCAAAGTCGATTCTGTTTAACCCACGTGCCCGCGAAGCTTTTGAGGCTTTTTTCCAGCGCTCGGATACATTCGCGCTCGGTGTCTGCAATGGCTGCCAGATGATGAGTAACTTGCATGAAATCATACCGGGCACCGGACACTGGCCGCGATTTGTGCGTAATCATTCGGAACAATTTGAAGCGCGCTTTGTCATGGTAGAGGTGCAGCGCAGTCCATCGATATTGTTCGATGGTATGACGGGAAGCCGGATGCCGGTCACTGTGGCGCATGGCGAGGGGCGTGCGGATTTTGGTGATCGCCGTGCTGAAGACAGCGAAATGCTGGTGACCGTGCGCTATACCGATAACCACGGACAGATTACCGAGACCTACCCGGCCAATCCCAACGGATCGCCACAGGGAATTACCGGCATGACGACGCCGGATGGACGGTTTAACATCCTCATGCCGCATCCGGAGCGCGTTTTCCGTGTGGCGCAGCATTCATGGTACCCCGCTGCATCGGGTGATTCGGCGCGGCGCATGCAGATACATGAAGACGCGCCGTGGATACGCCTGTTCAGAAATGCCCGCAAATGGGTTGGATAATTATTCAGATAGAAAAATTATGGAAAAAATTACAGATTTTGCGCGAATGAGGTTTGCCGTACCGGTGACATCTGCCATGCTGTTTGCGCTGAGCATGTTCAGCATATCCCTGGAAGCACGGACTGACCCGGATTTAAAGCCCAGCCACAAACCGGTACAAACAAACTGTGTGCCGTTGGGAAAATGGATGATTCCCGGTTCGGGGCAGACGGATTATGCAAATATTGTCGGCCGTGCAGTGAAGCATTCGGTGGTATTGCTGGGCGAAACGCATGTCAATGCGGACCATCACCGCTGGCAGTTGCAGATGCTTGTTGCGATGCATGCCGTGCGCCCGGATATGGTGATTGGTTTTGAAATGTTTCCGCGCCGCGTGCAAGCCGTCCTTGACCGCTGGGTCGCGGGCGAACTCGATGAGAAGGCGTTTCTGGCCGCGTCCGAATGGAACAGCGTCTGGAATACCGATCCGCAGCTTTATCTGCCGTTGTTTCATTTTGCGCGTATGAACCAAATTCCCATGGTTGCTTTGAATATCGAACAGAAGCTGCGGCGTCAGGTCGCCGAGAAAGGCTTTTATGGTGTGCCCGTGGAGGAGCGTGAAGGGCTGACGCGCCCGGCGCCGCCGAGTCAGGCTTATCTGGATTTTCTGCTGCCGATTTACAAACAGCATGACCGCAAAGATAAGAAAGATGGTGAAATCGATTTTGATGATCCCGATTTCAGGCGCTTTTATGCCGGCCAGCAGCTCTGGGACCGTGCCATGGCGCAGATGCTGCAAACGGCGCTGAACAATACGGAAAAAAGAAACAAACCGCTGGTTGTGGGAATCATGGGATCAGGCCACATCGTGCATGGTTTTGGTGTGCCGCATCAGTTGAACGATCTGGGTGTAAAGGATGTCATGTCATTATTGCCGTGGGACACCAACAAGTCGTGCAAACGGCTGGTGGCGGGTGTTGCCGATGCTGTTTTCGGCGTATTGCCGGAACATCCTGATCCGTTCGCCGAGCCGAAATACCAGCGTCTGGGTATCCGTTTCGAAATGGCGCGCGGTGGTGCGTTGGTGCTGCAGGTGGAAAAAGGCAGCATTGCCGAGGCATCCGGCCTGAAAGACGCCGATGTGATACTGGAGATGGCCGGGATTAAGCTTGCCATGACTGAAGACATCATCACTATCGTTAAACGCCATGCGCCGGGCACCTGGCTTCCACTCAAAGTGAAACGCGATGATCAGGAAATGGAAATCATCGCTAAATTTCCACCGCTTATCAGCTAGCCGATTGATTCATTTCTACTGAATAACGATGAAAAAACAGGCAGTACGATTGATTCAGCTTTTCTATTGTTTTGGGTTGCTCTGCGTTGTCGGTACCGCTGTGGCTTCGCCAGCAGCTCCTGGTATCGCCAGGGAACATACCCGTTTTATCGATTATGACATTCAGGTGCGCATCGATCCGGCTACCCGGATGCTGGAAGGAAAAAGCATTATCAAGTTCAATAAGACGCGCGATCATGTTCTAAAACTGGGTGCGCAGTTCGAAGTGACGCACGCCTATGTTGACGATGTTCCGTTTGAGCCGGAAGCTGCGGCAGATCAGTCGCATGTCTGGCAAGTCCCGTATGCCATACTGCGCCCGCACCGGATTGAAATTCACTGGCGCGGCCTGTTGCATGCGCTCGACGAAACGCTCGATCATGAACAGACGCTGGGCAGGCCGGTTGCCGTGAGCGGTGCGGCAGGAACATTTCTGCCGGACGCATCAAACTGGTATCCGCGCGTAACCGACGGACTGATTCATTATAAGGTTCAGATCGAATTGCCGGCCGGCCAGCGTGGTCTGGTGGCGGGGCGTCTGGTCGATGAACAGGATACCGATGCAGGCTATCAGGCGCGGTTCGAGTTTACCCATCCGGCTGAGGGTATTGACTTAATGGCCGGACCCTATGAAATCGCATCGGAAAACTATACCGGTATTCAGGGCGAACCGATTCTGCTGCGTACCTATTTTCATTCGCAGATCAGCCCGCTGGCAAGCGACTATCTTGAAGCCGCCAAGCGCTATTTCAAATTGTACGAATCGTGGATCGGCGCATACCCATTCAGCGAATTCAGCATCGTATCCAGCCCGACGCCAACCGGATTCGGTATGCCGACGCTGACATACCTCGGGATTAATGTATTGCAGCTGCCGTTTATCAAGGACACTTCGCTCGGCCATGAGGTACTGCACAACTGGTGGGGCAATGCGGTCTATCCGGATTATCAGCGCGGCAACTGGTCCGAGGGCCTGACAACATTTATGGCGGATTACACCTACAAGGAACAGGAAAGCGAAGACGCTGCGCGTGAAATGCGCCTCGGCTGGCTGCGCAACTTTGCCGCGCTCGAACCCGGCCAGGACGAGCCGCTGGCCCGGTTTACCTCGCGTACGCACGGCGCATCGAAAATCGTCGGTTACCACAAGTCCGCGATGCTTTTTTTCATGCTGCGCGATCTGATCGGTGAAGATGTATTTAACCGTGCGATACAGGGTATCTGGGGCATGCAGCGCTTCAAGGTCACCGCGTGGCCGCACCTGCAAAGCGCCTTTGAAATCATTTCGGTACGTGATCTGCACTCGTTTTTCGATCAATGGTTGCAGCGCACGGGCGCACCGAATCCGGCCATCACCGCAGTCAGACAGGAACCGGTGGAATCAGGCCATCGCCTGCATATCACGCTGACGCAATCCGAACCGCCGTATCAGCTGCGCGTGCCGGTCGCCGTTCAGACCGACGCTGGCGAAGAAATGCACCTATTCGACTTGCAGCACGCGGAACAGACTTTTGTCGTTGATATCGGCGATAAAGCGCAATCCGTCATCCTCGACCCGGATATCCGCTTGTTCCGCCACCTTGCATCCGGCGAAGCACCGCCGATACTGCGTGAAGTGATGGTTAACCCGACCACGGCGACTATCATCCTGCCGGATAACGGCGAAACACGGCAAACCGCAGTCATGCTGGCAGAAAAGCTGCAACGCCGCGCACCGCAAATATTGTCGGTCAATCAATCCATTCCGGCCGTGCCGGTATTGATCATCGGCCTGCACCATGAGGTCGATGCTTGGCTGGTAGCCCGGGATCTGCCGCCGAAACCCGATGAAATCAACGGAAAAGGAACCGCTCAGGCCTGGACCTTGACTGCACCGCAAGGCGCTTCGCTGGCCATCGTTTCAGCGCAGGACAATGCATCGCTTGAATCCCTCATCCGTCCGTTGCCGCACTATGGCAGGCAGAGTTATATCGCGTTTGATGGCCGTCAGGCGATAGGTAGCGGCATTTGGCCGGTACAGGTGCAGCGGGTGGAAATACCATAATGGTAAAGCCCATTAAACGAGATTGTGAGAAGAAGGGATAGTGATTCCGGATTGATTTTTTTCACGATCCGATATTACCGCCAATGCGCGGATTGAAAGAGGTGTAGCTATGAAATCTGTCATGATGGTGTTTACAGGATTGGTTGTATTAGTAGGCTTGACGGCCTGCGCCGGCACAGGGCCGGTTTTGTATCCCAACGCCCATTATCAGTCTGTAGGCCGGGAAGTTGCCGAGCGGGATATTGCATATTGTAAACAAATGGCTGAATCAGCCGGAGCCCGGGAAGGCAGCGGTACCGCAGGGAATATTGCGACAAGTACGGCTATGGGCGCCGGGATGGGTGCGGCAAGTGGCGCAGTCGGTGGCGCGATTTCCGGTTCGGCCGGTACGGGTTCTCTGATCGGTGCGGCAAGTGGCGCGACATGGGGTTTGCTGAGAGCTATTTTTCAAACCGCAGGTCCTGCTCAACCCAGTCAGGCTTACGTCAATTTCGTGCACCGGTGCCTGCAGGAAAAAGGTTATGAAATGACGGGCTGGCAGTAACTGTACAGTTTTAACCTCCGGTACTGTCCGAGGTTACCGGCGGTCAAATCCAGGAACACGCTATCCGATCAATGCGGCAGTTATCCGGGGATTCGCCATGTATAACTGGTACGAGCGGTTTTTTCCGGGTATGGGATTATTAAATGACTACTTCAATGTAATAGGATCGATATTGAAGCCCCGAATGGCTTTGGGCAAGCCGCTTTTTTGATCCAGACGCCGGGCGTCCCATGCGCGAATGTCCATTTTTACTGACTTTCCATCCCGGTAAAAACCGGCGGTCATAAAATGCTCCGTCGTTCTTGTGATGGGGAAACGCAGGTCTAACAACTTGTTTTCCGTAGTGACCTTGCCAAGATAGGTAATCGGGTTTGCGGTAACGCCCGGAACCGGGGTGACTGGGAATGTTTTGCGGGATGTGTCAGGTTTACTGGCTGCGTAACCGTTGAGTTCCGAGAGATTCGACGTGGGTGAGCTGATGATTTCAACCAGCTTGTTGCCGCTGTTGCCGATGATGACCTGGGAAACCCGTCCAAAGTGGACATCGCCCGCTAACACGACAATGTCGTGGTTGCCGTTTTGCAGTGCGATAATCAATGCGTTGTATTGTTCCCAATCGGGCAGATTCTTGTCATTGATGTCGCCTTTACCGGCGATCAAAGGCTGCGGGATGATCAGTACGCCCGGGCAGGTGAGCTGTTTTATCCATTGCAGCAGTTCCTGGAAAGACGCATCGGACATAAAACCGTTTTTTGTTCTTTCCGATCTCAAATCCGCGATACAGAAGGAAATGTCTTTACCAATATTAAAAACCCGGATTGTCCGGATCTGTTGGATGATTTGCACACCTTGTTTTGTCGCTGCTTCCCATCTTTTTCTGAAGTTATTGTCATGCTGCAACGTCGTCAGATAGGGATTGATCCCTTGCAGAAACGGGTAATTGTTCCAGTATTCATGGTCATCCGCCAGCATCCAGGTGCCGCCCCGGCGCAGGATGCTGCGCATCAGCTCCCAGCTTTCCGCATAATCGTCGGCAATACGGTTCTGGCAATCCTCTTCGCTCAAGGGATACCAGCCGAGCCCGATATCGAGGTAAACCTGATCACCGGTCAGAAATTTGATATCCGGTTTGTAGTGCGGGTGCCGGTATAACGCTTCGAATGCCCGGCCGGCCTGGCCGCCGTCATGCTTGGTGTAGAAACACGAGCCGATCCCTACGGTAAACGGACGCTTCCCGGCAACAGGTAGGGCCTCGGGCAGCGCGGTCAGAAAAGATTTTTCCAGCGATACCCACTGATGTTCGATGCGTGATTCAAACTCAATGATGTAGTCCTGGCCCGGTTCCAGTCCGTCGATGATTTCCGTCTTGTAAAAGCGTTTATCCAGCCGGTCGAAAGGCCTTTCCCAGACATCGCCCTGTTCTTTCAGGTGCGTGATGGTTTGGACAATCTCTCCCGTTTCGTTTGCCCTGTCATCGTCGGAATTAACCTTCCTAACCACCAGACGCCAGTTATGCGGTTTTGCCAGTGAGGGCAGCAATGCGCCGAACCAAATTTTAACGGCTGTCGTTGTAATTTCATGTACAACCAAAACATAACGGCTGGTCAGTCCTTTTCCCATGATTAATCTCCTTGAAAAGAAAATGCAGGGTTTATGCCTTCAATACCGCTGAAATTTACATCACTGTATTGTGCGCCATATTAAAAAAACGAACAACCCTGCTGCCTGATCTTGTTCATGAAAGCGGCGCGCATAAACAACCTGAACATTTCGCGCTATGCCGATAACTTTGAAGCCGAGGAAGCAATTGATCTGGATGCCGTCGGCGTAATTGACTGAACTGGAACAAACCGGTAAAACAACAGATGCAACCATTGCCGAGTATTGTCAGGAACTGGGAATTAAACCACCGTTTTAATTGAAAAAGGATTTTTTATGCTGACCGTAGACCCTGAACTGGAAATGAAACTGAAAGCACTGGCCGAACAGGAACATTGCTCGCCGGATGAAATTATCAAGCGGCTGGTCAATTATTACCTGCAACAAAAACAGCAATCCGAGCTATTGGCCGATATGGCCGAACAGTTGCCGGAAATCGCCTGTTTTAAGCAACAAGACCCGCTGAAAACGCAAAAGGCTTTGCGTGATGAATGGCATTAAGTATCTGCTGGATACCAATATTGAACAACAAACAATTAACGTTATGTATTTGTAGCCCCCCGTGTTACTTGAACGGGGAAAGGAAAAAATGTGTTTAAATATTTTGGAACGCCAAAAAAACTAGGAGCTCTTGGGATTACATGCCCACAAATGACTGTGCTTAAATCCAATATTAAAATTGCAATAATTGATGATGAAC
>JAHBZZ010000040.1 GCA_019635215.1 Nitrosomonas sp.
TATTTCTTGAAATCCAGAAGGTGTAATGTCCATTGAGCAGAATGTGCCGCCACGCGGTCGGCGATATCTGGCAGCAACTCATCGATACGACTATTTGGCCAGGTTGGAAGTTTAACGAGTGTCTCTTTGAGCCATGCAGCCTGCTATGCTACAAAGCAACTACGGAAGAGAAAAACTACAAAATGTGCGTGACTTCAGCATTTCTAGAGGGTGATCCAGAGCCATGGAAATCCTATTCCACATCGCATCCGCTTTTGGCAGCAGCCCTGAAAACATCCCATGAGGAAGTGACCAAACATGCGGCCAGCTCTAGCGATACAGCACTAACCTCATGGTGTAGCAACCCGATTTTGGAACATCATGACGGCAATGCCAGAACCAATTGCATCGGCTGTCACCAGCACTCAAACACATTCAACCCTACTACAAGTCGCCCGACTGAATTTAATGACACCTTCAACAAAGCCTTAGACGCTCTTTACCCGCAATATGGTCGTAGCAGAGCACGCCAGAACTTCCCATCCGATTTTTCCTGGGGATTTCAGATGGAGTTTAAGAGTCAGATTGCTTGTGCGAAAGATAGCAGTCAGTGCTCAAACTGAGGACTGAGCCATGAGTGATCGCACAGTTTCATTCGTCAATGATGTTCTTCCAAAATTCAGATCTGGCGACATCAGATGTATGCAGCGTTTCGATGTCATGCTGGACGACTACGACTACATGTCTAATCCTAAAGGAAATGAGAATTATACTGATCATGCAAATGCGCGTCGCGTATTCTGCCATCTGATCCCAGGCGGATGTCAGCCGCGCATGCCGATGCATGGCCCCTATTGGAGCGAGGATGATCTGGCACTCTATCAAAAATGGATGGACGACGGCTTCCAGCCCTAGGAAAAGCTATCTAAGCGATATGACCTGGTCAAGTAAACTGGATTACCAATTAAGTAAGCCAATGGATATGCAAACATAGCTTTACGTTGTTAGCTGCATAATCCATTAGAGATTTCAAACTAAAATCTTAACAAACCAGTTACCAGATTTATCCGATTTGGTGAGCAAATTCGGTACAAAACTGGACTCTCTTTCAAGAGAGTGCTTTTTTGTTTCTTCCCCGAGTCCGCTTTTTCTGTCCAGTAGCTTAGTTCGCAGTGCTTTGGTAAAAGCTTCAAGCTGATTCCGTTTGATTCCTGGCAATTGTTGCTGACGGCGGTATCCCGCAACTTGAATCAATAATTCCTGTTTTCTTGCATTCAGTTTGTGAGAGCGCTCTTGCAATGATAAATCCAGCGGCAAGAATCCTTTTTCGATAGCCTCATAAAGCCGATCTACTACAAGCTTTATTACATATCTATCAAGTACAGCCACATCTACGAGCTGTCTAAGCTTGATAACATCCTTCCGCATGAATTTTATTTTCTCTCATGTTATTCAGTTCAGAGAAATCACTTCATTCTGCGCAAATTATTTCAAGTAATACTTCAAATATTATTCTTATATACCTGATCTAATAAATTTCTTTTTCTGATTTTCTAAGCATTATCTTAGAAAAAATTAAGGTTTTTGCTTATTCTAATTTTCTCTAACGAAGAATAATCTCTAATTAAGTATGGTTTATAAAAGTTGTATTTCCGTTCAACGGAACTACAGTACATATTTCGCGGAATTATGTATTTTACTTATATAATCATGCGCTTGCATTGTTATTATCATAGTTTCCCAATTTAATGGAGAACAATCATGGCTAATCAGGAAAAATCTCAATCAACTGATGCAAATGAATTAAATTTGCGAAAAAGCTTCAAAGCAATGCTCGCAACTAATCTTAATTATTTTGGAAATTTATCGCAGAGCAATTTCAAAGCAGAAAACAAGAAAATATCCGATATATCCTATGAGCAACTTACTTGTGTCGGTTTTAACCCGGAAACCAACTTTCTGGAAGCCACTATCGCAATTAAGCGTCCTTTCGGTTACGGAGGGGATCTGTGCAGCAAAGGTAGCACTGAATTCGTTCGATTCTTTGTCGATTATGGCTCCGGTTGGGAAGATGCTGGTGTTACAGCTGTTACGGTTCACGATATTCCCACTGGGACAGACTGTTCAGAGCAACCTGAGAAGCCGCTTATCTATGTTGCTAATCTCCGCTTGGAACCCAAAACTAATTGCTGCAACTCTCCTCTATTGCCGAAGGTGCATGCAATACTTTCCTGGCAATGGCAACCGCCAGCCGGTGCCGCCAATGTCAGTTGGACTCCGGTATGGGGTAATTCTCTCGATTGCCAGATTCAGATTAAACCCAGGCCGTGGAACCTGTTCTGCCTTTTCGATCTGATTAGCACCTCTCTCCCTCAGAAAATCAAGATTCCCCCGCTTTTCGAACAAGTTAAGTATCAGCCAATTCCGCAACCGGATCCTGCACCTTTTGGTGTTACCCAATTAGCTAAACTTTATGGCCAGAGAACAACCTCCAACATGGCTTTGAGCGTTCCTGCACACCGATTCGGCGTAAAAGAGATTCACTCAATCGTTTCTACCGGAGTGTTTAGCCAAGAACTTGTCGCCGCGAAGACTACGGAATGGACATCAGCCGGTTTGGATTTTGCCAGTGCTATTGGAGCGCTGCTGAAGACTAGCTCGGATGTGAACTATGAAGAGATCGAGTGCCTTGGACTCGACGAGGGCGCACCTGAAAGATTAGTCGCTACTTTCCGAATTAAACAACCACTTGGTTACTCTGGCGATCTATGCCATGCTGGCAGCCAGGAATATGTAGCTTTCTGGGCTGATTTTGATAACACATGCGAGTGGACCTACATGGGAACTGTACAAGTCAATGTGCATGACATCCCATCAGTTCCTAAAATGGGATTGTGTTATTCGGCCATTCTTCCTGTCGATCTGACCAAATTTCGCCAAAGTTGTAAAAAACCTAAGATTGCCAGGATTCGAGCGGTTCTCTCCTGGAATATCCCTCCATCTACGACCGATCCAGACGCCCTAAACTACTACGGGAATCGTATGGACACGCACGTTCAGATCACCCCATCCGAGCCTGGTTCTCCAAAGCAGCCAGAAATCCGGAATATCGGCGGCATACCCGTGGAATTTATCAATACGACTGTCAGCGGTCTAACTTTATCTGGCGTCGGTGCCGCATTCGCACACTACCCTGGTGTGCCAGCCGATGCTCATGATCGCGAGTGCCCCTTTGGCGGCGCTCTCTACATGGATGCACAATTTTACCCTGGCTTTTTCTATCGAGTAAGAGTCCGAAAATCCAGTGATCACTCCATCGTCAAGGTTTTGGATGACGGCTTCCAGGTGGAGCGTTGGAATCATCCGCCAACATTCGACACACAAACTGCAGTGGGCGGTTTCTTCAAGTATCTAAATCCAATTGACTACGTGACAAGAACCATCGCCGTGTGGTCCTCCTCTTCCTTGGCGTTGGCAGATAGGGATGATCTCTGGGAGATGCAGCTCGACATCGCCACTGCGCCCAATGATCTAAACATTATCGGCAGCAGCCCATGGTACCGTGTACAACTCGATAATACTGCACCAGCCTTGCCACCAGCTAGCCCTCCAAGCATTGATATTCATATCGCGGCAGGCGGCGATTGCAAGGATTTCAGTCAAGACTCGACTATTACTGGTAATTTTGTTGCAAACGATCTTTATTTCGGATCATGGAGCCTTTCAACTGAACCTAACACGTCCACTACACCTTCGAACCAGCCTCACCCTAACCCATTTTTAGCGAATACATCACCTGCTCCGGCTCCAGGCGGACAGGGCTGGTCTCTTGATACGCTTAACCCCATCCAGATGAAGCCCTGCGGGTATGTCGTTCGACTGGATGTAGTCGATCGCTCGATTGTGAATAGCATCCCAGGCAGTCACAATTGGAATCACATCGAAGTTGGGTTCTGTTTGCGCGCAAAATAAATAATATTTCGCTCTAACAGACACAAGGTATTGATTGTATGGATAATTAAAGCTTGCATTTGACCTCTATCTCGGTAGAGGTCAAAACGCAGCAAGACAAGCCAATTTATAAGATGTTGATTGACAATCTCTTCCACAAAAAATAAGTTATTGCCATTAATCAATTAGCTGCATGAATAATACTAGAAATAACAAGTAAGATAATTTCATAGCCATGCATTAATTTTCAATTAGCTTAATTATCAAATGCTGTTACTGCTGCCAATTTTTATTTGATTTTCCCATCTCTTGCTTCAGCTTGATAATCAGTAAGTATGCCAACTAAGATAATAATAATACCCATCGCAATATAAAAATTTCTTGCGGCTTCTTCGGTTGAAAAATTAAGGAGAAAAGGTATGGCTATTAACAAGGGGCCGACCATGCGCTCGATCCAGCCATGAACAGTAAATGGAATTAGCTTTACTACCCCAAAAGGAAAATCAGAAGCCAGAGTAACAAGCAAATGTACTACAGCAAGACTATAGGCAAGTATGGCTGGTAGTTGACCTAATCCTAAAAGTGTAGGGGCAAGTAAAAAAATAAAGACGGTCAAAAAATCAAGATAACCATGTATACGCGGCGAGATCACTTTCATGTAAATGCTCCTGTATTATTTTTTGGTCACTCCAATAGTCACCATGACCAATAAATTAATACAACGCTATCATTGATGTCTGTTATCTACACAACAGATCCACCAATTCCTTACTGGGTTGTTAGGGAATTGACTGCACAAGCGAATTGCTTCGTTGCGCGGTACTCACTCCCTCGCCTATCAGATTGATATGTCTCGGTTGTTGCGTTCCGTGCGCCTCGCCCTTCATCACGTTCGTTGAATTAATCAGCGCTTCCTTAGGGGCGCAGGAATCTGCAAGAATCAACAAGAGCAGCGTCATTAATGCAAATCTGATCGCGCGTATAATCAAGCATTCCACGATTTCTGAAATCATTCAAAACCGTGCTCACAACTGAGCGGCTTGCCCCCACCAAATCCGCCACTTCCTGCTGGGTCAAATGGATTTCCAAGGTATACCCATGCGTACATCGTATTCCAAACATCTCAGCTAATTCTAATAATGTAGTTATAACCCGTATTTCAACGGGTTGAGTCAGAATTGTTCTTAATTTGCGCTCTACTCTCTGTCTCCGAGCATACATATCTTCAATAACATACCAAGCCAACTCTGCTTGATGAGACATCATTGCTTTAAAATCGCTATAGGCTATTCGATAGAAATTAACATTATCCAATGCCTGCGCAGTCTCATCTATTTCCTGACTGGCAGAATTATTTTGAAAGCAACCAGTGACATCGCCTCTTTTAAGCAGATCAATAGTAATTTCACTCCCTTGCTCTGTTAAATGAGAAAGCTTAACAATACCGCTTTTTATCCAAAATAAATTGCAACAGCGATCACCTTGGTGGTAAAGAAAGGCTTTTTTAGAAACATTCATTTCCTGCATGGAAGGATAAACTTTCTGCAATTGATTCAAATCATGTTCAAAGAATTCGTTAATCAACCTGGATTTAGCATCGCGCACTATGGATTGCATTTTCAATTCCACTGAAATTTAACTGTATTTAATTATGCAATAGTTTAGCTGCTTAACGAACTTAGAAATCGGCGCAAATAAGACGTGACAAATCTGACGAGTATTAGCGAGTATATTATTAATAAAAAAAGTTAATTGAAACA
>JAHBZZ010000041.1 GCA_019635215.1 Nitrosomonas sp.
GTGATCGCGTTAAATCTCACTTGAACAGTTCTCTTACAACACGTTTGGTCTTTCGATATCAAGGTTCTGTGCCGTTAAATACACATATTCGCCGTGGCAGTGATATTGATCTGTTAGTAATTCATGATGATTTTTTTGTATATGACACAACAGGCTCCAAAGCTCAGAGCTATACGGGTGGATTTGATGGTTTAGCATCCATGATTAAGTTACGAAAAGATTGCGAAGAATCATTAGAATCGCGTTACTATGCTGCAACAGTTGATATCAGTGGAGCGAAATCTATTGCGTTATCTGGAGGGTCATTTAAACGGAAGATCGATGTTGTTCCAGCAAATTGGTACGACACATACAAATATCAACAATATAACCAAGAGTATTTTCGTGATATTCAAGTTCTTGATAAAACAGTTCCTGAAAGCGTCAAAAACAGTCCATTCATGTTCATGCACGAAATAAACATGAAAGATCTTCGTGTCGATGGCGGGGCGAAAAAAGTAATCCGAATGCTAAAAAACGTCAAGAATGACTCTAGTTATAACATCGAATTGTCGACGTATGATATCACATCGCTAGTCTGGCATATGCCGGATGAATTGTTGACTGTTAAGCCATATATGGAATTGTCTTTACTGGCAAACACACAAGATTATCTGAATTATCTTTATCATAGAGAAAGCCATGCAAAAGCTTTGATGACTCCTGATAATTCAAGACGCATTCTTAATGAGCCCGCTAAATGGGACGGTTTGCAACGCTTATCATATGAGATTGACGCGCTGTCTAAAAGTGTTTACGAGGAAATTGTTCCATTTCCAAGTGATTCGAGTTTTGATACAGTGCGCAAACGCCTTCTTATGGAAGCAGTATAATAACGTTCTAATTGTTTTTTGATGCGCATCCAATCTGCACAAGGTTGGTCATGGGGTTGTTAGGAGTAGCAGGAACGCTCTCCTAACTGGTGATCAATCGGCCAGACGATTGTGCATGATTCGGTGCTGGTGGAGAAAGCATATCTCCAAGTCCGGCGAGTGATAAAACGGCGATACGTTTTGATGGTGTGGTGAAGGTTGGAACGGAATGTTGTTCCCGTAGCCACGCCATCAGCCAGAGGGATGCAACGGGAGAGCGCAGCGTCTCCCTTGCCAAGCTGGTTTTGTATTACAAAACACAGCTTGCATACGTTGATAAGTACCGATAATGGCACGCAACCTAAAGCGGGACTTTTTCTACGCTTTATTACAAATAATCCTTAGTAAAACGTGCGAATGCATTATCCGGAAAATTATCCTTTCGGATAACACGGAGAACATCCGCTTGGTTCGCATGGTCCGGGCCCATGCTTCGGAGAACATGAACTGTAAGGCGCGCATATCTTGGGAGTACAAACAGCCTCCATGCCATTGAGGCCGCTATTATCGCCTTTACTAGGTTCAATGACAGCATTGTGAATTTCGCAGCGAAGATTTCGTATTTTGTCAGATGTGGCTATTTCTTCGAGTGAAGTCTCTAAGACCGAACCAACTGACCAGCATTTAGACATAATGCACGGAGATACACGACCATCTGGACCGACACAAAGGGTGTTTCCAGCGCAACTGCCACACAGCTCAGTCAAAGAAGAATTATCACTATCATCTTTGCCGCGTCCTATATGTCTAAGTCGGTCACTACCGACATTATGCACACCAATATCTTTTAAATAAGAAATTGTGGCTTCTACTTGTTTTGAATTACTTTCCATAGCAATAACGCCTGCACGAACAGGTACACCGGCACAAAGTAATTTCTCGATATTTCTGATTGTCTTTTGGAAGCTTCCTGTAACCTGCGTAATGCCATCATGAATAGACGCATCGGATGCATATACCGAAGTAGCGACTTTTACTCCATATTCCACAAAACATTCGACGAGTTCATCGGAAAGCGAAATAAGGTTTGTAAATACTTCGATTGAGCTATAACTATTTTCAGCGGCTAATTGAATAAAATATCCAAGGTCACGGTTAAGTGTGGGTTCTCCACCTATAAATTGGATTTGTTTGCAACCCAGCTCTCGCCCTTCTCTTATTAAGTTTTCATAATCTGATCGCGCAAGTAAGTCATCTATATTTCTATCGGGTCCAGATTCAGCATAGCAATGTGTGCAACGTAAATTACACTGGTTAGTAAGCTCTAACCAGAGAAATTCCAGAGCGGCACCACTTTCGGTAGAGCTAATGTCTTGAGTCCTATGAATCATAACTTCCCTCCATCGCTGTAGTAGAAAAAAAATTAATTAAGTCTTTTATGAAGAGTGAACTCTTATTGCTGTACACCACCTGATTACAGTGAAAATATTTTTTCATTATTAATAATTTTAGAACAAATTACTGATTTATTGTGAGCATCTAAAGTGTATGAGCATAATTTTTAGAAATTATTTTCCATTTTTTCTGGAAGTACAATATTTTCTGCAGATTTGGCTTCGCGGATTTGTTTTTCTGTTAAATTCTTTGCACCTGAAAAATTAGCGTTATTAAGATTGGCTCCAATAAAAGAGGCATCTAGAACATTTGAATTTTTAAAGTCTGTTCCGATACAGGAAGAATCTTCAAGATGAGCGCCAGTTAAATCTGCTCCGATAAACTTTGCATTATCCAAAATAGAATTTATGAAATATGACTCTTTTAGGCTTGTTTTGTTTAAAAAGGCTCCTTTAAGGTTAGTATTTGAAATATCTGCTCTATTTAGAATTCTTTCGTCAATGCCAGAATGAGAAAGATCTAAATAGCGTAAATTCAAAAATCTATCCTCATCGACATCTTTGCGCTGTTCAATATCTGGACGACTCCCTAGTACAGTCAAAACCGCATTTTTATCCGGAGGGAACGGATCATGACGCTCTTTTGCATCCGTTGTTAATTTTTCATTTGAGTATGACCACTTTTCCTGAAGAAAAGCTGTTAAGATTTCCATTATTGTCCAATGGAAATATGAGTTATTTTCAGAAATTCTTTTTAGCTTGTAAATAGCATGTATTCTGACACCTAAGCCATCATTAGCTAATTGTTCAATTGCTTTATCAATTTCATTTGCTTTTCGTTCAATTTCAGCATCATTACGTGAACCTGTGGCCGTTATCGCTTGCGTCTCTGCCGCTCTAGCTTGCTTATTCACTGCTTGGGTCCTCGACCACAAAAGATATGCGCCAAAGATTGCAACAGGAATCAAAACCATATCTCTAAGATTACTGCTACAGGCCAGTAATGCGTTTAGCGAAACTAACCCGTTAGAAAAGTCACAAGTATTCATTTTCTACGCTTATGAAATAAACATTAGTTGATCTAGCTAGCACAATCCAACTATCGATAAAAATCTTAAGCATGTCGTTTTGTCATAAGAAATTTACGCGCAATTATCGTCGTTGATGTGTCAACTTCTGACATTGTATAGCCAATTGAGTGAATTAAAGGGTAAAATCAACGGAAGAAAATTTTTATCAATTACAGTCTAAAAGCTCAGTTTAAATTTTTTTTGATAGCAATCGTCGCTCTAACTTTATCAAGTTGTGAAACCATGGAGCAACTGTCTAAACAGCAAACGGGTACAGCAATCGGCGGCACCATTGGAGCAGTTCTTGGCAATCAATTTGGTGGCAACAATAAGGTAATGTGGACGACTTTTGGTGCTTTGGGTGGTGCCTTACTCGGCAATCAAATAGGAAAGTTTCTTGATGAACGCGATCAGCAGCGAATGGTTCAAGTTACCGAACAAACCATAGCAACGGGGCAAACCCATACATGGTCAAATCCTGAGAACAACACGCGTGGTGAGGCGCGCGTCATTGCTACTGAAACCAAGCAGGAACCTGTCAAAGTAAAGGTTCTCAAAAAGAAAATTTCTAAGGTGCCACCATTAGATATTATCGGGCAAACTTATCGTGCTACGACAAACTCAAACCTTCGTGGCGGGCCGGGAACAGATTATGTTGTCGTTGGTAACCTGACAGAGAACGAAATTGTTAATGTCGTGGGTAAAGTTAGAGATAAAGACTGGTATTTGATTAGCCATGATGGGGTTGGCAGTGGTTTTATTCACACGCCATTATTGGAGGCCGCTCCAACAGAAGCTCCCACCCCACCTGAAACACCAATAGCAGAAAGTGATGTTGGAGAGGAGCATGTAGCGGCAAACCGGGTTTGCCGCAAAATAGAGCAGTCTGTTTCACTTGCAAACGGGTCTTCTCATACGGAAACAATTGATGCTTGTCAGGGCCCTACCGGTTGGGAAGTACAAGCCTAATTTAAAAACAAATTAACGCAAATCTATACGTTATGCGTATTGCACTTGCCATCATACTTTATTTTTCTTTCGGTATAGTCCATGCTGCTGACCGGGAACTGGCTACTGACGGCGATGCTGTTCGTTTAACGATAAGTAATAACTATAGATGCAGCTCCGAAGCAACTATAAAAATCACGACATCCTCTGCGGCATACTTTGATCAGGATGCGCAAACAATACAGCGTTTGTCGGATACGGCACGCGCAGTAATGGGATTTGAGTGTCCCAATATTTCCAAGATTGAATTCATCGGATATACCGATGGAATAATTGTCTTCACGGCAGATGCAGCCAAGGATACAGATTGGCGTTTGCAAAGCGACCCTGCACCGCTGGAAGCCTTCGCTCTATTTTTTAGCCTTTATGATCCGGCATTCTTTCATCTTGGTGCTGTTAGTGAACAATTCGAACCTCTTCGTAATGTGACCGGTATTACCGACACATATCAGTTCAAAGCATATGAAAAGCAAGCCCTCAGGCTTGTCGGTGTTATTGACGGCAATACAGATCAATTCCGTTCATATCTGAGGGATCAAGCAAAAGAATTCGAAAGTTTTGAGAAGGTACTGGCGCACTACAATAATGTCCTTAAAACCATTGAAACATATGCCCCCAATCATTACCCGGCCTATAGCAAGGTATATGATGAAATTTCTGCATCCCTTAAAAATGATTATTGGTCAGATCGTGTAGCATATATTGTTGAGAATGATGATAAGACTGTGGCGGAGATTGTTGCCGATGCGGTTGCTTTGACCAAAACCTCTCCTTCGGCTGAATTTACTGAGTTTGTTGATAGTTATGTTGCGTCATGGATCAATGAGGAAGCATCTTTTTTTAAAGATGACCTTGCCGATGCTCCGTTATATGAAGTCGCTTGGGCTTCAGACTATGTGGCCGGTTTTCCTGAACCTGCACAAATAGCAGCATTACCAAAAACAAAATTACAGATTCAGGCGACATCAGATGAATTAGTACCGTTGATTGCGCGACGCACAGATGCACTTCAGTCATTGGCAGTTAGTATGATTCAGGAGTCCGGTACAAATTATGCCGATGCTGATGCAATTCTTGAAACGGGGTTCGCGCTCGCCGGCGAATTTGAAGAAGCAGGGTATGCTGATCAAGGGCAATTCTTGGTTTCCAC
>JAHBZZ010000042.1 GCA_019635215.1 Nitrosomonas sp.
ACAGGTTCGAGCCCTGGTCGGGGAACCGACGGGGCGCATTCCAAGATTTCTCTCAGAAAACCATTATGCCCTGTACGGCGGAGACAGCGAGAAGAAACAATCCGAACGCCGGTATCGCACGATGCTGCAAATGCTTTTGGAAGAAGATACCCAGTATGCGCGGCTGTATTACGAGGTTCAGGATACATTGAACAAAGCACGTCGCGCTGCCGACCGCGCATTGGATGATATCAATCGGCAATTGGAAGAAGCTGAAAGAACATTACAACATATGCGCAACAATGCTGCCCGGCTAGACGATGGTACAGTGGTGTTCCGCTCCACCGTTGACGGCCATGTCTATACCGAAGATGGCAGACAATTATCCGATGATGAAGCCCAGGATATTGAATTCTCAGATAACGCGCCAAGCCAGGAAGACTACAATACACAGAAGCAAAAAGTCGAAACCCTGAAAAAACAAGAGGTAGAAGTCAAAACCTACAAGCGCGACGTAATTGACCGGGCGCAAGAGCGAATGGATGACGAAAACGATCCGCCGTCAGTAGAAGAACTGGAAAAAATTGAACAAGATATCCATGTAAGAAAACCGGCAATACTTTCTCCATATTTGTATCAAGAAGGATTATTGGAAAATCAAAGCAAGCCGAACAATCTTACTGTGGCACAGGATATTGCAGGAAACTCACCGCTGGAAATGCCTCCAATGAATTCGCAGTTTGAAAAAGCGCGGCTGGACATCCCGGATAATGAAGTATTTTCCGTGGCAGGAAACAATCCAACGACCGCTCCTGCTGTATAAGTTTTACCGTCAGGAATCCGGTAACAATTTTCCGCAGCTTTTTTGAAGTAAAGCTATAAGAATGCTGGTTGGTGAATGATCGGGATATTGTTCAAAACTCTGTCGTAACAAAGCTTTCTTTTTCTCTGGCTCTGTAGGCAACCATCGCCACACGCATTGTGCTTTTTGTTTGTCGTGTAAAAAGACCATATGACCAATGGATTCAAAAGCACCGGCATACCACCAATGCTGCTCACCTTCTGAAAATTTTAAAAAATCGCTGTTTCTTAGCGAATCGGCTTGCGTGGACGCTGACAATAAAAATACAAGAGCGGCAAGAAATAGACGTACACGTTTCATGACCTGCTCCTTCTATGCACCATTAATCCAATCATTCCGATGCCAAGCAAGGCGAGTACAGAGGGTTCAGACGCCGCCGCAGTGAGAAATGCGCCTGATCCTGAAACAAATGTAGCGCCATTGAGATTTGTGAAACTAAACGTGCTGGTATTGAAGAAATCGGAAAACGAACCTATTGGGTTTAATCCGCCAGCAACGGAACTTGTCCGTATCGATATCCCATATGTTTTGGATGGATCGGCCAAAAATGTTTCTGTTTTACTCAGATCGAAATCAAAAACCGTACCGTCCGTGTTTCCAATAGCCTGATCCCAGCCTTGGGCAGGAAGACTATTAACAAGACTTTGTGGGCCAACGAGCAGATTAATACCGAGCGTTGACACAACAGGCGCGTTGCTGGAAACAAAGATATCAGTGGGGGATGCCGGATCTAAAACCGTTTGCGTTAACCATGTCGCCAGTCCGGTAATGTCATAGAGGGTGACAATTGACGTTGCCACGCTGGCACCACCAGAAGGGCTTGTATTGGCAAGGCTGCCGTCAAAGCGCAATCCATAGGATATTGGGATTGCAGCGGGTAAAATCGGCAGGGATGTATCGGGTGTAAATGTTAACGTATCGAAGAGAGCAACCGCTGATGAGGCCCCTCTGATGTTCGGGTCACTGGTCGATATGGCGGCGGACGTGCCTGTTTCACCCGTAATAAGACTGGCGCGCCCCTGAATGGTGCTGCCAAGTCCTCATGTCGTATCCAGCGTGTGAGAAATGCTGCTGTCTGTCGTCGTAAAATTGTCCAGTATAAACGCACTGCTAAATGTCGTTTCCGCTTGCCTGACATGGATTAAAGATTGTTCTGCAATCGGAACCGCTTCGACCGATGCTGCTAAACTGAGAAAAAGAACCCCGGCGCATAACGCGCCGTTCACTGTTTTGTTCACGTTCGTACCTCGCAAATATGATGGATTGATAATTTTTTTGAGTCCGGATTTGAAAAAATCTGAGCGGCGTGCTACAGGGCAAAAAGGATCGTTTTTGTTACTATTTTCATAAGTTGATTTTTGGAAGGCAGGCTGTTCCTAATCAACTGTTTCACAAGGAATTTTAATACGGTATTTTGGGAAGCGCGGCATCGGACAAAAACGATCCTTTTTGTCGAATCGAACGCGGCAGAAATACGAGACAATTATTTTCGTTACAAAACGGAAATCGTCACGCGAGGAAAAGGAACGGTATGCAACGTCTGGGCTATATTCGTACATCCACCGGCAATCAGTTGATCGACCGGCAAGTCTTGGCGTTGCAGGAGGCCTGCGATCAGATTTTTATCGAGGAAGGCACCTCTGCCGTGAAGAAACACCGCCCTGTGTACGAGCATATGATCACGCAGCTCCGGCCCGGCGACGTACTGGTGGTATCGTCTCTGGATCGGGCGTTTCGCTCCGTTCTGGATGCGTTGGGCGAGCTGGACAAGCTGCATCAGCGCCGCATCCAGTTCAAATCGCTGACGCAGGATTTTGATACGACGACACCGGAAGGGAAATTGCTGTATGTCATCGCGGCGGCTCTGGCCGAATGGGAACGCCAGACCATCAGCCGCCGCACCAAGGAAGGGCTTAAAGCTGCACAGGAACGCGGCAAGCTGTTGGGCCGTCCGGTTAAGCTGGATGAAAGTGATGTGCGTAAAGCCATCGCCATCCTGAACGCCGATCCCGGACAAACCATCACAGAGCTGGCCGCAGAATTACACGTCTGCCCACGGACACTTTCAAGGGCGATGGGACGCGTCGTATTCTAACCTGTATTGATCACCCTGAAAGAAAGGCTGCAAGACACAAAATGCCCGCAGCCTTCCCGTGTGTGGGATAACACGACATATAATGTCGTGTTTATGTCCCAATATAAGCTTTAAATATCTCATCTATCAAGTCATTTTGATAGATAAGGCCAATGAATACAGATGCATGCAAAGCTTTAGGCGAAGCCATAGCGCAACAGCGAAATAATTCAGGCATAACGCAGGAAGATTTGGCCGCCAGAGCTGATCTCAGCACGCGATCCATTCAACGTATCGAAGCGGGAACCGAACAACCGCGCTACGAAACCCTGTTCAAAATTGCCCGCGCTCTCAACACCACACCAGACCAATTTATCCTGCCCATGTGGGAACGCTGGGTTGAAAGCAATTGAATTCACACTTGAGAATCGTGGCCTTATTGTTGATTTTGATGTCAAAAATCTGGAAGATGCTATGAAAGTAATTTCTAGTTAGGCAAAAAAGAGAAATGGATAATAAATCTCTCGCTGAATCATTTGTTAAAAATTTCTGTAACGCGAATATGGAAGGAATCGATTCACTGCTATCTGCTCAATTTAAACTTAAAGGGCCATTGTTTACATTCAACACGAAACAAGAATATCTAAATTCACTTGACGGAAACCTTGAAGCTGATCCAGATGCAGAAATTCTGTCCATCACTGAAAGTAAAGATGAAGCGGCGGCTTTCTTCACGTATAAAGGCAACATTATTGGGCAACTATTCCGCTGTAATGCAGGAAAAATTTATGAAACCATGCTTGTATTTGACACGAAAAACATGCCGAATGTGGCTTTAGAAAATGAACGTCGTTAAATACCGAACAATAGGATTTAATATATGGCAAGCCAAAATTTGATTGACGCTATAGAGCGCACTACAGACTTATGAAGAAATCATTGCGGGAACAGCCAATCGCACAAGACCAATGCTGGAAAGGTATGGTTACATCGGTACGTTAGAAAAACTAGTCGAAAGTCCAGACCTACAAAGCGGATTTCGTATTCTAAGAGAGCGTGGGCAGCTTGAATTATCATTTGAGAGTGTCGTAGTTAAATTCTCAAGTGAGTTTAATAAATCGGCAGTAGAAGCCGCACAATGGCGATTAGATAATGCCGATCAGCTTCTTTAAGCCTCAAACCATTCCTTCTCCATCAAAACCGCCAATTAAATCACAGCCTTTTATGTGAACGATGCCCGTCAGGCAGCTCGCATCAAATCATTTTTCCCCGTAAGCGGTGTCTAAATGGCACAGCCATGAAGACACGCTAACGGATGCCCCAGAAAATGATTGGACACGACCCTAATACCTGTCTGGCTTGTACGTGTCACAAGGCCGGAATCAGCCGGTTCTTTCAGATAAAAGGAAATGTGACATGACAACGCAACACAATATATCAGCAAAAACAGCGCCGGTTAAAACCTTCAGAGATGGTGCCATATCAGTAAGAATTTGGAAAAAAGAATATCAAAATCGCGAAACCAAAGAAATCAGTACTTTTTACTCCATCGACATGAAACGCGGCTATAAATCGGGCGATGTCTGGAAAAACACGTCCAGCATCAATGGTCGTGATGCCTTCAAAGTTTCAAACCTCTTCGTTCGTGCCAATAACTGGATCATTCAGCAAAAATATTCCATCCCGGCACAATTCGAAATTCCATTGAGTGGCCAATAGGCCGCTCTTTTTAACGATGAAAACCGTCATTCTGCGCAAGAATGGCGGTTTTGTTTTACACGAACGTGTAATGCCCCTGCGTGATTTCAAACTTGCTCCGATATCGCTACGGAAATTCACGCAGCCGCCAAGCCCGCCCTCATGATCTACAGCGCATCGCCTTCGATCATGCCACCTGCAAAATCCGCAGGTGGCTATGCAAATGGAACGTTCACCTTTCAATTGTCAGGCTGTTGTGACAATGTAACGTCATGCATCCGGGATCGCGGTATAAAATATCACCAACAAATCTTCCTTTGGAGAAAAATAGTCCCGCTTTTGGTTTTACACCATTTCTTCCACTTCCCGCGATCCGCAAGCTGTGTTTTGTAATACAAAACCAGCTTGGTAAGGGAGACGCTGCGCTCTCCCGTTACGATCCCTCTAGCCGATGGTGTGGTTACGGGAACAACAATCCGTTCCAACCTTCACCAAACCATCAAAACGTATCGCCGTTTTATCACTCGCCGGACTTGGAGATATGCTTTCTCCACCAGCACCGAACCATGCACAATCGTCTGGCCGATTGATCACCAGTCAGGGGAGCGTTCCTGCTACCCCTAACAACCCCATGACCAACCGTACGCCGATTGGATGCCGTGAGCGTTTCGTCGCTCAACCACGACCACTGTTTCGCCAGTGGATGACAACCAAGGAAACGTCCTTGGATGCAGTACAAAATTTTACAGTGAAAG
>JAHBZZ010000043.1 GCA_019635215.1 Nitrosomonas sp.
GAAATGTGTGCGAAGGCGTAGATGCCCGTTGAATAATACCTTGTGGATCAATACAAACAAGGAAATCACTGATCGTTGAGAGCAAACCAAATGAATCATTCTGCGTCACAAGAAAAGACCTCCTAAGTAACCCGATAATTTATCTATGACAAAATAATATTGGAATTGACCGACCATCAACCAATATTCTCAGAAACTGATTATTTCTTTTGTATTTTCCGGAAATACTTCATTTTTAGTGAATTGATAATTACGGATCATCTATGGATTTACTTGAGAATTGACTATTATCTCTATATGAGTGTGTTAATCAACATGCAAAAATTACCAGGGAAGAGCTGGAATCAACATTGAAAAGTTTCCAGCTTGTTAATGAAAGAATCCGGTATTTATCCGGAGAACCCTGGAGTGATAGACATGGAGCAAATAGCCGAAATCAGGCGATGTTATTTTATAAATAAAGAAAGTATCAGCAAGATCGCCAAGCGTCTTAATCTTTCCCGGCAGACGGTGCGGAAGGCATTAAAGAGTCAGGAACAACCCGTTTACCAGCGTAACGTTCAGCCGACACCGAAGCTGGGTTCTTTTAAACAACAATTGATCAGTTGGTTAGAGTTTGATACGAAGCTGCCTAGACGCCAACGCAGGACTGCACAACGTCTGTATGAATGTTTGCAGGTCGAAGGCTATCAAGGCTCCTATGGTCCCGTACAACGGTTTGTACAAGACTGGAAACAACAAGCATCGCACCGGCCATCGACAACCCAGGCTTTTGTTCCTTTGGCGTTTCCGGCAGGTGAAACCTTGAATCGCCCCGGGTTTTCCGGAGACTATTTGTCTTGAGTCAAACCGTGTCGGTTGACTCCCCTGGTTGTCGATAATATGCCATTTCAAATTCTGCTGGCGGAATATTTCCGATCGGTTCCAGTAATCGGCGATTGTTAAACCAATCCACCCATTCCAAAGTGGCAAACTCCACATCGTCGATATTACGCCAAGGGCCGCGATGCCGAATAACCTCGGTCTTGAATAATCCGTTAATTGTTTCGGCCAGTGCATTGTCATAAGAATCTCCGACACTGCCAACAGAAGCTTCAATATTGGCTTCAGCCAGACGTTCCGTATAGCGAATCGACAAATATTGGCAGCCGCGGTCGCTGTGATGAATTAATTCCTTGATTTCCCGACGCGCCCACAATGCCTGTTCCAGTGCGTCGAGCA
Source organism: Nitrosomonas sp. (assembly GCA_019635215.1). Lineage (GTDB taxonomy): Bacteria > Pseudomonadota > Gammaproteobacteria > Burkholderiales > Nitrosomonadaceae > Nitrosomonas. Next base: position 1,222 of record JAHBZZ010000043.1, read on the forward strand.
CCAGATCGGTTTGCAATGACCGGCTAACACGCCAACCAACAATATAACGGGCAAAAACATCGATGAGGAAAGCCACATAAACAAATCCCGACCACGTTGCAACATAGGTAATATCTGCCACCCACAATTGATTGGGTCGGGTTGCTGTAAATTGCCGGTTAACCTTGTCGGTTGGCCGATAGAGTGAATCATCCGCAACAGTCGTCCAACATTTCTTGCCGCGCCGGATACCTTGTATCCCAAGGTGCTTCATCAATCGCTCGACTGTGCAGCGAGCAGCACCAATGCCTTCTCGCAACAACTGCCGCCATACTTTGCGGGCGCCATAAACCCGAAAGTTGCTTTCCCAAACCCGTTGTATTTCCAGTTCTAGCTTCATGTCCCGCTTGATGCGATCGGGCAACAAATCCGGATCTCGCCCACGCCTTTTATTTTCGTAATAACTCGATGGGGCAATCTGTATTTGTCTGCAGATTGGCTCGACCCCGTATTCCGCCTTGTTTTTTTCGACAAATACCACCATCATTTCGATCGGCGGTCGAGCTCCGCCTGCGCAAAATAAGCCGATGCCTTACGCAATATTTCGTTAGCACGCTTTAATTCCCGGTTCTCCCGTTCCAATTCCTTGAGCCGTTCACGATCCGATGTCGACATACCTCCCCGAATTCCCTGATCCGCTTCCGCTCTTCTTACCCAGGTCCGCAATGTCTCTGCTGTGCAGCCAATCTTCGATGCAATCGATTTGATTGCCGACCATTGCGATTCATGCTCTTTTTGCTGCTCAAATACCAATCTTACCGCTCGTTCCCGTACTTCCGGTGAATAACTGATTTGATCTTTCATCTTTCCCTCCTCTCAAATCATTTTATCTCCGGAAAACCCGGGGCGATTCACTCAGTGGTTTGACTGGTATAATCAGGAGCGTTTTCATCAGAATCTTGATAACCAAACACCGAATGAAGTTTATTGGCAATACACAACAATTCATCAGGCTGCCTGAGCTTGATTAACCCGCCTTGTCAGAGCTTAACTTCGCTTTCAGGTTGTACAGCTTAATGGCGCCACTTCAGTTTTCCATGACGAAGGGATTACCGGCAAATTGCTAGATCGCCCGAACATGAAAGAGATGCTGACGTACCTCAAGAAGCATCGCGCCGCTAATTTGGTTGTAATCATCGACGATATCAGTCGCCTAGCTCGCAATATTGAAACGCACCTGCATTTGCGTGCATCCATTGCTGCTGCGGGTGGCAAGTTGGAGTCGCCATCCATCGAATTTGGTGATGATTCCGACAGCAGGCTGGTCGAGCATCTTCTGGCCTCTGTAGCTGCGCATCAGCGCGAGAAGAATGTCGAGCAAGTATTCAACCGCATGAAAGCTAGGATGATGAACGGCTATTCCGTGTTTAATGCGCCGGTTGGCTACCGCTATGACAAGATAGGTAAGCATGGCAAACTGCTCGTTCCAGATCAGCCCTGCGCATCCGTCATTACGGAAGGATTGGAAGGGTTTGCTTCGGGCCGGTTTGATACGCAAGTCGAGCTGATGCGTTTTTTTCTCTCCTCGCCTCATTTTCCCAAAGACAGATTTGGAAACGTGCATATGCAGCGGATAAAGGAAATCCTTAATCGCGTTTTATATGCCGGTTATCTGGACAAGCCGGATTGGAATATCCATCTGGTCAAAGGCCATCATGAGGCATTGGTGAGCTTTGAAACCTATAAGAAAATACAGGCGCGGCTAAACGGACAAGCCAAAGCCCCGGTACGCAAGGACATCAATGAAGATTTCCCCCTGCGTGGTTTTGTTGCCTGCGCCTGCTGCGGTACACCAATGACCGCATGCTGGTCACGTGGCAGAAATGGGCTTTATCCTTATTACCTGTGCCAGGGTAAGAATAATGGCGTCAAGTGCAGCCAGTACGGCAAATCCATTCGCCGTGACAAACTGGAAGGCGAATTTGAGATGCTGTTGAGCGAAATGAAGCCTTCCAAGGATATGTTCTTCCTGGCCGCTGAGATTTTTACCGATCTGTGGAACACCAGACGCAATGACGCAAAGCAGGAAGCGGATGCAATTCGTCGCAATCTTGCTCAGATCGAACGCAAGACGGAACAGTTTTTTGAGCGGATCGTAGAAGCCGACA
>JAHBZZ010000044.1 GCA_019635215.1 Nitrosomonas sp.
GGTGGAGTGGAACAAGTCGTCCGGGCAGCGTATTTCCGCCTGTGTTACAGTCGCAAAATGTTTGTCGTTGCCTATCTCAGAGAAGCGTAGGAAATGCTGATAGATGCGCATAACAAGGCATTTGCGTTCTTTGGTGGTATTGCCGAAAAGAGGGGTTTAGAACCCCCGCAAAAGCGCTGCCGTTCTTGCTTTTGGAGGAAAACAAGAATGACCAGTATGGAATGATGCTGTTGCGCGGAATCGAACCGCGGACCTACTGATTACGAAACGCAACTAGAAATATAAGATATATATAAATCAATCACTTGCAATTCTTGCCATGCATAAAAACTGTGTCACACAGCCTCAATCTGTAGGACTTGTAAATTAGTCTGGTACAATTTTGACACAACTAATTTTATTTGAATTATTCGCTTACGTTTATAAGCTCACTTACACTAAGACCATGATAGTTAAAACCTAACGTGAAGTCTAACTTAGAGTTTAGGTGTATTTTGTTCCATAAATTGTCTTCGATTTTATTCTTATGGCAATATACATTGAACGACTCACTACTAACTTTAATTCGGATGTAACTTGCTTCTATTGCAATTACCTGACCCGAAAATATTATGGGCTTATCTTTATCATCGATAAGTATTCCCCTAATTTCATGTTTTATTTTTGGGTCGACTGGAACGGATTTGAGCTTCTTGAAAAACTTATGTGAATCTTTGTTTTTTTTATTAATGAATAGTTGTCTTGCATACCAGAATTGACTTTGGTAATTTGAATCGCCTTCTGTAAATGCTCGTTTCCAATGTAGCTCGGCTTTAATATTTTCGTTAGGAAAATGTTGGGTTAAGATTTGTGCTAGAGCCGCATTAGCATGTTTATCACTTGGATTTAAATCTAGGCATTTTGTGAGTATATCTCTGGCTGAGTTAAATTTATTTTGTTGTATATATATTCGAGACAAGCTTCTTGCAATATAAGAATTAGCTGGATTTAAATTATTAGCTTTTTCTAGAGCCAAAACAGCTTTTTCTTCTTTTTCTATCAGAAAAAAAAACTTTGCTTCTGTAGAAAGTAAAAATTCATCGTCAGGGTATTTTTGAAAACCTTCTTGTAAGCACTTTTGAATTTCTTTAATTTGATCTGTGAAATAAGCCTCATTCACTTTATTGCTATTTATTATTTCCTCAAGTTTTTCGATACCGACCTTTGCAATAGTAATAAATGGGTGAGATGAATCTCCATTTTCTGAAATAAGTTTTTGAGCTATGTTTTTGGCTGTTTGATAATGCTTTTCTTTTTCCAAAGGTGTTCTACTTCGATTTGCTCTTTGTATTTCTAATTCTGAAATACTATGCAGAATCGACTTGTCGTATGGTGCAATTTGCTTTGCTTGTGTGAATAATGAATTAGCTCGATTTAGATTTCCATTGACTCTTTTCATTTCAAAAATACCCTCTTGTTGTAAAAGGTATGGATCATCTGAGAATCGTTCTTTAGTTACTGTATAAATATTAGATATTTTTACAGGATCTGAGAAATCAGCCATTAGGTTCCTAGCTTTAATTATTTCTTTATAAGCTATTCTGTCTGGTTGGTATCCTGTGTCAAGAACGCCAAGCAATTCTATATATAAATCGTACCTTTCGCTTTGTTCTGGCAATGCTTTCTCAAAAATCGTTTCCGCTATCCAAGGATGTCTGGTTCTATATGCCATATCAAGTGCGGGTTTGTATTCTTCAGAAAATACAATTGATTCCAGTGGATTAAAGAATTTTTCTTTGAAATCATTAAATGAAATATTAGTTAGCCTTTTTATGATCCCTGCTCTCACTGGTATTTGTAATCTATTTAGAGAACATATAATTAGATACATTCTTTGTGCTTCTTGAGGGTGAATATTTGTGTATT
>JAHBZZ010000045.1 GCA_019635215.1 Nitrosomonas sp.
GACACTGTTGTTTTTGCCATGCGCTGCGGCTTCTGGCGCAGTGGAATAAGTTGATTACCACGAAGAGTAACCAAGGCGTAGGTATACCCATCTAAGGAGACAAACTCTACTTCATAACCGTCATTCGGGTAACATTCCACGACCGCACCGATCTCGCCACGAAATAGATTATACTTTGGCAGATCTACAGTCAGGGCAACCACATCCAATAACTGAATTTCACTGTTCATTCTATTTACTCGACTTTTGCAGTTTAAAAACTGAATAGCGAAAGAGAGAAAAGAAGTCAAAAACGACATTGTTCGGTGAAAAAGAAGCGTCGTTAGTAGGCTCTGGACAATAACCAGCCGACCGTTGTCGCGCTGGACAACGACAAAGATCACCGAGTCAACGAACACAGACTAAGGTCAAAGAGCGCAGACGGTACGCAAGAGGGGGGTCATGAGTGTCTGCAAAGAATGACCTTGTGCCAAGCCTGTGCTGATGAACAAAGCAAGTGCCCAGAGACTCTGGGCTTGGGTAGCCCGCCGCCAGAAAGCTGCGCTGCCTTCAAGGTCGAACTTGAGTTCACAGTGGAGCTTATGATGGAGAGCTTGGTCATGTTGGGCCGTACGCAGTAAGCAATAAACCACGGCGACCAAAGCAACATGTCGTTCAATGGCAGTGAAGTCCCGTAGTTGATACTGGTCCAACCCTTCGGCCTTGCCTTCCTCGTGAAAGACCTCCACGGGCCAGCGATGGCGACGGATACGTGTAATTCCGGCCGCTTGCCAGTTGAGTTGATTGGTGATGTAGTAGACTGGCTTGTCGGCGAGATCGGCCCGGCGATGGTTAATCACCAGGCGCACCTTGCCAAAGTTGTGAATACGGTGGGTAGCGCAGTAACTGTAGTAGAGTTCTTTGTCTCCTTTGTAGGCAATGGTGATCGGACGAAAGACAGCAGGTTGCTGAGGCTGAACAGCCGAGAGCTGTTCTTGCTTCAGTCGTTCAGCAAAGTCGGACACTTTTTCCATGCCCGTTTGCAAGACGACCTGTGCATCCTCCGTTAAGGTGCCGACATAGGGCAGATGCAATGCTTGATCCAAGTAGTGACAAAAGCTTGGCTGGGTGTACCAACTGTCAAAGGCCACCGGCAGCTTCAGACCCGGATGGGCTTGTACCCAGTCAGCCAGCAATCGTTCGGCAATGCGCAGTTTGCTATCATACAGGGCTGCCACTTCTGGTTTGTTCTGATGTCGTCGCCAGACACCAAGCAGATACTGGCGCCATTTGGCTGGCGCACTTTGTTTGAGACTTTGTTTACTTTCACGCAAGCTAATCTTGGCGGCTAACAAGCCTTGTTCGAGTTGTTCGAGCTGCACGGGCCGCCACAACTCGAAATAGACCGGATAGTCCGTTTGCTCATCACTGTAGTGGAGCGTCACCAGATTATGCGCCCACACGTAGCGCCCTTGCGCCGAGTCATACAGATAGGCAATCTCATCGAAGTGTTTGCCGTGATGACTTAACAGCGTATCATCGATACTCAGCACGCCCTTGCCCTTGATGCGCATCTCCTCAACGCTGTTCATCATCGCCAAGCGCGCTTCATTGAGCGCTGCCAACGAAAAGGGACTCTCGGTCAACAAGCGATTCAGACTGCTTTGGTTGCGGCTTTCGAACACACAGAGACGATTGATCCCTTCGACGCTCTTATTCTCTAGCACCAGCAACCCGCTGATGTACCGCTCAAACTGGATCAACGCCGCTGGCGAAAAGACCTTTGCATAGTACTTGGCATAATGCTCGACGATTTTTGGTCGCTCCACCACGGGAAACATTGCTCGCTCCTTTCTTCTTGGACCGACATACTTGTTTCCACA
>JAHBZZ010000046.1 GCA_019635215.1 Nitrosomonas sp.
ATTATAAAGGTTAAGAATATTATTTAAACGTCATATGCATTCAAGAATAAACCACTAAATTCGGAGGGTCTTTGTTTAGCAGGAAGGGGGGAACAGTGGGAAGCTACGCAGCTTCGCAAATCATGCTGGTGCGTGTACCCGTTTACGCCGATGTTACCGCCCTCTTCCCACCCTACCGCTGCGGTAGGGGACCCGGGCGAGCCTCTGTAAGATCGGCTACTGGCCGGAGTCTTTTTTGTTTTGTGATCAGTACGGACAATAGACATTCTCAATCATTGGGAAGTGTTTCAGATTCTGCGTTACGAGTGTAACGTTGTTGAGTTCAGCGGATGCGGCAAGAAGCGCGTCTACAATTCCAACACCGTGGCTTTTTCCATATTGGCGCCGATATAACCCACCTTTGGCAGCGGTTTTACTGTCAAGCGGTATCACGGGAAGGTATTGCATAAGGTTATCCAACTGGGTGCGTTCTTTCCCTTCCCGCACCCCTGCATACAGTTCAGCAACGGTGAGTGATGAGATGTAAGGGGGATCATCGAGATTCCCTAGAAATTGAGCGGCATTTTCATTGCCGCGAAAGTAGTCGATCAGGATACAGGTATCCAGTAGGTAGTTAGTAGCCACCTTCAACGATCAAATTCGTTACGAATGGATTGCATGCGCTGTACGGCATTTTCATCATTTGCCCAGATGCCTTTCATGTTGTGAAGTGCTTGTTTCCAATGAGTGTCCGCAGATTTCTTTTCTGATAGCAGCAGATTGATTGCTTCGCGTATCAATTCGCTGCGATGTTTACCGGAGGCACAGGAAAGCGAGTTAAGCGCTTGTTCTTGCTCTTTAGATAAATAGACCTGTGTACGTATCATGGTTTCTTGTTTCATAGGTGCGTCTGTAATTCGTTATCGTATGAGTCATTATAGTATATACATGATCACGTTTTTACCCATCCATATTTAACGGCTAGTTCGCAAGTTTCGAGCGGTATCAAGAGCCGCTGGGCGTTTGAGTCGTAACAGACGCAGCCGAAGCTTTTACCCGTGATGCATGCGCCTACTTTTGACCAGTCGTATTCGTTTGTAAGGATCGTGGGCAGTTTGGGTTCGGTGATTATCGTTTGTTCATGTACAACATGAATCGGAGCAGCTTGAACAGTTTGCGTATTGTCCTGTTATTGGTAAATCACGAGGAGGATAGACTACCAAAATTCACCTGGTTGCGGCAGATGCCAGAACCGCAGTAGTGTTTTCGTTGTCTCCCGGTCAGGCTGGTGATGCACCAGAAGGGCGAGAGCTGCTGAAAACCCTGGAGAATAAGGGATTCTCTGGCACTCACGTGATCATGGATAAAGCGTACGAAGGGGATGAAACGCGACAGTTAGTATTTGACCTGGGGATGATCCCCGTGGTGCCACCAAAAGCAAATCGTGTGTCGTCCTGGAAGTATGACGCTGAAATGTACAAAAAGCGCAATGAGGTTGAGCGATTGTTTCGTCGCCTGAAAGGTTTCAGAAGAATCTTCTCCCGCTTTGATAAGCTGGACGTAGTATTCCGATTCTTCATATATTTCGCACTGATTGTTAATTGTTTAATTAGTGTTAACAGGCCCTAGTTGCCTTGAAATGACGTTGCACCAGATCCGGTGCGGGCCG
>JAHBZZ010000005.1 GCA_019635215.1 Nitrosomonas sp.
TTCTTCTTTTCTTATCCCGAACTCAGGTTACGTAGCATGGATAATTGGATCGCGATTGAAGAATTTCATTTAGCCAGAGAGCATTGGTTTACAGAGCTACTGGGATTGGAACATGGGATTCCTACGCATGATACTGATACATTGAGTGAGAGGTGTATGCGGCTATTGAACCCACCGGATGTGGTACACCAAACTCATTGCCGATTCCTGAATACATCGGTATGACCGGCGCCAGTAACCATGATGGCAAGATATTTGTATTCGGAAAACTAGTTGCGACTCTATTTTTCTGGAATTTTTTATGTGTTAGCGCTTAATTCACATTTGATCCAGAAGTAGCAAAGGCATTTCCAAGTGAGGAAGCTATAAATATGGCATTGATGCCCTTGATGAAAGAAGCCCAAACATCAGCAGACCTTACCAAAAGAATTTAAGCAAACATTAACAACTATTCAATGCTCTGTGGTTTAATCAATTTTTCAGGCATGACATTAGCACCGGCTATGTGGCAGGCACTATAAGTAAATGATTCATAATATGCAATTATGCCTTCCTGATCAACGTACCGACACCCTGATCGGTCAGAATTTCCAGCAGTAATGCATGTTCGACGCGTCCATCAATGATATGGCAGGAATTAACGCCTCTTTTTACCGCTTCAAGCGCGGATCCAATTTTAGGTAGCATGCCGCCGGATATGGTGCCGTCGGCAAATAATTCATCGACTTTCTGCGCAGACAAACCGGTCAACAGGTTACCATCTTTATCGAGTACACCCGGCGTATTAGTCAGTAGGATCAGTTTCTCGGCATGCAATATCTCAGCCAGTTTTCCGGCGACAAGATCGGCATTAATATTGTACGACTCACCATTCTCACCCACTCCTATAGGGGCAATGACAGGAATGAAATCCTGGCTGTCGAGCAACGCGATTAGCGATGGATCGATTGTTTCGATTTCGCCGACCTGACCGATGCTGATCCATTCACCGGCTTTTTCGCGGTCCTTGACAAGCATTCTTTTGGCGCGGATGAACGCGCCATCCTTGCCAGTCAGTCCGACAGCCTTACCGCCCTGGCGATTGATCAGGTTGACGATATCCTTATTGACAGAACCGCCGAGCACCATTTCCACAACATCCATGGTTTCCGCATCGGTCACACGCATGCCCTGGATAAACTCGCCCTGCTTGCCGACGCGTTTGAGCATCTGGTCAATCTGTGGTCCGCCGCCATGAATCACCACCGGATTCATACCGACTAGCTTGAGCAACACAACATCGCGCGCGAATCCTTGTTTGAGATTTTCCTGCGTCATGGCATTACCCCCATATTTAATGACAATGGTTTTACCATGAAAGCGCTGAATATAAGGCAATGCCTCGGCAAGGATTTTTGCTTTATCCCGGGCGGAAGATTGAGAGATAGTCATGATTATGCAAGGATTAAAAAAATATTTCGGGTTGTTCTAACGGGCGATCTGAAGAAAACGTTTTTCGCGGACAAACATGCACAAATTCAATTCGTACCACGTGCGACCTTCCTTATCCTGATAAACATGTGATACACCGCTGCGTAACTGTTCATCACAGGTCCGGCATGTTTCAAACTCGGACAAACTACGTATGCCCAGCAAATTGTGTACGATAAATCCGCTGTTTATTCTGTAGTCTGAGGAGACCAGCAAAATACGGGAACGAAAATCGAACGACAGGAACGCGCCTCCCAAATAAACACCAAGATCGGTTATGCCATACAGGTTGCCGTGCATATTGATAATTCCCAGAAACCAAGGATGCGTTAACGGAATAGGAACGATTTCGGTGACCTGGATCACTTCGCCGATTTCCTTCATCCGCACCAGATAGCGTACATCTCCGATCATCATACCCAGCACGGCTGTATCGGCAACCGGTATCTCTGTTTCAAGCGCTTCCTGACCATTCTCCGTGATATCGTTCTCTTTTGTCATATTTCTCAATCCGGTGTATTGTATCGGGCAATTTTCTGCAATAACTTCTCTACCACAATCGGTTTCACGATATAGTCTTGCGCACCTTGGCGCATCCCCCAGATTTTATCGATTTCCTGCCCCTTCGTACTACAGATGATGATAGGAATATCACGCAGCACCTGATCTTTGAGAAACATCCGGATCACCTGAAAACCGCTGATATCGGGCATCACGATATCCATCAATACAAGATCAGGGTTAGTTTCTCTCGCAATCGTGATCGCCTGCGCGCCGTTCTCGGCCATAATGGCCTGATAACCGTTTCTGACCAGAATTCTGGACAGAATATGCCGTTCTGTCGGCGAATCGTCAACGATCAGAATCTTTTTGATTGTCATTTTATCGGTACCACCGGAATCTTGATTGAATGCGACAGTCATCCCGGAATTACATGAAGCGCAACAGGCCTGAGGGATTATGCCATTTGACAGTTCGATAAATCCGGCACACAGGATACAATATCAGCAATGTCAACAGCGCCATAAAATAGGCCATTTCCAACCCGCCGCGCTCAAAAAACAACTGCAACACAACCAGAATGCCAAAATGCGTCAAATAAAAGAACAGCGCTGTCTGGCCAAATACCAGTACCGGCCCATTCCAGTGCACGCCGATGACCGGCTCCAGCCGCATCAAAACCGCCAGCATGATGGCCATCAATCCAAGTTCAAGCAGGATATAAGCCAGACTGGGCGGATATTTGCTGATATGCAGCCATTGTATAACCGAATGACCTTCCAGCAGCATAAACATGTTGCCATAACCATCAATACTACGTATCAGAACAAATAACAGCACTGCACACCCGCCACAGGCAAATAACAGGTGCTGGATGCATTGCGGCCCGGGTTGCTTTGACAGTATCCATTCACCCCAGACCCAACCCGACATCATGATAGCCAGCCATGGTATCAAGGGATATAACACGCTGTACCTCTCTGAAAAAACGGGCGCAAAAGTCAGTGCAAGCCATAGCGGCACATGATCACTCGGTATCCAGATCCACTTCAGCAGTAACTCACTTCCGGTAACGATAACAATTGCCGCTATCAATACTGTGCTTATGCGCAAACGGCGCAACCACACCATCATGATCATACCGACGCCAATCGCATAAAGAACCTGTAAAACCAGCTTACCGGACATCAGCGAGAGCAATACTATATCGAGCATTGCAATAAAAATACCACGCAGCCGTAACTCCCGATCTATGACGGCTTGCGGTATTCCTTGCCGCAGGCGTTGTGCATTGGTAAAAGCGATTGACGCGCCAGTCAGAAAAATGAACGTCGGTGCACAAATATGCGTGACCCAGCGCGTTAAAAATTGATCGCTCGCGAATAGGCTGCCGCTTTCATAGAGCAGAATGGAATCCGCAAAAATACGACTTTGATTAAAAAATCCCGACGCGTGATCCAGCGCCATTAATATCATGACAATACCACGCATCCAGTCAATCGTAGCGATACGGTGCAGACTTTTATCTACAGGATCATTCATCTGAATGTGATGTATTATTTTTACAGATCCCGCAAAAACAGGAAATGTTTTTAAAATAATTAAAGCAGAGCCAGATTATTGCGATGAATCAGTTCAGCTTCGTCAACGTAGCCCAATAACATTTCAATACTGCTACTCGACTTACCCATAATTCTACGTGTTTCCTCGGTATTATAGTTGATTAATCCGCGTGCAATCTCCCGGCCTTCAGGCGTAAAACAGGCAACCGCCTCACCCCGGTCAAAATCACCACTGATATGTATCACACCGATTGGCAGCAGGCTTTTCCCATCCATAATCAGTGCGTTGACGGCTCCCTGATCGAGGGTAATTCTGCCACGCACTTGCAGATAATCCGCGAGCCATTGCTTACGCGCCGCCAACACGGGTATTGTCGCCAACAGACGTGTACCGATGGATTCACCCTGTGCCATACGTACCAGCACCTGCGGTTCATGGCCGGATGCAATAATCGTGTGCGCACCACTACGTGCCGCACGTTTTGCAGCAATCACCTTTGTCAGCATGCCGCCGCTGCCAATGCTGCTGCCAACACCACCCGCCATTTTCATTAATGCAGTATCCGTCGCACTGACTTCGGAAAGTAGCTGTGCATCGTTGTTTTTACGCGGATCGCTGGTAAAAAGTCCGGCCTGATCAGTTAATATCACCAGCGCATCCGCTTCGACCAAATTAGTCACCAGCGCAGCCAGCGTATCATTATCGCCGAAGCGGATTTCATCCATCGCGACGGTATCGTTCTCGTTAATGACGGGGATTGTTTCCAGCTTCATCAGCGTCATCAACGCGGAGCGCGCATTCAAGTACCGTTTGCGGCTGGAAAGATCTTCATGGGTCAGCAATACCTGTGCCGTCTGAAGACCATGATGACTGAAACAGGACGCGTAAGCCTGCGCCAACCCCATCTGCCCGACAGCCGCCGCAGCCTGTAATTCATGCAAAGCATGAGGCCGTGAACCCCAACCCAGACGTTGCATACCCTCTGCAATAGCGCCTGAGGAGACCAGAACGACTTCTTTGCCCATGTGCCTGAGGCGGGCGATCTGTTCCGCCCAATCCGTCAAGGCAGGATGGTCCAGCCCTTTTCCCTGATTGGTGACCAAGCTGCTGCCCACTTTGATCACAATACGATGCGTTTCTCTTAGCATGATACTGGCGCGTTTGTATCAATCATTATCACAAATTGATGGTAAATGCTGCTCCAGATAATCCATAATTTCGTATGTCAGCTGCCGGCATCCCTCGCCGGTAAGTGCAGAAACCATGAAATATTTATCCGCCCATTCCAATTTCCGGACAAATGCCTTACATATCCGGTCCCGCTGGTCTTCCGGTAACATGTCCACCTTGTTCAATACCAGCCAGCGCGGCTTTAAGTACAGGGCTTCATCGAATTTACGCAATTCCGCTATCAATGCTTGCGCGGCATGAACCGGATCCACATTTTCATCGAACGGCACCATATCGACCAGGTGCAGTAACAACCGGGTACGCGACAAATGTTTTAAAAACTGATGCCCCAACCCGGCACCCTCTGCTGCACCTTCAATCAGCCCAGGAATATCCGCCATAACAAAGCTGCGATCATGATCAATCCTGATGACGCCCAGATTGGGCTTCAATGTTGTGAATGGATAATCGGCTACTTTAGGGCGTGCTGCCGAAACAGCGCGAATCAGCGTTGATTTTCCGGCGTTGGGCATACCGAGCAAGCCTACATCAGCCAGCACTTTAAGCTCCAGCTTTAATTCGAATTCCTGTCCCGCCTCCCCATGAGTAAACTGGCGCGGCGTACGATTAGTGCTTGATTTGAAATGAAGATTACCGGAACCGCCCGCGCCACCCCTGGCCAACAAAACCTTCTGTTGATGATGCAATAAATCGGCAACGACTTCGTGTGTCGCGGGATTCATGATCAAGGTGCCTACCGGCACGCGCAATACAACGTCGTCCGCACCTTTACCATAACAATCCGAACCGCGACCGTTCTGGCCGTTTTTGGCACGGAACACACGTGCATAACGATAGTCAATCAATGTATTAATGTTGCGGTCAGCCACTGCGTAGACACTCCCGCCGCTGCCACCGTCACCACCGTCAGGTCCGCCCTTGGGGATAAATTTTTCACGACGGAAGCTGGCCACACCATCACCGCCTTTACCGGCAAATACTTGTATTGTTGCTTCGTCTATAAACTTCATGCCGTTAGTCTGGACCAAACCATGCCCAGACAGGCACAGCACATAATATCCATTGAATTGAATAAATAAAAAAGCCCCATCTGCTAAGACAGGGCTTTAAGGTAACACTAAATTATGATAAAAATTTTTAAAGTATTATGCTGGTATGATATCCACCACCTTGCGCTTCAGTTCACCTCTGACACCAAACTTTACGATACCAGCAATCTTGGCAAATAAAGTATGATCTTTACCGATACCCACATTAACACCCGGGTGAAACTTGGTACCGCGCTGCCGGACTATAATCGAACCAGCTGATATCAGTTCACCGCCGTAACGCTTCACACCCAGTCGTTTCGACTCGGAATCGCGGCCATTTCTAGAACTGCCGCCCGCTTTTTTATGTGCCATGATTAAACTCCTAAAACCTTATCCACAATTTTTTAATACGTATCGCTTAAGCTGAAATACCAGTGATTTGGATCTCAGTGTAATTCTGACGATGTCCTTGATGTTTCTGATAATGCTTGCGACGACGCATTTTAAAAATGCGAATCTTGTCGTGCCGCCCATGCCCAATTACGGCAGCACTTACTTTAGCACCCGAAACGAGCGGCGCCCCCATTGAAACCTTATCACCATCGGCAACCATTAATACCTGATCAATGACAAGCTCACTCCCATTCTCCGCATCAAGTTGCTCAACTTTCAGTTTTTCACCCACCTTGATACGATACTGTTTGCCACCGGTTTTTATAACCGCATACATAATGTCCCCATACATCTCTTTTAATCACAGAACCGTGCATTATACATAAGCAAGCATCTTTTGTGGAGTGAAATTATTTTGACTAGATTTATGCTTGACACAAAAGTATGTCGTTTCTAACATAGCGTTTTCTTCAAGGTCACATCGTGTCAATAGAACATATCAGGCGCTTTATTGCCCAGGACATGAGCATCGTAGATGAGGTCATCAGGCAAAAATTGCATTCTCATGTAGCGCTTATCCGGCAAGTCAGTGAATACATTATTAATAGTGGTGGTAAACGCTTACGCCCTGCGCTTGTCGTTCTGTCCGCCGGCGCTTTTGGTTATACCGGACAACATCATTACAGTCTTGCCGCTGTCGTCGAGTTTATTCATACGGCGACGCTGTTGCATGATGATGTAGTCGACGAATCCGAAATGCGCCGCAACAGAGAAACCGCCAATGCTTTGTTCGGTAACGCAGCAAGCGTTCTGGTCGGCGACTTTCTATACTCACGTGCTTTCCAGATGATGGTGGAAGTTGACAACATGCACGTAATGCAAGTTCTGGCCGATGCAACAAATACTATCGCCGAGGGTGAAGTGCTGCAGCTACTCAATTGCCGTGACCCCGATGTCAACGAAGAAAATTATTTGCGGGTAATCCGCTTTAAAACCGCAAAACTCTTCGAAGCAGCCAGCCGGCTGGGTGCCATTCTCGGCAACGCCACACCTGAACAAGAAAGAGCCATGACAATTTATGGCATGCATCTGGGTACTGCATTTCAACTCATTGATGATGTCTTAGATTATTCGGGGGATCATCAGGATACCGGCAAAAACCTCGGTGATGATCTGGCAGAAGGAAAACCCACGCTGCCATTAATTCATGCCATACGAACAGGCACCACAGAACAAGTCAGTTTAATTCGAAACGCTATTAAAAATGGCGGCATTGATAACCTCGAACCCGTGCTCGGAATCATTCATAATACCGGTGCATTGGATTACGCCAGACAATGCGCGTTAAATGAAATCGAAATTGCGATGTCAGCTATCACCCCTCTACCTGATTCCGAGTATAAAAAATGCCTGATGCAACTTGCCAATTTTTCGGTAACACGAAATTATTGATTCCTTAATGCCCCAGAAAAGTTAAACAGCCAGAATCCTGTAGAAAACAGGATCTGCCTTGAGTAATTCGAGACAGTGATTTAGAAATGCAGTATTTCTTTTATTATTCCTTATTTTGCAAAACCCCATCAATATTCCACCGGCAAAGGATCCAAACTGCGCCACAAATACCAGGTTGCAACGGAACGCCATGGTTTCCACTGCTGTGCCAGATCAAGCATGTTCTTCTTACTCACTACCTGTCTATCAAAGTAGTGCAGGCTGATGGCACGTTGCAGACCAATATCGTCCAGCGGCAAAATATCGGGGCGCAGCATATGAAAAATCAGAAACATTTCGGCGGTCCATCGACCGATACCCTTGACTTGAACCAACTGCCGAATTAATGCTTCGTCATCCATCGCATTCCATTCAGATATATTTAGCCTATCCGTCATAAAATGAAGCGACAGATTACGAAGATAGCCGATTTTTCTGTATGATAATCCACACTGCCGCAGCAACTCTTCATCAGTATCATGAATTACCTGTGGCGCAATATCTGGTATGACATGAATCATTTTTTGCCACATACACTCAGCAGCCTTTACAGAAATCTGCTGTCCGACAATCGAACGCGTAAGTGTTGTAAAAGCATTACCATGCGATTTGAGTAGCGCATCATCATACTGCTGTATCAGTTGGCCCATCACAGGATCATTTGCAGTTAATTCATGTGTGGCTAGTTGCCAATAAACAGGTATCATCAATTAAAAAAAGACCAGTCATTTATTTCGAGTATCTTATCATTCCACAATACACGGCACCTTCAATGTTACAATGGCAAATCACTTGCAGTAATTGCACGTTAGGCAACAATGAATATGCGTGATGGAGCTTCCCTTTTAACCAATTTTTATATAGCATAGGGCCTTGAAAGAATATATTTGTTTTATATGAATTTCATCTTGAAATTAACCCAACAGCCCTAATCTAGCTGCATCATTTCTTTATTTACACAAATCAAATAAATCATAATTTTTAATGAGGAATATATGAGTCAACATATTCATTACGTTACCGATGAGAATTTTGAAACAGAGGTATTGCAGTCATCACTACCGGTATTGGTCGATTACTGGGCCGAGTGGTGTGGTCCTTGCCGGGCGATTGCACCTATCCTGGACGAAATTGCCAGCGAATATGAAGGTAGACTCAAAGTCGCGAAACTGAATATTGACGACAACGAAATCACGCCAGCCAAATATGGTATTCGCGGTATTCCGACACTGATGTTATTCAAGGGCGGAAACATTGAAGCCACAAAAGTTGGTGCACTACAGAAATCGCAACTAACCGCATTTGTTGACAGTCATCTCTAAAGCCGCTAAGCTTTCCGAGGAATCAGGCAATATAAACAATATAGATTTAGTTGATTTAAGATGACTGCAGATTAAGTTACCTACTTAATTTCTTTCTATCAATTTTTCTTATATAGCGATCCCGTCAGTAGTTACTTTCCTCCGACGCCCATCTTTTACGTTAATTTCTACGTTTTTTCAAAGAGCTATTTCATGCGCTTATCCGATCTTAAACACCTTCATGTAACTGAACTTATCAAAATGGCCACCACTAATGAAATAGATGGTGCCAACCGAATGCGAAAACAGGATTTGATTTTTGCATTACTGAAAAATCAGGCGAAAAAAGGTGAAAGCATATATGGTCAGGGCACACTTGAAGTTTTACAGGATGGTTTTGGTTTTCTGCGTTCACCAGATACATCTTATTTAGCCGGTCCAGATGATATTTATATCTCACCCAGTCAGATCAGGCGTTTTAATCTGCATACAGGCGACTCGGTCGATGGTGAAATCCGTCCACCTAAAGATGGAGAGCGTTATTTTGCATTGGTAAAAGTTGACAAGGTTAACAACGAGCCACCGGAAAATTCTAAAAACAAAATTCTCTTTGAAAATCTAACACCACTGTTTCCTACGGACTCCTTAAAGCTTGAACGCGATATCAAGGCCGAAGAGAATGTTACAGGACGTGTTATTGATTTGATCGCACCTATCGGGAAAGGACAACGCGGCTTACTCGTAGCCAGTCCAAAATCAGGAAAAACCGTCATGCTGCAACATATTGCTCATTCCATTGCGGCCAATTACCCTGATGTAATTCTGATGGTCTTACTCATTGATGAACGTCCCGAAGAAGTTACCGATATGATACGGTCCGTCAGAGGGGAAGTCGTTTCATCAACGTTTGATGAATCGGCCATGAGACATGTGCAAGTGGCGGATATGGTTATAGAAAAAGCCAAACGCTTGGTAGAACACAAGAAAGATGTCGTCATACTGCTCGACTCCATTACTCGCCTGGCTCGCGCCTATAATACCGTAGCACCCGCTTCAGGCAAAGTATTGACCGGCGGTGTTGATGCAAACGCTTTACAGCGTCCCAAACGGTTTTTTGGAGCTGCACGTAACATTGAAGAAGGCGGTTCGTTGACAATTATCGCCACGGCATTGATTGATACCGGTTCACGTATGGATGATGTTATTTATGAAGAATTCAAAGGGACCGGTAACATGGAGATCCACTTGGATCGACGCATGGCTGAAAAAAGAGTTTATCCCGCGATCAATGTCAACCGCTCTGGAACACGTAGGGAAGAATTATTGATCGATCCTGATGTATTGCAAAAAATCTGGGTACTGCGCAAATTACTTCATCCCATGGATGACATGGATGCTATGGCATTTCTTCTAGACAAAATTAAAGCAACCAAAAATAATTCTGATTTTTTTGACTCTATGCGACGGATATAGAATTTTAGTCTTTAGAAATTGACGTCTGACGCATGAAAGTGTATAGTATCGGCTTTTTCGGGGTGTAGCGTAGTCTGGTAGCGCGCCTGGTTTGGGACCAGGATGTCGGGAGTTCGAATCTCTCCACCCCGACCAATACAGCCCTAGAATGCTTGGGGCATGCTCGACATAGTGCCCGTAGCTCAATCGGATAGAGCACCAGCCTTCTAAGCTGGGGGTTACAGGTTCGATTCCTGTCGGGCACGCCATTAAATGCATCTATCTATTGGTTGTCATTCCTATTGGATCTTTAGACTATCTCTAAATCCAAAGTAATTTACATCAGTAAATTGCGTAGCTCTAATGGTGGCTGTAGCTCAGTTGGTAGAGTCCCGGATTGTGATTCCGGTTGTCGTGGGTTCGAGTCCCATCAGCCACCCCAACAAATCAATTGCTTGCATGTATGTTAGCAGGATTTTTGTAAGATAAAAACCGTTTTTTGTAAGATGGCTGACAAAATCCTTCCCGCGCATCATCATAAAAATCTAAAGACCGGACATTTTATGACGATTAAGCAGATGAAAGTTTTTTCACCTTTAGAATAATTCACGGACGGATATCTGGCCGTTTTTTTATTCAATCTATTTGTGTACACAAATAGAATTTCTATGTTATACTGTTCACATGTTAGCGATTTTGCTGACGTCCGGCCAGGCGGGACCTGGGCGATCGAGGTGAGAAAATGAAATATACTACAGAAAATATAAAAGAGTTGGTTCATGGTTTCGTATGCTCAGACGGGAAAAACGAGATACTCTCAGTTGAAAGCATCGATAATCATGATATTCCCGCTTTATTAATAAAACAAATCAACATAGGAGCGGGGTATTCTATGTTGATATCAATATTAAGAAATAGTAATGAAGTGCATAAATATAATGTGATGTATACGCGTTACATCAACCGGATGTCAAAAATAGAAAAAATACATGCAGTCATATAACTAAAATGATACTAATCAAATACAGAGACATGAAACTGCTTATCGACAATGATTGCAATGTCGAACTGTTTCTGAAATACAAAGAACAGATACTGTTATTAAATGATGAAATGATTGATTTTACAAAAAATCTTCTCAATCAAACGAATGAAGATATTGCTCGCATAGAAAAAATCAAGAATCAGCTGAGTGAATTTATACAGATGACTGATGTAATCGGTTTTCCGTTCAACATGAAAGATGCTGAGCTTTATGCGATTGATCACAATATTCAATATCACGTGATTGAGATTAGCGATGAATAATGCAGAAAAACACGGCATGGCCGGTAAGCGAAACGCGAGGAAACCTGATGCTGCAAAAAAAATGGCTGAGATTCACATCCGGTGCGAATCTTGGTTAAAATCGGGTGCAGTAAAAACCGCACAGGACAGCGGGAAAACGCTGTCTCAGTGGCTGATTGATCTAATCAAGGCGAACTCAAAATATTGATCTAATGTTATACGAGAAGCCCGGCTAACAAACGAGAATCTTAAAAACCACCGCCGCACACAAGGCGACGGAGATACAAACCAAAAGCCGGGTTGCAATAACGCGAGGAAGCGCCGGAAGGATTTTGACAATTATTTCGTTTCCCATATTTTTGAAGCGGGAGTCACGAAACTCCCGCCATAGCTTCTAGCCAGCAGTAACCGGCGGTGTAGTTTGCGCGGCTTTGATCAACTGCATCAACGCTGCAATATCAGCCCCGCCTTCGCGCGGATCGGTCGCCAAAATTGATTCAGCGGCCTTGCTCACAATCGCCAAATTCAGTTGGTTCATCGCCTGTTGATTCGACACCGCATTACTCATTGCTAAATTGGTGTAGAAAGCCGGGCTATCACCGAGAACTTTCAGGTTTGTTGCTGCGATACTTTCCGCTTGTTCGCGTACAATTTCTGATGAGTCATCAGCCATTTTGACACTCCTTATTTAAAATTTCAGGAATCCGTCCTGAGCGGTTTTGTTTATTTCCTGCGATTAAATTAATCGCATGCTCAAGATCAATATGCCACCAGCCGTCAAAAGGGCCGCCTGGCGCGTTGATTTTTTGGCCGAATGGCACTCTGTGATTGTCCGCACGATCCGAAAGCAAATGCTTTATATTGCGCTCATGTAATTTTTCGAAGAGTTCGCGCACATCTGCTCGCATAAAGCTGCCGTGGAATCCGACAATAATCGCGACGTTGCTGTGCACGTAAATGCTGCCAACCGCTCGATATGGCGGCTTTGTTGCCGGGTCGGCATCTACGATGCGCAGACAGTATTGCGTTTCTTCGAGCCAGATCATTTATATTTCATCGAAATCCACTTGCTGATCATACTATGCCCGCCGACAATGCCAAGATACGCGAGCCACAAATCTATTCCCGGGATGTTTCCGGAGAACGTCATGCAGAGAAACGTGATTGTCACAGTCAGATACGCGATGTGCGTCCAGATTTTTGTGTGCGACAACAGCCCGGTACCTGGATCTGTAAATAATTCCAAAAATCGATTCATTCAATCATCCCTTTTTTGATTGTTCCAGCGCCGATATTCTCCGACATCAACATGCACATGCTGATCATAGAGTCCCAAACCGCCGGACCATGATGTATAGAGCCTTTCGTAAACTTTGATGGGCTCGATATCTTTGATTTGTATGTCCGCGGCCATGCCATGCAAATGCAGGCTACCAACAGCACCACCGATTTTTTTATTGTGTTCTGTTGTGCGGAATCCGCTGGTTATCGTGATTGGCTTATGCAGTGTGTCGCGTACCACTTGCAGACGATTCGCTAACGCAATCAAATTTCGCAGATGATCATCAACCGGTGCATCACCACCGCGCACAAACTCAGACAAAGAAAAATTCTCACATCGTAATAAATCCATTATTCAATTACCTCAAAACAATTTGACCTTCTGATAATCTCAGTGAGCATGTTGTATTTCAATTCTAGATTTGCGGCAGCGTAATAGTCCCCCCGAATCGCTGTTGCAGACGGTTCGGAAAGTTCAGCGTTGACGGTTTCACCAGTTCCCCGGGGATCTTCGTTTTTTCCGGCAGCGGGCAATCCGACAGAATTGCAGCTTGCTGTTTTGGTGCTGACGTACATGCGCTGATCAACAGAACCAGCAAGATCACTGCTAAGTTTCTCAATTTCATTTGCGTACACCCCGATAGCTTTACTGATATTTTTCTCGCGTTGCTCGGATTCAGCTTTAAGTTGCGCCTCAAGTTTTTCGCGCTGCTGAAGTGCCAAATTTTCAGCTTCTGACGTTTTCTCAATCCATTCCAATCGCTCCGATTCGCGTCCGAATTGATAGATATTCTCACCGGCCCACCAGGCTGCGTATAGCAGCAGCCCGAAGACCATAAAATATGGCAGCAGACGTATCAGCATTGCGCTCATCTTTTAAAAAATTCCCTCAGGTCATGCAAAAATCCGACAGACCAAGCCGCAACCAGTCCGGCCGACGTGATAAACCAGAACACCGCGCGACCCGCAAAAATGTACCTCTCGATTTTATTGAGCCGGTTAATAATGTCTCTTTGTTGCTCGCAGTTTTTTTCTTGCTTTTCAATAAGCTGATCGAGTCGGTCTAATATCTGATACGCCTGCCTGGCTGTCAGCGGACACTCCGACTGCTCACGACGATCCGGGCCGGAATACGCGCTGCTTGTCATTTCCGCAGCACCGGAATCAGTCTGATCGAAAAATCATCTTCGCGGCCCTCGCTTGTTATGACATGCAGATCCACAAAATATACACCATCCGTAATGTTGCCACCGGAAATCCAAACGATCACCGAAGTGCCGTCGTCAGCAATGGCACTGCTGTCGATAATCAGATCAACGTCGCTGCTGGTTACCGTGTAATCGGATATTGTCTCGCCCAGCTGCAGCCAGTCTGATGCGCCGTCTTCGCGTCCGTTGCTCAGCGGCGCCAGATCGAATTTATAATCCAGCACCGCCGTGGTGGTGCGTTCGTATGTGCGGTAGCGTGGCATTACGTTACGTCTGCGATCTCGTAATCAAACGTCGGCACGGTCACAGTACCGCCGCTGGTCAATGCTTGGCTTGTGCATGTCGTTACAAGCAACAGATCCGTGCCGTCGCAAATTGCGATGTGTGTTGCCGATCCGGATGTGTCGATTGGGATATCTGCCTGTTGTGCAACGGCCAATTTGCGCCCGCTTGCATCACCGTTGCCGATTGTAAAATCACCGTTCCCGTCGCCTGGTGTCAGCGCGATATCGGCCAGCTTGTATGTTGTGATCGCCTCGGTTCTGGTGGTCGGTTGCGCGGAACATACAGTCAGAATATTCCCTGCTGCGACAACTGCGAGCGCGGCGTCCATCGCTGCATCGGGTATAAATTTAGCCATTGCTGCTTACCTCTTCCGTTGATTGTTGCTGACTCAGTTTTTTGGGATTGACGGTTACAGAACGCACGCAGCGCTCGCTAGTTTTGCACTGCCCGGCTACATCTTCAGCCCAGCCCAGCCCGCACCACTTTTCACCCACGTGATCGGGCACAGTGAAAACATCACCTCTCTCACCCAAAAATCCATCGCTCGATAGCCGTTCTTCCAGCACTTTAACTTTCATTTTTTTTAGCTCCTTAATGAATTGAATAAACTCTATTTTCCGCGTTGATTGCATAAATGCGCTTATCCGGCGTGACAACAACAATCCAGCTGACATGATCGATTGACTGGTTTTGCGAGAGATCAGCAACGACGAGCACAGAACCCTGTATCAATTCCAGACTGCCGATATTTTGTGATTGCAGAATATCCTGCACAGCCAGCAGCTGCGCCGATGTCAGCACAACCCCTTCAACAAATTGATTCTGCGTCAGATCGCCGGGGACAATAACAACGGACATCGATAACGCGACGCTATCGATAAACTGCTGTTGCGTCGCATCGTCAACGATCAGGGTGTGCGCCTGGGTTAACGCCGGACTATCAACAGTCTGGCCGGACGACAGATCGCTGACTGACAGCGATCCGGACTGCATCAGTGTTACATTGTCAGCAAACTGTAATTGACTGATCCCGGCAACTGCAAGCAGCACGCCGGTTGCGAGCGCGATATGATCAACCGTTTGCGCTTGATCGATATCCGCAATTTGCAGTATGTGGGACTGAATCAGATCGATGTTGTCGATTAACTGCGCATGACCGAGGCTTTGTGCTGCAATGATCGTTCCGGATGACAACGCAACGTTATCGACAACCTGAGACTGGGTTAGATTTGACCCGCTCAGCATATGCGATTGCGTCAGTGCTGGCTCATCGATCAATTGTGATTGAGTCAGAGAATCAACAGACAGCGCACCGGATTGAATCAATGCGACATTATCCAAAAACTGCAATTGATCGATCGTGGACACTGACAATGTATAACCCTGCAACAAATCTACCGACTCGACAGATTGCGATTGAGAAATATCAGCAGCGGACAAAATGTTGCTCTGAATTAAATCGAGATCATCGACAAACGCACCTTGATGCAATGCATCAACCGACAGTTGCACCGATCCGCCGCCCGAATTTTTGATTAGAAAAAACTTGCTGCTACGTTGCTGCGAATATCTGCGTAACAGTGGCGGCTCATCGGTTTTAGCGCCCCACCCGCTGTTAACAGCAGTGAGTGCGCGACCGCTAACAAGATCACTTAATCCCGCCGACGTTGACGGGTCGAAAGACATATCTGTATGAAATTTGCGGTATTGCCAAAACGGTAATTCCTCAAGCGCCGCGCCGTTTGCTGCGGCTATTGCTTCCGCGTCTGTGATTGCGTATTCGTGACAGATAATCACGTCGGACATTTGCCCGTGCCATTCTCTCAGATTATCTAAATCCTGACGACAACCCAACAAAAGCGTTCCTGCACTCGCAGAATACGCCGCCGAGTTTGATGTCGAAATATATGCGTCTACCCTGCCCGATCCCATTTTGCACAGACGCGCTGTTGTCGTGCCGCCACTTCGCGAAAATATTGCAAGAAACCATTCTCCGGAATTTATAACCTGATCCGGCCCGCCCGATACTTCAGTTACAGCGCCGCCAATCAGTACGGATAAGCGACCGTTTCCATCGGCTTGCCGCCACATGTTGATGTTGGAACCGGACGCCGGTCCGGTAGACAGGAAATACCAAAACGAACCAGAACCCGGATCGAATCTCGCGAATACGAGAATCGAGAAATCCTGGCTCGCAGCAATACTCAGTCCGGCAAACGACGTGGTTAGATGCCGAACCGGGCTGCTGTTAGCGCTCGTGAAATCAATAGCCATTGATTTCTAGACGTCCTCGTAATTGATGCCGGTGAATTTCACAGTATTCCCTGACCCCGCCCAGGCTACCGAATTGTTGATAATTCGCACGAACCAGAACTTCGGCAGATTGCTCACTAAAAATGATTTACGTACAGCGGTTGTACTGTTCATAAAAATATCGCCGATCCTGCGCATGTTGCCAACCGTTGCGGTGTCTGATGTTTTTCCGGTTGCGGAACCTTCGCATAGGTAGATTGTTGCAAATCCGGTTGTTGCGCTACCGCCCGCGCACTCAATATCAAGCCGGCCGTCGATATAGCGATTTGAGCTGTTGTCTTGTTCGGAACTGCTTGCCGCAGATGTCGCTCCAAGTGAGTTTAGTCCGCTATCTAGCAGCGTTGTCTCAGTTGCAAATACGGGTTTAATTGACATTTAATGCCTCCTGAATTTGCCATTCCTGCACGTCAAGCCCGAGATTGATCTGCGACCAGCTCCTCATCTCTTGCCCAATTCCGATAATTGCCGATTTGTCAGCATCGCTCAGCAGATCGGCCGAGACCAGTGCATCGAGAATTTCAGTTAATTTATTCAGCACCGGAATTTCCTGGACGTTCAAAACTTGGAACGTGTTCAGAACTTCAACAGCGACCCGAGCCGAGACATTGTCACTAGATCCGAGCTGGAGATATTTTCCTGCCAAGACCAGATATTTTTTAATGTCAGAAACTTTTGCCGGGACAGCTATCGCTATCGACTTCGCGTTGAGTGCCTCAGCGATTTCAATCGCGTTTTGCCCAGCATGGTCTGCTGCTATTTTTTCTAATAATTTTTCGTACATAATTTTCAGCCCTCTTTTGTTGCAGCCAAAATAAATAATCCGTCCATTTGCTGCTGCGTCAGTCCAAGTTCTACCCGCGCAGACTCAACAAACGCATGATCACGCCGCACGGTTTGAGAGCGTTTCCAGTAGATTTCCAGCTCGCCGTCAAGACTCGCAACCCATGTTTCAACAGCAGCTAAATAACCCGCTTCGCGCAGTGCCAAGACAGCCTGACGCATCGTGATTTCATGCGGCACAGACTCTTGATAGACCGCCTCCGCATGTTCCGGCAAATAATCTTCCAGCGTCACAAGTTGACTGCCATTGCGCTGCATCTTGCCGAGTGTCACGGCTGGCAATGCACCGTCTGTGCGCTCATCCCAGACTACGCGTGACATATCGAAATACTCACCGGACGCGGCTATTTCCGTCACTTCCTGCTTGCCAGATGGTTGATTAACGATCAGCTTGTGCATCATTTAAGCCTTGTAACAATCATGAAACAGCTGTCTGATGTGCCATCAGACAGTGCCGTTGTATCATGCGGGACGATGACATCACCGGCCGTAAATTTTCTAACAAAAGAAACTTCGTTTAATTGATTTGTGCCAGCCGTCCCCGTAAAAAACCCCGCAATCCTCTCTGCAAACGCCAATGACACATAACTTGTTGTGCCTGATGACGCATTTAACGCAATACCACATGCGGCAGACCCGGTTGCTGGTTTTTCCGATCTGCGAACAGAATACATTCCGCTCGCATTGATCGTAAAAGTTGCTCCAAGCGTAGCGCTGTCTGCGTAGGTTATCGATCCTGTTGCCGTATCTTTGCTCTTTGTTGTGTACCTGCGTCTACGTGTATTTGTTGACCCATAACCATTCCCTGTGTGCACTACGATTTCAACATCACCAACCAAATCAGTAACCGGCGGTGAAAAAGCGATTTGCCAGCTTGATCTTGAAGTCGATGTGCCGCCGTTAACCAGAACATTTACAGTTAGCGTGGTTCCGGAATACGATACTACCGGCCCAGCCCAATACTCATTGCCACCCGAAGTGTATCCGCCTGTTACCCACATACCAGGAACCCAGCTTTTACCAGATTCAGTAGTGAACGCTTGATTACCGGTAACATTCGGCGTGTATGCAGTGGAACTCGTGCCGCGCAGATCGTTCGTGTTAAACGCTTCAATCGCGGTATTCATCTCCGTTATCGCTGTCGGGAATTCGGTTTCGAAAAACGTTTCTACTCGCGTTTTAAAACTTGCTGAATTACGCGCAGGAAATGCATCTATCGGAGTTATAGCCATTAAACAAGCCCTTCTACTTCAATGTTGCAAGATAAAAATTTAGGAAACTGCACAACAATGCGAAAATCACTCACAAAACCGAACACATTAAGCGGATCGTAGAATTCATCTTCCGATGTCGCCACGTAAACAGCAGGAATTGATTGCATTTCGCGCATTAATCGATCGAGCATCGCAAAATACTCGTATTCAATAATCAGGTCTGATGACATCAATTTACGCGTGGCACGCTGAACAACACTGACATAACCGAAATCATCTGTCGTTTTCTTACTGAAGTCCTGCCTGCGCAGTGTCGCGCCGTACAATGTGCGTCCAAGATCGAACACACGCCCAACTACCAGAACACCGGCAGAAACAGTTCCGGTTCCGGTTAGCGTTACAGTTATTTCAGGATCGGTGTATCCCATCGGCAAGTCAGTCAATGCAACGCTTTCGCGCTGCACATACTCAGCAAAGAAAAAGTCGTAAAAGCTGAATATCTCAGTTTGATCAAGATTAATCGTGTCAGAGTAAACAGATGTTCCGCCGGATGTGTCCAGCATATCTACCTGCAATTCCAGTCCGACTAATTCAAACATTGCCAAGCCGCCAATCTGACCCGGCTCAAGTACAACAGTCAGCGGCGATGCTAATGACGTTGACGTGCCAATAACCGAATCAAACATGGCGTGTTTGTTCGTAGGCCGGACATAAACCCAACGCGTAGGCGCGTCTTCTGGATTGGTCGCATCAACACCAGCAATCAGGTTTTCATAAACTGCGTGCGTTGTGGTGCGTATAACCCTGTCGCCGATTGAATAATTTGTAGCAGCGTTCCATGCTGCATAATCATCTTCAGGCGCCGTGCTACTTATCAGCACTGTGTCATCAACTGCAACTGGCCGTATCATTTCCATGGCTAAGCCTCGGTCGCCGGTAAGCCAACAACAGACCAGCGGTCAAGCACGTCAGCAGTCTTGGCCGTGCTTTTAGCAATCGCCACGTTAGCCGCGTTCAAATCTTCCCTGAGTTGCTTGATTTCCGCTTTAAGTTCTTCAGTACTTTTCTTCTGCTCCGCGAGTCTTCGGTCTTCTGTGGTTTGTCCAATACTGCGAAGATCGTTGACAACTGTTGCAAATTGCCGGTCAAACTCAAATTTTGTCGATGCGGAGTTTAACTGGGCATCAAGCAGGTTATTAACGCCGCTGGATAGTTCGCTGGATGTTGCATCGCCCAATCGTGCGCGGCTGATCATATCGTCATACTGACGCTGCGCTTCACCGGTTTTCTGAAAAACGCTGAGTATCGATTTATCGCCGAGCAATAAATCGTCAGCAAGCTTCAGCGCGGCGCTTCGCAGGTCGTTGAATGCAGTGCCGACAGCTATCGCCGGTTCAGCCATCTGTGATTTGATCACATCAAAGTATGACATTCTTTGTTTTTCTGCGTTATCAGCACTTTCGTTCCATCCGGGAGGATCGGGGAATCGCACGGAGCCGTTGAAGGTTGTGCCTCTTTGTGTACGAGAGGCTGCATTCAGCGCTCCCAGCTGCGCGGCTGCCTGTTTTGCAAGCTCATCGTCATTCAGCCTGGCCGCGGTCTCGATTGCGTTTCTTTGTCCGGATTGGAACTTGATGAATTCCAGCGTGGCATTCAGGTTTTTGATTAACTCACTGTCACCGCCAGCCCTAGACAATTGCTCTTTGATTAAAGCGCTGGCCGATTCGGCGGCAAGATCAACGGACGATTGTTGCATCGCCCGGATCTCAGTTTCGGTGTAGATTCTGCCGTTGATGGTGGTTGCCACTTCGCCGCGACCACCCAGGCCCTCTTGTGCTTCGCGACGGCCTGCTGTGAATGCGCGGCGTTCGGCTGCTAGCGCCCGCATCTCTCCGCTCAATTCTTCTGTGGTGCTAGCAATCTCTTTTATCGGATCAACAACATCAGTCAATGATGTATTTAATCGATCAAATTCAGACACCAGCCCATCAACTTTTAAGACCGCTTGTATCAACTGCGGATTACCGCTCGCAACGGCGTCGTAAAGCTGCTCCATTGTTGGCACAAAATCAACCCCAAGCGGTTTCAGCACATCAAGGATTTGATTTTTCGTAACCTCAAGCTTTTGTGCATCAGTGAAGACTGTGTCGTAAAATTCCTGTATCTCTGTAGCCGCAACCTGAACACCACCGAGACTTTCAATAAACGCTGTTTGCCCGTCCAGGCCAAGCGCTTTAACCTTTTCAGCGGCCTGTTCTGCGGTATTGCCAAACAACATAGCGGCGGATTCAAGCACCGAGAACTGACTATTCAGCCGTGTCAGCGTATCAGCAGACGTTTCACCTTTTTTCGCCAAATCGTCCAGGTTCGGAATCAGTGTCGCGATCATCGCATCACTGATGCGCGTAATCTCGTCGCTGATCTGCGCATCAGAAAGTGCCTCACCCTTGGCACTCACTAAATCGAGCGATGCGCTAAAACCATTCAGCGCGTCAGAACTGATCCCGAGTTTATCCGCGGTTTGTTGGAGCGTATTGCCGATTGCGCCAAATGCTTCATCCAGAAAATCCCCAACTTCGAGCGCCCTTTTCACTGCCGGATCGGTCACTGAATTGCGCAGCGAACCGGGGATGTTGCCGGATTCTGACAATCGACCAAATTGATTCAATAGATTGCCGGTATCCGAATCAACAATAAAATTGCTGACTCGGTCGCTACGAGCGAGACCGCCTTTCTCCCGATAGGACTGATTCAGGACACCCTCAAATCCCCCTGACGAAACACTGCCAACTAGAGATTCGCCTTGGAATTTCGGTGCGCCGCGCCCGAAAAGTCCGTTGAGTATCGGAACGATGGGCAGCATATCGCCAATGATCGGTATATCCCCAACAGTGTTCAGCGCTTTACCAAACCCGCCGCCAAGCCGTTTATCACCGGCCAGAACTTTGAGTCCCTGGGTTGCTATAAACGCAACCATGGCCGGACCGGCAGCAGCGGCAAAAGCGGAACCGGCAGATGCAGCCAAACCGCCCGCACCCTCAGTGACAAAAGATGCTAACGCCGGGTTGATTGCGCCTGCGCCGAAATTGGTCAGACTGGTTATTCCGGTCATTTGCCCAAGTTGCAACGCCGCATTGCCGATCATAGGCGTCATGCCGAATCCGGATGACATCAGATTCATTGCGCTGCTACCGAGGCTGGCCATGTTCATTGCGCTCAAACCGCCAGAACCGCCTGACGCCATCGCCGCCGTACTGCCCATGCCCAGAATTCCGGCAATGCCAGTGCTTTGCAATATTTTGATGGATGCAAATTCCGCGATCATCTGCCCGACAGCGCGTTTAACGCCGCTGACCATGCCGTTCAGACCATCGTCGAATACGTTAAACAGACCGTTGGCCAACGATGTCTGAACATTGCGCACACCCTGGATCCAGATTTGTTCGTTGGTATCCCAGAATTCACGCGATTTATCTATTGTCGATTTTTCCGTCTTGGCAAGCTGATCGCGCGCATCTTTCAGCGCACGGTTGTACGCTTCCATGCCCAGGCCTTTTTCAAGCAAGACGTCAAGTTCTCTCACCGTGTCGTTGAAAACTTCTTGTTGCGTGCGGGTTGATTTTGTCAGCTGCTCGATTCTGCGCAGATCGTCAGCCTGCTTCTGCCGCGATATTCTCAGATCTTCCTCGGCTATCGCTTGAGCTTCGATAATGCGCAGATAGGGCTCAACCGAGTCGAGCACACCGAGCTGAGCGGCTTCCATGCGTTTGATTTCGTTTGCGGTCTTTCCGGCCTCGGCGGCCTGTTTGCGGATCGATTCCAGAAATGAATCGATTTTCTGTTTTGTTTTGTCGACGCTTTTACCCAACCCGGAAACGCCGGAACTGCTGCCCCCTTCGCTGCCGGTCAGTTTCTCGATTTCTGTTTTGAGATTTCCGGAGCTCGTCGCGACAGATTCCTGTGCTTTTTGCAGTTTCAGCAAATCTTCGCGCGCATCTTCAAGCTGCTGCTCATACAAATCGGCTTTGCGTTTATCAAATAAAAATATATCGCCGAGCGGGATATGTTTTTTATCGAGCTCGCTGGCGAGTTTCTTTTCTAATGATGATATTAGCGCAATCTGTTTTTCAAGCGGAGACTGCTCCTGCGTCAGAAATAAATTGTTGAATGCCTGCGTAACTTTGACGATTGCCGGTGTGAGCACATCAGACAGTTTTGCGCCAAGCGTGATCGCGGCATTGCTGATTGCGGTCATAAGCCGGTCCACTTTAAAGCCTGGGCTTGCCGCCATTTTTTCGAATGCTTCTTGGGTGGCTCCAGCTTTGCTGTTCATTTGATCCAGGATGTTGCTGAAATCCTGTCCGCCAGCCCCAGCCAATGACAACACCGGAACCAATGCTTCAACGCGGCCGAACAGCGTAGATAGCGCCGTCGTGCTGCCGCCTGTTTTTTCTATGACATCCTCGATAAAACCCGCAAACCCTTGTGCTTGCAGGGATGCGGCATTAAATTCAAGCCCGAGTTCGCGCGACAATTTTGCCGCTTCGCTGGACGGTTTGGCCACGGCCGACAGAATCGCGCGAACACCGGTTATTGACTCACTGGTTTGTATGCCCTGTTTTGATAGCGTGGCGATGACTGCTACCAGTTCATCGAACGCCACGTTTAATGTAGCAGCCAACGGCGTGACCTTACCTAGACCGCTGGAAAGCTCTTCCATTGTGGCCTTTCCCGCTTTCATGCCGATGAACAGCGCATCAGACACAGCATCCGCCGATTCAACTTTTCCGGCATAGCTATTCATGATGTTGGTCAATCCATCAACGGATACGCCGAGCGTGGTCATGCCGCCGACCGCCAGCTTGTTGGCCGTGTTCAGTATCTCCGTTGCTTTTGCGGTATCTTCGATCCCTGCGCTGATGATTTCGTAGTAAGCGTTTGCTTGCTCGGCTTGCGCGGTACCGTATTGTGCTGCAAAGTTTTTGGATGACGCCGAAAGTCTTTCTATTTCCCCGGTTGTGTCATCGATCTGCGTAGAGATTTTGGCAAGAGCGTGTTCAAATTCATTTGAACGGCGCATCAGATCAGCAAAAAACGCAAACGAAATACCCACGCCAAGCGTATTCAGGATGTTGTTAAATCCCCTGACCGCGGACGTTATTTCATTGTTCGCGCGCTTCAGGTCATTACTGAGGCGCGCCATGTCCGCCATCATCTGTATTTCGAGCACACCAACAGTGGTTGCCATTTTACTCCGCCAGTTTTCTGAGTGAGTTTTTAGATCTAATCATTTTTCGGTATGCCATGCACATGTAATGCGGCGCTTCTTCCCATGCGGTTTCTTTTTCCGAATCGCTCGATTCCCGGTATTCACTGAGATAAATCCCGGAAAGTCGTTTCATGAGCCGACTTTCCCAAGGTTTCAGGATTGTGCCGGTATTGTTCTGCCAGCTTTGCAACTCGGTATGGGTTAATGCGTTTTCGCCGAGCGACAGACCGACATCAAGCAAGTACTCAATGATGTGATGCGCCCGGCATTCGGGCATTGCGATGTCATGCCCTTCATCTTCAAAAATTTTTTGCCGTGATTTTTTGTCATCTTTCTGGCATGCATGCAGCCAGGCCAGGTGACGAATATAAGTTTCTAGCTCGCCGAAGAGCCCTTCGTAAAATTTGACCAGCTGCCCAGATGGCCTGCCACTTGGTCGGAAATAAAGCCAATCGTTCTGTCCGAGTACACCGCCAGCGACAGGTCGTTACCCTGACAATCGCCGTACTCCATGTTTTCCCAGGATTCGGTGCATGCGGCGAGAAATTCCGCAGATTCAGCGGTAATTTCTTCGGGCGTCTGGTTCGTCTTGCCCTGGGTTTTCATTTTGTTAACCAGCCGGTTATTCTGAGCGGACTTCGCTTTTGAATACTCTTTTGAGCCCGGACCGAACAGATTTACCGCAATCGGTAAAGTTTTTGCGTCATCCGCGTACATCAGCTCATTGTTTGCATCGCGCAGATGCAGGCGTGAGGTCGGGTTTACAGCGAATTTACGAATATCCATTGTTTTGTATTGTCCTTAAAATTACGCTGCTGCGACGACGACTGGCGCGCGCATCAGGCTGATGTCGGCCGTTCTGGTCATGGCTGTACCCTCTTGCGCGCCAGACAGTTTCCAGGATGACACGATCACCTCCAGATAATGAATTTCGCCGTCCGGATAAGTCAGTTTCATCGAATATTTGTTCTGCGATGCTTCCGCGGCTTTCAGAAGCACCTGACCAGCATCCACCGGAAGATCGCCAACAACCATCGGGCCGCTGCCGTATCTGCGCGCGCCCTTGAAATATTCGACCGCCCCTTTTATCGGGACGAATTCATTCACAGGGGACTGTGAGCCGAACTCCGGAAATGACTGCACTTTGCCGATCTCCGTCCAGGTGATTGTCGTGGATCCGTACCCGGCGGAATCGTATGTTGCGGGCAGTGTTGCGCTGATTGAATAAACTGTATCTGAAAAACTGGCTATACCTGTATGTGCTGGCATGGTTGCTCCTTACAATAAAAAAGCCGCACCCAGAAAATGAATGCGGCCTGTTGCTTAAAAAAACTTCCTGTTTGCGGATCGGCTAATTAGTTGACATAGCGCACGATGTAATCGACGGATTGTTCGTACGTCACCGGCTCTTCAACATAGAAATCCGGCCCTGTTGAGTTCTGCTCGATGCTGTCTACAGCAAAACCGTTCACTGTTGCCCTGATGCAGGGCAATGCGTTTTTGACTAATTCAATTATTGTTTTCTGCTGCGGATATGTCGCAGTCAAAATGGATACCTGGATGCGTTCCACGACCAGTTCATTGCCGGATCGCTTTATTGTGCTGACTTCATTCCCGCTGATCTGCCGGATCGATATCGCGGGCAGCACGGTATTCAGTGGAACGACACCGGCCATGATTTTTGATGCAGCAACTACGGCAGTCAGTGCGGCATCGTTCGCCAACTTGTGGCGGATAATAGCAACCCCGCTCATTCGTCATCACCTGCTAGACCGACATTAATATCCGGAGTATCGATGCCGTGTTTTGTAGCCAGCCGTTTTTTGATGTATTCCGCGGCTGCCGTTATTGCTGCACCAGAATTGTTATCCAGAGCTGGACGCATGAAGGGCTTGGGTTTTGCGCCCGGGTGGAATACGCCGGGCCCAACATACTGTTGCCCGATCTTCAGCGACCTTTGGCGCGTATTGAATGTTTTCATATGCTCACGCACTTCTTTGCCGAGTTTTCTTGATCTTCGCGAATTGATCAGTTTCTCGGAATCCGGAACGCTGATGTAGTGCGGCCGGGTTCCGTATTCAACGAAACCCGCATAATAAGCGTCTGCTTTGACCTTTGCGACAACCTTGCCGGCGCGTTTCTCAATGCGAGTCGACACCCTCATTGTTGACGCCAGATGACCGGAAACAGAATTAATGTTACTTTTTACAGCATCACGAATAACAACAGCACCAGCACGCAACGCACCACGCATGATATTGGCTTCCAGTTTTGCGGGCAGTTGGTTCATGATTTTCTGCAGTTCCGCCAGGCCTTTGGTTTTAATCTCTGTCATATCAGCTACTGTATTTCTCGATCATCATTTCAGAGTATTCGTTGCGTCCGCCAATCATTGCGGCCGGTGAGATGATCTGCCATGTTTCTCCATTGATTTTGCAGCGCATCGAGCTGTCGATATCACGCCGGAAGCGCATTCTGATGCGTGCTCGCAGTGCGGACACGGCCAGGCCGTTTTTGATCGATTCAGACCTTGACGGCAATTCATCCTGTTTTTCTACCCAGACAACAGCTTTGGTTAACCATTTTATTTTTTCAGTGCCATAGGTTTCATCCTGCGATACATGTTTGTACTGTATTTCGCACCGGGTATTAAGATTCGGCATCCGCAGCACGCTCTATCCTTTTTGGCGCGGGTTTGCCAGGGAATTGCTCGGCGGAATCGATACGCTCAACGATAACCCCTTGCGAACGAACATCCGCAATAACCTGCTCTAACCCCTTCACAAACCCGTAAAAGCCGCACTTCTTGAAATGGATTTCTTCATACCGCTCCGGATCGAACCCCAGCAGAATGATTTTTTTAGCACCGGCAATGACGGCAATACGGATTGCGGCCAGGGCGTTGTTACGGATTTCAATCGTATGGCTCGGATCGATCCTGACGGTTTCGTAAAACATGCCCAGATAGTACGCATCGTAATCGCATTCCACGCCGCACACCTTGATGCCTTTGAAATGCTCGGCAGCTTCCCAAAACGGATGCAACGGGTCCAGGGCGACAAACATATCGGCATCCGGCGCAAACTGGATGGCACGGTTAACCGCGATGGTTTTGTATTGCCCTGCTTTCTGTGCAAGATCGATCGTCATATCCGGGCCTGCGCCAAGGATTGCCACGGTTTCGCCAGCCCAGATATTGCTTAAATCAATTCTTTTTGTCATGCAACTCCCCACCAGACACGCTCGGAATCCAACAGTCCGTCAGCGAATGTATTGTCAGTAATCCGATCATCCGTCGTACCGCCCACAATAAGAATTGCATCACGCTTGTCATACAGCGTTTTGATGCGCAACAGCATCCAGTTTTTTATCGATGCCGGGACATCCGTTGCGGCGTCGCCGTACCCGCCGACAAACCGGACAATGACCGCCCCACTCTGATTGCGCGATGACGGCCAGGAGTAACCGTAGGCGCAACCGATGCGTGATGTTTTTCCCGATCTGTCCAGATAATAATGCAATGCATCGACTGTCTGCAATATGCCGTCGGTATCGATGTATTTGATATTGGTGATGCTTTGTACAGGCGGCAAAGTAATCAGCTTTCCGCAAACTGGAAACGCATCAAAATATGCGTCGACAGTCTGTGTTATCAGATATCGCCCGAGCTTATGCTCGGCTTGTTCACGCGCGGCTCTGATGAGTCCATTCAACAGCACACTCTCATCGTAGCCATCTTGATTATAGTTATCTATCCTCGCGTGATAGATAACCTCATCGATGCTGACAGGCTCGATGGCCGGTGGTGTCACGATTATTGCGCGCATTACTTATTGTTGATCGCCCTGATCATCATCCGGATCGCCATCCCCTCCATTTGGGTCGTCGTCCTGGTCATCATCCGAGTCGTTTCCGGAATCATTCAGCACGACAACCCGGCTGCCGGGTTGATCGATGCAAAATGCAACCGCCGCTTTATTCGCATCGACGTTATCACCCAAGCTTTTTATAACTGAGGTTGGCGCTTCAATAACATCGTTCGGTTGCAAACTTAAATCACCGATCCGCGTATCAACCAACACTCGAGCTTTTTTATTAGCCATGATTGCCTCCTCTTTTCTTGATAAAAATGAGACTACAGTCTCGGTTATGTCGCAGAGTTTTGATAGTACTTAATCGGCGCACCACCATCGGTCAGTGTTCCACCTGAACGCATCCAGGCAAGAAAACCGATTTGACCGAGCTTGATGTAAGCTGAATCATCGAATCTGAATAAGGTCATGCCCATGACATCGCGGATGGTGTAGCGCGAGAAATCACCGAACAGGATTGATTTTGCATTGGCCGCCATGACTGCCATGTCTTGGTTGATGGTGATCGAATAGCCCAGAAGAGTATCGGCCATTGGTCCGGCTAAGCCGTCATAGCCAGGCAGAAATACTGGACGATTCTGGCTGTCCTTCAATTTGCGAACCACCTTTAAGCTGGCATCGTTCATCATAAATCGAACTCTCTCGCCGACCCGATACGCCGGATCGATAGAGTGAACCAGGTCAATCAAATCATCAACGATGACTGTCAGGGTTTGCCCGGTCGTTCCAACCTTGCCTGATGCGGCTGCGGTAACTACGCCACGCGGCTGATTGGTGCCTGTTCCGGTTGTGAAATACTGATTCAGTATTCGCCCCAGACGCTGGCTGAGCCTATTTACGATGAACGCCTCAATATCCACGGCAGAATCCTGCAGCAATTCAAACGGGACCGCGACGATTTTTGAACTGAATTTGTACGTATTCAGGGTAACCACGCCAAATGTTGGGTCAGCGCTTGTTGCCGTGGTGTTTTCAGCGATCAGCTCGCCAACCTCGGATGTTCCGTCCGAGGTCGGGAAATTGATCGCATTTCCGCCTTCCGTTGAAATAACCGAGGCGGCTTCACGTACGCCGCCGAAAGCTTTGAGCGTTTCGATAATGGAGCCGGCCACTTCTGTGGGCACTGTATGCCCGCCTTCTGATCCGGTTGTCGTGCTCATGGTGTTGCGGATTTCAATCCAGTCCTCGGCGGTCATCGCTTTATCGCCGCCACGCAGCCATTTCATAAATAATTTATTCATCGGCGAATCGTTTTTTCTATTTCCCGCTATCGATTCTTCGATTGTATCGTTGATGGCTTCGTCCGCTATTTTTTCAAGCATTTTCGTGGTTCGGTCGATCTGCGCTTTGATGTCATCCAGCTCGGCCATTGCGGCATCGTATTGTTCCTGATGCTGCGGTTCCCATTTGTCGTTGTTGTCTTCGACCAGTGAGCGGGTTTTTTTTGCCAATGTTGCGTGGCGTTCACGCAATGCCTGCAATGTTTCTGCCATTGTTATCTCCTTTTTGGATATAAAAAAGCCGGAACAAGTCCGGCCTGGTTGTGTTTGCGTGATACTACGCTAGGGTAAGTGCCTGGCCAGAGCAGCCATGCGCTTCATGTGTTGCATTTCAGTCTGATGTTTCATTTTTATTTCATTTTCCTGTGCTATTTTCGGTGCATGCGCGTATGCAGACAGATCCCATCTTTGCTGATTTTTTACCGGAACCGTGACGATTTCATCTACAAAGCCAGCATCAAGCGCCTCTTGCGCGCCGAACCAGGTTTCCGCAGCCATCCATTCCCGGATTTCCCCGGCATCCTTGCCGGTATGGTTTGCGTAAGTCGCTACCAGAGATTCATCAACTTTTTCAAGCAAAGCGGCCATCTGCAGCATGTCATCCGCATTGCCCCAAGCGATTGACCAGGCTTTGTGAATCATAAAAAAACCGCCCTCGGACATTTTTACCGTATCGGCTGCTATGGCTACATAAGTCGCTGCGCTGGCTGCCTGGCCGTCAATGTGGGATATGATGTTCGATTTGTGCTCACGTATTGCTGTTTCCATTGCGCGGGCGGCAAATACATCACCACCAGGCGAATTGATGCGCAGATTGATTGTTGGTGCTGTAATGCTGGCTAATTGTTTCGCAAACGATAGTGTGGACACACCGCCCCAGTAATCATCGCTGACAATCACGTCGTACAGATAGACTGTCGCTTCATCGCCGTTATCTTCGGCCCCGAATATTCCCTTGCCGCGATTGTCAGCCAATAATTTAAGCAGTTGCTTTGCCATTCTTTTTTACTCCGCTGTTTAATCCATTTCCGTTTTCGTGTGGCCGCATGTTCTCAAGCCGACGCGCTTCATTTGGTTCCATCCAACCCGGTTCTCCGGCTCGGCCAATTGCAATGCGGTATGCCTCAAATCGTGTTTTTAGATCACCACGCTCCAAGGCGGCTGTATTGTGCTCAACGTAAAACCTATCTGATCTACCAAAAACCTTTCGATTGATTTCCTGACGGATCGTGTTCATGTGCCGCAGCAGGGTATATTGCACAAATGCGCGCCCCAGTTCCTCCAGCCCTCTGCCGAACGATGTTGTTTTTTCATTGTGACCAATCAGGAATGGCGGAACGTTAAACGCTCGCGCAATCTCTTCAATTTGGAATCCACGTGTTTGCAGCAGCTGAGCATCTTCGTGCGGCATGGTAACTTGTTCTATTTTAAATTCGCCCTGAAGTAATCCGGGTCTGTGCGCATTCATCGCGCCGCCATACTTTTGCTCTACCACGCTCTTAATTTCCGCAATAGCTTCATCACCAAGATCGGTGGTTGTTGTAATCCAGTAGTCAGGTCTGGCGCTGTTTCTGAAAAATCGGGCGCTATATTCATTCGCCGCAAGTGCTGTGCCCGCTGCGTTGAATAATCCGTACCGCAGCGCAGACGGGCTGCGGCGACCATCAAAACCCATTGACGGGAAGTGCAGCATGTCCCCTTGGTCGGCAGTTATTATTTTTCCATCACTGCTGACATAGGTGTAAATCAACATGTTTTTGTCCAGGTCAATCCGCTGCATTTTCGCTGGATTGATCGGCTCAAACCCGTAAATGTTTGGAGAAAGTCTGCTAGTACGATGTATCCGGGCAAATCCATCACCGTGCAGCAGCTTTGCAAGCAATAACGATTCCCAGAATGTGCACGCAAGCCAGTTGGGCATGGCCGATTCATTGAGCATAAACCACAAATCGTTTTTAATGCGTTTACGCTCATCGTCATCAATCCGTTCATATACATGCAAGGGCATGCTTGCTATTGCACCGCCAATCAACGCTGTGCAAGCATTGACGACTGATAACTGCATGGCCGTGCGTTCCGTTACAGCCATTCCTGAACTAGATAGTCCGCCAGATAACCAGTCGTGCAATTCGCTTCCGCGTGTACCGCTTGACAGCGGTATTCCGCTGGCTCGTATACGCGCCCCGCTGTGAGCGGCATGACTTCTATTTTTCTTGGTTCTTTTACTCAAAGCAGGATCGCTCGCGGTTTCGTTTTCTTCTCTATTTTATTGACCAGCCCTACGCCCGCGCCCATGACCGCCGCGACCATCAGATCAATTCTGCCGGTTGCCTTGTTTTTATCCAGTTTCCTATTCTCGGCCGCATCTGCAACTGTCACTGCGTTTGCTGCACACATCGTCAGGATCGGATGACCGTTGTGCACGACCTCACCGTTCAGCAGCGCACTTTCGAACATGTCCAGTGCGGGAGACATATCTTTGTAGCCCTGGCCGAACGGTATGAGTTCCGGCAGCCGGTATCCGTCATCGTTGGCCATTTGCATCAAGTCCTCTATGCGCCAGCGATCGTATGCGATGCACTGGATATCAAAGCAATCCTGCAGCTCTACGAGACGCTGAAGAACGAAACGTTTGCTGATTGCCTTTCCGGGTGTTGTTTCCAAAAAACCGGCGGTTTTCCACGCAAAATAAGGCACCCTATCGAGCTCCTCTTTACGTCCAAGCCCCTCATCCGGCAACCAGGCAAACGGTACCAGATGCCAGGGCTCTCCGATTTCTATCGGCTCTACCCATAGCACCAGTCCGGTCAGATCGGTTGTTGATCCAAGGTCGAGACCGCCGTACGCTTTCCGTCCACGCAGATCTCGCCAGTCGTAGACTCTACGCGCACCCATCCAGATACCCGCGGATATCCACGGATTTTCCGCCTCGGTCCACTGGCAAAAATTAAGTCGCCGGACAATCGCTTCTTTTCCCGGCATGCCGCGCGCTTCATTGACCTGACCGCGGATGTATTTTTTACCGGGCAGTCCGTATTTCAGCGACGGGTTTGCTTTATGCCAGCATTCCTCATCAGCAAACGGATCGTCCGTTTCATCCAGCGCGCACACGTAACCGAAAAACTCATCATCGACACGCTGACCGCTGGCTACTTGTATCGCGTAATCATGATACGTTCCGCATGGGCTTTGCTTATCCGATCCGCTGTTTGTGATGATCACAATTAACGGCTGCTTGCGGAACTTAAAGCCTGCGCGCTGCATTTCAAGCGCATGGTTTGTTTTATGCTCATGGAACTCATCGATGATCGATATATGCGGCCGCGGACCGGATTGTCCTGCGTCGGATGATATCGGCCTGAAAAAACTGGCTGTTTTCAGATAAGCCAGGTTCCATACTTGCTGACCAACACCGCTTCTTTTAAGCCGATTAAACAACTGCGGCGATTGATCGACCATCGCAACCGCATCACGGAATAACACCATAGCCTGGTCTTTTTTTGTTGCTGCAGCATAAACTTCAGCACGGCTTTCTCCGTCCGCCATCAAACCGTACAACCCGAATCCGGCAACCAGGGGAGATTTCCCGCAGCCCTTTCCAGCTTCGATGTACGTTACACGAAAGCGGCGATGCCCGTCTGCATCAACCCAGCCGAATAAACTACCGGCAACAAAGCATTGCCAGTCCAGCAATTGATAGGGCTTGCCCTCATATTCGCCACCGTTCAAACACAATACGTCACGAAAAAAACCGATTACGCGCTTTACTTTTTCAAGGTCGAAAAAAAAGCCCCTGGATGGGGCTTCTTCAAGATCTTGCATGTGTCGCTGACAGGCTGCTCTGACATGCGGTCCAGCAATTATTTTTCCTGACAGAACATTTCGCGCATAGGTGGTTACCGGGTCACGTGAAGTAGTCCTGGTCTTTTTCACCAAAATCCAGCGTTCCTTGTGGCTGCACCTGAATCCTTGTTCTTGCAGCCGGCGTCATCCCAAATTCACGCGCAATCATCATGGCCTGCTTTAAGCTCATTGACTGCACGATCTTCCACTGGCTCATGACATCACCGCCAGTTTTTTCAGAATGATTCATTGGCGTATCCTCGCAACAAATTGTTGCTCTACGATATTCAGCCAGTGACTCACAAAACATGGCAAGTATCGGCACATCAACAACCGTCAGCAATCTTGATTGTCTGAGAACTGGCGCAACTTCGTCCCATACTTGCCGCGCAGCGTCAGACAAAAAATCTGGTGCAGTCAGATCGTTCAGGTAATCAGGATCAGGCTCTTGCTTGTTGATCCCACGTTTACCAGGGTTTCCGGTAACGATCTTAAGATTCGTCGGTTTTGATAATCTAGCCATTCTGATAAAAATTAAAGCGGATAAGCGGTATAATCAGGAAAACCACCCCCCCCATAGAATTACGCGGTATTGCACAAAGAGGCCCCAGACCGGTCTAGGTGCTGAAAGCCCCAGACTTTTAACCACCCCCCGCCGACCAGTGATGGTTGACTGACAGCGGAACCCCGTTTGTGTCACATCCAACTGCAGCCGATCCTGATTCTTGCCGTTGTTTGTGAGTATCGTGGCACTGCTTGCACAGCGGCTGCCAGTTCTTCCGATCCCAGAACAGCTTCAGGTCGCCCTTGTGCGGAACAATATGATCAACAATAGTTGCCGGAACAATTCGCCCCAGGCGTTGATGATCCGCACATAACGGGTTCTTAGTCAAAAAATCAGCGCGCGCCCTTTGCCATTTGTGACCGTAACCACGCTCCGCGGACGATTTCCGATCATTGTATTTAGACATAAAAAAAGCCGAAAATCTCTCGATCCCGGCTTGTTTGGTTAGCGATCATTCATCTGATGAACGCAACTATTACAACATAGCCGATTTATACATTTTTTCGGCACCATGTGTCAAGTGTGTGTTTAAAATATTTGCCATCATCTGATACGCACTACGCCTATATTGCCGCAGAGTTCTGATGGAAACACCCAACTGATAAGCCTTTGCGGCCTCATTCCTGCATGTCGAAAGAAATTCCTTGCGAATAACAAGCTGAGGAATCTCGGGCAGCATCCTGAACGCCTTTTCAGTTTCCTGGAATTCAAGATCAACTCCGCGATCAACAAACTGTACACCACCAAACGGCGTCAATTTTCTGAAAGCGGATTCGCAAGGATATCCGAGTTTATCACCCGATTGCATCTTAATCCTTGCCCAGCGATCCAATCTTGATACAACAGCAGACTCATCAATCATCAGACATCTCCTTGAAAAATTTACACCGACAACCAACGCCAGGCACACCACGCTGAGACTCGTTACGCGAATCAGTGCAGACAATCCGGCCGAGCACAACATCATGTTTGGCACACAACTTGCACCCAAGATCATTAAGCTGCATCCTCTCTACGACATCAGCTGGATCGCCGTAGTAGTAATGAGGCAAAGCCCGGCTGTCACTGTCCATCGCGCCCACCGCGTCGCAGCTGCTCTGGTGTTTGCATTGGCGTCAGATCAACATCGGTCATGCAAACTTCCGCATCACCGGTCAGCTGCTTTCCAATCTCAACCCCACTCTCTTTCGCGTAAACCATTTTTACCCCATCACCAAACACAGCCCGGCATTCATCCGCAAACGCAACGCAAACTGGGAAATGCTCTCGAACGTATTTCGCGTCGATCTTTTTTTTATCA
Source organism: Nitrosomonas sp. (assembly GCA_019635215.1). GTDB lineage: Bacteria > Pseudomonadota > Gammaproteobacteria > Burkholderiales > Nitrosomonadaceae > Nitrosomonas. The sequence continues at coordinate 34,951 of JAHBZZ010000005.1, forward strand.
CTCAATGTTCCATACCTTCCATACCTTGATGCATGAGGTATGGAACCCTGAGAGCCTTATTCCATGCCTCTGTTCCATACCTTCCATACCTTCCATACTGCTTTTACGTACGCATACACGCGCGCGTGTACGTGCGCGCGCACCCGCGCATGTGTGCGCGCACGCATGTAGGTATGGAAGGTATGGAAGGTATGGAAGAAGCCCTGTCCATGCGGGTTCCAGCCTTCCATACCTCACGCATGAGGTATGGAAGGTATGGAACTTTTGACGCAAAATTCCCACGGCTCGAGATACGGCCGTGGAGAAATGCGTCAAATCAGAACGGGATTCCATCCCCGCTCCCGTCACCAACCGACTCGGCAGAGACCGGAGTAGCCGCTCCACGCGCAGGCGGTTGGTACCAAAACCTACTGATTGTATTTGTACGTTTCTCTTCTTTCGTGCAGCCGAGCATTTGTAATGCCCGTCCAATACGTGTCTGTAAATCGCGCGACAATCGCGCAGGATCGATTTTCAAGTGATAGGCGGCATCTGCCATGGGAAACAGTCCGATCTGGTCTGAGACGAACTTCTCGAGCATATCGATGAACGAATCATGTTCGTGGCGCTTCACCTGTTCCGGATCGAATATCAAACGCTGCTCCTCGTTTGTCGGCCAGAATCGCTCACCCGCTTTGTAGCGATGATACGCCTCCGCAAACAACTGATCCCTGACCGCAGCCAAACCCTCGCAATCGATATCCTGCGCACAGACAATCGGCCAGAAACGCCGCCCGCCCGTCCCGTCCTTATTCCACGACCATTCATTGGTCGACCCCCCGAATACAAGCTGGCGCGGGCTGCGAATATCTCGCCGCCCGTAGGGAGGTCTGTACTCATCCACCTGTCTCGATAGAAAGGATTTTTGCCGTGCAGCCTCCGCGCGCGCAAGAGAGTCCAATTCGGCAAACTCATACAGCCATTTGCCGCGGATCGAGCTCATCGAATCCTTGTTGTGCAGATCCAGGTCAGTATCAGCAAACCACTCCCCAGCCAACGTGCGCAACAGACTCGACTTCCGCCGCCCCTGAGAGCCCTCCAGCACCAGGCAATAATCGAACTTGACACCAGGCTCCATCACCCGCGCGATCATCCCCATCAGAAACCACCGGGATACACGCATCACATACGCGCTCTTCGGCGTACCGATATAATCCGTGATCCAATCATCACAGCGCTTCACGCCGTCCCACTCCTGCGATTTGAGATAATTGCGAACCGGGTGAAACTTATTGATCTTCGCCAGCGCTTCAACTGCCTCGGCAACCCTGGTCGGGTCTGGCGCAAAACCGTAATTCCGTGTCAACCACATCGCCGCCTGCACATCATCATTCGCATCCCATTCACCGGGCTCCGAATCAAACGGCGGCGGATTCTGCTTGCAGATCACGTACGAAAACTCATTGAACGCCAGCACGCCACGCCACTTCGGATCATCCAGCAGCACATCGTAAATATTAGACAGACACGGCACGATCTTACCGTTACTCATGTGCAAGCCGGCATGCCCGGTCGAAATGATAGGACTCTGCTTGCGAATAGTATTGATCATAGCAACCAGCGCATCAGCACCCATGCCATCATCAATCGCGTCCGCGATATCCCAACCGGGGACCATTTTCCCGGCCTCGGGAATATCGACAATCTCAAACCGGGTAGACGCATCGATATCCAACACCATGCGCCGGATATCCAGCATCGCCTTCATACCCGGCTGATTTTTCTCCGGCAGCAGCGGCTTTGTTGTGGGATCCACACCCGCATCCCTCTCCGCCTTTGTCAGCTTTTCCCGCTGCGCATCACAATCCGCCCAGGCGAAGACCTTGCGCCCGCCCAGCGGACGCCAATCGATCTTGCCAACCGCTTTCCCACCGCCCGGCCAGGTGACAATAACAAACCGATCACCGATCACAGCACGCGCAGCATCCGCGCACTTCTCGCCCTCCACCAGCAAAACATCACGATCAGCATGCAAAGCCAACAAATCTAGACCGTACAGCATCCTCGGCTCAGGAAACGCCTGCCAGCGCCAGCCGTGCTCGCCGGTAACACTGTTCTTGCAAAAACACACCGGCATCAATTCTTTGCCACCATCCGATGTTGTAAACCGGTAAACATACCCGGCAACCCCGCCATCAGACGTGCGGTACGTATAAACCACATCCGGCCGTCCGCGCGCATAATGCGCCACCGGACGATCAGGCGCATCATCCGGAGCGGGAATCACCGCAACCCACGGCGAGCGCTTGCGATCAGCGACACCACCATCACGCCCCTCCACCAGCTTAGCTGGCGCATGGCCAGCATTCTCTTGGTCGATATCAACACCCAAAATCCCGGCCAGCATCATCGCCGCATCTTTCTGCGACATCGAATTGATGTACGCATACAGACTCACCAGATCCCCGCCCTGATCGCCTGTCGCAAAATCCGCCCACTTGCCGGTGACCACGTTGACCGAAAACGAACCGACCTTGCTGTCAGCCCGCGTAGGGTTCAGCGCTTTGAATTCATGCCCATCCAGCTTCCCGCCCCACAACCACTCCGGTAGCAGAACGTTCCAGCGAGATAGCGCGACATCGGCGATGCGCTTAAAATCAATCATCATCAAACCTCGCTAACCACATGACAAAAAAATGCGCCGCGACGAATAAACCGTACGCGGCGCCATAAACCGCGGCTAGCGGTATCACAACGAAATAGAGCGCATCGATCATATAATCCATCTCAATCACTCGCTTTCCATATGCTTCACATGCAACTTCTTCTTGAGCCGCAGCAATCCTGAAATGCAGGTACGGATATCACGTTCGATCAGATCGTATTCTTGCCCGCTGATCCGGCCGTCATGCATCGCTTCGCTTAATCCGTTAGCCAGCCTGCCGTGCTGCTTCATTATCGTCAAAATCTGATCAAACAACTGTTCGTCCGAAACGAAATGCCGGGGAAGCTCAAATGCTTGGTATTCATGACGCCAACAGAACGCGTTAACAACCAGGTCGACCATATCGTACTTGCCGGCCTCGACCAGGAAATCCAGGATCACCGATACCTCATCGTAATTCGCATGATGCGAATCAACTTTAGTACCCAGCTTTTTATACAGAACCCTGGGAGACATGCCCATGCGCCCAGCCAGCGCTTCAATCCCGCCGGGATAGCTGCGCGCTGCGATGTACAGCGCATCGGACGGGTTCAGGTCGTTATAGCGGTGGGTCATATCAATTATCATCATCCATGTTAATTTGGAGGTTTCTCCAATGCTGATAAAATGGGAAGTCACATCAACCCGTCACCAACAGAGGAGAAATCATGGAAACATTCATCCGGATACTCAATAACCTCGCGCTCATTCTGTGATCTCATATCAACCGGCAGTTGCAGGCCGTTTGGCATTATTTTCTCGTCTGGCAACCCAAAACCTTTTTCTGACTCAGTAATAATCACAATAGGAATTCCTTATGGATATAGTTAGCACAATACTTCCGGCAATCGATGGCATAGCCGTCCTTGTCATGGATACTCGATTTGCCGGAAAAAACCTTGTGACCACGCTGGTGGTCGGTGACCACAAGAAAAACACCATTTCCGAAGTTGGACAGATGTGTCTGAATCGTCTCGCTAAACATCTTGATGAAAACTATCCGAATGCTTCTGTACATAAAGTGGAAATCAGCAACAAAACCAACATTAATGAAATGTTTAATACAGCGATGAATTGCGCATCCGATGGCGACGCAATCATCTTCTGGTGCCACACCAGCAAGCTCTACGATCAAATTTTTCCGTTGCTTAACCTGGATCATCGCAATTCAAGTTTTTCGGAACACTAAGCTTAAATTGGCAAGATCGGCAAATAACCCGTCCAAAAAAGCGGGCAGCGCTGTAGCATCCGCTACCAATGTTATTTCAGAGTGATTCTCTTCCATCACTTTCATCCTGGAAATCTCCTGGTTGTTTTTCCGTTGTTCTCGCATCCGATCATTACTACAATGCGCTTGGAAAAATTTTGGAGAATATGCATGGCTATCAACATACGATCTTATTTTGATCAACTAACTTTGTGTCGCGCAAGAACGCCCAGTTAATGTCTGGGCGGAGATCTTCACATTTCACCCGACCTTGAGAAAATCTCTCAATTTCAGGACAGAATCTTGCCGGGATTGGTCTCCTTCCCAACACCCACTGATTTACCGCTGAGGTTGAAATATTAAGAAATTTAGCTAATTTTGCCTGTCCGCCAACGTATTGGCAGACTTCTTTAATTGAAAGCATTTCATGCTGATTGGTATCCATAAAATAGAATATAGCATTGCTATTAAATCAAATCAAGCCATGCTATTGATTTATTTGTGTAGCATTGCTTTATGAAATTAACCGACGAACAGCTTGAAGAAGCCAAAAAACTTAAACAAAAATTTGACACCCCAAGGAACGGGAGAGAAATAAATCGCGCACAATTCGCGAAAGATAATAACTTGCGGGGTGGTGGCGCCATGATCTACCAGCACATTAAAGGCATTAGGCCGATAAGTATCAATGCAGCAATTGCTTATGCAAAAGGTTTTGATTGCTCGCTTGATGAAATTAGCCCGCGTCTAGCTAACGAAGCTAGGCAATCCGCACTATTAATAGAAGAAAACAAATCTCCAGTAAAATTAACCAACATTGAAGAGACGGAAAAGACTGCATTAGAGAAAGATGTGCCGCTTATATCTTGGGTGCAAGCCGGTGATTGGTGCGAAGCGATTAATAGCTCTGAATCTGGCGACGCAGAAGACTGGCTGTGGTGCCCAGTTGGACATAGCGACAAGACCTTTGCTTTGCGTGTGAGTGGAGTATCTATGTTTAACCCGGACCCGTATGCAAGGCACACCTTCAAAGACGGGGATATTATTTACGTTGATCCAAACAAACAACCGATAAACAACTCATTTGTTGTTGTAAGACTTGAGAATGAAAATAAAGCCACATTTAAACAATTGATAATTGACGGTAATCACAGATTTTTAAGGGCCATCAACCCGGACTGGCCAGAAAAAATAATAGAAATCAAGAATAATGCCGTTATATGCGGAGTGGTGATATATAAAGGGTCTGAAGTTTAAGGCCCTGGAACTGTAAATTTTTGGGCGCCAGGCGGAGTGTTGAAAGTCTGATGCAGTGAAGATTTTTAATCAAAAACAAAAAGGGAATCTACATGAAAATCAAAATAGCAATCATGATTGTATTATTAGCGGCATCCAGTGCGTCATCAGCATCGATGTCATGGCAATTAAACAACATATTTTCAACGATCTCCACCCTTGAGCATAAACCAGGAAGCACAGGACAACTAATCATTAATGATGACGGAAGATCTATAACTAAAAGTGTGACTACATGCTTCAGCAGTGGATTTTGCGGGGGTGCGGTTAACGACAACTTTGAAATCACATCGATATCGGGGAATAGCGTAGCATTAAAAGATTTATCCAGTGAAGACACGGAGAACATAACAATTTTATTATCCGATATGAATCATCTGATCCTATTGAATGCTTTATTGTTTTCAGATTCGATAACTATCGAAGACTGGGGATACAATTCAGTCAACACAAATCTAGCGCAAAATTATTATTTATCCAGCCTGTTCACGATTGTGCGCGGACTAGTCATTGATGGAAAAGATAGCACGGGAAGCCTAACCATCAGCACAGATGGATCATCAGTGCAAAGAAATTTAATGATTTGCAACTTTTTGGATGGATGCAGCTTCCCATCCAATCAAACATTGGAAGTGACTGTTGTACCTGGACGAAAATTATTCCTGAGAGACGCCAGCACAGGATCAATATCAGAAAACATAATTATATTAGCCGAATACGAAAACATCATTCTCTTTGAAAAATCCAGAACGGGCGGAGGAATAATAACAATCTGGAAGCCTGCGCAATAAATAACCATGTCGAGACATAGAAAAAACGGAAACAATTATCTCCATGACGGCAACGACATCAAACTAGTGGGCTCAGCGAACGATTTGAAGCATTTACTTGTTGAAGATGCGGCACTCTAACTTTAAACAAAACCACTATATATAGTTATGTTTGTATGCATGTACACTATGATTTTGAACAATACAAATTAGATTGTAAAATCAAAAAAGAACTTAGCGCCCTGCTAATTTTCTAAATCATACCGATATTAATAAAATAGATATTACTTTGAAAACGCTTCCGGAGAATTTGATATGAAGCCGATTGAATTATTACTACGTTGCTATGCAAACAAACGTAATGATCAATGGCAAGCTTTCTGCATTGATTTATGTTTGGCTGCTCAAGCGGATACGCCAGAAGAAGCTCAAAAAAAGCTGCATTTTATGATTGTTGATTATGTTACAGAGGCGCTTACTATAGATAGAGTTCACGCGAATTATCTACTACGCAGAAAAGCGCCGATAAAGCAAATAGCAACATACCATTATTACAGCTTCATGCATCGAATGGGAAAACTTAAGGACGGGTTGCATATGCTATTTAAAGAAACCCTCCCGCTAGTACCGGGAAATTGTGCTCATTAATGAGTGGAAAATATTATCCACTAACCTGCAAACAGGTAAAAATTATTCTAAACAACCTGGGCTTTGAGCCAAGAAAACAAAACAGCACGTCTCACGAACAATGGATAAAAAAAACAGAAAAATCATTTCACAAAGTTACCGTTGATTGCCCAAAACAGCCATTTTCACAAGATCTAATCAGTTCCATGGCACGGCAAGCCGGCGTTAGCAAGAAAGATTTCTATGCAGCGCTAGACATATAAACACAGACGAATTTTTAAAAAACCCGCCCCGGCGGGTTTTTTATTGCCGCCCTCATAACGAAAAAAAACCGCCCGCTTTTCCGTATAACAGCTAATTACGCACTTAGCGGGTATTTTCCATGTTTCAATTTATTGTTCCAAAGCATTATTTTTTCATTTAGACTTTTATATATTTCCAACACCAGCGCTAAGAAACCATGAAACGAGACATGTCATTGGTCAGAAAAATATTGCTTTGGGCTATAGACCAACCCAATGGATACATGCCAAAAAATCCATCTTTCGAAGAATATACCGACGAGCAAATCGGCTATCATATCTGGCTAATGGAGCAAGCCAAATTGATCAATGCTATTGAACAAGGCGCCATTTCTTCGAAGAGCCCGCAATCCATCATCGTATCGGTTACATGGGACGGACATGATTTTGCAGATGCTGCAAAAAACGATGTTCTCTGGAAAAAAGCTCTCAATATAGTCCTGAATGAAGGCCAATCGTTTACCTTTGATCTTCTGAAGAGCTGGCTGAAATCTCATGCTCAATTGATGCAATAAACGCATCCAGATCCATCGCGCAGTTGTTGTAACAAATGGCGCCATGTTCAATGAAGCGCCTGCCAAATTCGTCCCCATCCTTTTGAGCCCTGGCTGAACTAAATTTGCATCGCGCCAGGTGCTTCCATCCGGCCGCGATCTCCTTCAATCGCTTAATTTCACTCTGACGCAATCCATTCTCTTTCATACACACTCCTTTTTCATTAATCCACTTCCCCGCTGCTTTCATTTCTTCCTACTTAAACAGTCCAGAAAAATTTTATCATATAATATAGCACTGCTATTTACATTATAAAATAGCAGTGCTATATTAAATAATCAACACAACCACCATAAGTCGTCAGCCGCAGGTGAGTGTTGCGAGAAACAAATTCTGTTAGCCCGTTGAGCCAATTCCAGACCCACCTGGCTATGGTGTAAGGCAGCCTGATGGTGCTGCCAGGAATGCCTGTCAAGCTTACCCGGACGCGGCGGGCGGCGATTGCTACTGATCGTTGAAATCATGCGTCCGGAACGAGTCAAAACCGCGGCTCTTAACCGACTTAAGCGGAATATTGCAGGAAACTATCTGACAGCACGGAAAGACGGCACTACTTGTCAAAAGGAGACACAATGAAAACAGCAATCGCTTTATTAATCACCAGCTTATACGGCGTTGATGCGCCAGTCCATGTGAATAGCGTAGAAATGCGAGCGCACGGCCCATTCGAAACACAACAATCCTGTGATGCGGCAATCGCACAAAAGCCCGCAACGCTCATCAACGACACCGGAGCAGACCTGGTTTACCGCACATCCGGCATCTGTGTCGACACAGTGCCGCATGAACAGGCAACGCACTACCTAAGCCTGAGCCTGCAAACCATTTACAGCGGATACGGCGTGCAAGTGTCCGACGCCATCACATCAATCCCGTTCGGCAGCGCCGAGTCATGTGATGCAGCACTAGCCCAATCGGTAAACATCATCCCAGAATGGGCATATCCGTACAGCGTCTTGAGCGGAAAGTGCGCAGCACGAAACTAAATTTTTTCCTCAAGTCGTGAAACCCGATGAAGCCGGTGGAAGCCCGGCATTTCTGAGGAAATAACAATGATCAAGTATTTATTGCTACTCATCACATTCACACAACAACCGTCTGGAATTGAAATAAAACATATCGAGACTTTTGAGCACAACCACGAATGCACGACACACAGCGAGACACATAACTATCTCACCAAAAACCAGGCCGAGCGACTCGTGTGCGTCAAGGCGAAAATTAACGGGTAAAAAATGAAAAAACAAATTTTAGGCGCATTGCTGGGCAGTTTTAGCGTGCCATTGCTGCAACTGAGCGTCAACTCAGGCATGCCGCAAGGCAAAGGAAAGAGAGAGAAACAGGGAAAAATATGGGGTCGACCAGGCGCAAAAATCATCCGCAAATTCCATTCTGGAATTGCCGGACTCACCGGAAAAACCAGGCATGACAGAGATGCCAGTGGAAACAAACTGCCTTTTTGAGAATAACGGAGATCAAATAATGGACATAAAAAACATACGCGGCGAAACGCTGCTCACAATCGACAGCGACACGCTTGAAGGTGCCGACCTGAGCGGTGCCGACCTGAGCGGTGCCGACCTGAGCGATACCAACCTGAGCGATGCCGACCTGAGCGGTGCCAACCTGAGCGGTGCCAACCTGAGCGGTGCCGGCCTGATCGGTGCCGACCTGAGCGATGCCGACCTGAGCGGTGCCAACCTGAGCGATGCCGACCTGAGACGTGCCAAGCTGAGCGGTGCCGACCTGAGCGGTGCCAACCTGAGCGATGCCGACCTGAGACGTGCCAAGCTGAGCGGTGCCGGCCTGATCGGTGCCGACCTGAGCGATGCCGACCTGAGCGGTGCCGGCCTGAGCGGTGCCAACCTGAGCGGTGCCAACCTGAGCGGTGCCGGCCTGAGCGGTGCCGACCTGAGCGGTGCCAACCTGAGCGATGCCGACCTGAGACGTGCCAAGCTGCCGCTCATTATCTCAATAGATAATCTCTTTTCTTTCGTCGACGATCAAATCCGCGCAGGCGGAAACCTGGATATGGGCGATTGGCACACATGCGAAACAACCCATTGCATCGCTGGCTGGGTAACGACACTGGCCGGCGACGCCGGGAGGGTCGCAGAAAATCTATTGGGCACAAACGCCGCGGCCGCGCTGATCATCAATCAATCGTGCCCGTACCTAGAAGGCAAAGTGCCTAATTTTTATGTCACCAATGAAGGCGGACTGGAATTTATAAAAAACTGCGCTGAAAAAGAAAGGCAAATTCTTGCGCAAGCGAGCAATCCATGACAGTCAGTATGGATACTATATCGGCGGTCAAGGAAGCATCCGGCATGACCGTCACCGACGCCATCGATCTGGTCGATCTGATGATCGAACACGATCTCTGTTCGGATGAAACCCCGGAGCACATCAAAGCCGATCTGCGCGTACTTGCACAAATTGTGCGTTGCGTGCAAGCAATTTATCCATTCACCAACAGCGAATTTGACGAGAATTTAGACCGACAGCTGAACGCAAAAGACCTGGTCGAAACAATGAGAAAGTTTTTAACTGTTATCTCGAACGATATCAGCAAAGGTAAATACCACGCCACACGCACAGAACAAGTTGGAGCCTAATTATGAACAAAAACACCGACATGAAACTGATCTTCCCCAGCTTGACCAACAGAACATCCAAGCCCAGATTGGATTACGACACCATCATCGCGCTGGTCGCAATCGCATCAATGATCATCGTTACAGCGATCGACTGGCGCAGTCGCGCGCAAATCATCGACACCGCAAACCAAATCATCACCGAGCGTGATGACCGCATCGATCAACTGGAAAACATCATCGATCAAATCTACATGCAACACATGATCAGCGCCATCAATCAATGATGACAACTCCGGCTCTAAGATACCACGGCGCGAAATTCCGTATTGCGCCGTGGATCATCAGCCATTTCCCGAAACACAATTGCTATGTTGATCCGTTCGGCGGATCGGCCGGTGTGTTGCTAAGAAAGGACAGATCTTATGCGGAGGTTTACAACGATCTGGATTCTGATGTTGTTAATTATTTCCGAGTCATCCGAGATCCGATTGGTCGAAAAATCCTGCAGGAAATGTTAGCTCTCACTCCGTATGCGAGAGACGAATTTGAACAGGCATTCGATGAATGCGAAGACCGTATCGAGCGCGCTAGAAGATTGTGCATACGTGCACAAATGGGATTCGGGTCAGCCGGCGCAACAAAAAACAGAACCGGATTCCGCATTGATACAAAACGTGAGTACAGTACGGCCCAACACATCTGGGCTAAATACCCTGATACTCTGACTGCGATAGGAGAGAGATTTTCTAGCGTTCTTATCGAAAATAGATCGGCAGTAAAAGTAATGCGTGATCACGACACTCACGATGCGCTGCATTACGTAGACCCGCCTTACGTCTTTGGAACACGATCTTTAAACTCTCATCATCGCGGTTATTACAAACATGAAATGTCGGATGCAGATCATGTTGATCTGCTATGCGAGTTAAAAAAATTAATAGGCATGGTGATCGTTTCGAGTTACGAAACTGATCTATACAACGACATGCTGCCAGGATGGTCGGTTGATCGCACACAAGCCAGGATTTCAGCATCAAGAGGCACCAGATTGAAGACAGAACTTGTCTGGATGAATCCGGCCTGCACTAAAGCTCTCAATCAAAGGTTAAATATATTCGAATGACAAACAAGAAAATCAATTGGCCGCTAAACGCGCTCGGCATTTTTAATGATCGTCAATCAAATCTAATCAACAAACTGACGAAACAGCACAAATCAAAAGAAAGAAAATTTGATACAACAGCATCCAGAATATCATCGGAGCAATCCGAGCGAATCGGATCAATCATATTAAAGATGCTGGACAAGAAACGCACGAACAAACAAATCATTAAAGTAATACGCAGGGTATCGCCAGAAGTGACGCTACTCTATCGCGCTATCGCGCAGCGAATAAACAGAACAAGAAAGCGGCTCGGGATATACAACAACGACGCCAGCGGCGGACTCATAGAAATGGCAAAACAACGCCTGATTGATCTGCATAACACCGGGAGGCTACCTCACGAAATCGCACAAATAACCGGAGATAGCCTCGCAAATGTGAATGCAAAAATATACAAGCTTGGCCTTGTCCGGCATCCGAATCGGTACATCGTCAGAGAGCAGATCATCGGCGAACAAATCAACTCAAACAAAACAGACAAACAAATCGCAACCGAACTGCAGCTGAACATCCGAACAGTCAAAGAATATCGAAGAAGAATCGAGGCAAGGAGCGCAAACAATGTCAATCAATAAAGTTATTCTGATCGGCCGCCTGGGCGGCGATCCTGAAACACGCTACATGCAGAACGGCGACGCCGTGACCAACATCAATCTGGCGACCGCAGAAACCTGGAAAAATCAGAACGGTGAAAAACAGGAAAAAACCGAATGGCACCGCTGCACTTTTTACCGCAAGCTAGCCGAAATCGCGGGAGAATATCTCAAAAAAGGGAGCCTGATTTATGTTGAAGGCAAACTGGAAACCCGCAAATGGACTGATAAAAACGGCATCGAGCGCTACACCACCGGCATCATCGTCAACGAAATGAAAATGCTGGGAAGCAAACCCGCAGAACAAAGCAATGCTGCAGCACAACCCAAAAATGACACATCAAATCCGCAATCAAACGCACCGCAAGCCGGAAGCGGATTTGATGATTTTGAGGATGATATTCCGTTTTAATTAAGAAAAATCAATACTCTTTATTGAGCAGAATAAACAAATGAGCATTTTTCTTGATCAACAAGAACTCTCAGACCTGACCGGATACTATAAAAAATCCAAACAAGCAGAATGGTTAAGCCGCCGAGGCTGGAATTTTGAGTTATCCCGTTTGGGCAAGGTCAAGGTGTTGCGTCGTTATGCTGAAATGAAACTCGGTATGCCGGCTGACACAACGATCAACAAATCTACAGAGCCTGATTTCTCGAGCTTGACATGATAGCAAGACGCAAAACAAACCTGCACTTGCCGCCGCGGATGTACTTGTACGAAGGCAAGCGTAGAAAAACATACTACACGATCACGGCAGCAAACGAACGCATTAACCTGGGGCATGATCTCGCTGCCGCCAAACGCAAACTTCTTGAAATAGAAGAAGGCCGCCCCGTTGCCGGCACAATAAACGAACTCATTGACCGGTACATAAAAGAAGTCAGCCCAAAAAAAGCAGCGCGCACGCACAAAGACGAAATCAGCAGCGCCAGACTGCTGAATAATGTTTTCGGAAAAATGAAACCAGCAGACCTCCGCCCGATGCATGTCGCTAAATACCTGGACATGCGCGGCAAAACAGCGCCAGTGCGCGCGAACCGCGAAAAAGCCCTACTCTCCCACATGTTCAGTATGGCGATGCGATGGGGAATTGTCGACAGCAACCCGTGCCGCGGCGTGGCACGCAACACCGAAACCCCGCGCGACAGATTCGTAACTGATGCGGAACTGAAAAACTTCATAGATTATGCCGAATCACTTGGAGAAACCGGACAGCTTATGGCCCGTACCGCCTGGCTGGCCTACCTGACCGGACAACGGCGCGGCGATCTGCTGAAATTGCGGCTGGACATGCTCACTGATGAAGGCATTTTAATCCGGCAATCCAAAAACGGCGCGCGCGTAATCATAGAATGGACCTCAGCGCTACATGATTGTGTATCATCGCTCCGCGCACTACCAAGACCAGTATCCGGCATGTTCCTGATCTGCAACCGGTCCGGTCAAACATATACAGACTCGGGATTCAAAGCAATGTGGGGCCGCATCATGACAGCATGGTCAGGACTCGGCAATGAGCGATTCCACTTTCACGATCTGCGCGCGAAAGCAATCACAAAAATGGTCGACGACGGGAGGCAAGCGCGGGATTTGTCAGGACACCAAACCGACGCGATGGTCGATAAAGTTTACGACAGACGGAAAATCAAACGCTCAAAAGCAGTGGAATAATTTTGTAAGATAGAAAATTTGACCCGCATGAATAAAGGCTTCCAGAATTATGCGAATTACAAATTATTTCTATAAGTCTTTATTTATAAAGTAATGTGTAACGGATTGTGATTCCGGTTGTCGTGGGTTCGAGTCCCATCAGCCACCCCATATCAGCTTTCTCAGTCATATTTGCCAATTCAATGCGATCATAGTCGTATTAGATAAATCGTTAAGCTGTCGGAGGCAAACTGCAATACTGTGTTTAATTAGTTTTTATCAGGCACAACCGCATTTGAGCTATAGTCTTGCACATATAGTCCACAGCGGACTCAGAAAAAGAACAACCCCTATTAAGGATTACTTGCTATTGCCCCAATGTACTCTATTCTTACTTGGGTCAATCCCTGCTTATCCAGACCGATCTTTTTTGCTGCACCATGCGAAAGATCAATTAATCTATTTTTCCTAAAAGGTCCGCGATCATTGACAATCACATGGACCGACCGGCCATTACGTAAATTGGTAACTTTCACCTTGGTCGGTAAAGGCAATGTTTTATGCGCTGCTGTCAAACCTTGCGGATTAAAGCGTGTTCCCATCGCTGTTCGGTTTCCGGATTCTGAACCATACCATGAAGCAACCCCTGTTTCGCTATAACCCACAGCTGTCCGCATTGGATAATAGGTTTTTCCCTTAATTGTATAAGCCTTATTATAAGGCGCATTTACATTTGGATGCGCGATGCCTCCGGGAGTCGACATGGGTACCCGAGGAGGCGCGGAACATCCTGAAAACAGGATAGCAATTAAAGCGAGCAAGACAAGGACCGCGATTCTACTGCCCCATTTTGAAATGAACCTAAGCCTAATTGATATCGTCAAATTTAACTGTAATTGGGCATGATTCTGCACGATCATAAAGAGATTCTTTTCTACCACAACATTCTATTCCATACTGGATTTATATATTCTGAATGTATTACTGATATGCAAAAATCAGTTTTTTACTACAAATACCATAACCAGATCAAGCTATTTCTTTAAGTTGCTGGGCACGTGTTCCTTCAATAATCAGGTGTATGCTGTGAAGACAGATTAACGTATTTCCGATGCATGCACACAACCTGCTCTCTTAAGTGATTGAAATCTTGATTATTGATGATAATATCGTCAGCTTTTTCCAGACGTTGTCTTCGATTGACCTGTGTAGTGATGATCGCTTTGACTTCTTCCATGCTGAGATGACTACGCATCATTGTGCGTGTGATCTGAAACTGCTCATCACAATCAACCACTAAAATACGATGAATCAGATGATTATAATCATTTGTTTCAAAAAGCAACGGAATGGCCACGATTACATATGATGATTTGCAATACTGAATCCGCTTTGTTGTTGTTTCAAGTATCAGCGGATGAAGAAGCCTTTCAAGTTTGATGCGCCAATTGCTGTTCATAAAAACCAGATTGCGCATTTTCATCCTATCAAGCGCACCTTCAGAATTAATATATTCATTACCAAACAAATTACGAATCGCCGGTATTGCCGTGCCATTATGTTGCGTCAATTCATACGCAATCTGATCAGTATCTATTACGTCAACACCAAGCTCGGTAAAAACTTTACAGGCGCTTGATTTCCCGCACCCTATACCGCCTGTCAGACCGATGATCAAAGCCATCATGACACCTGCAGAAGGCTAGAACAAACCAAAGTAAGCATGTGTGATGCTCTGTCCCCAAAGCAAAGCAATCAGCGCCCCCCCTGCAAGATAAGGCCCAAAAGGAATCATAATGTTCTTATTGAGCCTGGAAGCAATAATAAGCCCTATACCGACAATTCCGCCAACCAGCGATGACAACAATATCACCAGCGGCAACATAACCCACCCAAGCCATGCGCCAATTGCAGCTAATAATTTGAAATCACCATAACCCATACCTTCTTTCCCGGTAACCAGTTTAAAAACCCAATAAATCATCCATAATGACAAGTAACCGGCAACAGCGCCGATAACCGAAGAATGTAAGTCGGTAAAACCATTATGCATGTTGACAAGTATTCCGAGCCACATCAGTGGTAACGTTATATCATCAGGTAACAATTGTGTATCAATATCAATAGCTGCCAGTGCAATAAGCGCCCAGACAAAAATAAGTGCAGCCAGTAATAACCAGCCAAATCCAAAATGCCATGCAACAAAACCGCCCAACATCGCTGTAAGCGCCTCAATAAGCGGATAGCGAATTGAAATCCGAGTATGACATTCGGAACAACATCCCCTGAGAAAAAGGTAACTTAGAATTGGTATATTCTCCCAGAAAGTTATGCGATGCTGGCAGTTGGGACACTCTGAGTGTGGAGTGGCAATATTAAAAACAGGTAATATCTCGACCGGCTCCCCACGTAATTCAGCACATTGCTGACGCCAGCTTCTCTCCATCATTTTAGGCAAGCGATAAATAACCACATTCAGAAAACTGCCAACCATCAAACCAATAATAGCAGTAACAATGATTAAAAAATGGGACGATTCCTGCATTTGGGCAAGCATGAGCATAATAATTTGATTCTAGGTTAGGCGAAAATGAGATCGATTTGTGCGAAACTACTACAGCCAGGAAGATTGTAATGCTGGCCCGCGAGTAAAATAAAGCTCGTCATTTATTTCCGCTGAACTTTAACCGACAGCCATACCCATTTTAAATATGGGTAAATACATGGCAACGACCATGCCACCAATAAGCGTGCCGAGCACAACCATTATCAAAGGCTCCATCAAACTGGAAAGTGCTTCTACCGCATCATCAACCTCTGCTTCGAAGAAATCTGCGATTTTGCTTAACATTGCATCCAAGGAGCCCGCCTCCTCACCTATAGCAACCATTTGTATCACCATATTTGGAAATAATTCGGTATTTACCATTGATGATGTCAATGTATTACCAATACTTACATCGACCTGAATTTTTTTAGTCGCTTCATAATAAACATAATTACCGCACGCACCTGCAACAGAATCCAGCGATTCGACGAGCGGTACACCCGCAGCGAACATAGTGGATAATGTTCTCGACCAGCGCGCTATAGTCGCCTTTCTGATCACCTCACCAAAGATAGGTAGCTTTAACATTATTCTATCCATGATGCGTTGCAAGTCCGTAGAACGTTTCCAAGTATATAGAAAAGCATAAATGCTGCCGCCTAAACATCCAAATATAGCCCACCAATAATCAACGAAAAAATCGGAAATCGTCATAATGAAAAGAGTTGGAGCAGGCAGATCGGCACCAAAATTGTCAAATAAATCCTTAAATGACGGTATAACAAAGATCATCATGACAGCGGTAATGACAAATGCCACGACAATGATCGACAACGGATAAAACAGCGCCGATTTGATTTTTCCTTTAATAGCCTGGATTTTCTCCTTGTAGGTCGCCAGACGATCTAGCAAAGTATCCAGAATACCCGCGGCCTCACCTGCACCAACCAAGTTGCAGAAAAGATTGTCAAAATAAAGCGGATATTTGCGGAATGCATCCGCCAGATTACTACCCGTTTCAACATCAGTCTTAATATCCATCAACAATTTACTCAAAGCCCTATTACTATGTCCTTTCCCGACTATATCAAAAGCCTGTAGCAACGGTACGCCCGATTTCATCATCGTAGCAAGTTGACGGGTAAATAACGTAATATCCTTATCGGTAATCTTTCCACCAGACTGCCTGATCTCCTTTACTTTCGTTACTCGGATACCCTGACGACGCAAAGTAGAAGTAACGACGACCGACCCGGCTGCACGCATTTCACCTTTCACTTGTCGTCCGGATTTGTCTTTCCCTTCCCATGAAAAGCTTACTTCCTTATCGTCCTTTCCTTTCTTGTCCACACGTGCTGTAACAACGCCCATACTCACTCCTTAAAAATGGGGGATATTGATATCATTGAACAAAACCGGTCATTATCGATTTTGATAAATTGCTTACATAAACGGCAAGCTGATATCGATTGCTTAGAACAAGACCTGCAAATTCAAAAAAGGAAGAATTACATGTAATAAAAAGAAAAGAGGATTGAGAAAATATTAAATCAATTCCAGATACTTAGAATACAACAGACATCTGATCACCAAGAATCGTGATAATCAGCTTGCTTTCAATTTCCTGATACAGTTTGTGCGTATTACGTGAAGGCGATGAAATATGCCAGGCCGGGTTTTGGCGTAATGTACTGATAAGCTGTGCCCAGTCAGCCGGCAATTGTATTTTTTCAGGTGTTTCGACCTGCATAGTATCGCTGGCAGCATGACCTCTATGTATCAATTTCTCCAACAATTGTTTTTGTCGCAAATATAATATCCGCAGCGTATTCTCATCCACACAGAGCCATTGGGCACCCCGTAATTTTGCTTTGATTTCATCGCCATAACGTCTGAACGTAGACCAGCCAGCACCAGCCAGCGCACCTAATGCACTGGCTGCTCCCAGGCTCAAACCACCGACCATCAGATCAATCCCGGCTCCCGCCGCCGCACCTTTGGCCGCTGCACTACCGACATCAAGTCCATATGCCTTTAAAATACCAGGAGCGAAAATATCCAGTTCCCAATGACCATCACTAACGGGAATTTTCTGAATCGCAACATCTTTCTCCGAAAAATTAAAAATAACCAGCAAATCATTCAGGCATTTCTGTTCTGCTTTGCGAACAAAATCGCGTATGCAATCCTCATTCAACGATTCAGTTATTCGATTGTTATTCGGATTCTTACTTTCACGGTAACAAGCCACGCTGACTATCAATTCGGCTATCCGCTTGGCACCGGACAAACAGAGTTGCTTCCAGACTTTAGCGCGATAATCAATCAGTAATTGTAATTTGTCATAATGCCTCTCAACCAATGTCTGGATTTTCTGATATAACCGCCTCTCTGCCTCGAAAGTAAACGCAACAGTATCAAACTCCAGTGTGGCATGAATATTATATGTCGCCAGACGCTCACGCCAGCGTGATAATTCCTGCTTATGGCCGGCAACAAAATTAAAAACCGGAATGATCGGTTTGGACGCACGCGTTAATATCTCCAGTTCCACACGATATTTTTCCAACATTGGCTCACGGACATCGATAATATAGAGCAATACATCACTACGCAGAACCTGGCGAATAACTTTGGCTTCCTGTTCTAATGAATCATGAGGGGAAATACTGGCGACAAAATCTTCCAGAATTTTTACCGGTGCAACTGATCGCGACTGAGTGCCTGCATATTTCAAATAGGCATGCAATGCATGCGTATCTTCCAATCCTGGTGTATCGTGCAAATTAAGTATCGGTACGTCGCCGGCAGAAACAGTTGCCTGTTCAACGTGCCGCGTGGTGCCTGCGGCATCTGCAACTTCGCCGAATTCACTACTGCGCAGCATTGTGCGAATCAGCGATGTTTTCCCTGTATTGGTATGTCCTACGACGGCAACATTAAGTAGCGCCTGTGAATCAGAAGATGATAAAGACTTGTCCATAATCTTTTAAGATGTAATCACATGCTCAGCCGGAATTTTGCAGTTCTCCGCCAATCGAAACCAGGCCATTTCGCGACTTTCAGTCACAGGTACCAGTGGACTCTTATTGAGCAGTAATAACCAGGGTGTACAGTGGGTAGCGGCAAGCAAATCACCGATCATGCGTTGAACACCACGATCCGGTAAACGATAAGCTGCAACAGCGATGACCAGCATGCCCTGCAGTTTTTTAACATACTCGACGGCTTCCGCCATAGATTGCATATCCGTAACATTGAGCTGACAGGAAACTGTTTCAGGCCAGCACACTTGATCATCCAGTTCTATGCCTATGGCATGTGCGCCGGATGGAAGTAGATACGTCTCTTGGGGTTGCATTATTTCCACAGGTCTCATACCCGCTTGCGGGTCGGCATCTATAACTTTCGAGATCGCCTTGCGAGTCATTAAGCGTTGCCGCAATTCAATATAATAAGGCAAATACAAATCTAGACGGAAACGCCGCTCAGACCATCTCAACATCGCAGTCGAAAAAGCGAGTACTATCAGTCGGGGCAACAACCCATAAAACAATAGAACGCCGATCAAGAATTGTGCCCATGCTGCACGAGTTTCCGGATTTTGCATGCTTCCACCCATCCTGCTGTCTAAAATCTGGCCACCATCAGGCATTTTTAATCCGATTAATTCCAGTGGTCTGCCTAACAGTTCGGTCAATCTCGGCAAACTGGTTTCCGGTAACAACGTCGTGCCCCATACAAAATTATATTGTTTCGCCATCATCAGCAAAATTAATAACATCATTCCCGCTGCGAGATAAATCAACCAGAACTGATGGGTCAATATACTGACACGCCATTTTCCGACAACACCCGTTAAACACATTTCCCACCAAACACGTGATGTCAGCGACTCATTTGTGCTGTTATCCTTTCTTCGAAAAGGCAACCAACTGACCCATTGCGCCACTACGCCGCTGCTCAGGCTCTGCAGCTTGAACGTCATGCCGATAAACCACAAGATCAACGACAACAGATTGAACCCCAGTAATACCGCAAGCAGCCAATAGATATTCAATGTATGTAGCTCACTTACTGCGTTACCGGCAGCGAGTCCCCCAAGAATTGCAGCAATGATTAAACTGGCCCGACCTGCATATTTGAATTGCTGCAGAGGTCTCGCGATCATTGCATCCAGGCCATTGTCATGTATCAGTAAATTCGCACGCCGGGCCAATCGCTGTGTAAAATCAGCGTACTTGAAATCCGTGACCGAATGATTATCCATATTCGCAACACTGACGTAAGATAACGCTTTAGCATTGACGGATTCAATTCTGCGCAATTGCTCAATACGTACAAGATCAGCAAATGAATTTTTTGTTGCGGTCATTGAAAGTCGATTCTTATACTATGAAACATCTATATTAATAAAAATGGAATTGATCGTAAGAAACCTGAACAAAATTGACATCGGACGCCCGGAGAAAATATGATAATCACATGGATGAGAGTAATAAACAGCTTTTTAATCTATTAACGACAGGAGCTCCATGAAGCCGGTTGCAATTTTCAGACACTTACCCATTGAAGGCCCGGGCTATTTTGCCACATTTCTCAATAACAATCATATTCCTTGGCAATTGATAAAAATCGATGCAGGAGAAAATCCTCCTGATAGTATTAAACCATTTAGCGGATTAGTCTTTATGGGGGGGCCCATGAGCGTTAATGACGATCTGCCCTGGATCGAGCCCTCTATGAATCTTATTCGTCAAGCCATCGATCAGGAAATACCGGTACTAGGACACTGCCTGGGCGGTCAACTAATGGCAAAAGCGCTCGGCGGTTCTGTCACACAGAGTCCAGTCAGAGAAATGGGATGGGGTAAAGTCAGTGTCAAGAATAACCCGGTAGCACAAGCCTGGTTCAATGATTTAACGGAATTTGAAACTTTTCACTGGCATGGTGAAACCTTCAGTCTTCCAGAAGGTGCAACCTGTATTCTCTCGAATCAACATTGCGAAAATCAGGCTTTTGCCGTGGAAATACATCTGGGTATGCAATGCCATGTAGAAATGACGGAGCGTATGATCAAAGATTGGTGTGATGTCAGTTACGAAGAAATTATGCGGCTTAATGACCCAACGGTTCAATCACCGTCTGAAATTGAAAGCAATTTGACCGATAGAGTAGCACACCTCAATGCCGTAGCAGAACATTTGTATACTAAATGGATTACTGCGTTAAAATGAATATTTCTGCTGATCGACAAATATCGGTAAAAAAAGTATTTTACAGTGTCTTAACAAACTCCAGTACTTCATCCACATGACCGGGAACCTTGACACCTCGCCACTCTCTTCTTAAATTACCATCAGCATCAATTAAAAAAGTGCTGCGTTCTATACCACGAACCTGCTTGCCATACATATTTTTCATTCGTATCACATCGAACTGCTGGCAGACGATTTCATCCTCATCACTCAAAAGATCGAAAGAAAATTCCATTTTAGCCTTGAAATTCTCGTGCGATTTTATCCTATCGCGCGAGATACCAATAATTACACAGTTTAAACGCTCAAAAGCGGAATAATTATCCCGAAAATTTTCTCCTTCAGTGGTACATCCAGGCGTATCATCCTTTGGGTAAAAATATATAACTACATGTTTACCACGCATTTGAGATAGGGAAAAAACCTTTCCACCCGTAGCTGGCAACTGGAAGTCTGCAACCGGATTATTCATTTCTAACATAAAATCATGGATAAAGCTATGGAATACGTGTATCAATCACAATAGCAACATTATTATTGCCAATCTTGACGGGAGCGCTTACCCCCTGTAGATCACCGCTTGAAGGCACTGCCTGACCCGACTTAGAAATACGCGCCTCTATCACCACATTTGGAACGCTGGATAACTTCATTGCCGGCGTCATTGCCATTTCATCCGTCAATGTAAATTCAGTTGGCAAGTCACCCGCTTTCAATCGCAGAATAGCTAGCGGCATCTTAGGACCGGTTTCAGCGCGTGCATAGATAAACAATGTATCACTCGGATTGATATTTGATGAAACTGCATTACTTATTGTTACAGTACCCGATATAGACAGTGACGAGGGGCCCACAGGCGATGCAGATGACGAATCTGTGGGTGGATGCTGAGATTTCATGGCACTCGCACCGCTGCTATTTGAATCCTCTTCAGCAGTACTGATCGCTTCTGTATCTGTACCAGCAATCTGCACCGGCTGAATACCCGCCGCTTTACCCGCCAAATTTCTAGCATCAGCGATACTCTCTTTTACCGATTGCGCAAGCTGTGACTCAGCCGGTATCACTGCGAGCAATCTTTCCCAGTACATGGCCGCCTGATCAAAATCCTTTTTCTCATATCCAGCAGTACCGGCTAGTGCTAACGCTTTTGGATATTCCGGATCCAATTCCAACGCTTCAGTAATCAGTTCGGTTGGTTTACCTATTAAACTGCCATCGTTTGTCATGGCCAGCACATCGGCGTAATCACTGAGAATCTGAGGATCGTTAGGCACCATTTCATTTAATTTGGCATATGTGCTTGCAGCTTCATCATAACGATTCATAATTGCGTATGTACGCGCCAACATGAACCATCCTTCAATATCTTCGGGATTACTGTTCAATCTTGCGATCAAATTATCAAGCACAGACATAAAATTATCGTGCCCTGCAGGGGCCTCACCGACACTACCAGGATGCTGCTGCATCTGTGTAGCGCTAGCCAGTTGAGCTTGCGGCAATAATCCGCGCGTATCGCCAATTTCGAGATACAAATAAACAGCCACTACCGGCAATGTCAACACGATCAGCGTTGACACAGCGATATTAGCAAATTTTCCGTTTTTCTTAATCACGACATCTTCTTGATCAGGAATATCCTGCAACATACGCTGCTGCAATTCCTGTTTACTCTGGTCATATTGTTCCTGTGTAAGAATATCATTTTCAAGGTCTTTCTCAAGCTCTGTCAGTTGATCACGATAAACTGTCACATTAACAGCATCGCGTTCAATACGTTCTTCCTGCTCATTCCTACTCTTTAAAAGCGTTGGAACAATAAAAAGAAGCGCCACTACGATCAGAATGCCAGAAATTATCCAGAATGCCGTCATATTTTTTTACCTTTATTTTCATCCGTTGAAACTTCAGATGGTTTCTGATGGTTTACGTTTATGGTTTTCTTTTGCGCCATTAAATCTTCGCTTGTTTTTTGCTGTGGCACATGCATTCCTTCTTCTTTCGCATTGAGCAATGCAATAATTTTTTTCTGATCGGCATCGGTTAAATTAACTTCCTCGATCTGAACACGCCTTCCCTTCAAATATCGAATCAGAACCAAAAAACCAATTAAAAACATTATCAGAGGACCGAACCATAACAATACGGTTGTCGCCTTCATCGGTGGATTGTAAAGAACAAAATCCCCATAACGTTCGACCAGAAAATCTATAATTTCCGCATCGGTCTTATTTGCTTTGATTTGTTCACGGATAATGCGACGTATATCATTAGAAAATTCGGCTCGTGAGTCCGCAATTGATTCATTCTGACATACCAGACACCGAAGATCTTCTGTCAGCGCAAGCATTCTTCTTTCAACTTCCGGATTTTCCGCTACTGGTATGGCTTCTTTATACGTTTCTTGAGACCAACCGAATACAGGCAATAATAGGAAAATGACAAGACATACTGGAATAATAACGATTCTTCTAAGCACATCATTTATAAAAAAAAAATTAAAAATCATTATGTTTGTTCCTGTAACTCCATAATCAGTGGAACTATTTTATTCCTAAGTGAATCGACGGTAACAGGACCAATTTGCTTATGTCTTATGATCCCCTGCTTATCGATAACATAGGTTTCAGGTACACCGTAAACACCATAATCAATACCTACAGAACCATCAGGATCAACCAGACTGGCAACATATGGATCGCCGTACAATCTCAACCACTGCTTTGCAGTGGTATTTTCATCCTTATAATTCAGACCATAAACCGGAACTATTCCAGCTTTAGCAAGTTGAACTAATAACGGATGCTCATCACGGCAAGCAACACACCATGAAGCCCAAACATTCAGTAACCACACCTTGCCCAGATTTTCTTTGGAAGAAAACACCCTATCAGGTTCATGCAGGCTATACAGCTCAAATTCAGGTGCGGGCTTATCAATCAAAGGCGATGGTACTTGACGCGGATTTAATGATAAACCAACAAACAAAAATACAGCGAGTACTAGAAAAGCGAACAATGGCATTAAATAACGCATCATACTTTTCTCGTCTCCGTTACCAAGGCAGAATCAGCTGCAGTGACAGGCTTACCTTCTCCTGAAACAGGCTCTTCCGATTCCGTCTCTTTACCTACGAACAATCTACTCTTATCTTTTATTTTCAAGCGATAGCGTTTATCACTGATTGCTGTAACGCCGCCTATAGACATTAATAAGCAACCAAACCAAATCCAGTCGACAAACGGCTTATGATATGCTCTTACAACCCAGGCATCGTTAGCCAAAGGCTCGCCTAAAGCGACATAGAGATCACGGAATATACCCGTATCAATGGCCGCTTCGGTCATGACCATACCGGATGCATTATAAGTGCGTTTTTCCGGATACAGTTTACGGACAAACTCACCATTTTCAAACACATCAATTTCACCACGAACTGACATATAATTTGGACCTACCACGTCTGATACGCCGTTAAATTGGAATGCATAATCACCAATCGTCACACGACTGCCAATATCCATACGAACATCTTTTTCTGTTTCATACCCATTAACAAGAGTTACACCAATAATGAATACCGCTACGCCAAAATGTGCACAATGCATCCCATAGAAACTTCTGGATTGCTTGGCTAATTTTATAAAAATGTTGCCTTGACCGCTATTAGCCAAACGATGCTTCAGACTCACGAGAATACTCACGATGATCCAAAATGCCAATAACAAACCAAAACTTACCAGTGGTTTCCATTCCCCCATATAGTAGGGTGCTATCAATGCGCTGATAAAACTCACTGCAATCGCCCAGCGAACACGTACAACCAGCGACGGCAAACTCATTTGTTTCCATCGGGATATGGGCCCCAAGCCGATCAAGAAAATTGCGGGTGTCATGATCGGTACAAAGACAGCTTCAAAATAGGGGGGGCCTACTGAAATTTTTCCGAGATTCAGCGCATCAATAACCAGTGGATATAAGGTCCCCAACATTACACTGCCAGCGGCAACCAGCAGCAACAGATTATTTGCTAACAACATGGATTCACGCGATAACAAATCGAACTTACCACCCAATCCAACTTTCGGCGCTCGCCAGGCAAACAGCAGTAATGATAATGTTACTGTCACAAAGAGAAATCCCAGAATGAAGACTCCTCTCTCAGGATCAGTTGCAAAAGCATGCACTGAAGTCAAAACCCCTGACCTTACCAGGAAAGTACCTAATAAACACAAAGCAAACGTGCAGATTGCCAGCAATACGGTCCAGCTTTTAAAACTACCGCGTTTCTCAGTCACTGCCAGCGAATGCATGAGTGCGGTACCCACCAGCCAAGGCATAAATGATGCATTCTCAACCGGATCCCAGAACCACCAACCGCCCCAACCTAATTCATAATAAGCCCACCAACTGCCTAACATGATGCCAAAGGTCAGAAATACCCAAGCAACGGTCGTCCAAGGCCGGGACCAACGTGCCCACGTAGCATCCAACCTGCCACTCAAGAGTGCGGCTATTGCAAAAGCAAATGCCACCGAAAATCCGACATAGCCCATATATAGCATCGGCGGATGTATCACCATACCGGGATCTTGCAGTAATGGATTGAGATCACTGCCTTCCATCGCGGCAGGCAACAACCGATCGAATGGATTGGAAGTCATCAACATAAACAGCAGAAAACCAATGCTCACCAAACCAAGCACACCTAATACGCGCGCGACCATATCTTCGGGCAGCTGTTTGCTGAAAACACTGACCGCAATTGACCAGCCAGCCAGCATGAGCACCCATAGTAACAATGAGCCTTCATGCGAACCCCATGTGGCCGCAATACGATACTGTAAAGGCAGTTCGGTATTGGAATTCCTTGCCACATTTATCACCGAAAAATCGCTGGTGACAAATGAATAACCGAGACATAGAAATGCAATCAATACAAAAACAAATTGTCCCTGTACTACAGGCTTCGCTAATGCCATCCAAGATGGGATACCTCGCGCCGCACCAATTAAAGGTAACGTACCCTGAATAGTTGCCAACAACAACGCAAGGATTAATGCAAAATTACCAATTTCTGGAATCATAATGTTTTATTCGTTATATAAAAATTCGTGAATACAACAAAACTGAACTTAATTTCAGGATAATGAGTATTTTTTTTACTGTATTAAGGAGCTTCTCTGGGCTTTTGCAGCTTCTTCCAAGGCCAGTGCAGCTTCTGGAGGCATATAGTTCTCGTCATGCTTTGCCAGCACTTCATCAGCTTCAAAAATACCATTGGAATCCAGTTTTCCTTGTGCAACAACACCTTTTCCTTCTCGAAACAAGTCAGGGAGTATCCCGGTATAAACGACTTGTATTACTTCGGCGGTATCGGTTATTGCAAATCGGACAGTTGTACTGTCCTGTTCACGCAGCACACTCCCTTCTTCCACAAGGCCGCCAATTCTGAAACTTTTACCTACAGGCGCTTCATTAGCAGCGACTTGGGTGGGGCTGAAAAAGAATACAAGATTGCTTTGAAATGCATTAAGGACTAATACAGCAGCAAAACCTAATGCGGTTACACCTGCAGCAATCACTGCAAGCTTTTTATGACGTGGTTTCATTTTTTATCTCTTCTGCATTGGAAACTGCTCTGGCATTTGGGCTTTCTTTAGTTTCTTTTATTGCCGAAGCTTTTTCTATATTTAAAGGCGTTTCGTTATTAGAAATTTCTTCTGTATATGGATCGTGTATCAGACCATACGTTTTAACTAAAGTTCGACGGCGCCTTGCAATTAGCAATACCTCACTGATCACACATGCAAATGTAACAATATACGATCCCCATACATAAATGCCATATCCCCCCATGGCAAAAAATTCAGACCAACTCGACCATTGCATCACAACGCTCCCTTTTTTCTCAGTTCAGCAACCCATGCAGTATGACTTTCCCTTTCAAGAATAATAATGCGGACACGCTTCAATATGACTGCAATTGCATACATCCAACTGGCAAATACCATAATCATCATACCAGTCAGCATGACAGAAGCCATGGTCGGTGCCTGAGTCACACTGACAGACGCACCCTGATGCAGGGTATTCCACCATTGTACAGAGAAGTAAATAATCGGAATATTTATTACGCCAACCAAAGCAATAATCGCGCCTGCTTTATCCGCTCTACGCGGATCATCAATAGCTGCTTGTAATGACATGAACCCAATATAAAGAAACAATAAAATTAATTCCGATGTCAATCGCGCATCCCAGACCCACCAGGTTCCCCACATAGGTTTTCCCCACAATGAGCCGGTCCATAACGCCAGAAATGTAAACATCGCCCCCGTTGGCGCAATTGCAGTTGCCATCATTGATGACAACCGTGTATTAAAAGCCAACCCTATACCTGCCCAGAGTGCCATGACCACATACAAAAACATGGACATCCATGCCGCCGGAACATGAATAAAAATAATGCGATATGCTTCACCTTGTTGGAAATCAGTCGGCGCAACAAAAAAGCCGATATACAAACCAGCGATTAATAAACCGATCGCGACAATCGCAAAGAAAGGAACCATCTTGCCCGCCAGAATATAAAAACTGGCAGGAGATGCATATTTATACCAATTAATTGCCATATAGGATTTATATTTTCTATTTTTAAAGATTCTTACTTTATGCCTATCACTTTTGATAGGCCGGAAGCAATTTTATACCAAAAACCGGTTTAAAAAATTACTTTGGCTAAAATCAAACAACTTAAAAAAACCTGATTCCTGGTTTTTTTAATTGACTATTCCATAGAAACTCTCAATGACGAAGCAATTGCCCATGGTGCAAAAACAAGCGACACAAGCAGAAAAGCACCCAGCAAAGACAAGTGCGCATCATAGCTTATGCCAGCCATATTTGCTTCGACCGCACCGGCCCCAAAAATCAGTACCGGAATATAAAGTGGCAGTACCAGCAAAGAAACCAAAACACCCCCGCCACGCAAACCCAACGTTAAAGCAGCGCCTATCGCACCAATCAAGCTCAACACGGGTGTTCCAAGTAACAAAGAAAGCACCAGAACAAACAAGGCATCGGCCGGGAGATCATACTGAATCCCAAGAACCGGAGCCATCAGAACCAACGGCACTCCCGTAACCAGCCAATGCGCCAGCGCTTTTCCTAAAACAAGAATGGATAGCGATTGTGGTGACAGCAACATCTGCTCTAATGTACCGTCCAAATAATCACTTGAAAATAATCGTCCCAGCGACAGCATTGAAGCAAGCAATGCAGCAACCCATACTACACCGGGCGCCATGATGCGCAGCAGATTCATTTCCGGCCCAACACTCAGGGGAAACAAGCTAACGACAATCACAAAAAAGAATAATGTTGTTAAAACATCTGATCTGCGGCGCACGGCCAATAGCAAATCGCGTTGTATGATCCAAAAAAACATACTAAACCAATCTCAAATGTACTTTTGAAACCGCGGTCACATCAATCTCCTGGTGCGTTGTCATTACCACCAACCCTTTCTCAGCCAAATGCTGCTCCAACAGCTCTTGAATAAGCTGCACCGCCATAACATCAAGTGCAGCTAATGGTTCATCCAGAATCCATAATTTCGTTTTACAGACTAGTAATCGCGCCAATGCCACGCGTCTTCGCTGACCTTGTGACAATACCTTTGCCGGCAAAAATTCTCTGCCATTTAAACCCATATGCGTCAAAGCATCACTCGCTTGTCTTTCTGAGATTCGCACACCTGCCAATGCACTCGATATGCGCAAATTCTCCAGCACTGTCAGATCATCTTTAGTACCACTTAAATGACCGATATACGTCAGGTTAGCGAAATATTCACCCCCAAGGACACGTATGGAAGTACCACACCAGGTTATTTCTCCCATGGCAGGATGAGATAACCCGCACAACATACGTAATAGGCTTGTTTTGCCACTGCCATTAGGGCCATGTACCTGCATCAACCCGCCAGCTTCCAAGATAAAATTGACTTCTTTAAAAAGCCTTCGATCACCACGCACGCACGTCAGATTGATTCCTTGCAACATTATTATTTTTTCAAATTAAAACGGGGGATTATACCGCAGTGACCTTGACCTGTAATATTACATTTCCCTCGGACACTATCGATTCGCAGTAAAACAATTCAGCCTGGACAAATATGAATTTGACATCATGCGTTTCGGTTTTAAGCTTAAATTCATGGCAACTTCCCCTAAACCCAGGAATTGTTGCTGATGATATAAACGCACATCGTACACAATATTTCTATTTGTCATAGACGGTGAAAAATGTATCGCATCCGGCTTTGCTGAAAGCACACGTCCTTTGAGTATATGCAATGCTTCTTCTTGATTTAAATGTAATAAGGGAATATCCGACAGCAGACTATCAATAGGCAAAAGACACTCATCGCGATTCAATACGTCCATCTCTTCAATCGCTGCCAGTGTTTTTGATTTCAAAAGATCAAAAGAAGCCACCGAACTGCGGCGCAGTTTAATCAAATAGGCGCTGCCACAACCCAATGCGCTGCCGATATCTTCAGCCAATGTACGAATATAAGTACCCGTTCCACATTGAACCCAGATCTTCAGTTCATCTCCAATCAACGAATCAATTTTAATTCCATAGATAAAAATAGTCCTCGCATTTCGCTGTATTATTTTCCCTTTTCTGGCATAAACATATAATGGCTTACCGCGATACTTCAGTGCGCTATACATCGGTGGTGTCTGTTGAATTTCTCCCACAAATTGCCTTAAAACTGTTTCACAATCGTGAATAGAACAATTGAGCGCCTGAAAATCCGAGACTTTCTCTATTTCACCCTCGAGATCACCCGTTGTGCTCCGATAACCCAATTTTAGAACAGCTTCATAAGTCTTGGGTGCACTTAATAATATCGAGGAAAATTTGGTCGCTTCACCCAAACAAATCGGTAACATTCCGGTCGCCATAGGATCCAGTGTACCGGTATGCCCGGATTTTTCTGCTGCATATAAGTATTTTATGATTTGAAGCGCTTTATTAGACGATATGCCACACGGCTTATCGAGTAACAGTACACCGCTAATATTGCGTTTAACCATGAAAAGAGACGAAAATATGCGTCACTGCTTAAAAATGACACCTAATTTACTTTAGGTTTTATAGAGGTTTGAAATTGAATTTATTTATTCTCTTGAGCAATCGCTTCATCGATCAGTTTTGAAAGATATGCTCCTCGCTCAATCGATTTGTCATAAATAAACATTAACTGCGGAACCTGACGCAAATTAATTCTCTTGGACAAGTTCGAACGCAAAAAACCGCTGGCATGTTTCAGTCCTTTTTCTATTACACCGTTTTTTTCCAGACGATCTAATGTCGTATAATAAATCTTCGCATAGGTATAGTCACGGCTGACTTCCACAGCAGTAAGCGTAATTTGATTGATTCGCGGATCTTTGATTTCATTCTGTAACAAATCAGCAAGTTCACGTTGAATTTGATCTGCAACGCGTAAGGAACGGGAAAAATCTTTTGGCATTATCGAACTAAAGCGATCGTGCAGTCTCGACTATTTCATAGGCTTCAAGCTGATCACCTATCAGTATGTCATTATAATTTTTAAGTGAAATACCGCATTCGAAACCCTCTCGGACTTCTTTGACATCATCTTTAAATCGCTTCAAGGAATCCAGCTCGCAGCTATGTATCACTTTCCCGTCACGCAATACCCGCACCAGAGAATTTCGTCTGACAATGCCCTCCAATACATAGCAGCCTGCTACGGCACCCACTTTGGGGATACGATAAACTTCCCGGATATCGACCAATCCAATGATGTTTTCCTTTCGTTCAGGCGCCATCAATCCGGATAACGCAGCCTTAACTTCATCGACCGCTTCATAAATGATGTTGTAATAATGCACATCAACACCACTCGAAGTAATCAATTTGCGCGCCCCTGCGTCCGCACGTACATTAAAACCAATAATCACTGCATTTGATGCCAATGACAGGTTGATATCCGATTCAATGATTGCGCCTACCGCACTATGGATAATATTAACTCTGACTTCGTCAGTCGATAATTTCTGCAATGCATGAGCCAATGCTTCACAGGAACCTTGGACATCCGCCTTGATAATCAGGGAAAGCACTTTGACATCCGCCTGCTGGTCAAAGATATTTTCCAGCTTAGCAGCCTGCTGCTTGGCCAATTTAACATCGCGATATTTACCTTGTCGAAATAAGGCAATTTCCCTTGCCTTCCGCTCATCGTCCAATACCATCACATTTTCACCCGCTTCTGGTACTTCGGCCAATCCTTGTATTTCAACCGGAATAGAGGTACCTGCCCGTTTTATTTTACGTCCGTTTTCGTCGTTCATGGCGCGTACTTTGCCATAAACTGCTCCGGCCAGTAACACATCACCTTGCTTTAAGGTTCCGGACTGAATCAAAATCGTTGCTACCGGACCACGGCCCTTATCAAGACGTGATTCGATCACAACACCTTTAGCTGAAGTCTTCTTGGGCGCTTTCAATTCCAGCACTTCCGCTTGCAGCAAGATACCTTCCAGTAACGCATCAATACCCTGCCCCGTTTTGGCTGAAACTTCGATAAACATCGTATCCCCCCCCCAATCTTCAGGAACTACCGCGTGTGCAACCAATTCTTGTTTGATTTTTTCTATGTTCGCTTCAGGCTTATCAATTTTGTTGACCGCAACAATAATCGGTATTCTGGCTGCTTTAGCATGATGAATCGCCTCAATGGTTTGCGGCATAACTCCGTCATCCGCCGCCACCACCAAAACAACAATATCCGTAATCTTGGTACCGCGCGCGCGCATTGCGGTAAATGCCTCATGACCCGGCGTATCCAAAAAGGTAACCATACCGTGATCAGTCTCGACATGATATGCGCCGATATGCTGCGTAATGCCGCCGGCTTCTCCTCCCGCCACACGAGTTCGCCGTATGTAATCCAGCAGAGATGTCTTGCCGTGATCCACATGCCCCATTACTGTCACCACGGGTGCACGGGACTCCATTTCAGCCTCAGCAATGACCAATTCGGCATCCGCAAGAAAAGCTTCCGGGCTATCCAAGGCAGCTGGCTTTGCAACATGCCCCAATTCTTCGACAACAATCATAGCGGTTTCCTGATCCAGCATTTGATTGATCGTCACCATACTGCCCATATTCATCAGTACTTTAATGATATCCGCCGCCTTAATGGACATTTTTTGCGCCAATGCACCAACCGAAATGGTTTCAGGCACCATAACTTCACGCACAATCGGTTCGGTGGGCGCTGAGAAACCATGTTCCTTCTTCTCTATTTCGACAAATTTCTGCTGCTTATCCCGCCGTCCGCGCCATCCTTGGCCTGCTGAAAGCTCTTCACGTACTTTCGCACCACGCTTACGCATTCCTTCATCAGACCAAGAGGTTTGTTTAACTTGTTTCTTTTTCTTGTCGGTTTTGTCGGTTTTTTCAGGTTTTTCTACTTTTTTCGTTACGTT
Source organism: Nitrosomonas sp. (assembly GCA_019635215.1). Classification (GTDB taxonomy): domain Bacteria; phylum Pseudomonadota; class Gammaproteobacteria; order Burkholderiales; family Nitrosomonadaceae; genus Nitrosomonas. Next base: position 67,749 of record JAHBZZ010000005.1, read on the forward strand.
CGCAACATTCTTATTTGCATCAATGGCTTGCAATTCTTTGCTTTGCGACTCGGTTGGTCGTTTACTTTCAGTATTAGTCTGCCCCCGCTGGCGCAGTTCCGTCGCTTCGTGAATCGAAACTTGATCACTTTCAGCCTGCTTGGCAGATGCCTCCGTGGATACAGTAATAGTATCAACACCCGTCTTTTCTTTCCGTATCTCTGTCTCTTTTTCCTCAACGGTGACAACTAATTTAGTTCTTTCTATTTTCTCCGCTTCGATCTTTTTCAGCTTTTTACGTTGAATTTCAGCAACCTGACGCGCGATTAATTCAGCCTGTTTCTTTGCTTCTGCTTCACGTAATGCCAATTCTTCCGCATCTATTACAGGCTCAGCTTTATGCAACTTTTCTACGCCTTCGCTCTCACTTAATTGCCTCTCAGCTTTATTATCAAATGGCGATTTTGTCAGGACACGTCTCTTTCTAACGACCTGAATTGTACGTGCTCTGCCCATGCTATCCGATTTGCGGATTTCAGATGTCTGTCGCCGTGTGAGTGTAACCTTATCTTTTATTTGTTTAACGCCATGCGTTTTACGCAGATAATCAAGCAACTGCGCTTTATCTTGCTCAGTCAGATTATCCTCAGCAAAAACCTTGTTAACACCTGCCGCCTGTAATTGCTCCAGCAATACTGACGGCATCATGCCCAGTTCATGAGCAAATTGTTCCACACTCATTTGCGCCATTGATAACCTTTACATCCTTTTGACAACACAACACCAAACAAAACAGTTGCTTCATTGAAAAGAAGCATTGATATGTTATTACTGATTAACGATAACATATCGCCGCTACTCAATAAAAAAACCAATTAAACAAACCACGGCTCACGTGCCTTCATGATTAGCTTATTCGCACGCTCAATATCCATACCCGTTATTTCCACCAGATCATCGGCGGCCAAATCGGCCAAATCAGCCTGACTGTTGATACCTTGAGCCGCCAACACACGTACCGTATCAATATCCATACCTTCCAATGAAAGCAAGTCCTCAGCGACACTTTCAACTTTCTCTTCATCAGCAATGGCATCCGTCAATAATACATTACGAGCGCGTTCACGTATTTCGTTGATTATCTCTTCTTCTAATGATTCAATTTCGAGCATCTCATTCAACGGAACATAGGCAACTTCTTCAAGCGTAGCAAAACCTTCCTGTGCCAGAATATCAGCAATCTCCTCGTCCACACCCAATTTCTCGACAAACAATGTTCTGACCAACGCTGTCTCCTCCTCATGTTTGGATTGTGACTCTTCCTCAGTCATGATATTGAGATCCCAACCGGTCAATTCAGCCGCCAATCGCACATTTTGACCACCACGCCCAATAGCCTGTGCAAGATTTTCTTCATCCACCACAATATCCATACTATGATTTTCTTCATCGACCATAATACTGCTGATCTCGGCGGGCGCTAATGCGTTAATGATAAAAGTAGCTGGATCATCGGACCATAGGATAATATCCACGCGCTCACCCGCTAACTCACCAATTACGGCCTGCACTCTGGATCCACGCATACCCACACAGGTACCGATAGGATCGACACGTTGATCATTCGATTTCACAGCTATTTTGGCACGAGAACCCGGATCCCGGGCTGCCGCTTTTACCTCCAGAATGCCTTCCTCAATTTCAGGCACTTCAAGCTCAAACAGTTTGACTAAAAATTCCGGAGAAATACGTGACAATTTTAATTGCGCACCCCTGGCTGCACGATCCACTTTATATAAATAAGCACGCACGCGATCACCTACACGCAGATTTTCTTTTGGAATCATCTGATCGCGAGGCAATTCAGCTTCTATTCTGCCTGACTCCACGATAGCATTTCCTCTTTCAATACGCTTGATAGTGCCTGTAATCATATAATCACCGCGTTCGAGAAAATCATTTAATGTTTGTTCCCGTTCCGCATCGCGTATTTTCTGAAAAATCACTTGTTTTGCCGCCTGCGCGCCTATGCGCCCAAACTCAATAGGTTCAAGCTGCACTTCACTATAGCCACCCAATTGAATATCAGGATCCATTTTCCCGGCTTCACTCAAGGCAATTTGACGAGAAGGCTCCTCGACCGCATCATCCGCGACTACCAGCCAACGACGATAAGATTCATAATCACCCGATTTTCTATCAATAGAAACACGCACATCGACGTCTTCATTAAATCGTTTTTTTGTCGCGGAAGACAATGCCATTTCCAACGCTGTAAAAACAATTTCTTTTTCCACAGCTTTTTCACGCGCCAGCGCATCAACCAACAATAAAATTTCGCGGCTCATAGCCCTCCAGTCAAATTTTTAATTGCCTACAATTTTGGAACCAGACGAGCCTTTCCAATATTGTGCATATCCAGATCAAACAATTTTCCTTCGACTTCAAGTCTTAAAATGCCATCATTTACTTCCCGCAAAACCCCCATAAAATTCCTCTGTCCTTGAAGCGGAACACGCAGTTTCAATTTAACAGTTTCTCCAACAAAACGGAGGAAATCACGTTCTTTTTTCAGAGGCCTGTCTAACCCAGGCGAAGAAACCTCAAGCCGATCATAATCGACATTCTCTACTGTCAACAAACGACTCAAGTGATTGCTGATTGCAACACAATCATCTATGGTAATACCACCTTCTTTGTCGACATACACTCTGATTAATTTACCGTGCGATAATTGCTCGACATCAACCAACTCATAACCCATTCCATTAAGAGTTAATTCCAGCAAATCTTCTAACACCATAGCCTCGACACAAATAAAAAATGGGCTGAAAAAGCCCATCAAAACTGGGACTAATTTTATCAAATATTTAAAAAATAGGAAACATGTATCAGAAATTTTACAGATCTTATTCTGCTTGCCAGCGACTCATTCATGCGAAGAAATTTTAAAACAATGATAGCATTGCGGCGTTTATGTCGAATCCTAAAAAATAGGATAGATAAAAACAGCAAAACATGTAATCATGAAATTTTATGGATACAGATTAAATTAATCATCAATATACTGTGATATAAGGGTATATTCGGATAAGCAAACAAACCAAACGGCTTTTAATTATGACTATATTCACTCATACAAAAATAGATTATGCCTTTACCTTTGCTACCATCGGGGTAATAATTTTATCTTTACTCTTTCCGGCATCGCTCAATGCTGAGGTTATTGGAAGCGTCTCAACCAAATTCAAACTGCTGGGTGCTAATGACAAAATAGTCATTGAAGCATTTGACGATCCGGATATTAATGGTGCCACCTGTTATCTCAGCCGGGCAAAAACCGGTGGCGTAAGTGGCGTGGTTGGAATTGCCGAAGACACATCGGATGCATCCATTGCATGCAGGCAGGTCGGGCCGATCACATTGTCTGAAGATATTAAAAGCGGCAAAGCTAATGGCGACGAAGTTTTCAAAAAAAGCACTTCATTGCTTTTCAAATCACTACAAGTCGTTCGTTTTTATGATCCCAAGAGAAACGTGCTGATTTATTTAACCTATAGTGACCGCATTATCGAGGGATCACCCAAAAACAGCATTTCAACCATACCTATAATGCCATGGCGCTAGAAACCTGTTAAAGAGCTCACTGAAAGGCGCATTGCCGCGTTAGAATTGAACTTAAATACTTACTTACATTGCTTCAAGCATGCTGCACTTTTTTGTTCAATTCTGCCTTCTTGCACTCCGTGCACCTCTTGATCGAAATCTTGAACAAGTTCTAAAGCGTCAATTTTATTGAAATCAATCTGACAAAAAACCTACAAGAAAAGAAGCCGAAAATCAGATCGCCTGTGCAGCGATATAGGCCTTTATAACATCCGCGTCCGCATCCTTGACAACAAATCGTTGTGACAAGTCTTCCAGATGCTCATAACCCGCAGGTCGAGGTGGTTGCTGGCCGATCGCTTCCTGTATGCTTTCAGCGAATTTGGCCGGTTGCGCAGTCTCCATACAAATAAGTGGAATACCCCTTTCGCGCAGTGTTTGTCCGACTTTCAATCCGTCAGCCGTATGCGTATCGACCAGCACGCGGTATTTTTGATGCATCTCCCGTATCGTGGCGATACGGGCAGCATGATTGCTACTACCGGACACAAAACCGAAGTCTTTGATTCTTTCAAAAAACGGTGTTTCGGATAAATCAAAAGCCTGTCCCTTTTCTATGGAAGACCATAATCCGGCCACCTTCACAGTATCTCTGTCGGTCAAATCAAATATAAAACGTTCAAAGTTGGAAGCCTTGGAGATATCCATGGATGGACTGCTGGTATGTCTTGTTTCGCAGGTCGCACGCGGCCGGTAAGCACCTGTTCTGAAAAATTCATCGAGCACATCGTTTTCATTTGTAGCCAAGATAAGCTGCCGAATAGGCAGGCCCATCATGCGTGCAACATGCCCGGCGCAGATATTGCCGAAATTGCCTGACGGCACCGCAAACGCAACTTCCTCATCATTAGATCGCGTTGCCGCGAAATAGCCCTTGAAATAATACACGATCTGTGCAGCGACACGCGCCCAGTTGATCGAATTGACCGTACCGATACGGTGTGCTTGTTTAAATACATGATCATTGCTGACCGCTTTGACGATATCCTGACAATCATCAAAAACGCCGCGTATGGCAATGTTGAAAATATTCTCATCCTTCAGTGAAAACATCTGTGCAGTCTGGAAGCGGCTCATTTTTTCATGCGGCGACAACATAAATACACGAATCCCTTTTTTACCGCGCATGGCGTATTCCGCACTGGAACCGGTATCGCCCGACGTCGCACCGAGAATATTGAGTTCTTCACCGGTTTTAGCCAATGTATATTCAAACAGATTACCGAGCAACTGCATGGCAATATCCTTGAAAGCCAGTGTAGGCCCATTGGACAAAGCCAAAATATGGAATCCGGGCTCGAGCGTTTTAAGCGGCGCAATATCATCACTGCCAAAAATCTCCGCCGTATACGTGCGATTGACGATTGCACGTAGATCTTCCGCGGGAATATCATCAGCAAATAGTGAGAGAATTTCAAACGCCAGGGACTGGTAGCTCATACCGCGCCATGCCGCCAATTCTTCCCTGCTGATCCGCGGATAGGCTTCCGGAATCGTCAGCCCGCCGTCAGGCGACAAACCACTTAACAGGATTTCAGAAAAAGCTTTTGGCGTCATCCCGCCACGGGTTGAAATATAGTGCATAATGGATTATTGATAATTCAGGATATAAACACGTTCACTACTCAGTTACCGTTCAATTCTTCAATCCGGATTCGCGCTATCTGGCTGGTTACAACGGGCAAAGCTTCAATCCGGGAAATCGCAGCATTCATGTCTTTTTCAAGGTTTTTATGCGTCAGCATGATGATATTGACCGAACCACCCTCATTGACCACTTCTTTCTGTATCATCGCACTGATCGAAATATTAAAATCAGCCAGCACACGCGTGATCTCCGCAAGCACGCCCGGTTTGTCAATCACCTGCAGGCGTAGATAACAGGCTGTCTCCACTGCTTCCATGGGCAATATCGGCGTATCGGATAACGCATCAAACTGAAAAGAAAGCACCGGCACACGATGCGCCGGATCAGCCGTCTGCATGCGAGCCACATCCACCAGGTCGGCAATAACCGCGCTGGCTGTCGGTTCCGCTCCCGCCCCCGCCCCGTAGTAGAGCGTCGCACCGACAGCATCACCCTTGACCACAACCGCATTCATCACACCCTCCACATTGGCGAGCAAGCGGCGTTCCGGCACCAGCGCCGGATGCACGCGTAATTCTATACCCTTATCGACCCGACGGGTAATGCCCAGCAGCTTGATACGGTAGCCCAGTTTCTCGGCATAGCTGATGTCTTCCTGCGTCAGTCTGGTGATACCTTCAATATAGACTTTGTCAAACTGTACAGGAACGCCGAATGCAATCGCCGACATGAGCGTTATTTTATGCGCCGCATCGATGCCTTCTATATCGTAAGTCGGATTCGCTTCGGCATAACCCAATTTCTGCGCCTGTTCCAATACCGGCGCAAACGGCAATGATTTTTCGCGCATTTCTGACAGGATAAAATTGGCAGTACCATTAATAATACCTGCGACCCATTCAATCCGGTTAGCCGTCAATCCTTCGCGCAGTGCTTTGATGATCGGAATCCCGCCGGCAACGGCAGCCTCGAAAGCCACCATAACACCCTTTTCACGCGCCACCGAGAAAATCTCCGCACCATGATTCGCCAACAAAGCCTTGTTGGCTGTAACAACATGTTTGCCTTGAGCAATCGCTGTCAGCACCAGATCTTTCGCAACCGTTGTCCCACCAATCAGTTCAACGACAATATCGATCTCCGGATGCATGACAACATCCTGCGCATTATCGGTCACAACCACGCCACTGTCGGCAAGACTGTTCGCTCTGACCAAATCACGATCGGCAATCATTGTAACGACAATACCTCGGCCGGAACGACGGATAATTTCTTCCTGATTTCGTTTAAGCACCGCGTATGTGCCACTGCCAACAGTGCCAATACCAAGCAAGCCAACTTTTATGGGTTTCATAGCATGAATTCTTAAGTTTTTATTGGATAAGAAATTTTTAAAAAGAGATACAAAATCAGGTTGAATGACGCTTGCGATAGCGTTGCAGATAATGTGCAATACGGTTTACCGCCTCTGTCAGATCATCCGTATTAGGCAGGAAAACCACGCGAAAATGATCCGGATTCATCCAGTTAAATCCGCTGCCCTGCACCAGCAGCACTTTCTCTTCCAGCAACAAATCCAACACAAACTGTTGATCATCCACGACAGGATAGATTTTCGGATCCAATCTGGGAAAAAGATACAAAGCTGCACACGGTTTGTAGCACGTAACGCCCGGAATGGCTGTCAGCAATTCCCAAGCGACATCACGCTGCCGCTTGAGACGCCCGGTCGGCAATGTCAGATCATAAATACTCTGATAACCACCCAATGCCGTCTGTATGCCAAACTGGGAAGGCACATTAGCACACAACCGCATTGACGCCAACATATTCAAGCCGGCAATATAATCCGCCGCGTGATTCTTTTCGCCCGAAACGATCGCCCAGCCGGAGCGAAAACCAGCCGCCCGGTAATTTTTCGATAAACCGTTGAAAGTGACAAACAGCACATCATCCGCCAGCGATGCAACTGAAACATGCTGCGCATCGTCATAGAGAATTTTGTCGTAGATCTCATCGGCATAAATAATCAATTGATGCTGACGTGCAATCTCGATCAATTCAAGTAGTAATTCCTTCGGATATAGCGCTCCCGTGGGATTATTAGGGTTGATAATGACAATCGCACGCGTTCTGGGATTGATTTTGGCACGAATATCATTCAGATCCGGCAGCCAATCCGACTGCTCGTCACAGATATAATGCCTTGCAATACCGCCGGATAATACAACTGCCGCTGTCCAAAGCGGATAGTCCGGCATGGGAATGAGCACTTCATCACCATTATCGAGCAACGCCTGCATCGTCAAAACTACCAACTCGGAAACACCATTGCCAATGAAAATATCATCAAGCTGAACATTCGCAATCTGCTTTTCCTGTGTGTAATGCATGATCGCCTTACGCGCCGCGAATAGTCCTTTCGAGTCGCAATAACCCGATGCTTCAGACAAATTATGGATCACATCCTGCAATATTTCTTCCGGCACTTCAAAACCGAATGTCGCCGGATTGCCGATATTAAGCTTGATAATATGATGCCCATCTTCCTCCATACGACGTGCGCGTTCGAGCACCGGACCACGAATGTCGTAACACACATTGGCAAGTTTGCTAGATTTTGTAATTGGCCGCATGTTGGATGTACTTTGGACGATGAATTGTGAACCAGTTTCTCAGTTTTTAACTTCGGTTAATCAGCTAGGTGGATTAAACGCCCTCTAACCGTGCTAATCAAAAATAGCTGCGTATTATATACTTAATGCTTACAGGTTGCAGCGATTTGGCTGAACATGTCTGTAGCTCGAGCCGGCTATCGCCATTTCATGGATATACAACCAGCTCTAGCGCCTGCACGGTTGAACCGCGTTGTCCGCACACTAATAGCTATATAACCTGAGTTTAGGATAAGAAAAGAAGGAGTGAGCACCCATCTTTTTACGTAAGATTATGTTTCCAAGAACCAATCAATCGCACTCAAGAGACGCCCATGGATAGTTTAGCCGGGCTTTTTACCTTATGGATGATTTTGCTACCCGTTCAAGTCCACTTTAAAACACCGTCTTCTGGAAACAGGAACAAAAAAGCGCAAACACCGGAGTGAGTTAAGCTTATCGGAATTGACGACCTTAACCGTTTTGTTCCATCAGTTACGTTTTCGCCAGTCCAAGCGTTTCTACCCGGCCTATAGGTACCACCACTTACAGGTTGAGTTTCCGAAGCTAACGAGCGATCAGTGATGTGTGGAACTTCTGCCCCGCTGTGCAACTCCTTTGGCGGCCTTGTCCGATGTGCTCAAAGGCCAACGCAACGGAATTTCCATTGCCGACGCCACCCTGCTTGCCATTTGCGATAACGGCGTCGCCCGCCATTGGGTCTTCGCAGACAGCGCTAAAGACTGTTCAGTTGTTCATCGATAAGGGTTATACGCCCACTGGCTCACTAGCCCAGAAAAACCCTCAACTCGAGATCTTTGCAGAAATCTCCCATTGATAGGGCCATATCATTAAATAGCCTCTTATTCATTTGCATTTATGGGTGGTGCTTTGAAGAGCTTTGGAGGGCCTAAATATAGGCTTGACCTTTCGGTCCATAAAAGGATATGTTGCCAGCTGCACTTTGCAGAGCCAAATATGAACGTTGATTATATTGAAGCTGCAATAAAATGGCTCTGCCATTAATTTGATTAGTCTGATTTGCCTGCTTTGCCAAGATTATTAATTGATTCCACAATTCATGTAACTCAATGTCATCGGCATACTTAGTCAACCATTGCTGCATACCGACTTTACTTGCCGGATAACCCCGAGACAACAAATACTGCAAACGTTGTACATTTATTGCTTCTAGTTCTGTGACTATTTTATGTTTCTCAGCAACAATCCTATCAAGATCATTGACACGCTCATGAATGAGTGCTTCTTCTTCCTTATGAAGAATCTCCAAAAATATTCGAGTAGTTTCCTTTTCCTTTTCAAGGATTGAAACAATTCCTTTGAGACTTTGGTTCTCGGGCATTAACTCTGTCCTTCTTTTGTTGAAATGAGTGCTTTAGCAGTTTCGATCAATCGATCTGCCACTACTTCGGGATTTACTTTAAAAGTGCCATCACTAATGGCCTGCTTAATCTGCTGCACATGTCTCGTATCGACAACAAAATTTGTCTCTATATTCGTATCAATTGATTGTAGATTGGCTGCGCGTGAACTGATATGAACAGTACTATTCAAATTTTCCTGATTAACAGTCGGAACTCCTTCAACAGACTTTCTGTTATCACCTGGTGAGATATTCGGTGATGTGTGTATTAAATTATCGACTTTCAATTTGATTTCCTTATGATTTATTTTAATTAATTTCCATATCGACAAACCCACCTAGAAACTTTAGATAAAACTGAACCGGATTGTCAATTCAAACTGACAGATTAAGTGAATCAGCTCGGACTTTCTAGATACTTTTTATTTTGAATCAAGCTGTATTAGCTGCCCCCTCTAATTGGCGATAATATGCCATTTCGAATGCTACCGGTGGAATATTTCCAATAATTGGCCCCAGTAGTCGACAATTATTGAACCAATTAACCCATTCCAAGGGTGTCAAATTCCACTTCATCCATATCATTCCTTGAGCCATTCACGATCTGACGTTGATAAATCGCCTCGAACACCTTGATCTGTTTCTAGCTGTCGTATCCAGGCACGAAGAATTTCCAGTGTGCAACCAATCTTCACGCTATTGATACTATCGTCGCTACCCACTATGATTCATAATCTTTCCGGTGTTCATACACTTATCGGACAACCTGTTCCTGAATCTCCAGTAAATATTTCACTTGTTTTTTCATAACTCTGTCCTCTCAGAAAATAGAGTCTCCTGTAAAACAGGAGTGGTTCAGAGTTTATTTGTGCTCTACAAAATCCGACTTATAGCTAGTGAATAATCCATCTTTATGTTATGGTTATTACTGCGGTTTTATGAAAAAACTGTGAATTTTAGTTTTAAGTGGCACTATCGTGCAGGATATCTTCATTAGTTTGCTAAATTTTCATACAGGAGGAATAACAATGAGAAATGTACTTTCCGTACTTGCTTTATCAGGATTGTTGATTGTACTACCTAATCTAGCAGTATCAGGGAATGATCAAACTGGCGCCCATGGTGGACAGGTACGCGCAGCAGGGCCATACCATTTAGAGCTGGTAGCCAAAGATGGTGAATTACAGTTGTTCGTAACCGATCAGAACAACCAGAATGAGGTTCAGACCAAGGGGGGCTCAGGCAGAGCCAATATTTCCGATAACGATGGAAACCGGGTCCGCGTCGACCTTACACCCGTTTTCGGCAATCTTATGAGGGGTACGGGTGATTTCAGAATCACCCCAGAAACGACTATTTCCGTGCTCATTGCGACAAGCCTTGAAAAAGACACACATAGGGTCAGCTTCGACACACTGACTTCACAAAATACGGTTGCCGAAGCGACGGACAGTGATGATAGCCATGATGAGGATACCCACGAACATGAATCGGAACCGTCTGACGATGATTAATTTCGGACGCTGACAATCCGTTCAACCAACCTATAAGAACCCTCGACTTAGAAGCGAGGGTTCTTAAGTCTATTAACTGTAGATGGGATAAACGATTCATATTTCTTCGTTTTTTCGTTGCATAGTCTCGCTATGCGCTTCAAAAAAATGATGGATCACCCTGGCGAGCATCCATCCTGCGGAACTATCTCTCAGAAAACGATGCCCGCAGCGCACTCAATCACGATCACTTTCAACCCGGCCGACCCATTTAAATACACCCGCTTCAGTAATGATATACTGCATTGCAATATCGTGCTGTTGCGGATGCACATTCTCCAGCCGCTGTATTTCGAATGCCACGCCGATTGTTAGCGGACAGGTTGAATACGCCGCCAGAGTGCGGTCAAAATAACCGCTGCCATAACCCAGCCGAAAGCCCTTTTGATCAAAACCGACCATGGGAATGATTAAGACCTCAGGCTCAACACAGTGCGTACCCTGAGGCACCGGAATATTGTATGCGCCTGTTTTCATCGGCGCGTCAGGCCACCATTCACGGAAAGAAAGTGGTTTATGCCGGTCGATGACCTCGGGTAATGCCAGCGTCGCACCGGATTCCCAGAAATAACGTATTGCCACTCTGGGATCATATTCGCCACGAAACGGCCAGTACAAACCAATTTTCATTGTCTGCAAAGCGGTAAATTCCCGCTGCAGAGCATCAGAAATAGCATTGCTCCACTGCCGGTGCAGCATTTCGGGCACAGCCATACGGTCGGCAATCAATCGTTCACGCTGCTGCTTACGCCATGCTTGCCAGTTTTCCATACACTGTTCAATTCAGGTCATTGAGAAAATGTTGCAAAATCAGTTTTCTTACCGGCGTTGGAATTGCAAGATCCAGTGCTTCTTCCGGCCTAATCCAGACAGTCATTTTTCCGATACTGTCCATTTCCGCGTTTATTTCAACCAATTGGGGATGTATCCATAATCTGAAATGTGTAAAGGTATGCATCAACCGCGGCAATTCAACGATATGCGTACTGCCCTCCGCAGTCAACCAATTCTTATCTAAAGCATTTTCCGGAAAGCACCATAAACCGCCCCAGATACCCTGACTGGGTCTCTTTTCCAGTAGAAGCTTCTGCTTCGCCCGGTAAATCATAAAAACAGTCTGCTTCTCAGGCAAACGCTTTCTGGGTTTGGATGCGGGCAATAACGCAACACGTTTTTCCCGATAAGCTACACATTCATGCTGCAGTGGACAACATTCGCAGGACGGATTCCGGCGGATGCACAGCAATGCACCTAGATCCATAAGCCCTTGAGTATACGTCTTGATATCGGCGGGATTATCATTACCGGGCAAGGATTGCTCAGCCAGCTGCCACAGTTTTGCCAGTGTTCCGGTTTCTCCAGGATAACCCGTTATACCGAAATAACGCGCAAAAACGCGTTTGACATTGCCATCCAGAATCGCATCCCGCTGACCAAAAGCGAATACGGCAATTGCAGCCGCAGTCGAACGCCCTATACCTGGCAATTGCTGTATCTCTTCACGGGTTTGCGGAAAAATACCCTGATATTCCGTCATAATCAGATGCGCCGCCCGATGCAGATTCCGTGCGCGTGTGTAGTATCCTAGCCCGCTCCACAACGCCAGAACATCATCAAGCGGCGCCTGCGCCAGACTTTCCAAATCTGGGAATCGCTGAATAAACCGCTGATAGTAAGGAATAACCGTATTCACCTGTGTTTGCTGCAACATAATTTCCGATAGCCAGATCGCATAGGGATCGTTGCCGTCCTGCCACGGCAAATGGTGACGGCCATGCTTTCTTTGCCAGACAATCAATACATCGGCCAATTCAGACATGACTTACGAAAACTACTCGGATCACTTGATCGGAGAATTATCTTTTTCCGGCTGCAACATCAATTGTATATCTGACAAGCGAATATCGCCCACGGATAACTGTCCGATCTGAATCGAACCATTCAGACCCAGCTTCTCCAGCCTTGAAAAATCAGGGAGCACCGCGTCTTCAAACTGTGCATCAGATACTTCAGGTACAGCATCCGGTTGCCCAACCGGCAATAATGCCGTCAGATCCAACTGGTTAATTTCAATCTTGAAGATACGCGTCTGTTGTGCAAAATCCTGCAACCGGGCTGTCGTTTTCACGGCCTGCCCATCGATCTGTCCCTGCAAATCCATATGCAACCACTCAGATACGCCGTCAATATCCAGATATCCTTTGAAATAACCACTGATGGATTTACTCAAATAGTCTGGATGAAAAAAATCAAATGCCAGCTGTAGACCCGGCAAGGCACCCGTCATCCCATGCATATTGACTTCAATCGCGGTATCCAGTACGGCTTCCACACTGTATCCGCTATGTCGCAACCCCAGCTCCATATGCGCATGCTGACTGCTCAATATGCCCTCAACCCGATTCAAACCGGCAATCGATATACGGGTGGAAATATGTTCAGCCGTTCCGGCACCACCGTCCTCAGGCGCAGTCTGAGCAGAAAGAAAAACCGGGCCGCTGGCCAGCTTTCCCTGGCTGAATACGATATCTTCAGCTTCAAATTGGGTTTTCAATTGCACAGTCGCCGAATCCGCACTACCTGTGCGCTGCCGGTCATTGAACGCTATATGCGTCTGCATTTTAACCTGCCGCAACGATTCTGCAGTAACATGCATCGCCGCAAGACGCAATGCTTTCAATTCAATCAGCTGCCGTGTCATATCATCCTGAAAACGCAACTGGCTATTTTCTATTTCCATTTGCGCAATATCAAACGCATCGAAAAACGAAGCATCACCTGCCTGCAACAAATCCGCAATATTCATCGTACCATCCTGATAGCGGACAAATCTGGTTTGCAGTCCTGAAATACGCACATCATTCACGACAAGCTGTTTATTGAAGAGCGGCCGAAGGGATACCGTTATCTTGATTTCTTCGACGGACACAAACCAATCATCCCGTTGATATTCACTAAGTGACAGATCATTCAAGAGCAGGCTGGGCTGTGGAAAAAATGAAAAACGCAGACCACCGGCGATTCTGAGTGAACGCTGACTGTTCAATTTAACCCACTGTTCAACCGCCGGTATCAAGAGCGCAGGTTTGTAATTAACGATGAATAATGCAGCGCCACTTATCAATAAAACCAGCGTCAGCAATAACCATCCCAATGTGATGAAACGTTTCACTACGGTTGCAATATTCCCCGGGCACAATCGGCATTGATCAGAAAACGACTTCCGAGAATTTTGCATTCGGCGTCAATACCTGCATTCTGGTCAATGACGTCAAGTCGATGTGCTGTTTCTCGCCACTATCAATGATCAGCAATTCCCGCTGATCTGCCGATAGGATATCAATTGCTTTCCCTTCAACCGTCTCACCGCTCTTCAGTATCAGCTTAAGCTGATAACCGTACATGCAGGCCACCTCAACAAAATCATGCAGTTCACATGAAATCATCTCTCTCTCCATAACACCTGCCTCTCTTCGTTTGGCTTAAAAACCACAAGGCTATACGGATCAATTCCCGAAATCAAGCAAACCCTGCGATAATTTGCTAGGCTAACACCTTCAGGCTTAGCTCGAAGATTACTTATTTTTATTCATGAATCAAATGGAGGTTGATATGCAGCGCAGAATCATTATTGCCGTCACAGCTGGACTCATTTTCAGCGGATGCGCAAACATGTCGGAAACGCAACGTACTACCGGCCAGGGTGCCTTTGCCGGCGCAGCGGCAGGCGCATTGATCGGCGGACTTGCCGGTGATGGCAAAGGCGCCGCGATTGGCGCGGCAGCAGGAACCGCAGCAGGCGCTTTAGCGGGGTATGCCTGGTCACAGCATATGGAAGAACAGAAAAGACAGATGGAGGCGGCAACTGCGGGCACCGGCGTACAGGTTTCCCAAACTGCCGATAACCGCCTGAAACTGGAAATTCCGAGCGACATTACCTTTGATACGGGGCTTGCGCAAATCAAACCCGGCATGCGCCCAATACTGGACAGTTTTGCGGCAACCCTGCTGCAAAATCCCAATACGCTCGTCACCATTATTGGACATACCGACAGTTCCGGCAGTGACGCAATCAACAACCCATTATCCGTTAACCGCGCAGCCAGCACCCGTGATTACCTTGTCCAACGCGGCGTACCCTATCAGCGTATTCAGATTGATGGCCGAGGCTCGCATGCACCAGTTGCATCCAACGATACACCGGCAGGCCGCGCGATGAATCGCCGTGTGGAAATTTATGTTGTTGAGCCGCAATAACTGAAAGAAAACTATTGCTTAATTCAGCAGGCTATCGTAACGGCATTATCTCCTGCCCCAAAATTACGGTAGCCTGTTAAGCGCGGGATTGGTTAAATTGCTTTTACGAACAGTAATTTATTTCTTGTCTTGATTAATCGAACAGATAATCCAGACCTTTCTCGGCCATTTCCGCCGCGCGTAATACCGCCTTGGCTTTATTCTGGGTTTCTATCCATTCATTTTCTGGAACTGAATCGGCAACAATACCCGCACCTGCCTGAACATAAAGCCTACCGTCCTTAATGATACCCGTGCGGATTGCAATCGCCAGGTCCATGTCGCCATTAAACCCAAGATAACCTACCGCCCCGGCATAAACTCCCCGCTTGGACACCTCGAGTTCATCAATAATCTCCATCGCCCGGACCTTGGGCGCTCCGCTGACCGTACCTGCGGGAAATGTAGCGCGCAAAACATCCATGGCATTCATTCCGGTTTTTAATTTACCTTCCACATTGGAAACGATATGCATCACATGCGAATAGTTTTCTATTTTCATATGCTCGGTCACTTTAACACTGCCGGTCTGCGCCACACGGCCAATGTCGTTACGTCCGAGATCCATCAACATAACGTGCTCCGCCAACTCTTTGGGATCCGCCAGCAAATCCGCAGCGAATTCAGCATCCTGCTGCGGACTGTTGCCACGCGGACGCGTTCCGGCTATCGGCCTGACTGTGACGGTATCGTTTTTCAGACGCACCAGAATTTCGGGTGATGCGCCAACGACATAAAAATCATCAAAGTGATAATAAAACATGTACGGTGAAGGATTGAGACTCCTGAGTGCACGGTACAATGCCAGCGTCGACGCATGATATGGCTTGCTGATGCGCTGTGACAGGACGACCTGCATAATATCGCCGTCATAGATATATTGTTTGGCCCGTCTGACGGCAGCGAGAAAATCGCTCTCCTGAAACTCGGAAACAGCGGGTTTATGATTGACTGCCTGCTCGACGGGAATTTCAACCGGTTGACGTAATTTTGCCAGCAATCCCTGTAACCGCTTTCTGGCTGTCTGATAGGCGTTCTCAATACCCGGATCCACATAAACCACCAGATAAAGCTTTCCAGAAAGATTATCCACTACGGCTATTTCTTCCGAAAGCAGCAGCAGCACATCCGGTGTACTGAGCGTGTCCGGCCTGGCATGTCCAGCTAATTTATGTTCGATATAGCGCACGGTGTCATACGAAAAATAACCAGCCAACCCACCGCAAGGTAATTCCTTGAATGGCGCGACGTTGAAATTTGACAGGTAATCGCTGATAAAGGCCAGCGTATCGTCCACGATCCTTTCTTCAACACGGTTTTTATCCACCATCCTGATATGATTGCCACGCGCTTCGATACGCGAAGTTGCGGGCAGCCCGACAAATGAATAACGGCCGAAATGCGAACCATCCTGCACCGATTCCAGCAGATAGGTGTACGGCAGGTTGGCCAGTTTCAGATAAATTGAGAGCGGCGTATCCAAATCGGCGAAAGTTTCCAGTACAACCGGGATCCGGTTATAGCCTTTCTCTACAAGTTGATTAAATTCATTTTCGATCATCGGATCACTTCCAGTGATAACATTGGCGGAAACACGAATTCAGACTGTGTTATCAAACACACTACATCGAATAGCTGCAACATACTGGATTAAGACGCTTTGACAATCAATTGAGCAGCTTCCACGAGGGATGGCACAATCGCATCGCAATCGAGTTCATGGACATCACGGCCTTCGTTATAGCCATAAGGCACGCAAAAGATATGACAGCCTGCTGCACGCGCCGCTGTCGCATCATTCAACGAATCACCGAACAGAATCGCTTCATGCGGTTGTACATTAAAATGTTTGCAGATATGCGTTAGCGGCATGGGATCCGGCTTGCTTTTAGGCAAATTGTCACCAGACAAAATAATTTCAAAGTAATCATGGAACCCAGTTGATTTGAGCAACGGCAACGTAAAAATCTCCGATTTATTCGTAATGCAGGCCAAATGAAAACCAGCCTGTTTTAAACGTTCAACCCCCTCTTCAACGCCCGGAAAAGGTCTAGTGCGGACATGAGCATTCTCGGCGTAATTTTTCTTGTATACGTGCAACGCCTTTTCCAGCAAATCCGGTTCGGGTTCTCCATTCAAATCGCCCGTTAAAGCACGTTTGACAAGTTTCTGGATACCTTTCCCAATATAGGACTTAATTGTTTCGACTGACCGTTCCGGCTTACCCAGTTCGCGGAGCATCAGATTGGCGGCCAGTGCAAGATCTTCGGCAGTATCCAGCAAAGTACCATCCAGATCGATCATGACGACTTTGACCGCCAGAGGAAAAACCGGCTTTTCAACCGTACTGCTGGCATAAGAAAAAATGTGTTGATTCATATCACCAAAAAACAGGACATAAAAACCTGTTTGTTATAAATATATTATTAAAATTTATACTTTACTCAGCTCTGCACGTAGTGCTGAAACAATCGTATCGTAACGATGCGGATCACTGTCTTTGCCTGCACCATAGATTGCAGAACCCGCCACAAAAGTATCAGCACCCGCACGTGCAATTTCTGCAATGTTATCCACTTTGACACCGCCATCAATTTCCAGCAGGATCGTTTTACCACTTTCGTCGATACGCTTACGAACAGCTTTAAGTTTATTCAACGCTTCCGGAATAAATGCCTGACCGCCGAATCCGGGATTGACCGACATAATCAGTATCAAATCCAGTTTGTCCAGCACATGATCAAGATAATGCAATGGTGTCGCAGGGTTAAAAACCAGACCAGCCTTACAACCCTGATCCTTGATGAGCCCGATGGTACGATCAATATGCCTGGAGGCCTCCGGGTGGAAAGAAATTATATTCGCACCCGCTTTGGCAAAATCGGGCACTATCCGGTCTACAGGCTCCACCATCAGATGTACATCGATCATCGCGTCAGTCAGCGGGCGTATCGCCTCGCAGACGAGCGGCCCTATCGTCAGGTTTGGAACATAATGATTGTCCATCACGTCAAAGTGAATAATATCGGCTCCCGCGTCGATGACATTGGTAATTTCTTCACCAAGTTTGGCGAAATTGGCCGATAAGATACTAGGTGCTATACGGTACATACAAAACCTCACAGAAATCAAATGTGCTATTTTACCTGCAAATAGACTTGTACGTTAACGAGATGTGAGTCGTTTAAGGAATTGCCGCATTTTGCACTTGATACAATCCCAAAAATAGTGTGCAATAAGCTTTATGTCAGATAAGAAATATACAATTGATGT
Source organism: Nitrosomonas sp. (assembly GCA_019635215.1). Taxonomy (GTDB): domain Bacteria; phylum Pseudomonadota; class Gammaproteobacteria; order Burkholderiales; family Nitrosomonadaceae; genus Nitrosomonas. The sequence continues at coordinate 86,142 of JAHBZZ010000005.1, forward strand.
CAGCGTGCGAACAGTGTACCTACCTGATCAATCGGATGAAGAAACCGATCAGCATGTATTCGCTTATACCATTACCATAGCCAATAAAGGCACAGTCGCCTCGCAGCTGATCAGCCGCCACTGGATTATTACCAATGGCGACGGATCAGTGCATGAAGTACGCGGACTGGGTGTTGTTGGCGAGCAACCCGTACTCAAACCAGGGGATACGTTCGAATACACCAGCGGCACCGTGATCTCCGCATCGGTCGGCTCCATGAAAGGCAGCTATCAAATGGCGGCTGAGGATGGCGTTCATTTTGACGTCCCGATTCCCGAGTTTATTTTGACTGTCCCCCGTGTTCTGCATTAACGCCGAACATTCACTCCCGGAGCTGAAATAGATCATCTCCGCGTTTTCCAATCGGCTGCCGCATCGAACACCGGAATTTATTTACAGTAGAGGTCTTCCATTCAACCTGTACATCACCCACATTGCGCGGGCACACAAAAAGCCTGAATAATCACTCACTGATCAATTCAGTGTAATAGGAATTTCTGTACCAGAATCGGGATCGTTTGCCAGAATCATGACGGAAACTCTGCGATTCCGCTTTCTACCTTCACTTGTTTCGTTAGTAGCCACCGGCCTGTTTTCGCCATAACCGATGGCGGTCAGTCTGGCTGCATTCACACCATATTCGACAAACAGCCGAATCACGCTGCTGGCCCGCGCTGTCGATAATTCCCAATTCGATGGAAAATAAGGTGTATGGATGGGTATATTATCAGTATGGCCTTCGACTTGAATTTCATGGTCATGTGCTTTGATGACTTTGGCCACTGCGCGCAGTACCTCCATGGAATTTTCCGCCAGAAGCGCTTCACCGGGAGAAAAAAGTACACTAGCGTTTATTTCCACTGTAATGCCAATGGCACTCTGTGTGACTGTCACGCTGCCATCATCAATCAACGGCCCAAGTGCGCGAAGGATATCTTTCGCCATTGACCGCATCGTTTCCTGCTTCTGTTCTCGTTGCGCCTGTTTAGTCTGTCCATTTTCTTTCTCCATTATTTTAATCATCGAACCATCCGGTTCTGTTTTGATAATTGATACCTGAGCAGACGACTCACCGACACTCGTATGTGATGCGGTGCTTTTGAAAGCAGTCACCAGAGAATTGCTGAGCACTTTATATTTTCCCTCGTTCAGGGAAGACGTAGCGTACATCACTACAAAGAATGCAAACAGCAGGGTAATGAAATCCGCATAGGAAACCAGCCAGCGTTCATGATTTTCATACACGTCCTCTTCCTTAAACGATTTCCTCCTGATCATCATCCGGAATCACTCATCTTGTCGTGTCAGAAATATGCACATCAGATTTCAAACTTGATCGGCAAAATAACTCATCAGCCGATTCTCGATTTCTCTAGGGTTTTCACCATTGGCTATTGCGACCAGCCCATCAACCAGTGCCTCACGCATGACAAGCTGCGCATTGATGACACTTTTAAGCTTACTGGCGATGGGCAGAAATAGTAAATTGGCCAACCCGACACCATAAATAGTAGCGACAAATGCTATAGCGATACCGCTACCTAATAGACTTGGATCGGACAAATTTTCCATCACATGAATTAAACCGAGTACTGCACCGAGAATACCGATAGTCGGCGCATAACCGCCGGCCGCTTCCCATATCTTGGCTGACTGACGTTGAAAAGAAACTTCGGTTTCAACTTCGATTTCAAGTATTTCGCGTAACTTCTCCGGCTTACTGCCATCCGCGATTAATTGCAGCCCTTTTTTCGTCAGTGGATCAATAACTTGATCGGCATGCGTTTCCAGTATCAGAAAACCTTCCTTCCTCGACAAATAGGACCAGTTGACCAACTGCTTGATCAGTATTTGATACGGGCTCGCGGGTGGATAAAAAACCCATTTTGACATTTTCACACCGTTGATCAGAATCTTAACGGGGCTTTGCAATAAAACGGCACCCACGGTACCGCCCACTACAATAACAAAAGCCGCAAATTGCATTAACGCGCCCACATGACCGCCCTCCAACATTTGCCCGCCCATAATAGCCACAAATGCCACGACAATGCCGAGGACACTACTGATGTCGATCTTTGTTTTTCCGATCATTATCAATGCTTCAAGTATCGTCTAAAAAATAACATATCCCATAATCATTATCGCCGCGGTTTTTTAAGGATTTCTCAAACGGCTGCGCAAGCGTGCTATTGCTTGTGTATGCAACTGGCACACGCGGGATTCGCTTACACCCAGTACTTCACCGATTTCGCGCAGATTCATCTCCTGCTCATAGTGCATCCCCATAACCAGCTTTTCACGCGGCGGCAGATTCTCGATCGCGCTCACCAGCGATTTCCTGAGACCTTCATCAACCAGTGCATCCAGCGGGTTGCTGCCATCATCGATCATTAAACGATCCAGGAAAGGCTCATCATCCTCTTGCTGAAAATCTTCATAATAAATCAGCTGTGCACCACGCGCACTTTGCAACGTAGCATGGTACTCATTCAACGAGATTTGTAACTCGTCCGCTAATTCCTGCTCACTTGGCGCACAACCATTCTGCTGTTCCAGTTTTGCAACCGCCAGTTCAATCTGGCGCATTTTTCTCCGGATGCTGCGCGGCAACCAATCCGCATCACGCAATTCATCCAGAATCGAACCCCGGATACGTTGTGCCGCATAGCTTTCAAATTGTCTGCCATAAGAGCCTTCGTAGCGGTTAATCGCATCGAGCAAACCGATCATTCCCGCCTGAATCAGATCATCCACCTGAACACTAGCCGGAAGCTTGGCCATCATGTGATAGGCAATACGTTTGACCAGCGGTGCAAACTCATCAAAAAAATCTTCTTTATCTTTAATTCCAGTCGCTGTATACATATTACGTTGCTAAATCGTGAAATTGGTCATGCTCAGATGACTTGTATAGATCAATCGCTGCATAAAATCGTTAATCTCTCCCTTGAAGGGTTCCATGCAAGGCGAAAGCACCACATTATCAGCGAGTTGCCTGAAGCTACTGGCAATCGAGGATGATGAAAACAGGTTAATTACAGGCTGACACATGCGATTAGCCTGACTTATTTTTTTGTCCAATTGCGCGTATCCCGCCATTTCAAGTGAGACAGAAAGATATTGATGCACAACACGTAAGAAATTCTCGAAAACAGCGTAAGCCATATGCGCCGATTCCACTTTATTGATAAAGACCAAGAAATTCTGCTTTGCATAATCCTGGCTCATCATTTTTATCAATGCATAAGCGCCGGTAAGGGAGACAGCCGAACCGGAAATAACAATCAACACTTGCTCTGAAGCAAGGCTTAACGGCAGAACATGTGTTCCATCCCCCATTGCCGTATCGATCAAAATAACATCGATCGATTCGGTATACTGACGAAAACTTTTGACAAGCCTGCTTTGCTCCATCGCACTTAATCCCGGCAGAGCATGAATGCCTCTTAATGCCGATAAAACAAAGATATTCTCAGCTCCATGCAAAACAACCTGATCCAGCCTCCTATCCTGATTAATGGCATGCAGCAAATCAAAACGCGTTTTTAATCCCAGCCGAGCACTAATATTGTCAGGATAGCCATTCTCATCGATCAACAAAACGCGTTTACCACGCTTCGCCCACACTGCCGCCAGATTGACCGCAATGGTTGTTTTGCCAATACCTTTCATACCACCGGCAATCGTGACAATACGGGATATCGGACCGGTCTCGCGAGACATCAACCCGCGCAAACCTTCAGCCTGATCAAACACAAACTTAGTCATTGCCCGCTCCAGCATAAACGTGACCCGCATATTCATCCGGGTTATTGCTTTTCGCCATTACCAGCGCGTATTCAACATCTTGTAGCGTAAAAGCTGTTTCAGCAGGTTTCGCTTTAAAGATTTGCTGCAACAAATAGCGCCCATTTGCCGGATGAATATCCTCAGGTACTCTTTGTCCATTGGTTACATAGTGCAGTATCAGTTTGCGGCGGATCATGGCATCCAGCGCTGCACCCAAACTTGCAGTTTCATCAAGCTTAGTGATAATGCAGCCATGAATGCCATATTTGCTGTAAGCCGAAATAATCTCATCCAATGTACTGCCGCTTGATGTTGCACTCATGACCAGCATCTTTTTAATGTTTACGTCAGCACGAACAAGCATCGCAATTTGCTCAGCAACCATCTGGTCGCGGTGACTCATGCCCATCGTATCAATCAGCACAATATGCTTATTTCTCAACTCAGACAAAGTCAGTCGCAGATCATCGGCGTCCTGAATGTTTCTGACAGGCAATCCAAGCAGACGGCCGTAGATACGCAGCTGTTCATGCCCACCGATACGATAGCTGTCTATCGTCAGCAAAGCCACTTTATCTGCGCCATGCCTGACGACACTACGAGCCGCGATTTTTGCAATTGTTGTTGTCTTGCCGACACCGGTCGCGCCAAGCAGGGTGTATATGCCGCCCTCCTGAATCATCTCGTCACTGGCGGCAGTCTGCAAATTGAACTCAAGTGCCGATAATGCCTGCTTCAAACTCTGCATATAGGTCAGGCCTTCGGATAATTTGTCGACCAGGCGACGTGACAAAAGCGGACTGAATCCTGCATTCAGTAACGTGCCAAGCATTTTCATTTTTTCCGGTCTGCGCTGTGTCGCATTGCCCCACACCACTGTCGCAAGCTGCTCTTCAAGCGTACTTCTCATGGTATGAATCTCATTCATGAGACTGCGTACAAAATGTTCGGATGCAATATTCTCCGGGATGCTTTCCGGCAGCTGTTTCTCGCTACTGGCAAATTGACGGTCCGGCTGTTTTTCCACACCAGGCTGCACAGCATGCACTCTCAAGGAAGATGCAGCGGATGATTCGACCGCAAATGGAGTAGCAGCCGGTTCGGCTGACGGCAACGCTTGCATGTATCCGCTGTCTTCCTTTGACTGGTTTGACCGATGCGCATCAACCAAGCTTGTCATTTCCGAATCGGCCAGGGCCATTATCTCGACACCGCCAGGAATTTTTCTATTGGATAAAATAACAGCTTCAGCACCCAAATCGCTTTTGACCTTACGCAATGCCTCGCGTGAAGTAGCTGCCATATAACGTCTTACTTTCATTGCTTACCTCCAATAACGGAAGTGATTTTGATTTTCCGGGTTTCAGGAATCTCAGCGTGCGAGAGCACCCTGAGTTGGAGCACTGCACGGCGCAGAAACTGCGCCAGCAAACCACGAATTGGCCCTGGCACCAGCAATACGACAGGCAATCCAAGATTTTCCTGATGCTTAGCCGCCGCGGCTGTTTCCTTCAACAACATATTTGCAAGCCCCGGTTCTATACCGCCGCCATCCTGTCCTCCGCTTTGCACAACCTGTAGCAGAATACTTTCCAATTCGTGATGCAATCCCATAACTTGAAGCTCGGCACCTGCCGGAAAATACTGTTCAACGATAGCGCGCCCCAGGGCAATACGTACAAATGCTGTCAATTGTGCAGTATCCTGCGTTGTTTCGGCATACTCTGTCAGCACATCAATAATGGTGCGCATATCCCGGATATGCACATTTTCGCTCAGCAAGTTTTGCAGAACCTTTTGCAATGCAGCCAGCGGCAGCAGCTTGGGCACCAGATCTTCAATCAGTTTCGGCAACTTGTTGTTGAGATGATCGAGCAACTGCTGTAATTCCTGCCTGCCCAGCAATTCAGCGGTATACATGTGAATCAGGTGATTGATATGCGTCGTTACCACGGTGCTTGCATCAACCACCGTATAACCATTGGTTTGCGCCTGTTCTCTGAGCGAGGCCTCAATCCATACCGCAGGTAAACCAAACGCCGGGTCACTCGTCGGCGTGCCAGGTAACGTCATGGTCACTCTTCCGGGATCTATTGCCAGATACATACCGTTATACGATTCGCCTTTGCCAATCACCGAACCTTTCAAAATAATCTGATAAGCATTGGGACGCAGCTCCAGATTGTCACGGATATGCACGACCGGTGGCAGGAAACCAATTTCCTGCGCAAATTTGCGACGTATGCCATTAATGCGTTTGAGCAAATCACCTTGCTGTGCTTTATCGACTAGCGGAATCAGCCGATAGCCAACCTCCAAACCCAGCACATCAATCGGCAGTACATCGCTCCAACTAGCATCTTGTTGTTCCACAACCGGTATTACGGTATCCGCAACTGTCCGTTCTTCCGCGCTGGCCGATGTATTTTTCTTCATGAAATAAGCACAGCATCCCAGCACAAACGCCAACAGCAAAAAGACAAAGTTCGGCATACCCGGAACCAATCCCATAATACCCAGAATACCTGCTGTAATAATCAGCGCTTGCGGTTGATTAAGCAGCTGCCCCAGAACCTGCTCACTCAAATCTTCATCCGTCGTTACACGACTCACTACTAACCCAGCAGCAGTGGAAATAATCAGTGCCGGAATCTGTGCAACCAAGCCATCACCGATCGTCAATAACGTGTAGTTACGTGCTGCGGTATCCAAATTGAGGTCATGCTGCAACATACCCACAATCAAACCACCGATGATTGTAATTAGCATTATTAATACACCGGCAATTGCATCTCCGCGCACAAATTTGCTGGCACCATCCATTGATCCAAAAAAATCAGCCTCTCTGGAAATCGCGGCACGACGATTTCTGGCTTCTTCCTCACCGATCAGCCCGGCATTCAAATCCGCGTCAATGGCCATCTGTTTACCCGGCATCGCGTCCAGGGTAAAACGTGCGCTGACCTCGGCGATACGGCCCGCACCTTTGGTAATCACAACAAAATTAATAACCACCAATATAATGAAAACCACCAGCCCCACCGCATAATTTCCACCCACAAGAAAATGGCCAAATGCCTCAATCACTTTTCCCGCCGCATCGGGGCCGGTATGTCCCTCCAGCAAAACAACCCGTGTGGAGGCAACATTTAAAGATAACCGCAACAATGTCGTTATCAACAACACTGTCGGAAATACTGCAAATTCCAGCGGATTCTTAGTGTAGAGGCTGACCATTAAAACAATAATGGCCAAAGCGATATTGAACGTAAATAAAATATCCAGAATAAACGGCGGCAAAGGAAGCACCATCATACCGAGGATCATAATGATCAGTATCGGTCCCGTCAGCGTTTTAAGAGGGTATCCGGTCACAAAACTGGATAAGGTCACTGTATTATTCATATGCACTAAGTTACAGCAATTTTTGTAATTTCATCGTTTAATGAATGACTGAAATCCTGTTTTATTCTCAAGTTTCCAATTAATCAGAAACGGGCACTTCCAACTCATGGGGAACCTGAATAGCGCCAATCGGCCCGGGTATTTCCCCTCCATAATTCTGATAATGTTTGAGCTGATATACGTAAGCCAATATTTCCGCTACCGCCGTATAAAGCTTCTCGGGTATTTCTTGATCTAGATCGGTGTGGTGGTAAAGCGCACGCGCAAGTGGTGGCGCCTCCAGGATGGGAACGCGGTGTTCCTCGCCCACTTCACGTATCCGCACAGCCAGCAAGTGCACACCCTTGGCGATAACGATCGGTGCACGCATCGTTTCCCCTTTGTATCGCAAAGCAACAGCATAATGTGTCGGATTGGTCACAATCACATCCGCCTCAGGTATAGCTGACATCATGCGACGACGGGCAGCCTCACGCTGCAGACTGCGGATACGGCCTTTCACCAAAGGATCCCCTTCATTTTCCTTCATCTCTTTGCGAATCTCTTCTTTAGTCATGCGCAACTGTTTGGCGTGATTCCAGATTTGAAAAGGCACATCAATAGCCACAATAAAAATCATTGCCGCAATAATGAATAAAAAGCTCATAGCCAGTAATTCACCAACGCGCGCAATACTGGAATCAACCGGTATTGCGATCAAAGACAGAACCGATTCCTTATTGCTCCAGATAACCATTGCTCCCACACTGCCGACCACAATCGCCTTGGCTATCGCTTTAAGCAGCTCCGTCAATCCATGTACAGAAAAAATCCGCCCCAATCCACTGATTGGATTAAGTCTCTTAAAATCAGGAATCAGCGCCTTGCTGCTGACCAGCCAACCACTGAGCAGCATGGGTGCAAAAAATGCGGCGATTATTAAAACGATCAATAAGGGAACCAATGCCCAGAGCCCTTCAAAAGCCAATTCGCTCAACCGATCTATCATCAAATCGGATTGAAAGGCAAGCTCCCGTTCCATGCGCATACCTTCACGCATGATAGCCAACAAGTCATGCATTAAATGATTGCCCATGAAAACCATTCCTGCTGCTGCGGCTAACAGCACAATGAATGTCGTTAATTCCTGGGATCGTGCAACCTGTCCTTCCTCACGCGCTTTCTGTATACGCTGGGGTGTCGCTTGTTCCGTTCGTTCTAAATCACTCTCTTCTGACATTACCGCCTCCGAACTATCTACCGTGCATTATCATTCTGAGGACATGAAATTAATGAATGAAAAAAGAAGGTTTCCACCCACTATTTTGTGGTGAGCCTCTGAGAAGCTGTTTGGAAATTCCACATCGGAATCCTTAATCGACGTAGCTTGCCGAAGAAAACTTGAATTTGCTTCGAGTATCGCTTAAAACATTGTATCTTCTGGTTTGCTTCAGAATTTCCAAACAGTTTCTTAAGAAGATTCTGAACAGGTTCTTATGCTCTTCATCTATCAAATTTCAGTGCCAACATTTCATCCTATATAATTAAAAATGAGCAGATGGTGTATATAAAATGAAATTCCACATACTTGCTGTAGGAAATAAGCTCCCCGTTTGGGTCAATAATGCTTTTACTGAATATGCAAAGCGTTTTTCTCAGGAAATTTCTCTGCCACTAATAGAAATCAAGCCTGAAAAACGTACAAGCAACAAAAATAAAGAACAGATTCTGAGTGCTGAATATCAACGCATTAAAACTTCGATACCCGCCGGATGCCGCGTTATCGTTCTCGATGCACACGGAATACAATATACGACCACTCAATTGGCTGATGTTATAGAAAGATGGATGCAAGAAGGCCAGGATACAGTTTTTGTTATTGGTGGTGCTGATGGTTTGCATGAATCAATCAAATCATCGGCACATGCTACACTTTCGCTATCCAAACTGACTTTTCCTCATGGATTGGCACGAATAATATTGGCCGAACAACTGTATCGGGCTATATCTTTGATTAAGAATCATCCCTATCATCGCATATAATACCTATACCTGATTCAAAATCTCCCAATTAACAATATGGCAATTCCTGATAATCAGATATATCTTGCTTCACGCAGTTTACGAAGACGTGAATTACTCAAACAGATTGGTGTAAAATATAATATTCTCCTGATGAGAGAGACGTTGAATCGCCCCGCCGACATTGACGAGACTTCTTTACCCGGCGAGTCTCCCAATGATTATATTTACCGTATCACCAATACAAAAGCCGAAGCCAGTTGGATTAGATTGTCTCAACGCAAATTGCCTTTATTACCCATTCTGGTAGCTGATACTATCGTCACACTTGATGGCCGTATTCTAGGAAAACCCAAGAATAAAGCACACGCTGCGGAAATACTCAATTCACTATCCGGTCGTTCACACCAAGTGCTGACAGCTATAGCGATAGTCTATAAAAATGAAATACAAATGAAACTATCCACCACGACAGTACGATTTCGCGAAATAACACAGCGGGAAATACAAAGCTGCATTGAATATGACAAGGTCTACGATAAAGCAGGTGCCTACGCTATTCAGGGCTTGGCAGCAGCTTTTATAGTTGAAATCTGTGGCAGTTATAGCGGCGTAAAAGGATTACCTTTATACGAAACATCCCAATTATTAGAGGAAGTGGGCATAAAAATTTTCAGATAATCTATCATTCATATTGATCGGATCCGTTAATACATCTTTTTGCCAGCGCTGTTATGGACAACGAAATCCTTATTAACATCACCCCCCAGGAAACCCGCATAGCCATATTGGAACAGGGTGTTACTCAGGAGTTACATATTGAACGCGTCAGCTGTTGCGGAATTGTTGGCAATATCTATCATGGCCGTGTAAGCCGTGTACTGCCTGGCATGCAATCCGCTTTTATAGATATCGGTTTGGAACGCGCTGCCTTTTTACATGTCGCTGATATATGGGGATCAAACCACAATGGCGAATCAAATCAACCGATCGAGAAATTGCTATATGAAGGTAACAATATCCTCGTACAGGTGATTAAAGACGCAATCGGCATGAAAGGTGCGCGCTTATCCACACAAATCAGCCTAGCAGGCAGAATGCTCGTTTACTTACCTCAGGAATCCCATATTGGCATATCACAGCGCATAGAAGACGATGAAGAACGTGGGTTATTGCGACAAAAACTACAACATGTCTTACCCGAAAATGAAGCTGGCGGTTACATTATTCGGACAATGGCGGAGTCGGCCGAAGAAAATGATTTACAAGCCGATATCGAATATCTGCACAAGCTTTGGCGCAATATACAAGAACTGGCATCTGCCGTAGCAGCTCCGGCATTGTTATATCAGGATCTCGATCTCAGCCACAGAGCTTTACGCGATTTTGCGACTGAAAGTACCACACGTATTCAAGTTGATTCACGAGAAAACTATCAGCGTCTAATGACATTTGCTAAAAGCTATATGCCTAACATGGCGAACCGAATCACTTCATACACTGGCGAACGTCCTTTATTCGACCTCTATAGCGTAGAAGATGAAATCCAGAAATCACTTTCGAAACGTGTCAATTTAAAATCAGGCGGATATCTGATTATTGACCAAACTGAAGCATTAACAACCATGGATGTTAATACAGGTGGATTTATTGGTGTACGCAATTTTGACGATACGATTTTCAAAACAAATCTTGAAGCGGCTCAAGTCATCGCTCGTCAACTGCGTTTGCGCAATATTGGTGGAATTATAATTGTTGATTTTATTGATATGGATTCCGAAGAACACAGAAACGCAGTTCTAAAAGAGTTCAAAAAAGCACTATCAAGGGATAGAACCCGTATGACTGTAAATGGGTTCTCTACACTCGGTCTCGTTGAAATGACACGTAAACGAATGCGAGAAAGTCTTTCGCATACTTTATGCGAATCATGCCCAACTTGTGGTGGACGAGGTGAAGTCAGAACTGCACAAACAATTTGTTATGAGATATTACGTGAATTATTACGGGAATCACGGCAGTTTAATGCCAATGAATTTCGCATTCTTGCATCTCAACAAGTCATTGATTTATTTCTTGATGAAGAATCACAAAGCCTAGCACAACTTGGCGATTTTATCGCCAAGCCCATTAGTCTTCAGGTTGAAGAATCCTACACACAAGAACAATATGATGTCATTATTATGTAAAATCCTGATCATTTAATGATGGCATAATAGCGTCTTTTTCCAGCATAAAAAATCAAAAACCGAGACTCGCCAAGAGATCATCCACCTGATCCTGACTGCTAACCGTATCAGGGTTTTTCTCAGGATTGGTTACCGGCCCATTCATAAGGTGTTGCGCACTGTCAATAGTTTGTGTTTGTCTTTTTTCAGGAGGCACATTTGCGAGCAAGAGCTGTAATAAATCATGTTCCAAGCTCTGAACCATTGCCGTAATTTTCTTGATCACTTGCCCAGTAAGATCCTGAAAATCCTGAGCCATCATGATTTCTATAAGCTGAGTATTTGTTGCATCAGCTCGTTCGGGTACTTTATCAATATAACCCAATGTTTCTATGAGCAATAATTTAAATTTTTCAGTATCTGGTTGCACTCTTTGTTCTTCGAACGCATTTTTCCATTTTTCAGACAATTGCATAGCCTCAGATGAAAGTTTCTCCTGTATGGGCATCGCAATTTCAGTAGCGTTTAAAGTACGATCAGCCGCTTGTTCTGTTTTTATTGCAACATAAGAAAGTTTATCCTGTGCCTCCGGCATTTCAGTTGCTAACGATTCCAATCGCTTATCATACCCAAGCTCTCTAAGACTATTATGCAAATTCCGGGTTAGTTGTCCCACCTGATCTATAATATTTTTCCCCGTCGCAGATTTATTTTCAGTAACTTCCTTAGAAAATATTCGCCTTTCATTCACATCGACAACTGAGCCCGCAATTTCTTCAACAGCTTCCATTAATACCATTTCAGGAATAACTTCAATATTAGAGCATTCTTGTTTAATTACATTCAGTTCACCGTCCATTTGATTTTTAATTTCAGTTGGTAATGGTGTCTCTCCTGAAATTAGCGCTTCAGAATGATCCTGTATATATTCATTCAAATCACTTTCTGATAACTGCGATGGTATTGTATTGCGTGTTTCATCAAACGCTTCTTCGGGCAAATGTACCGCTACAGTTGAACTTGCTACGATATCCATTAATTCCTCAGCTGTTCTTGTTTCGATAATTTCCTGGAGATTAGATTCTTGTCGTGCAGATCTAGAAAGTTGTGTTTCCATTTTTTCGTGAATAAGTGAATCAGTATTCATTCTCTTCTCGCTGTTGGTTATGAATTAGCGTAAATCACATTAAATTATGCCGATGCCTTACTTTCCATATTCAGGAAAATTTTATTTAATTTCTCATCAAGTGTTGCTGCAGTAAAAGGCTTTACTATATATCCACTCGCACCCGCCTGAGCTGCTGCAATTATATTTTCCTTCTTAGCTTCAGCAGTTATCATTAATACCGGTATCTTGCATAATCTTTCGTCAGCCCGAACAGACTGTAACATCGTGAGACCATCCATATTAGGCATGTTCCAATCGGATACTACAAAGTCGTAATTACCATCCTGTAGCTTACGCAGGGCCACAGCACCATCTTCTGCTTCATCGACATTAATAAAGCCCAATTCTTTTAACAAGTTGCGAACGATTCTACGCATGGTCGAGAAATCATCAACAACCAAGAATTTTAAATTTTTGTCCGGCATTATTTTCTCCAATTAAATTCAGTTAAAATAAATACAAAAGATCAAGCTTATAGTTCATCAGATCGATATGGATTGCATTTATTTATGTGCATAACGGCGAATAGTCTAAAAAATTTAAGAAAGTTACGCTGATCTGAATGAAGCACTGAATGTATTAATGATCGAAAAACGAAAGTGCACAGGATATCCGGTACTTGATTGTCAGATATATTTAACGCGGGAGATTCTGCAACGCATACAATCCGCTTAAGATTGCATCAAAAAGGAAGCACTGCTTTGGGATCGTCAATGGCACTGATACCATGCACGGCCTGTATATAATCGACATCCTCACGTAATTTAGCCATTGAAGCAAAATTTCCCTTACCACGCATATGTGTGAGTCGCGCCAGACTTGCAGCTGAAATATCCCATCGTAGTGTATTCAACAACTCATCCACAGCTTGAGTATTGTTACATACCAGTATCATATCGCAACCCGCTTCAAGTGCTGCGGTTGCACATTCGGTAATAGATTCAAAATGTGCGGCACCTTGCATGCTTAAGTCGTCGCTGAAAATACAACCTTCAAACTGAAGTTCTTTTCTCAAAATATCCTGCAGCCAGATATGCGAGAAACCAGCCGGATACTGATCAACTTCAGGATAAATAACATGTGCAGCCATGATACCGTTTAGGCCGAAATTGATCATGCGGCGGAACGGCGCCATATCCTCCATTTCTATATCAGCATATCGTCTTTGATCGATAGTTTTTTCCAGATGCGAATCCGCCTTGATATAACCATGCCCCGGAAAATGCTTACCTACAGCTTGCATGCCGCCCACTTTAAGTCCCAGCATGAAATAATGCGCCAGATCGGAGATTATTTCCGGATTACGATGAAACGCACGATCACCGATGACACCGCTCTGTCCGTAGTCAATATCAAGAACAGGCGCAAAACTCAAATCAACCCCGCTGACCAGTAATTCAGTCGATAATACAAAACCGACCTGTTTCGCAAACCGGTGTGCACGTACTTTATGTTTATCCCAGATTTTGCCGAGCTCACGCATTGCCGGCAATTTTGTAAAATCTTCCTTGAAACGCTGCACACGGCCACCTTCGTGGTCGACAGCAATCAACAAAGGCGGTGTGCGTAGCTTGCGAATCTCAGTAGTTAAGGTCGTAAGTTGTTTGCGTGAGGAAAAATTACGGGAAAACAGAATTACACCACCAGTCAACGGATGTGTTAATCGCTTTTTATCGTCATCAACCAATTCCGTTCCGGCAATATCGAGCATAAGCGGCCCGAGTGACATAACTATTTCTCCAAAACGACGAATGCGCAAGCAAGATTCATCTCATCGCTAATGGATAGATAGTGATTAACAATACCTTTTTCGCTGATCAAACGATCCAGTTCCGGATGAAACTGGAAATAAGGTTTTCCCAATGAATCATGCGTAATAGTTATGAAATCCAGATTGACCGGATGGCGCAATCCGGTTCCCATCGCTTTTGACAACGCTTCCTTGGCGGCAAAACGCCCTGCCAGAAATAAAGCTGGCTTACAGCTGTTTTGATACTCCTCCCACTCGGGATCAGTCAAAATGCGACGCGCAAATTTGTTACCATGGCGCTCCAGTGATCGTTCGATTCGAGATGGATCAACTAGATCGGTGCCAATACCATAAATCATAACCGTGCCTCTAACATAAGCTTCTTCATTTCCCCGACTGCCTTATCCATACCAACGAAAATTGCACGGGCAACAATTGCATGACCAATATTCAATTCCGAAATACCTGGAATAGCTGCAATTGCCTGCACATTCTGGTAATGCAACCCATGTCCGGCATTTACCTTGAGATTACATTTCAGACCATGCGCAACAGCCTCTTTTATTTTATTTAACTCGTTTTCCAGCGCAGTACCGGTTATCGCATCGGCAAAACCACCCGTGTGGATCTCTATGACGGGCGCACCAGCCTCAACCGCAGCATCAATCTGTGCCAAATCAGCATTGATAAATAATGACACACGAATACCGGCCGCTGACAATCGGCGACATGCATTTTGCACCTGACCGAGATGTCTGACAACGTCCAGGCCGCCCTCAGTTGTCAGTTCTTCACGTCGCTCAGGCACCAGACAAATATCATGCGGTTTAATACGCAGCGCAATCGCGATCATTTCCGAAGTCACCGCACTTTCAAGATTCATACGAGTTGTCAACAATTCACGCAATACCTCAACATCCCGGTCCTGAATATGGCGGCGGTCTTCTCTTAAATGTAACGTAATTGCATCGGCACCGGATGATTCAGCGAGCAAGGCTGCTTCAATCGGACTTGGATAATCAGTGCCACGCGCCTGTCTGAGCGTCGCCACATGGTCGATATTAACACCCAGCTCTATCATGATTTTGCTCCTGTGTGAACAGTTCAATCCGATTCTTACTTATCATTTTCCGCAACCCGGGTATCCTGCTTCTAAATTACTGATCGCGCATTTTAATCATTCATGTCCAAGTTGCCGCAGAACATTGACATTATCTGCCCAGCCGCTCCTGACCTTAACCCAAATCCGCAAAAAAACCTTTTTACCAAAAACTCTCTCCATATCTTTGCGCGCCTGACTACCAATCAATTTAAGTTTCTCACCATTTTTGCCTATGATAATTGCTTTCTGACCCGGCCTATCGATAAGTATAATGACATGAATCTCATAGAGTCTTTCTGTTTCCACGAACTTTTCGGTAACAACGCTCGCTGAATATGGAAGTTCATCTCCCATTAAACGGAATAATTTTTCTCGTACAAACTCAGCAGCAATAAATCGCTCACTTTTGTCTGTTATTTCATCAACATCGTACACTGGGGGATTTTCAGGTAGAAATGGCCGAATTGTTTCAATCAATTCAGACAATTGTTCTTTATTATTTCCACTCACCGGAAGAAGTGCGGTAAAGCTAAATTTCTTCGCCATCGCATCCAAAAATGGCAATAATCTATTTTTGTCCTGTAAACGATCTATTTTGTTGATTACCAACACCACCGGAACCGAATCAGACAAAAGATTTAATACTTGTTGGTCACACTCATTAAAATGCATAGCCTCTATTACAAACAGCACAAGATCAACATCACTAATGCAATGCGATACGACACGATTCATTGCTGCATTCATGCGATTCCTATACTGGGTCTGAAACCCAGGCGTATCGACAAAAATAAACTGCGAATGCTGATCGGTCAAAATACCGTTTATACTATGTCGTGTTGTTTGTGCTTTCCTGGATGTGATGCTGACTTTTTGTTGTATGAGATTATTCAGTAGCGTAGATTTTCCGACGTTCGGCCGTCCTACAATGGCTATATAGCCCGTATGGAAATGCATATTAGCTAACATGAGTCTGACGCAACGATGTCAATCGTTTTCGATATTCGCCAGTTCATAGGCTAGCTTTGCAGCTGCCTGCTCTGCACTGCGGCGACTAGTTCCTTCGCCTTGCGTGCGAATATCGAAAATGGATATAACACATTCAACCTTAAATTTTTGTTGATGCGCTTTTCCTGTAGTTGTAATAATCGTATATTCCGGCAAATCTAATTTCTGACTTTGCAGAAATTCCTGCAGCAATGTTTTAGGATCCTTTCCGTGCGTTGCATGATCTAATGTCGCAAGAACAGGCATATAAATCTGATGGATTACTTCTTCCGCGTGCGAAAAATCACTATCCACATAAATTGCACCAAACACGGCTTCCAGCGCATCCGCCAGTATCGACGGACGTTGACTGCCACCGCTTTTCAGTTCGCCTTCACCGAGTCTGATCAATTGATCCATACCTAAACGCAACGCAAGCCCAGATAAAGTTTGTTGATTGACCATACTTGCACGAAAACGCGACAAACGCCCTTCAGGCATCTCAGGATATTGTCTAAAAAACAAGTCTGCAATCGCGCAATTCAGAATACTATCGCCCAGAAATTCAAGGCGCTCGTTATGTTTTGTGCTATAGCTACGATGCGTCAAAGCTTCTTGTAACAATTCAGGCCGAAAAAATTTGTAACCCAGCTGGTTGCAAAACACGTCGATCAATTTTTCCCGACCTGACTGCATACATAACCGGATTTTATTTTAATCGCTCGTGACATCAAAATCGAATTTAAGTGAAATATTGGATATCATTGGAACCTCAATCGTATAAGCCACACTCAGGATCAGTTTATCCCTATCCTTTACAATCTTAAGATCTTTCGCAGATATCGCATTAATTCCATCGACTTGTGCACGCTTTGCAAAAGCAAATCTGATCTGACTTGCATTCGCATTCTGTAAATTACTGTCACTGGCCACTGCAACCAGATTTTTCTTTATTGTCGCGTTATCAATATAAACCGGAATAATTTTCATACCCATTACAGTGATCAGCACCAATATCATAGACCCGAACAACATTCCGGTAAGTGTTAGTCCACGCTGCTTATATCGCGATATATTCCAATACATTTCCTTTCTCCCGAGAAAAACTATTCGCAATGAATCGGATTATTGTATGGACTGACCTATGCGATTAAAATCGGCAAAATTCCACCAGATCATAAATGCTTTTCCGACAATGTTTTCTTCAGGTACAAACCCCCAATAACGGCTATCGCTACTGCTATCCCGGTTATCACCCAAAGTAAAATAATGATCAGGCGGTACCGTGCAGATAAAGCCAGTACGACTATACTTACAGTTCTCGCGATACGGAAATTCGCGCACACTCGAATACTGCAATCCACCCACCTCTTGATTCACCAGAATGGAATGATTTGTTTCCCCAAGAAATTCTGCATATTCTTCAGAATAGATATAGCCCATTCCAGGCTCGACATATTTATAATCACCCACATATTCCAGTCTAACAAGTTCATCATTAATTAACAGCTGCTTATTATGATATGTCACAATATCTCCCGGTACCCCCACGACACGCTTAATATAATCAATAGAAGGGTCCTCAGGATATCGGAATACCAGGACATCACCAGCTTTCGGGCTATTCATCTCAATGACCTTCTTATTAATCACCGGCAACCGGATACCATACATATATTTATTTACAAGAATGAAATCCCCAACGATCAATGTCGGAATCATTGATCCGGAAGGGATTTTGAAGGGTTCAATTATAAATGAACGCAAACAGAAAACGACCAAGATAATGGGGAAAAAACTTTTTGGATATTCAATCCACCAAGGTTCTTCCTCATCAGCTTCGCGCTTGTGCCGCAAGATAAAATAATCGACCACCCATATCACACCCGTAATGACTAATAAACTAAATAAAATCAGAGGAAAATTCATAATTTCACCTTTATGAATCTATTTAAGTAACCTCGCGCATCAATGTATCTGCAGTGAAATTTTAGATTCATATTTTTTACATTTAATTTTTTTATTTGTTGTCAACCTGTAATATCGCCAGAAATGCTTCCTGTGGAATTTCCACATTGCCGACACGTTTCATTCTTTTCTTACCTGCCTTTTGCTTTTCCAGTAATTTACGCTTACGTGTAATATCGCCACCATAGCATTTTGCCAACACATTTTTTCTTAATGCCTTGACAGTTTCTCTGGCTATAACATGCGCACCGATCGCAGCCTGCACAGCAATATCAAACATCTGGCGCGGAATTAACTGCCGCATTTTCTGCACCAGTTCACGTCCCCGATACTGACTGCTGGCGCGGTGCACAATTAAAGACAGTGCGTCGACCCGATCCCCATTGATTAAAACGTCGATCTTGACCAGATCCGATGCGCGGAACTCCAGAAACTCATAATCCAATGACGCATATCCCCTGCTCGTTGACTTCAATCGATCGAAGAAATCCATAACCACTTCATTGAGCGGCATCTGATAGGTCAACATGACCTGCCGGCCCATATACTGCATATTTTTCTGTATACCGCGTTTGCTTACACACAAAGTAATCACTGCACCGATATATTCTTCAGGAACCAATATTGTGGTCGTGATAATCGGCTCCCGAATTTCCTCGATTTTTGACAAATCCGGAATTTTGGAGGGATTGTCAATCTCAATCACAGAACCGTCACGCAAGAAAATTTGATAGACAACCGTCGGCGCGGTTGTTATCAGATCCATATCATACTCGCGCTCAAGCCGTTCTTGAACAATATCCATATGCAATAATCCCAGGAAACCGCAGCGAAAGCCAAAGCCAAGTGCTTGAGAGGTCTCCGGTTCAAAATGCAGTGAGGAATCATTGAGTCTTAATTTTTCCAACGCTGAACGCAATGCATCATATTGATTGGATTCAACTGGATATAGCCCGGCGAAAACCTGTGGCTTGATCTCCTTAAAACCCTGCAATGGCTTATCCGCAGGTTTATTGACAAGTGTCACGGTATCGCCAACCTTGGCTGCATCGAGTTCTTTGATACCCGATATCACATAACCCACTTCACCGGCACTCAGTGCATCGCGCTGCACCGATTTGGGAACAAACACCCCGACTTGCTCGCACAATTGCGTCGCACTACTTGCCATCAGCAGGATTTTGTCCCCCGGTTTAAGCTTACCTTGCATCACACGCACCAGGATAACGACACCCACATAATTGTCAAACCATGAATCTATGATGAGCGCTTTCAATGGTGCATCAGGATCTCCCTTAGGTGCTGGAATACGTTTAACAATTGCCTCCAGTAAATCTTCGATACCGAAACCAGTTTTTGCACTGACGCGTATCGCATCACGGGCGTCTATACCGATGACATCTTCGATATTCTCAATTGCTCTTTGAGGATCAGCTGCCGGTAGATCCATTTTATTGAGTACCGGAACAACTTCTACGCCCTGCTCAATCGCGGTATAACAATTTGCCACAGTTTGTGCTTCCACACCTTGCGACGCATCAACAACAAGCAACGCTCCTTCACATGCGGCAAGCGAGCGCGATACTTCATAAGAAAAATCAACATGTCCCGGGGTATCAATGAGATTTAGCAAATAGGTGCTACCGTCTTTAGCCTTATACTGTAAAGCCACCGTTTGCGCTTTGATGGTAATGCCTCTTTCACGCTCCAAATCCATTGAATCCAGAACTTGATCTTCCATTTCACGTTCGGCCAATCCGCCGCAAAACTGAATAACTCTATCTGCGAGCGTAGATTTTCCATGATCTATGTGCGCGATAATTGAAAAATTACGGATATGCAGCATCAGGTTATTTTAAAAATTAAGATTAACTCAATGGCGATGATTAAGGACTATTAAAATCCTGAAATTCAGATATTAATAGATATCGAAAAGTATAAAACCAAATAACCAGCAACATTTGTCTCAGGAGGCAGCATTCTAACGAATTTTTGCAAGATAATCATCCAATGCTTGAAGATTCAGAAAATGATGACAAATCTCTATCTGATCTGGCAACGACATGAGAACCGGAATCTTGTCATTCAAACGGGCCACCAAAGTTAAATCAGTGTCAATATCAACGACCTCGAAATCAAATAACACTTGTCTTTGCCGCTGCCGCAAGCCATCTATCATTTGCTGGCAAAGATGGCATTCATTACGGCCATAAACTATCAGCTTACCCGCTTTTCCACCTTTGATCATATCACTGAAGTCAATCAACGTTTTCCAGTTTCATAGTCACAAATGTCGTCAGATCACCTCGTTTGACTAATAGCGCAATATTACGACCTTCATCTACTTTGTCGAGCAATTGATTAAATTGCTCGACATTCTTGATATCTTTGCTGTTGAATCCAACGATAACATCTCCCCTTCGAATGCCTGCCTGACTGGCAATCCCGGGTTGGACTGCTTCAACCACAATACCATATTCGACATCAAATTGTTTTTTCATTGGGTTGCTCAATTCACCCAACACAAGACCGAGACGATTTGAAGTGTCCGTTTTTTTACTCTGTTTTCTCTGATAATTTCGGTCCGAATCTTCGGATGGTATCTCACCAACCTTAACCCTGATATTCTGCATCGAACCATCACGCCAGACTTTAACGACAACATTTGAATCAGGAATCGTATTACCAACGATACGCGGCAAATCTGACGATGTTTCCACTTCTTGGCCATTAAAATCAATGATAATATCCCGCGGTCTTATACCAGCAGCATCTGCAGGCCCGCTTTTTTCAACTGAAACGACAAGCGCTCCGCGTAAATCGGAAATACCAAATGATTCTGCCAATTCCTTGGTCACCTCTTGAATCATAACGCCTATCCGGCCACGCCTTACAGCGCCTGAAGTTTTAAGTTGATTGGCGATATCAATTGCAACATTTATCGGTATAGCGAATGACAACCCCATGAAACCACCTGTACGGCTATAAATTTGCGAATTTATACCCACCACTTCACCATTCATGTTGAACAACGGCCCTCCAGAATTACCCGGGTTGATTGCCACATCGGTTTGTATAAATGGCACATAATTTTCCTGTGCCAGAGAACGTCCTTTAGCGCTCACAATCCCTGCCGTAACGCTATTTTCAAAACCAAAGGGGGAACCAATTGCAACAACCCACTCCCCCACTCTTAATGCATCCGGATCACCTGTATTCACCTTTGGTAAGCTTTCGGCATCAATTTTTATCAAAGCGATATCGGTTTTTTTATCTGTACCGATGACTTCTCCAACAAATTCACGCTTATCGTTCAACTTTACTGTAATCTCTTCAGCTGATTCCACAACATGTGCATTCGTTAAAACATATCCATCCGTACTGATAATAAAGCCGGATCCCATTGATCTGGGCTCGGATTTTCTAGGCGCGGAGAAGGGCTGCATATGTCGTCGGAAAAATTCATAAAATGGCGAGTCTTCCGGAATATTCTGAAACTCAGGAAAAAGCTGCGCCATAGTATCACGTCGTGCTTGCACCGTACTAATGTTGACAACGGCTGCACCGTATTTTTCGACTAGCCCTGTAAAATCTGGCAATTCTTTTGTTTGTGCAGACACAATCGCAGAAATCGTAAGTGCTATGATTAAAACAAAGTAACGCAACATCTTCTTTTTTTGCATACCCATCATGATTAACATCTTTTCGTGTAAGTAAATAATTTTATAGTTAGATTAAATCTTCGGGATTGAAGAAAGAAAGTAATACGACATAGTATGTTTGACATTTATCAAACACCCGCTACCGAAGAGCGGCATTATCTATATTAATATGCTCTATGGCTGCAGATACACGGCATCGCCAATCAGCTTAATAGTATTTAATGGTACCTCACCGACAGCAGTGATCTTTTTGTTTTCCAATTCCCGAATATAAATATTAATGGCTCCCCGGCTTGAATAGAAACCAGGAAGCGGTGATGATGTTTCTTTATCATCTATTGGTTCAACGAACACCGACACCGAGGCCAATTCATCGGATAAAACAATGTGGTCAACCAGCATGGACTTACCAACCAGATTACGTTTCATTTCAGTAATCTTTTTAAAACCTGCAGGCAATTCCCCTAAGTACCAGCCCACTTCACCATCATCCAAAACAAATGTCGAAAGCTTTATAGTTTTCCAATCATCAGAGACATTTATCGAATCGGTATTCAGTAAACTTTCATTGATCTCTTTACCGATTTCCACTTCAGCAAATGCAAACTGCTCAATGACCGCATCCTTATCAATAACTGACACTTTAAGCAGTAGGCCGCTGTCAATATCAATCCACAATTTATAACCATAACGCAGATTGTCTCTCGGAATAAGCCTAACAAGCTGGCTGTCATATCCGGCAATACGTTCTATTTTGCCTTCCTCATAAATATAATTCTCATAAATTCTTTCGAGTGGTTGTGGCAACAAATCTGGGAAAAACTTTCTAAACCATCGTTCCTCCATGTAAACCTTTTTGCTATCTGGTAAATAACACTTCATTACATTGTTGTTACGAAAAAAAATCCTTGCCAAACCATCAAGAACCTCTATCCGCTCATGCTCACCTGATTGATCAACCTTATGGATAATCCGCGAAGTTTCCATGTGGCTGTCTGCATAATAAACGAAAGTACCTTGGAAATTATATTGACGTGGTGCAGATGAAATTTTTTTTAACCACTCGAAACCATTTCCAGAATCTCTAGCTTGATTCTCAGCATATACCGTCTGAATTGCATATAAAGCTATAAATAAAATAATAGAGAAGAAACGGTTCTCATCTACCATAATTGTCCGTAGAATCAGTTACGGGATGTATGTTGTAAACCGGATGCCTAACCAGCGCTGGCCCAGGTGATAATTCTTTATGAAAATTGTGAAAATACAAGTATGTGGTTATATCACCATTGGGAACATAGGGGTATTGGCTTCCGGTTGGTGAATGCATGACACTCATAGGTACATGCGAAAGATCTGTTCCTGCCTGTATTTTAGATTGCTCGGCCACAATAATCGGATGAGATTGCTGATATACATTTTGCATTACTAGCCATGTCGATATCATCGCAAATAGAGAAGCTGCCGTTGCAAATGCAAAAACCTTGATTTTGGAACTTCCGGATTTGTTTTTTTCACTGAATGAGCGTGACTGGTATGCTGGATTGGATGACTTTCTTAGAGATGATGAAATTAGAAGCGTTGGTTCCGAGACAATTTGCCTGCTCACCCGCTCGGTCACATTTGTTGTCAGATTGGATGATTGCCTCAATGTATCACCAATCAGATGGTAGATTTCCCAATCACGATACAACAGATCTTCTCTCTTAAGTGCTGCAATTGTTTTTTCTGCATCCTGATTACTTAGCTCACCATCCATCAACTCGGATACTTTATTTTTCATCTACCACCTCTTGTCTTTACTGGTACCCAATAATGGGCGTAATTCCTCTGAAATTGCTTCCCGTGCTCGAAAAATACGAGAACGTACAGTACCTATGGGACACTCCATTATTTTTGCTATTTCATCATAGCTCAGACCTTCAATTTCTCTTAAAACAATCGCCGTGCGCAACTCATCGGGCAAATGCTCTAAAGTTTGGTTCACTGTTTGGGCTATCTGTTTGCTCATCAACTCACTCTCAGGTGTGTCCATCTCGCGCAGTACGCCGCCCTCTTCAAAATTCTCGGCATCTTCCGTATCAATACCCTGCAATGTCGACGCTTTCCGACCTTGTGAAACCAAATAATTTTTTGCAGTATTAATACCTATGCGGTAGAGCCAAGTATAAAAAGCACTGTCTCCACGAAATGCAGGCAATGCTCTGTAGGCCTTGATGAAGGCTTCCTGAGTGACATCTTCAACTTCAGCCGGATCACGCACAAACTGCGACAACAGACGTGTCAGTTTGCGTTGATATTTCGCGACTAACAGATCAAATGCATGTTTATCGCCATTCTGCACGCGTTCCACTAACTGTTGATCGACTTCCCGATCACTCATATCACTCGGTCCCTGAATATGGATATTCTAAATGATGAAAATATTACTCTTCCAGCTTTATTTCAAGCCTGACATCAAGTATACCTATTCAGGACGATCACGAAAACCGATACGATTAAACCAAGAAGACAGCAAAATAGGCAGATAAGTTCATTTACCAATTATTCTCATTTCTGGCGGCTGTGACTAGTGAAATATTAACCAAAATAGAAAGCTCAGATTTAAGTAAATATCATCGCAGCATAAATTTTTTACTTATCTATATCTCCGTACCAATAGACAGGCTTCACCATTCAAACTTATCTTCTAAAACTGAATTGTTCATCGAACTGATGCAATGAAGTCAATGGCTTTGGTTCCCAGGTCGATTTTCGATGATCAACGGTAACATTGGTAAAAATTCCGCCACGTACAAAAAACCGTGCCGTCAATCGTATATAACGTGGCTTCATCGCGGCGACAAGATCTTCCAAAATCTGATTGGTTACAGCCTCATGAAAAGCAGCTTGCTCACGGTAAGACCAGATATATAGCTTCAAACTTTTCAATTCGACGCATTTTTTATCGGGAATATAATCCAATATTAAGCTGGCAAAATCCGGCTGACCTGTTTTAGGGCATACACATGTAAACTCTGGAATTTCCATATGAATTTGATAATCTCTTTTAACAAAGGGATTCGGAAATGTTTCAAGTTCCTTACTGGGCTCAGTTGACATACTGCATTCTCTTAATTATTAATTCAGTTACAATAATAAACAGGACCATTGCTGAATAGTCTGCAACAGGGTCAATTCGATTTCACATTATAACTGCATCTCGTATTCATAAAAATTGCGCCTGACCAAAATCAAACTCTCCGGCTTTAAATCGTTTGTCGAACCCACTGCTATTCCGACCACTAGCAATTTAATCGGCATTGTTGGCCCCAATGGATGCGGAAAATCCAATATTATTGATGCCGTGCGCTGGGTACTTGGCGAGTCCAAAGCGTCAGCACTACGAGGAGATTCCATACAGGATGTTATTTTCGGTGGTTCAGCTCACCGCAATCCAGTGGGGCGCGCAAGCGTTGAGCTGATTTTTGACAATAATCAGGGTTCAGCTAACGGCCAATGGTCAAGCTATGCGGAAATAGCCATTAAACGCGTCATCCAACGGGAAGGTAACTCGAGTTATTATATCAATAATATACATGTCAGACGGCGCGATATAGCCGATCTTTTTTTGGGTACGGGTGTTGGTGGACGCGGCTATGCAATCATTGAACAAGGCATGATATCCCGTATTATTGAAGCAAAACCGCAAGAATTGAAAATGTTTCTCGAGGAAGCCGCCGGAATCTCAAAATACAGAGAAAGAAGACATGAAACTGAATTAAGATTGACCGATACGCATAAAAATCTGCTTCGTATTGAAGATATTGCAGTCGAACTCAAAAAACAAATAGAACATCTCGAAATTCAGGCCAATACCGCCAAAAAATACATTGCACTCAACACGCAACTGCAAAACACTCAACAAATATTATGGCTACAGCAGCGCAATGAATCAACAAAGCAGCGCCTTGCCGCAGAAGAGGAAATCAAACAGACCGAGCAGTTACTAGCCATCGAGGCTGAGCAATTACATCAGAACCGATGTATGCGCGAGAATTTACGCGCGCAAGAACACGATCTAAACGAACAGCTCCATGAAATACAAGGACAATTATATGGAGTAAATGCAGAAAAAGTACGTATTGAACAGGAAATCATCCAATTTCAGAAAAATAAAACCCGGCTGGCGCAACAGCTCTCTGATATCGACAAGCAATTAACAGCCAATCAACATCACCAGGAATCCACCACAAATCATTTAACGCATTGGCAAAAAGAAAAAGAAAACACACTGGCTGAGTATGAAGCCAGTTTGCAAAAACATCGCATTGAGTCTGAAAAATTACCCGAGCTTGAAACTATTTTTCATCAACATCAGAAAGCGTATGAAAATCTGCGAAATAATTTTACCCAAACTGAGCAATCTATAACCCTGACACTAACGCATATTCAACATAGCAGCAAGACTATACAACAGCTGGAGTCACGCATCAACCGTTTGGAGCATGAATACAACACATTATCCGATATAGATCGCAATCAGCTCACTGAGCTCCAAACACAACTTACGCAGGTTGAAAACCAATTACTCGAAACTGAAGAAACCTTAGCTACATCAGAATCGGCATTCTTCGAAACAAACAAGCAAAAAGAAACCGCAACAATACAAGTACACGAAACGCAAAAAGCGATAGCGAACTTACATGCGCAGTTTAACGCGCTGCACAATCTTCAGCAAAAAATCAAAAACAGCGATGCATTAAAACATTGGCTGCACAAATATAATCTGGACTCGGAAAAACGATTATGGCATCACATTCAGATTGAAAAGGAATGGGAAAGCGCACTTGAATCCATTTTGCAAGAACGCCTGAACAGTCTTACTTTTTCACAATTGGAAACAATCCTTGATTGGCAAAATGATTTACCGCCCGGTAAATTATCCATTCTTGAATTGCCACCCATTAAAAACCTGCACAATACCAACCACAATAAAACTCAAGAACCTGAAATTTCAACCGCCTTCTTCCATACCGACCGGAAAACACTCTTTACCTTTTTGACCTGCAATGACGAATACCTATTTTCATTACTGCAGCATTGGCTTGACAAAACCTACGTCATCGACAATATAAATTCCGGATTACAACAGCGACATCAACTGGTACCTAATGAACAATGGGTGACACGCGAAGGACATATCATTACCCGGCACAGCATCTTTTTTCACTCACCCGATTCTCATCTCCACGGTGTGCTCTCGAGACAACGCGAACTAAACCGCATTCAATCCGAAATTACCGATCGTGAAAAGAAACTCGCCGCGCAACAATCAGTCCTGGCAGAGTGCATTGCGCAATGTGAAAAACTGCGACACGCCATTCAATCCCTGCGCCACAACCAGCAACAACTCACACAACATCGGCACACACTGCAAATCGAGCAGGCAAAACGCTTACAAATCAACATTCAAATGGAACAGCGCAAGATCCAGATAACGACGGAATTAAATGAAATTAATCTGCAACTCGACAAAGAAAACCGACAAAAGTCAGATGCCGAGCGTGATGCCTCGGAGCTCCATTCCCAAATCGATGAAATCAAGGAACAACTGCATAGCGCAAAAAATGCAACGGAAACTGCTTCACACGCGCTCAGCAACCAACGCCTGATTATACAGACGGCATTAAAAACTGCCCAAGAGGCTTCATTTAATGAAAAAATCTGTCAGAACAAGATCAATGATTTAGAGCAATCATTAAAATCAATTGAAGAAGATAAGAAACAACTATTACATACTCGCACAGCGTTAAATACCGAAACAGAAAATCAAGACGATTCGATACTCAATATGCAATTGGAAACGTATTCACTGCGGTGTAAAGACTTAGAGACATCTATTGCCGAGCATCGCAATATGCTCGATCAGACAAGACAACGTACTCAGGAAATTGAAGAGCTATCCATGTCGATGGAACATCGGCAAACAAAATTACGTGAATCCATTACTCAGTTACAACTCAAAAAACAGGCATCCGTTTTGTCGGAAGAAAGATACAATGAACAACTGCGCGAAGCATCTGCCGATAATGAGCGCCTGCTACCATTAATTAACAGCAAAACCGACATCGCATTGCAGGCCGACATCAAACAATTACATCAATCCATCACTGCGCTGGGTGCCATAAATCTCGCTGCACTGGATGAATTGGAAACCATCCGTTTGCGCGAAGGTAATCTGAATCTTCAAATCCAGGATTTACGGGAAGCCATGGCAATTCTACAGACAGCGATTGAACAGATTGATCAGGAAACAAAGAAGTTGCTGAAAAAAACTTTCGATACTGTTAATACCAATCTACAAGAACTTTTTCCGCTCATTTTCTCTGGTGGAAAGGCAGAACTCGTGCTCAGTGATGATAAGATACTTGATGCCGGTATCACGCTGACCGCGCAACCACCCGGCAAAAAGAATAACTCCATTCACTTGTTATCAGGTGGCGAAAAAGCGCTCACTGCACTGGCTTTAATTTTTTCGCTATTTCGTCTGAATCCGGCGCCATTCTGCATGCTGGATGAAGTCGACGCACCGCTCGATGACAACAATACTGCACGTTTTTGTGAATTAGTGAAAAATTTATCTAAACAAACACAATTTTTGTTTATCAGTCATAATAAAATTACGATGGAAACAGCCCAGCAATTAATCGGTATCACGATGCAGGAACAAGGTGTTTCCCGAGTCGTTACTGTAAATATTGCTGGCATACTTGATTCTGAAATAACAAAAGATGCTGTACCATCGTAACTTAAGTATGAAGACTGCGAAAAGGTTAGATAATAGGACAATAGCATAGGTATATTGAGTATGAGTGACTTGCAAGTTAGTTTAATCATCATCGGTATCATTATCATTATCGGTGTTGCGATCTTTAATTGGATGCAACAACTGCGTTACCGCCGAAAAATAGAATCCACATTGAATCAGAAGCATGAGGATGTCTTGCTGGAAAAAACAAGCAACTCAACTCCCAAAAAGGGAGGGCGCGACAAAATCCATGAAAGAATTGAACCACAGTTGGATAAAAGCTTTTATACCGGGAAGCCACTTAAAAATGAGTTTTTAAAAAAAATGGAATCGGGATTTGCTGAGAATTTAAATGAAGCTCAGGAAAATTTGGATCAATACAATAACCTTATCGACGATAAGGCACCAATACCCGCAACCAATGAATTCTATTCCATTGTCGATGGGTTTGACAGTCATTCTAACTATATTGTCAATATCTACGCTAACTCGGTCATACCTGCGAACGAGCTCAACGAATTACTACATCGAAAATTTGATTTCAATAAACCGTTAAACTGGTTCGGACAAAAAAGTACGAACGACCGATGGGAAGAAATCAACATGAAATCAGCCGATCACTCGGGCTTTATCAATTTGAAGGGATGTTTATTACTTGCTGATCGTGCAGGTCCAATCAGAGAAATTGATTTATCCATTTTTCGCGACACCGTTCAGGATTTTGCCAAGCAAATCAACGCAAAAACGGAATGCCCGGATATTGTGCCATCACATGAACAAGCAGCAAGGCTTGACAAATTTTGTGCTGATGTCGACGTTATGATCGGCGTTAATATCATTAGCAAAGATGAAGGTGCATTTGTTGGAACAAAAATCAGAGGATTAGCCGAAGCATCGGGTTTCAAATTGGAATCTGATGGCATATTTAAATACCGAAATGATGAAAATCATATTCTGTTCACACTGATCAACTACGAACCAGAACCTTTTATCCCAGATAGTATAAGAACCATAACCACACATGGAATAACGTTTCTATTGGATGTACCAAGAGTGGCAAACGGCGAGAAAGTTTTTGATCAGATGACGCACCTTGCCAAAGTTTTCTCTAATACGCTTGGCGGGATCATGGTCGATGATAATCGCGTACCACTCAGTGAAAATGGACTGGCTAGGAGTAAACAACAGCTTATCAATATCCAATCAAGAATGAAAAAGTACAGTATCCTTCCTGGCAGCCAGAATGCCTTAAGATTATTCAATTGACACTGCTGCAGTTCACAAGAATCAAACCAGAGGAAAATCATGAGTTCAACCAATAAAACATTCTCGCCGATAGAAGTACAATTAGAAGCTGGAAAACAATATTATTGGTGTACCTGTGGACGCAGCCAGTCTCAACCTTTTTGCGATGGCTCACATAAAGGTACAGAATTTACGCCTCGGGCTTTCTCCGTTGATATCAGTAAATCCTCCTGGCTATGCACCTGCAAAAAAACAGGTAATCCCCCGTTTTGCGATGGTACACACAATAAGCTATAAAAGAACAAAAAACCAACTAACCTTGATTGCGCATAATTCTAAGATTTTCCATTAGCTGCCGGATATCTATGGATTCAGATCTCAAAATACTCGAAGATGAAGTCAACCGGCTAGTAACCTTATATCAGGAGATTCGTAATGAGAACATCCGGTTACGTCAGCAACTTGCCAGAACTAGCGCAAGAAATGAACAGCTGACTGAAAAAATACATATTGCTTCCAGTCGTTTAGAAAATCTTTTAAAGCATTTACCTGATCATGAATAATGAAAATGTGTTAGTAATCGATATCATGGGCAGAGAGTTTAGTATTAGCTGTCCAAATGACGAGCGCGAGAAAATTCTGGAAGCTGCCGAATTTCTAAACAGCAAAATTCGTGAAATTAAAAATGAAGGCAAAATAGTCGACTCAGAACGGATAATCATTGCCGCAGCACTTGGAATCACACACGAATTACTCGACTCACGCCGATCAAACAGTTTTGACATTGATGACATTAAGCGTAGAATTGTGGATATACGAAGAAAAATCGATACTGTATTGAACAAAAATGCAGAATGATGCTTCGTTGATCTATATCATCGTGAGAAAAAATAGCGTATTTAAAATATATTAAAAATTGCCCCCTGCCGTGTACGTTAAAGACTGAAATTCTTTGAACCAATTATCAAAACAGGTTGTTGACTAAAGTGAAACTGTTGTGCGCGGCTTCATTGAAGGCGTGCCTGATGGATCCGGGAAACAACCACCTTGAACCTCGTGGTTCAAGATGATGGTCTGACGGCATATGCGGGGGGCTTCCGCTTCCCTATTCTCATCCCGCTATCAGGCTAAAAAATTCACACGCGCATCAGATATTTTTTATGCAGGTATCAGAAAGCTAAGTTCCTGATTGTGGCGCATATCAAAATAATGATACCCAAAATTCCCTAATAAACCATTATCTTGCGGAAATACGGGTTAAATTCTTGCTTTCTCATCTCTTCGATTCTAGTCATATATGATAATTTTTGCGTAAATTATTAAACCTAATAACAATTCTCAACTTACGCACAAAGGTTTTCTATAATGCTAGTCATTGTTGGTTATCTCATTATCATCTTATCTATATTTGGCGGTTTCGCACTCGCAGGCGGACATTTGGCTTCTCTGTGGCAACCGGTTGAAATATTGATGATCGGTGGAGGTGCTTTCGGTGCTTTTGTAGTTGGTAATTCCAGCAAGGCACTCAAAGCGACTTTAAAAGGCCTGCCAAGTGTTTTTAAAGGTACCAAATATACTAAAGCTGTTTATATGGAGTTAATGACGTTGCTCTATGAGATTCTTGGAAAAATCCGCAAGGAAGGCTTAATGTCGATTGAATCTGATGTCGACGACCCGCAAAACAGTCCTATCTTCACCAAATATCCAGCCATTCTGGCAGATCACCATGTTACAGAGTTTATGACAGATTATTTACGGCTGATGGTAGGTGGAAATCTAAACGCGCTGGAAATTGAGAATTTAATGGACAGCGAACTGGAAACACATCATCAGGAAGGTGAAGTTCCTATTCACTGTATTGCAAAACTCGGAGATGGCTTACCTGCTTTTGGCATTATTGCCGCTGTCATGGGGGTTGTTCATACCATGGAATCTGTTCATTTACCACCGGCCGAACTTGGTGTTCTGATCGCGGCTGCTTTGGTAGGTACCTTCCTTGGTATTCTGCTGGCTTACGGCTTTATAAGCCCATTAGCCGGAAAACTTGAACATCAATTACATGAATCCAGCAAGCTATTGGAATGCATCAAAATTACATTACTGGCCAATTTGAACGGTTATTCACCTGTTCTCGCGGTTGAATTTGGCCGAAAAGTGCTCTTTACCACAGAAAGACCGTCATTCCTTGAACTGGAACAACATGTCAAGAGT
The DNA here is from genome assembly GCA_019635215.1 of Nitrosomonas sp. Taxonomy (GTDB): domain Bacteria; phylum Pseudomonadota; class Gammaproteobacteria; order Burkholderiales; family Nitrosomonadaceae; genus Nitrosomonas. Next base: position 118,431 of record JAHBZZ010000005.1, read on the forward strand.
AGCAAGGCAGAATAATCCAATCCAGATCATCGTAACAAGATAACAACGAGATATCACGAGGCAATGTATGTCTGATGATCTTTCACAACGCCCTATAGTCATTAAACGTATCAAAAAAATGGCTGGCAGTCATCATGGTGGCGCATGGAAAATCGCATATGCCGATTTTGTAACGGCGATGATGGCTTTCTTTTTGTTAATGTGGCTACTTGGCTCATCTTCTCAAGGTGATCTCGAAGGTATATCCGAATACTTTAGAACACCATTGAAAGTGGCTTTTCTTGGGGGTACAAATGTAGGTGACACCTCAAGCCTAATAAAAGGTGGTGGTACTGACATGACAAAAAGTACCGGACAAGTTAGAAAAGGTGAAACTTCAGCTAATAAAGCATTTATAGACCTTGAAGCCGCAAAAGCCGAACGAGAACGCATTGAGTTAATTCGTTTTAACCTTTTAAAAAACAAGATTGAACGGGCCATTGAAGCAAATCCTTTGTTACATAGATTCAAGAGTCAATTGTTACTGGATATCACCACGGATGGATTACGCATTCAAATCGTTGACGAACAAAACCGGCCGATGTTTGCCAGTGGACGCGCTGAATTGCAACCTTATACTAAAATAATACTTCACGAAATAGGCAAAATGCTGAACGATGTACCGAATAAAATCAGCCTCTCCGGGCATACGGATGCAACACTTTTCCCTTCCGGGGATATAGGCTATAGCAACTGGGAATTATCAGCCGATCGCGCTAACGCTTCACGTCGGGAATTAATAGCCGGCGGTATGGATGCTGATAAAGTACTGCGTGTAGTCGGATTGTCATCAGCTGTCTTATTCGATCGTGATAATCCTTTCAATCCGATTAACCGCCGAATTAGTATCATTGTGATGAATGAAAAGGCTGAAAACGCGATCAAACAGGAAAACAACGAAGTAAAAATCGACAGCCCAATCGGAATCAATAAAGATTTAATCGACCTACCCCGAATCCCACGTACTACGGAATAGAAAAAAATTACGCATAATTATAATGTTCACTCACGCCGTCACTCGTACACCCATAATAAAAGCGCTACTTATTCAATTGCTGGCATTTTTATGTATGGTGCCACTGGTTGTATTCTTTCCACCCCTGACAATCCTGGCTTGGGCCCCGATTCAAGGTATTACGGCAGCAGCCATCAGTCACTATGCTAAAATGGCCTATTGGTGGATCCCGATACAATTAGCCTTTTTACCCGCCATCATCATCACATTGACGCTGGAAATATCACCAGTATGGTTTGGTGTATGTTTTTTCGTATTATTTCTGGTTTATGGCAAGATTCCCAAGACTCAGGTGCCATTGTATCTTTCCAGTTCCGAAGTCACCAAAACCCTGGCGTCTTTGTTACCGCAAAAAAAGAACTTCACATTTATCGATCTCGGCTGCGGCTGTGGTGGTTTACTCAGTAAATTGAATACCCTACGCGACAATGGCTTCTTTTACGGTATAGAAGCTGCACCGATTCCTTATTTAATTGGAAAGATCAGAATATTGTTCAACAAAACAAACTGCAATGTTCAGTGGGGTGATCTATGGCAACAGGATCTCGCACAATATGATGTCGTTTATGCGTATCTTTCACCTGTTCCCATGCCAACACTCTGGGAAAAAGTGTGCCGTGAAATGCAACCTGGCAGCCTGTTTATCAGCAACACCTTCACAGTCCCCGGTATCGTTCCTGAAAAAATCATACGATTAAACGATTTCTCCGAATCAACTTTATATATCTGGCGAATAAACTGATTATTGGCGCCGCCAAGTCGTACCCTGAGGCCCATCTTCAAGTACGACCCCCGCATCCAGCAATTTCTGACGTATCGCATCGGCATCCGAATATAGCTTGGCTTTGCGTGCCGTTAATCGCTGCTGTATCATGCGCTCAATCTCCTCTGCGGTAAAATGCTCTGTCGATTCAGTAAAAATAGCATTTTGCAGATAGACTTGCGGTGTCTGTTGCAATAATCCCAGTATACCGCCCAGTACTTTCAGTAACGCCGCATGTCCGGCAGATTGCGTCTTATTGACCAGACTGGCGAGATCAAATAGTACAGCAATGGCTTCCGGTGTATTGAAATCATCATTCATTGCAGACATAAAAATTTTTGCATTCTCGTCAGCCCAGTCAATTGCAGTTTTTTCCGGTACTGGAATCTCCTTCAATGCAATGTACAAACGGTCCAGTGCCTGCTTCGCGTCTTTTAAATGCTGATCGGAATAATTCAGGGGACTGCGATAATGCGCACGCAGAATAAAGAAACGCACCACTTCAGGTTGATAATTTTTAAGTACATCCCTGACCGTAAAAAAATTGCCCATGGATTTTGACATTTTCTCGCTGTCAACACGAACAAAACCATTATGCATCCAGTAATTAACGAAGGGATGGTCGTGCGCACCCTCACTTTGCGCAATTTCATTCTCATGATGTGGGAATTGTAGATCCTGTCCACCACCATGAATATCAAAATGCTCGCCCAGAAATTGCTCACTCATGACTGAACATTCAATATGCCATCCGGGACGTCCATGACCCCAGGGTGATTCCCAATAGGGCTCCCCTGATTTTGCCGATTTCCATAACACAAAATCAAGTGGATCTTTTTTATTGGCGTCAACTTCTACACGCTCTCCGGCTCGTAGATCTTCAAGCGACTTTCCTGACAACTTTCCGTAACCTGGAAAGTGGCGTACAGCATAATAGACGTCACCATTATTGGCTCGGTAAGCCAGAGACTTGTTGATCAAAGTATTGATCATGACGATCATACGCTCGACATATTGTGTTGCCCGGGGCTCAAAGGTTGGAAAATCAACACCAAGTGCCGCCGCATCCTCTTCCATCGCCGTAATAAAGCGATTTGTCAATGCATCAATGCTTTCATTATTTTCTGCAGCACGTTTGATAATCTTATCGTCTATATCCGTAACATTACGGACGTAAATGACCTCGTATCCGCTGGCTTTCAACCAACGCACGACCATATCGAACACGACAAGAACACGCGCATGACCAAGATGACAAAAATCATAAACGGTCATACCACAGACATACATCTTTACTTTTCCGGGTGTTATTGGCACAAAGATCTGCTTGTTACGAATCAGCGTATTATAGATTTTCAGCATGCAAAGAATCTTAAGATTGTAGAATTATCTATCTTCTTGATAGAATCCTGATTACACTAAATTTAATCAGAAAAAAGCTCGAGGAGTATAGCATAAACAACGATCAGCTCATTCTCCCAGCTTAACAGGTTAATTAGAATTCCACAGCACCAGGATTGACGACAAAAATTAAACCCAACGTCTTCCTACACAGTATATATTGTCGGGTTCAATCTGATTGAATCATTGTCAACAGGATTTCAGCAATCGTCTATAACAAACAACCAACTATAAGGAAACCCAATGCGTTTAATACAATCTTTTTTATTGACTTTATTCTTTCTAGGCAGCACATCAAGTTATGCCGGAAATCCTCAGATCATAATGAAAACTAGCCTGGGTAATATTAAAATTGAACTGTACCCTGAGAAAGCACCCAGGACTGTTGAGAATTTCTTACGCTATGCTGAAGATGGATTTTACAAGAACACGATTTTTCACCGCGTTATCGCAAATTTTATGATACAAGGCGGTGGATTTGATCGCTCATATACGCAAAAACCAACGCATGCGCCAGTTGAAAATGAAGCCAACAATGGCCTTAAAAACGAAATAGGCACGATAGCCATGGCACGAACGTCCGATCCGCATTCCGCCACGGCACAGTTTTTTATCAATGTCGTCAATAACACATTTTTAAACTTCACTTCGCCAACGCCAAGCGGCTACGGTTACACCGTTTTTGGCAAGGTAACCGATGGCATGGATATTGTTCATCAAATAGCAAAAAAACCGACAGGCCCCGGTGGACCATTTCCGAGCGATGCTCCTAAGAACATGATCATCATAGAAGAAATAACAGTCTTGTCATCTGAAAATACAGCACGCTAAACCACAAAATAGGCTATCCAATGATTAAATTAACAACAAACTTTGGCGACATCACGCTTGAACTCAATAGCGAAAAAGCCCCGGAAACCGTAAAAAACTTTCTTTATTATGTTGAAGGTGGATTTTATGACAACACCATTTTTCACCGTGTTATTGATGATTTTATGATCCAGGGCGGTGGGTTTGAGCCCGGAATGCACCAGAAAAAAACCGAGGCACCCATTAGAAACGAAGCGGCCAATGGCCTGAAGAATGACACCTATACGATCGCCATGGCAAGAACCGCGGACGTTCATTCAGCCACATCGCAATTCTTTATTAATGTAGCCAACAATGGCTTTCTCAATTATAAGGAATCAACGCCACAGGGATTTGGCTATTGCGTTTTTGGCAAAGTGATCAGCGGCCAGGATGTTGTCGATAAAATCAAGAAAGTTAAAACAGGCAACCACAGCGGACATCAGAATGTACCTCTTGAAGATGCCATCATTGAAAAAGCTGAGATTATCTGACCCTGACTTCAGGCAGGATATCTGTACTGCGACGCGATAGAATAAGATTCAGATCCTGCTGACAGATGCATGCAAAAGCTATTTCTGTCAAATAGATCTGAATCTCAATAGGAATCTCAAGACATTTACCGTCTTCGGATTTTAGAATTCCTCCCAAGAATCACTACCACCTGCAGCGACTTTTTTGGGCTTAGATTCAATTGAAACAACGTCGGTTTCTCTTTTAACAGCCGTTTTCCTAGTTGCCGGACCACGGTTAGGCAATTTAGCCACGGCAGCCGGACGATTGCTTTTTCTGACCGGTGCAGCATCATACATACCACCACCTGACAGCTTGAACACAGATACCGCGTGCGTCAATGCCTGGGCCTGTTCCTGCATGGATTCCGCAGCAGCTGCCGCTTCTTCTACCAAAGCAGCATTCTGCTGTGTTACCTCGTCCATCTGCGTCACAGCCTGATTAACCTGTTCAATACCGGAGCTTTGCTCCTGTGATGCGGCAGAGATTTCTGCCATGATATCTGTCACACGCTTAACAGAACTGACTATTTCTTCCATGGTAGCCCCAGCCTCATCGACCAATCGGGTACCGTCTTCAACTTTACTGACCGAATCACTGATCAGTTCTTTGATTTCCTTAGCCGCTGCAGCAGAGCGTTGTGCCAATGTACGCACTTCTGTCGCCACCACCGCAAACCCCCGTCCCTGCTCACCTGCACGTGCCGCTTCAACAGCCGCGTTCAACGCCAAGATATTGGTTTGGAAAGCAATACCGTCAATAACGCTAATAATATCGACAATTTTCTTGGAGCTATCATTAATCTCGCTCATGGTTTGCACCACCTGCCCAACCACGGCACCGCCTTTTACAGCCACTTCTGAAGCACCGGATGCCAACTGGTTGGCCTGACGCGCATTGTCAGCATTCTGTCTTACAGTAGATGTCAACTCTTCCATGGAAGATGCCGTTTCCTCAAGACTGGATGCCTGCTCTTCAGTACGCTGACTCAAATCGGCATTACCGGAAGCAATTTCACTCGATGCCGTATAAATAGAATCGGTACTGGTACGCACTTTGCCCACCAAATCCACCAGATTGTCATTCATTTGCTTCAGCGCTTGCATCAAGCGTCCGGTTTCATTATTCGAATTGACATCAATGCGACTGGTCAAATCACCGGGTGCAACAGCATTAGCGACATTAACGGCCTCATTGATCGGACCAACAATTGCACGTATCAACATCATACCGATTACAATTGCCAAAATAACGCCAACGACAACAGTCGTACTAGTTATCATAAAAACACTGTTGAAATTGCTTTGTGCTTCTGCATATTCCTGAGCCGCAACATTGCCCTGCAGTTCAATCAAACTGAGCATAGTCGCATGTACCGTGTCAAATTTTTCTCTAGCATCCGATGTTGCATTGGCCGCAGACTCCTCGAAATTGCCTGCCATAGCCAGTTTCAATGTATGATCACGCGATTCTTTATATACCGGCCATTGATGCGCAAAGGTATTGGCCAGCTTTTCTTCCTCAGGTACTAGATAAGTAGTCATGAATTTTTGCCATATGCTATTTATCCTTGCATCACTCTCGGCAGTCATTGCAGTACGTTGTCTGGCAACCTCAATACTATTCAGATTGGCTGCCATTACGGCATGCATACGGGCAATCTGCATTTGATCAAGAACTTGACTTAGATCCGCCAACACTATAGTACGATCTTCATAAACTGTTTTCAATCCTTCATTGGATTGACTGATCCCGTACAGTCCCAAACCACCGATGCTCATCAATAGAAACGAGAGCATGCCGATTACTAGCATCAATCGTGATTTGATCGTCATATTGTTCAACATAACATTCTCCTACAAAGCAATTATCAGGTATAACACTAATCTTTAATTTAGCGATTGATCAATCAATCCCATATCCTCACTAGCCATCAATTTTTCAATATCGACTAATATCAGCATGCGCGTGTTTATCGTTCCCAATCCGGTAATATATTTTGTATCGATAATAGAACCGAACTCAGGCGTAGGTCGCACCTGATCCATGTCGAGACTGATCACATCGGAAACGCCGTCAACAACAATACCCATTACACGCCCACCCACATTCAGAATAATTACTACGGTGAATTGATCGTATTCGGCATTTCCCAGTCTGAATTTAATGCGCATATCAATAATAGGCACGATAATGCCACGCAGATTAACGACACCCTTGATAAAATCGGGAGAGTTTGCAATTTGCGTTATAGCTTCATTATCATAACCACGAATTTCCTGAACTTTCAGGATATCAATCCCGTATTCTTCATTTCCCAGTCGAAAAGTAAGAAATTCATTTAACTGGCATAGTGCGGCCTCACCCACTGAATTAACAGCAGGTGTCATTGTTGCGGGTTGTTGCGACATATTGATACCTCCTTATATAAATACATAAAAACCCGACAAGTAGCTGGAAGAACGCCACAATACTTATTGAGTCAACATGACCAATCCGGTCGTATCAAGGATTAAAGCTACTTTGCCATCACCCATGATAGTGGCGCCTGAAACGCCATGGACACGACGATAATTACTTTCAAGACTCTTGATAACCACCTGATGCTGGCCTACCAGCTCATCAATCAGCATGGCCGCCTTATGACCATCAGCATCCAGAATAACCAAAATTCCGTCTTTGATCTCTGTTGATTTCGGCCGGATGTTAAATACTTCGTGCAATGCAATTACAGGTAAGTACTCGCCACGTACTTGAACCACACGCCCTCGACCGCTGATTGTTCTTATATCGTTATCAGACGGCTGCAACGATTCAGTGATGTAAGTCAGCGGTACGATAAACATTTGATCACCTACGGTCACCGATAATCCATCCAGAATAGCCAGTGTCAGCGGTAATCGGATCGTGATGCGTGTACCGACACCAGAAACAGAATTCACTTCAACGCGCCCGCCCATGCTCTGGATATTTCGTTTCACCACATCCATACCCACACCACGGCCTGAAACATCGGTCACTCTGTCGGCTGTTGAAAATCCAGGCTCAAAAATCAACATCCAAACTTCCTGATCCGACATACCATCATGAACTTGCAGTCCTCTTTCACGTGCTTTAGCAAGGATTTTTTCACGATTGAGTCCCGCGCCGTCATCGCCAACTTCTATCACGATACTGCCACCTTGTTGAAATGCGCGTAAAGTAATTGTACCTTTGGCCAGTTTACCGGCTGCTATCCGTTTCTCAGGCAATTCAATTCCGTGATCAAGGCTATTACGCACCAAATGTGTCAAGGGATCGGCAATTTTCTCGATCAAACCTTTATCCAATTCGGTGCCTTCCCCCACTGTCTTTAATTCTACTTTTTTATTCAGTTTTGCCGCCAGATCACGGACAACCCTAGGGTAACGGCTAAAAACAAAGCTCATTGGCAGCATGCGGATGGACATCACTGCTTCTTGAAGGTCACGCGTGTTGCGTTCCAATTGACTCATTCCGCCTTGTAATTTTTCGGAAATGACGGGATCAATTTCCGAAGTCGTTTGTGCAAGCATTGCCTGTGTAATAACAAGCTCGCCAACCAAATTAATCATTTGATCGACTTTTCCAATACTCACACGGATTGAATTTGTTTCAACTGACGATGCTGCTTTAGCATTTAAGTTAGAATTCGCTACCAAATTAGTTTGATCAGTGGAATTCACTGATTGAGTCAACTCAGAAAGCGGATGATCGTTATTCTCTATGGGAGGAGCAGCCGGTGCACCGGGAAAGAAACCATATTGTGCGTTATCAGGGCCCTTTGCCGAAGATATTTTTGGTTCTTTGATTGATTCTAAATTCTCTGCACCATCAATCGCAACCGATACATAAACACTAGGATCTTGAAACCCCTCAGTTTCTGTCCATTTTTCTATTTTCAAATTAGCCGGATTAACAACAAATGCCAATGTCTCCCAGATATCCTCTTCTGGCATACTTGTTGTCAAACGTAGAAGACAAACTTCATTACCACTTGATTGCGTCAATACTTCTACTTTTCCTTGTTGCCTCAAATTAAAGAATAAGTTGTCCTTTGAACCATTGCTTAATCCTGTGGTTGAAAATTCTATTTGATAAACAACTTGATTTACATTTTCCAGCACTGGTGGAGGACCTTCATCCATGACACCTGCTAACCGTTCTTCTACAAGCGGTGTTTCCACTGCAACACTTGATTCCTCCTGTGCTTGTAAACACACCACCGACGAAATATCCTTTCTATTGTCAATGATTACAGCATCCGATGATTCCTCAGAAAATTTCTGTAGATCATCGCAAACTTCCTTCACGACAATCGGATCAGCAGCGCCATCACCCCGATGCCCAGCAAGCTGATCTTTGATGACATCGCCAGCTCTTAGAAAAGCATCAATCATTTCACTACGAACCATCAGCTCACCTTTACGCAACCTGTCAAGCAGTGTTTCCAACATATGCGTCATCTCCGTCATATCTGTAAAACCAAAAGTACCTGCTCCGCCTTTTATGGAATGAGCAGCGCGGAATATTGCATTTAAATCTTCTATGTTGGGCGAATTAACGTCGAGTCCAAGTAAACATGCTTCCATTTCCGCGAGCAATTCCGAGGATTCCTCAAAAAAAACCTCATAAAACTGTTCTAGATCTGTACTCATTTCCAATCCTATTTTTTCTTAAATTGTGTCTGATCCAATTGCCACAGGCTCACCACACCAACTCACATTATTCAATATCTGATTTTATTATCTAACTGAAGGATGTATATTATGCGTATTGAATGGCTTGATGGGCATGTTCAAAACATGTTTTCATTCCCTCATTCTCTTGGAATACTTTATGAAGTAATGAATAGCGCATTATTTTTGGAAACAACATCAAATAAATTTCAATACATTAAACAACAAAAATTTAAATCTCATTGTCGGAATAAAAGCATGTATTCATTTCAATTAAATTATTTGATTACCTTTTGAATGACTTCCACCAAACTTCCAGGATTAAATGGTTTAACAAGCCACCCCGTAGCGCCAGCCGATCTTCCTTTCGCCTTCATTTCATCGGTAGATTCCGTTGTCAGCATTAAGATCGGTATAGCCTGATACTGGGAAATTTTTCTCAAATTTTCCAACAACTTTAAGCCATCCATACGAGGCATATTGATATCCGTCAGTACCAGATTAAATGTATGCTGTTTAGCTTTATCCAAAGCATCCTGCCCATCGACAGCTTCTATCACATCATAACCCGCACCTTTTAAAGTAAACGAAACCATTTGCCGTATTGATGCTGAATCATCCACCGCCAGTATTGTTTTTGCCATTGATCCACTCCTTAAACCGATTTTGTTACCCTGATATCTATAAAAATTGCCACTATACTTAAAACAATTCTATTTCACCGTTGTGCATAGCTTGTTGAATGACAGGCTTTTTCTTGTTTCTGGATCGCGCTATCCGCATCGCCTGAGAAACGTTTTTGCCTCCATCGATCAATTTATCCTCTCTTTGCAAGTTACTATGACGATCGATACGTTGTAAGACTCTAATAAATACATCAAGCTGATCTGACGTATGCGCCAACAATTGGGTCACCAAATCTCCAAACTGAAGCGATGTAATCGCTGCACCCAGTTCATGTTCAATTTTATCTGCGATCATCATTTGTCTTTTCAACAGCTCAAGAACAGGCTCACTTTCATTGGGTATCGCCAGCTTCTCAATAGCCATGACCATCTCATAATGCGATTTCGTCAATTGGCTGATAAACTTGAAGTTAATAACCAGATTATTAACGGCATCACTGACAAGTCGGTCAATTTGGTTTAAATCATTCTTGATATTTAAAAAAAACTCATCTGATTCATCATTATGAATACCATTGACTTCATTTAAAGAATTGTCAGACATGTACAGATTTGGCTCGATATGTTCATTTTGGTTATTTGTCATTGTTATGCCTTACCTGTTAAGATCGTCTTATATTTTCACGTATTAATTGGCCACATCACCAATCCGATTCACCCATCCGAGTGCTTCCAGCTCCAAACCGGTCAATTCCCTTTGATTTAGAAAACCCATTTCACCCAATATCGATTGAACAGTCTCAAGTTGACTGGCTTCACTAGCCTCAATCAATTTAAGTTCTTGTCCTAAACGACCATACCGATTTAAAAGTGCTTCGCTCATGTCTTCCGGAATACTCAATTTATCGATAATCTGCTGCATTTCGATGCCTAGCAACGTATCGAGTAAGGACAAAATACCGACCATAAACGCTCTTTCCTGATGCGTTTTATCGTGTGGACGCTCTACACCGGCGATAAGCTCCATGAGCTTGCCACGTGCAGCGGCTGTTTGTAGCAACGCATTCGCTGTGCTGTTTCCGCCACCGGAATGATCGGTTGTATAGAGAAGCAATTGTATCCAGCGCTGCAACTGCCTTCGCCCCAATAACATAATCGACTGTTTTATAGAATTTATTTTTTGCGGAAGTCCGCTAGCGGATGAATTAACCATGCGCAACAAGTTATAACTCAAACCGGGTTGTCGCTTGAATTCTTTGTCTATTTCTTCGATGTCGCCGTTGCCCATGATAAGCTGCAACAACTTCAGAAGTGATAATTTGGCCGGATCGGCTCGCTTACCGGAAATATTTTCCGGTTTGGCATAATAATATCCCTGGAACATCTCAAAACCCAAAGCCATACATTCCTTAGCCAGATTGCGGGTTTCCACTTTTTCCGCAAGCAGTAAAACTGGCCAGCGCTTATACTGATTGACTAATCTGGCAAGGCTTTCTTTATCGAGTTGCGAAACATCTATTTTCACAATGTTGATCATAGGTAAGATGCGCTGAATTTCTTCATTAAACGCTACAACACCATCAAGCGCATACTGATGTCCCATTTTTTTTAATTTGACGCATTTCTCGATAAGCTCATCGTCAAATTTGTCTGTACTCTTGATCTCCAGCACAACATGATTGCAAGGCAGCAACTCAACAGTGTCACTTAAAATCAACTCTCTGTTAACATTGATAAACCCACGCTGTTCCCCCAATATATTATGTATACCAAAATGCCCGTAAGCGTTAACAATGACATTAGCCGTTGCTGCAAGATCATCATCAAAATCGGCTTTTTCATCACGCTTACTTGATCTAAAGAACAATTCGTAAGCGATTAAATTTTGATTACGATCGAGTATGGGCTGTTTTCCAAGAAACACACTCTCCATTCATTTCTCCGCATTAATCGTCAGCGATAAGCAATACTGTTGATATTGGTTATCGACTATAAAGCCCGATTCTTAAGCATGAGCTTCAATTTGGCTATGTAGCCATTAATTATTGAATTAGTTCGTCAATGTGTATTGAGATATAGAAATAAAGAATTAGGCAATGAAAACAACTGAATTCAAATCTTGAATGAAATCAATAGAACGCATGAGCCGTACTCAACGCGATAGACTTCGAAAAGAATTGGAAGGAAAAAAGCATGCCGATGAAGCGACATAGCCTACGTCACATAAAATAAAATGATTCGATTTTAAAGAATTGCTCCACGGTATGGTTTTGTTGTTTTCTGATTGCTTTGGCTTGAGCCCATTTGTGCTCAATAGGATTAAGGTCTGGTAAATAGGCTGTCAGATATTCCAGTGTATGTCCGGCTTGTGTGATTACATTTTGAATATCCTGCCTTTTGTGAAAGGTCGCGCTATCCATGACCACAACTCGTGAGCAAAACTACTCTCGTCAATTAGATGATGAGCCCGTTCGGCTGGATAGGATCTGGATATTCCTGCACATCACGAACCAACGCGATCATATCGATCTTCGTCGCCGGTTTGTTACGGGTTTGCATGGGAATGAGATTCTTCACCCAGCGCGTCACGCTGGCAATTCCCACACAAAAACGTGCCGCTGCCTGTGCAATTGTCAGTCCTTCTTCTTACGAACGGACAAAACTTTGCAGCGAAATGATGATGGATAAGTCATCCATGGATTGCAATCCATTTATCTGAGCTTTGCCATAAAATCAATATCTAATTAGATCTGGCAATCAATCTTTTTCCTGGAAACTGGATACAGAATTCACTGCCTTTCCCGACTTCGCTGGTTATTTTCAAACGTGCCTGATGGCGATTGAGCACATGTTTTACAATCGCCAGCCCAAGGCCGGTACCGCCGGTTTCTCTGGAACGGCTGTTATCCACACGGTAAAAACGCTCGGTAAGGCGTGGAATATGCTGCGGTTCTATACCGACACCCGTGTCGCGCACATAAAACATACCCTTGCTATTGTTAACTTCCCAGCAAATATCAATCTCGCCGCCTTCTGGTGTGTACCGGATCGCATTGATAATCAGATTCCCCATCGCACTGCGTAATTCTTCACGGCTGCCCAGAATCAGATCGTCACTGTTGATGCTTAAATGAATCGTATGCTTCCCGGCGCTCAACGACATGGCCTCCTGATATAGCTCCTGCAATAGCGACGGAATATTTACTGTACTTTCATTGAGCCTGTTCAACGCATTTTCTAGGCGCGAAAGCGTCAGCAAATCTTCAACCAGGCGCTGCATACGAGCGGCCTGCTCCTGCATTGCAGCCAGGGCGAATCGCTGCATTTCCGGATCATTGCTATTTTCAGCAGCGAGCATTTCGAGATACCCGTTTACGACCGTCAAGGGTGTACGTAATTCATGTGAAATATTGGCAACAAAATCGCGGCGCATGGTTTCAATTCGCTCATAACTAGTAATATCGCGGCTGATCAGCAGTTTCTGGTTCTTGCCATAAGGCACCAGTTGAATTAGAAGTGTCAAACGGTGATGGCGCATTTGTTTAAGCACCAAAGGTTTATTGAATTTACGCGCTGTGAGATATTCCACAAATGACTGCTGCCGCACCATATTAGTGATCTGCTGTCCGCTATCGAGCTCCAGATTGATCCCCAGATGTTTTTCCGCCACCGGATCACACCACTGAATATGATCGCCATCATCAAGAATAACCATACCGTCCGGCATGGCGGCTGTTACATTCTGCAACTGCTTTAATTCAAGATCCAATAATTGTTGGCTCTTACTCTGGGAACGCACATACCGCGCCAGATGCGCAAAAATGCTGTTCCATGCTCCGGATCCCGACGGTATGCTTGACGGTGTATGATCGGAAATCAACAGCCATTCTTCCAGAGCGATTAAGTGCCGTGTATGGTGAATGATCAGAAACAATAAAGCAGCACTCATGAAAAACCATCCATACACCGCGCTGGTGATCATACCGATCAGCAACGCAATGACCGCGACAGAAAAGACCGTGCCAAGACGTTGAAAAAGGCCAGATGCTCGCATAATCCTATAAAGATTCTAAGGGTAAAGTCCAAATCAATTGCAAAATTGCATTCATACACTGAATACTAGTCATAAACCGGATTTCTCAATTCAAAACATGAATCAATCCAAAACATCCCCTCATAGTGCATCCGGTTCCGAATCGGCATTTACCGAAAAGCAATAACCGGCTCCCCGCACCGTTTTGATCAATTCTTCTTTGCCGACTGTTCCTAATGCTTTCCGTAAACGCCGGATATGCACATCGACCGTTCTTTCTTCCACAAAAACATGGTCGCCCCACACCCGGTCAAGGAGCTGTGCGCGGGAATAGACACGGTCAGCATGTGTCATAAGAAAGTGCAACAAACGGTATTCCGTCGGGCCAAGCGTGATTCCACCACCACCCGCCGTTACGCGGTGGTTTACGGGATCAAACATAAGACCGTCAATAACTACCGCTTCATCGAGTGTTTCCGGTGCACGCCTGCGCAACACCGCCTTGATTCGCGCGATCAATTCACGCGGAGAAAAAGGTTTACTCACATAATCGTCAGCGCCCATTTCCAGAGCACTCACTTTGTCGTTTTCATCTGACCGCGCAGTTAACATGATAATGGGTATCCGCTGCGTCCGCGAATGTCCGCGCAGCTTGCGCGCAAATTCAATACCGCTCATTTTCGGCAGCATCCAATCAAGCAGTATCAGATCGGGCAAAGCACCATGAATATGATTCATTGCTTCTTCCGCATCACAAGCGCAAATGGGCTTGTAACCCGCTTGCACGATAGTGAACGCAATCATTTGCTGAATAGCCGGTTCGTCTTCCACGATCATGATTCTTGCTGTCATCTCTCATCATGCTCCGGTTGTTACGGTTGTTCATGCGCAATTTGCAAACTTCAGCGCGATGCACTACGCTTCAGTCTGCATATCATTTTTTTCACTGTTATCTTTGAAAGATCAATTTATGGCTGGTTTAACTAAAAACACCCCTGTTCCAAAAGAAATCAAGCTGCACAAAAAATCCCGAATACTGGACATCACTTTCTCCGATGGAAAAACTTTCCATTTTCCCTGCGAATTCCTGCGCGTCTATTCGCCTTCCGCTGAAGTTAGCGGCCATGGAACAGGGCAGGAAATTCTGCAAACCGGAAAAAAAATGGTCAATATACTGAAAATCAACCCGGTAGGCCATTATGCAATACAGCCGCACTTCAGCGATGGACACAACACAGGGATTTATTCCTGGGACTTACTCTATAACTATGGTTCCAATCAGGATAAAATGTGGCAAGACTATCTACAGCGGTTAAAAGAAGCCGGTGCCAGCCGGGAATCAAAAGCCGATCTACTGTCAGATACGCAGACCTGTCAGAACGATAAAACATGCTACTAGCTTTGATCAATTTCGATATGTCAAACCAGTAGATCAAAAATTCTAACACTAATTTCAGAGAATTATGACTAAAACCACACATTTCGGTTTCAAGACCGTTTCCGAAACAGAAAAAGCCGGCAAAGTTGCCGATGTTTTTCATTCGGTCGCCGAACGCTACAATCTGATGAACGACCTTATGTCCGCCGGTTTGCACCGGGTATGGAAACGTTTTGCCATTGATGTCAGCGGTATTAAACCAGGTGACAAAGTACTCGACATCGCAGGTGGAACCGGTGATCTGAGCGCACTCTTTTTGAAACAAGTTGGTAAAACCGGTGAAGTTTGGCTGACGGACATCAACAATTCCATGCTTTCTATCGGACGTGATCGGTTGATCGATGAAGGCACACCCACACCCGCCGTACAATGCGATGCGGAAAAACTGCCGTTTCCGGATAACTATTTTAGCTGCGTCAGCGTCGCGTTCGGTCTGCGCAACATGACCCATAAGGCGATTGCGCTTAAGGAAATGCTGCGCGTGATAAAACCGGGCGGTGCCGTCATCGTCCTGGAATTCTCCAAAATCTGGGAACCTTTACAGCCCGTATACGATGCTTATTCATTCAAAATTCTGCCGTTTATGGGAAAAATGATCGCCAACGATGCAGACAGTTACAGTTACCTGGCCGAGTCCATCCGTATGCACCCATCCCAGGAAATACTCAAAGAAATGATGCAGGAAGTTGGTTTTGAGCATGTCGAATACTTTAATCTGACCGCAGGAATAGTAGCGCTTCATCGCGGTTACAAATTCTAGCGTTACAGATATGTGGGGAAACAATCTCACTGCGGATATTGGTAATGGGATCGGTTACGATCCCCAGAACGCTGTCTTTAGTAATCTTTTCGCCCAACTGAACGCGACTGAACAATATGCCGCCATGATCGACACGAACCCAGGCGGATTGATAAAAAACAGATTCCAGTTCAACCGGATCGGTGTCATTTTTTACCATACCCAATTTATTTAATGCTGTCTGTATACTCCTGACACCATAACGGATAGCGGACTCCTGGAGTGTCTGTGATTTTCCCGCTTCCAACGTCACAGAAGGAATTCCGGCATTAACCGCTGCATGGCGAAGCATGCCTTCGGCTCCTTCGCTATGCAGAATCACAGAAATACCGAATAAATGCGCAAAAGCCGCTACTTCGGGGACATGCAAATTTCCCCTGATCTGCGGCAGATTGGTGCGATAGGCGGAACCAGTATGCAAATCAACTAAAAAATGACAGCGGCTGATAATCTCATCAAAAAAAGAATGGGCGATCCGTGCAGCCGAGCTGCCATACGGGTTCCCTGGAAAATAGCGGTTTAAATCCCGACGGTCAATCAAATAACGCGATGTGCGGTGAAAACCTTGCAAATTAACAATCGGCACACCAATAACCGTGCCGGATAATTGTCCGGGATTGAGATCATGCAGAATACGGCGGACAATCTCAATTCCGTTTAATTCATCACCATGAATAGCCGCGGTCAAACAGAATACCGGGCCTGCATGAGCACCATGAACAACCCAGCACCGGCGTCGACAAATGCAAGCCATCCAGTGATTGTTGCGGCTGCCAGGAGAGCCGCATGGCATGTGCCGGAGGAATTTCGGTTGAAAGCAAAGTCAATATTTGTTGCGGCTGTCTTGTTGCATCGATTCTCAGATTGCCATCAATAGCATCTGCTGCCGATTGCACAGCAATGCTGCCGGAATTGCTGAAAACCGCCGATTCATATTGAATCGCATCATGTGATGAGTGAGTAAAACCGCAGTATGGCGTCCATAACAGTAACAGACCAGCAATTATCCTCAGCATAATAACCACCCCAGCATAAAATCTATACAACCACATGCATTAACATTCAGATTATTGTATAAAAAACCTTTTCTATAATCTCTGTTAATGATTCGGTTTATATCACCTTTAATTATAAATTACAAATAATTACCAAAGATAAATAAGTATTTACTTTACAAGTTTTGGGAAAGATAATGAAAAATGTTGATTTTTTATAACAACCGCTAAGATACAATTCCTGTATTGCACAGGATTTCGTATTTTCAGATTATCAACCGGAATAAATAATGACGTTCATGGCATTTTTGCCATCATATGCGTAGAATTCTTCTATTGCAGCCCCTGCCCCACTCATGAATGACGCCTTCACCACTAGACAACATCCATATCGTACTCAGTCACACCAGTCACGCCGGTAACATCGGTGCAACTGCGCGTGCAATGAAAACCATGGGCTTGAAATCGTTGCATCTGGTCAATCCTAAATCCTTTCCGGATAAAGAAGCCGATATTCGCGCCGTCAGCGCGAGAGATTTGCTCAGCCAAGCGAAGGTCCACGGCAGTCTGGATGAGGCATTACGCGATACAATACTTGCCGCAGCGCTGACATCCCGTTCCCGTGAGTTTGCGCATGACCTGCATGACGCACGCAGTGGCGCCGAAATACTGTTGGAACATGCCCGGCAACATCCGGTAGCGCTTGTATTCGGTGCCGAAACGGCAGGACTGACTTCGATCGAAGTCAGTAAATGCCAATTACAGATATTTATTCCGGCCAATCCCGATTATCCTTCTCTCAATCTGGCCAGTGCCGTACAAATTATGGCCTATGAATTGCGCATGGCAGTGACCGATACCAAGCCGCCCGTTCAATCCCCGGACCTACCCGCCACGCTGAATGAAATTGAGTTTTTCTATCAGCATCTTGAAACAGTCATGACCACAATTGATTTTTTCAATCCACAACAACCGAAAAAGCTGATGCAACGCATACGCCGGTTGTTTTCACGTACCCGCCTCGGGAAAGAGGAAATCAATATTCTGCGCGGCGTACTCACTGCCATGGAAAAAAAACTGTCCGGTAATTCAATATCCAATCGGCGTGATGAATCATAACCGGGATCAGCACTATCGCTGTAACCAAACGCACCGGTATACCAGATAAACTGCAGAACGCAAACCCATCATCCTATCATCTGTTGTTTTATACGATTTCCATAAGCACACCCTACAAATATTAATAATAATCATTATCATTTACAAATGATCTATTATGTGTTTGAATCCTGCTTACTTAAAGAAGGGTTAAATCAATCAGTAAAGTGAATACTGGACGAAGCGCACAGCGTGCAACAGGAAACCACTCAGAATAGATAGGCAAATGGTTAAACGCCACGTAACGAAGCCATATGCCACTTTAACTGTTTTATTCAGCCCCACCTTTAAGAACCCCGGGTGATGTGAACAACCATACTCACGAAAACACCGACGTAACACTTTTTCAATTGCACAACAATGTCTTATAGCCAGCGAACCAAGCAAGCATTAAAGCTTTATTGGGTTGCCAGCCATCGGCTTTATGGAAAAAATGTTTTGCCAATGGCGAAATTGCAGGTGTTGGTATGGACGGCGCTGATGCATCAGCGAGTCAGCGATAAAACCCGGGGAAAATTTTACGGTGGCATTCGTAGGCATGCTCACCAGACAGGAACAGATCAGGTGAACTTGAATAGCGAAGTCATCGAATCAACGGAGATCATCATACTTAATAACTACAAATTACAGATATTTTTCCAAAAATCATAAGGAGGGATTATGAATCCTTGGGCTAGGATACTACGATCAGTCTTACCATTTTTACTGACCATTGTTCTGGTTTACGCCGGAACTACGCAGGCAGCCAATGCTGCCCCGAACAATCAAACCGGTTTTCTAATCATCGCAGCCGATCGGGGATTTCTCGGTAATGAAGAGATTCGCGATGCATTCGAGCCGTTTTCCGCCAATCACCCGGCCGCTCTGGTATTCGTTACCGATGAACGTACACAGCAGACACTGAAATCCGGTCTTGATTCGCTGCGCCATCAAGGTGTCGAGCGAATCGTCGTATTACCCCTATTCATTTCCGCAGCGGAACCACGCTATCGCCTTGTTCATCAGCTACTGACACAGGAAAAAGGAAATACCCCCCCGGTTTTTGCACGTCCCTATGGAGAAAGCTATTTTGCTGTCGAGGCACTCGCTGACCGATTTCACATGATGGAGCAAACCACGGATCAGCATCTGCTGGTAATCGGTTACGGTACAACGGATGATGCCAGCAAACAAGCCATGCACAAAGATTGGGCGCGTATCGTCAAACAAGCATCACATGGCTTCGATTTCCGGTCGACCCATACGCTGGTTCTCCCGGAAAGAGGAACAGACGAAGATGGAGAACATTACGCGACCAGAGTCACGCAACAACTTACTGATTCATGGAAGTCCCTGAAGCCCGTAGTCAAAGGTGGTCAAAATCAGGTCATCACATTTGCTTTAGGACCGAAGCATGACAGCATGATGTCACTCGAAGCGCGACTGGAGTGGCTATTACCTGAAAATGCAACGCTCAATAACTTTCAGGTCAAACCCCAACAGCTAACCATGTGGATGGCGCGTGAGGCTAACCGCAACCTGCCGCTTGTTGCGGAGGATACCGGGGTAATCATATTTGCACATGGTTCCGACTTTCACTGGAACGAGAATTTGCGTATTGCAGTACGGCCATTGATGGATCGCTATAAAGTCGAATTTGCCTTTTCCATGGCGGATCCCATCACAATCGAACGCGCATTACGCAAACTGGAGCAGCGCGATGCGAAAGCAGTCGTCATTGTCAGCGCCTATGCAACAAGCACTTCATTTCGCACAGACATCGAGCGCCTGGTCGGACTGGATATCGAGGATCAATCAGTTCAGCACAGCGCAAACGGCCATGGTGGACATGACGGACACGGCCATCATGGAAAATCCAGCAAGCCTTCTCCCAGGATATTAACGTCCCTACCCGTTGTATGGACAGGCGGATATGAGGACAACCCATTATTTGCAAATGCCTTATTGGATCGCGCACTGGCAGTATCCAAAGATCCCACTAAGGAAACGGTCATCCTGGTAGCGCATGGTGCGCGAGATGATCAACGCAACGAGACATGGCTGCAGAAACTGGAAAACATTGTCAATCACATGCGCAGCAATGGCGGCGAAAAATTCAAAGCCATCCAGGTCGCAACCTGGCGCGAAGATTGGCCGGAAAAACGTGCGCCATGGATTGAAAAAGTCAGAACCATGGTAACAGAAGCCAATAAACAAGGCGGCAAGGCAATTGTCATTCCCGCGCGTACTACAGCAACGGGGCCGGAAAAGAAATTTTTAGCCGGACTCGAATTTGAACTTGGAGAAGGTTTTGCGCCCCATCCTTTGTTTACGCAATGGGTCGATGAACAAATCCAACAGGGCATGAAGCAGCACGCAACGGCAATAAGCCACTCAAAATAAACTGTTTATGTTCTGATAAAAGCCCTACTCCAGCCAGCCAAGCCGTATTAGCCAGCCAGAAACTACTAATTTTATTAATTCGATTAATTTTTCTGGAGAATATTCTCATGTCACTCAAACTCGAACCGCGCATGGTCACGCTGGGTATTCACCTCGTGATCATGGCTATTCTTGTCTTTCCTCGGCATACCGCGGCACAGATGGTACAAGCCGAAACAGAAAAAAAACCAGAACCCGTCAGTAATCTGGCGTCCACTAATTTCAAGGAAATTACCGTAACCGCGACACGCACGCTCCGCAAGGTCAGTGATGTGCCCGAGTCGGTCAGCGTTGTCGATACGGAACAATTGCGCACCCGCCAGGCCGCCGATATCGGCGATACGCTGCGCTATCTACCCAATGTCGAGTTGGGCGGGGGACCGCGTAATATTGGTATGAATCCCGTCATACGGGGTATGGGCGACGGGCGTATTCTATTTTTACTGGACGGTGCCAGACAGGATTATAACCGTGGACATGATGCCCGGATTTTTGTCGATCCATCGTTGCTTAAACGGGTCGAGGTCATGCGCGGTCCCGCTTCAGCCACATGGGGCAGCGGCGCTCTGGGTGGTGTAATGTCCTTGACCACGGTGGACGCCACTGATCTGTTGCGACCCGGTGAACGTATGGGTGTGAAAGTTCGAGGTGGATTTCAGAGCATGAACGAACAATACATTCCTGGCGCCAGTGTTTATGGTCTGCTCGGTAATCAGTTCGATTATCTGTTCGATTTCTCCTACCGCAATGCCGCCGATGATATCCGCCTGGGGGATGGTTCCAAACTGCAAAATTCCAGCTTTGAATCCTATGCCAGTCTAGCCAAATTGAATTGGACACCGGGCCCGCATCAATTCATGTTTTCAGCGCAAACATTCGACCAGGCCGGAAAAGTGCCGTCGAATGCACAAGCGGGTGTTTCAACGACAAATTTGCTACTGGATCGGGATACCGAACAACGCAACTACACTTTGCGCTATCGCTACGATAATCCGGACAACAATTGGCTGGATCCTGAAATCCTGGTTTACCACAACACGACGTATTCTCTTGAACGTAGATTATTCGATCAACGACGTGATGAAACGGATTTCTCCACCACCGGCATTAATGTACGTAACAGTTCGCGTTTTGATATCGGCAATTTCGCGACGCAATTGTTTACCTATGGTGTTGATTATTTCCACAATGAAGGCAAGGGAAAACGCAATGGCGCGGCACGTCCGGAATTTCCCCGGGGCGAGACTGATGTCGTCGGTGTGTATTTACAGGATGAAATCATGCTATGGGAGAGATTCTCACTAACGCCTGGTGTGCGCTGGGATCATTTCAGCAGTCAGGCGGATAATGCAGCGGCTGCCAATAAGAATGATCGTGTCAATTTCAAAATCGGCGGGCTTTTCAAAGTTACGGAATGGCTGTCGATTACCGGTGGCTATAACGAAGCATTCCGCGCGCCGACACTGAGTGAATTATTTACCACCGGCACCCATTTCACCTGCGGCCCGGGTTGCTCCAATCTGTTTATACCCAACCTTAATCTCAAACCGGAAACTGCGTTCAACAAAGAAATCGGGATGCGCATACAAAAATCAGATCTGCTTTATGCAGATGATCAGTTAAACATTAGGGGTGCGTATTTCAATAACAAGGTCAAAGACTTTGTTGATCTACTCGTTGATTTTGTGCCTTTCCCGGTACCCGGAAATCCGGGTACCGGAGGTACTACGTCGAGTAGCAACGTGCGCAATGCCTTGCTGGAGGGGTTTGAAATAGAAGCCAATTACGCGGCAAAATATGGCTATGCCGGCTTTTCATATGCCCAGACACGTGGCCGCAATAGAACAATAGGCGGTGCATTATCCAACGTTCAGCCGGATAAATGGATTGTTATGGCTGGCCTGAATTGGCCGATCTACAATCTCTCCCTCGGTTGGCGCAACAGCATCGTCGATGCGCAAAACCGCGTGCCAACAGGCGGAACACCTACGCCTGGCTATACGCTGCATGATCTGACGCTGACCTGGCTGCCACGAGATGGTACTTTCAGAGGATTACGATTCGATTTCGGGATCGACAATCTAACCGATAAGGATTACCGACGTCATCTCTCCGTGCTGAGAGATCCGGGCCGCAATTACAAAATCGCTATTTCACACCAGTTTTAGCGGTTATACAAATGGGCTATGCTCTAGCCATCACTCGGCGATGATTTCCTGAATTCTCGCACGAAGGCATGGAACCACTTCCCGCTCGAACCACTTGTTTGAACTGAACCACCGGTTGTTCGTCGGACTCGGGTGCGGTAGAGGAATCACACGGGGCCAATACTTCCGCCAGGCAAGAACCGCCCCGGTGACTCCGGCGCGTTCTTCCGGAAGATGGTAAGCCAAAGCGTATTGTCCAATTACCAGCGTAGTACGGATATTGGTCAGGCCACTCAGCAGTGAGTCCCGCCAGCGCGGCGCGCACTCAGGACGGGGCGGCAAATCACCCGACTTGCCTTTTCCGGGATAACAAAAGCCCATGGGCAGAATGGCCAGGAGTTTCGGATCGTAGAACGCATCCCGGGTAAGTCCCAACCAGCTGCGCAACCGGTCACCGCTCGGATCATTAAATGGCAGGCCCGTCTCATGAACCTTCCGACCGGGTGCCTGAGCAGCGACCAGAATCCTGGCGCGGCGGTCAAGCTGCAGGACTGGACGTGGCCCCAACGGGAGATGCTCGGCGCAGAGTCTGCAGGAGCGGACTTCTTCAAGGAGGGAAGTGAATGACGACATTGCTGGTTTGGTGGAGGTAGCGCTGGCCTCAGTCGCATTGAGCATTGTCATAAAACTGGAAGGCGAGATCTTGGGTTTACTTCCCATGCGTGGAATTAGATTTAGTTCCGTAATAAAAGCCAGTCGCTGCTGAAACCAAGGCAATTATTGGATTTAGGATAACTCCAAACTCCTTGATGTGATCAACATCGATAATTCCACACCATAGCGAGATTAGTATTCCACTCACGATAAGCCCAAGCAACCCGATCAGCAGATAAGCAATATTTCGCCGTGCCTCATCTTCTTGTGGTCTAGAGTCGTATTTGTCTCCAACCTGTGGAGTTGGAACCTGATCGATAACCGTGCGGTCTTCTGTGAAGTCCAGGCCATTACTGTTCGCAGTATCTTCGCCGCTCGCTGCAGGGATTTCTTCTGCTGCTTGAGTTTTCTCAGCTTTTTCTCCGCCCATTTTGCCTCCGGTAACTATTGCATTATTTGCGTATAACCTCGCGAATACGATGGTCAGCATCTTCTACGAGAATTTTACGTTTGTTTGTTTCTTGATCAACGAAGAATTTTTCGGAATTGATTGATCTACGAAGAACGTCAGTAAATGTCACATGCTCTGCTGCTGCAATTTTCTGAAGAAACTCTACTTGATCTTCCGGGAGATTGACGGTGATTTTTTTCATAGCCATGATGCGCTCCTCTGGTGAATGGATGATGAATGAATAATAACTATATATGGTTGAATACCATATATCAACCATATCTTAACTTTATCAAAGTAGCCTGTTTAACTGGAATCAGACATCCGAAATGACGCAATATATCACGTGCGCACTGAAACCTGACACGGCAAATTGCATGCAATCTTCCTTTTAGGCACATTCAGCGACACACAGCAGTTGCTTGAATACATGACAATCAGTAGAGTAATCTTTCATCGTTTTCGCCAGTGACTGAAATTTGATCAACCGGTTTTTGATTTATGGAAATAGATATCAGGCAACAATCGATACTCATCGACTCACTCATGCACCCGGATGTATTCAATCATCCCAGCGGAACGATTACGTGCATTGAAACGCATATTTCCTGGGTCATTCTGGCCGGTGATTATGCTTATAAAATCAAGAAAGCCTGCAATCTCGGTTTTCTTGATTTTTCCACCTTAAAAAAACGGCGGCATTTCTGCAATGAGGAAGTCCGGCTCAACCGCCGTCTGGCCGCACCGCTCTATATCGGCGTCATTCCGCTCACGGGCGAACCGGAACAGCCCGGTTTGCGGGGCAGCGGAACAATTATCGAATACGCGATCAAGATGATCCGATTTCCGCAACAGGCGCAACTCGACCACATGCTGATTCACGGTAAACTGGAAACCCGGCATATCGATGCGTATGCGCAGATGATTGCCGATTTTCATTGCGCTGCCGCATCGGCCTCGGAAGAAACCGATTTTGGCGATCCGGCGCATGTTGATCACGCCGTTACGCAGGTTTTCAGCCAGCTCCGGCGGCAACCGGAAGCAACCCGGTATACTGCGCTGATTAACGATCTGGAGGATTGGTGCGCGTCCGCGTTCAAAACACTGACGCCGTTATTCGAACACCGCAAACACAGCGGTTTCATCCGCGAATGCCATGGCGATATGCATTTACGCAACCTTGTCTGGTTCAACGAACATCCGCTGGCTTTCGATTGCCTGGAGTTCGACCCTGACCTGCGCTGGATCGATGTATTGTCGGAAGTCGCTTTTCTGGTCATGGATCTGGACTACCGCAGGCAGCACAGGCTGGCGTACCGGTTTCTGAATGCCTATCTGGAGCGTACCGGCGATTACGCGGGTATGCCCGTTCTGCGCTTTTATCTGGTATACCGGGCGCTGGTGCGCGCAATGGTCGATGCCATCAGAGCCGCACAGCCCGGTATTTCGCCCGCCGAACATAAAGAAGCCGCGCAAGCGTTTTGCAGCTATCTGGAACTTGCACAGTCCTATTGCCGCCCGGCCATACCTTCATTGATGATCACACACGGGCTGTCGGGTTCCGGCAAAAGCACATTGTCGCAATTACTGCTGGAGCAGACCGGCGCGCTACGCATACGCTCCGATGTCGAACGTAAAAGAATATTCGGCCTGCTCGGTGGATTGAATATGGCGAATACGGCACTCAATACAGATGCCGGCGCATACCATCCCGACAGCGCACAACAGCTCTATTCCCGGACGGCAAACACCCGGACCTATGCAACACTGAAGCAGCTCGCAGAGAAAGTGCTGGAAGGCCGTTTTCCGGTTATCATCGATGCTGTTTTTCTGCACCATGAAGAACGTACGGAATTCAGGGCATTGGCGCTCAGGATGCAGGCTCCGTTTATCATTCTGGCATTCACCGCATCCGCCAATACACTGCGGCAACGCATCCGGGAACGGAAAAATGATGTTTCCGACGCCGACCTCGCCGTTCTTGAAATGCAGCTGGGCGCATTAAAACCGCTACAGGACGCTGAATTACCTCACCACATCGTTATCGATACCGAGCAGCCATTCGATGCCGCACAACTGGCGTCGGCTATTGAACGAATCAGCACAGGCTTTACAGCGGACTGACTCGGGACATAACCCACACGTGGTAATCTCCGCTTTCCGTCCCGGGAATTAACGCAGAAAAATCACCGGAATATCGGCTTGTACGATCAATACCTGCTTCTCATCGTCGGTCAGAAAATCCGGGCCACTCTCCAGTAACAGCATACGACCATGAAACTGCCGGATGACTTGTAAAACCTGCCCGGCTGTATTGCCGGATAACCGCACCAGGCTGACCTGAAGGCGTGGGATGTTTAAATGCTCCTGAATCGTTTTATTTAACTGCTGATATTTCAGTTCATCCGATACCGGCAGCATGACAATCAATTGATTATGGTCCTCACGTGCGAGGTCGATTGCCAGCGATAAGGCATGCAGGCTGGCCTCGCTGCCCGTGAAACCGGTTACCACCGGCCGCTCGATGCTGCTGCCATAATGCAGTACTGCCAGGTTGCACCGGGCTGATGCTATTACCGACTGGGCTATGCCACCGATTTTCTGGCTTTTCCCCGGTAGCAGGGTATTTTTGCCGATGATCAATAAATCCGTCTGACTGGACACTTCACACAGTGTACGAGCAACATTGCCGCGCAGCACATCGAATACAATTTCGATCCGGTTTTGCTGCGCGATGGATGCGACCCATTTGCGCAACCGTGTTGTCTGACACTGAATCGACCGCTCCATTCCGGCAACATTGATCGCACGCCCGGATAACGTGCCATAAACGACTTCACGCACAAATGGCAATTCAGCAGCACTGATCAAGTCGGCATCCTCGACGAATACTGCAGCGAGCCGCGAATGAAAACGCGAAGCCAACGTGATACCCGCCCGCAGAATATTCTGACTGGCAGCACCAGAATCGAGCGCAACCAGAATACGGTTAATCTCCGTTTTTTTCATTGCCGTTCGCCGTTTCTTTAACGGTTTTCGTCAGATTCTGGCGGATTTTTTCCAACTCCCTCAAACGTGCTTCCACTTTTGCGTTAACCTGCCCCGCCACCTCACCGGTGAGCACTTCCATGACTTCATCGCAGTTGTGGTAGGCATAAACGGCAAACTGTCCACTCGTGCATGCTGCAATCACATCGGCCCGCAGCATCAGGTGCCGGATATTACTGGCGGGTATCAGAACACCCTGTTTTCCGGTTAATCCGCGAAATTTGCAGATATCGAAGAAACCCTCTATTTTTTCATTAACGCCGCCGATAGGCTGCGCTTCTCCGCGCTGATTGACGGAACCGGTCATTGCCAGGTTCTGCCGGATGGGCAGGCCCGACAATGCGGAAAGCAGACTGCACAACTCGGCCATGGATGCACTGTCACCTTCAATGCGGCCATAGGATTGTTCAAAAACCAGACTGGCTGCAAGCGACAAGGGATAGTCTTTCGCGTACCGTTCCGCGAGGAAGGAAGAAAGAATGAAAACGCCTTTCGAATGAATCGCACCGCCGAGTTTGGTCTCACGCTCGATATCAATCACTTTTCCGCTGCCCAGCCGTGTGGTTGCGGTGATCCGTGATGGTACGGCAAAGCTCACATCGCCGAGCTGCATGACGGCAAGCCCGTTGATCTGACCGACTCTGGCGCCATCGGTATCGATCATCAATGTGCCGCGGTGTATCGCTTCCTGCAATTGTTCACGTATACGGTCGCCACGGTATATCTGTGCATCGATGGCGCGCTGCACATGGTCTCTGTGCACGACGGCCTGATCTGCAGCGCCTGCGTAGTGGTCGGCCTCACGCAGCAGATCGGCGATGTCCATGACATTGATCGAAAGCTTTTCGGCGTCTTCCGCAAGCCGTGCGCCATGTTCGATGATACGTGCAACCGCGTAATGGTCGAAAGGCCGCAGTTTGTCACGACGTACTAAACCCGCGATCATGCGGGCATACATCTGCTGATTCTCGTCCGTGCGATGCAGCCGATCATCAAAATCGGCCGCGATCTTGAAAAGCTGCCTGAATTCGGGGTCATGGGCATGCAGCAGGTAATACAACATGCGCTCGCCAATCAGAACCACCTTGATATTCAGCGGAATAGGCTCCGGCTCCAGCGAAACCGTGCTGACCAGGCTGTAGATCTGGCCCAGCGACTGAATCCGGATTTGCCGGGAAAACAGCGCGCGCTTCAATCCTTCCCACGCATATGGCTGCATCAGCAGTTTCATCGCGTCGATGATCAGGTAGCCGCCATTCGCCTGATGCATTGCACCGGGTTTGATCAACGTGAAATCCGTCTGCAGCGCCCCCATGTGCACGGTATATTCGACAGCGCCGATCAGATTCGCATAATTGGGCAAATCGAGAAACACGACCGGCACACCACCGTCATGCTGTGTGTGATCCACGAGAATATTGACGTCGTAGCGGCGGAAAGCCGGCATTTTCATCAACGGCACATGCATATGATCCGCCGTATCTTCCTCGGGGCGGAAATTCTGCAGATTATTGATGACATCCTGCTGCACCGCTTCCAGATAGGCCAGAATGACGTTATGGTGCTGATATTTGATTTTCAGTTCATCGATCAGATGTCCGGAAGCGAACATGACAATTTGCCGGTTCAACTCTTTGATCTTGTTACGGGCTTCGCGCTGCCACTGCGGCTGAATGCGCAGAATAGCTGTCAGCTTTTCTTCAAGCGCATTAACAGTATCCTCGATCTGCCGCTGTTCTTCTTTGGACAGTGCATCGAATGCCTTCGGCTTGATCACTTCATTGTCTTTTACCGGCGCAAAAGCAAAACCGTGCGGCGTGCGCAGCAGCCGCATATTGCTCGCTTCCGCTTCATCGCTGAGTGTACTGAATGCGGATGCGATCGTTTTCTTGAGATCATCATCGATCTCCTGCAGGCGCAAATGATATTCATCCGTCTCGAACGCGCTCGGAATGACGCTGCACAGATCTTCCACCAATTGATGCATATCATTGCGGAAAATCGTGGCATGCTCGCACGTCAGGCTGATCGCGATCGGTTCGGACGGTTTATCAAAGTTATTGACATACACCCAGTCCGGCGGCATCTCACGTGTACGGGATTGTTCTTCGAGGTAATCCCGCACCACGGTATGTTTACCCAGTCCAGTCTGCCCAAGTACGAACAAATTATACCCGTCATGCTGAATATTCACCCCCAGATGCAGCGCCTGTATGGCACGATCCTGACCAATCACCGCGTTGAGGTCTTCGAGCATTTCTGTCGTATCAAAATCAAATTGATCCGGATTACAGGCCGTGTAAAGCTGATTCGGGGCAAGTGGTTTGATCATCCGCGATTTCCAGTATCAGAATACTTTGATTCAGCCTGTACAGCAGTTTTATTCACAATAATAGGCTTCCCCGGAAAAAATGATCTGTTTGTTGACGCCCGGCACTTCAAAACGGGCGGTATTGCTGCGCAGCACATGAATCGTATTTGCGCCCATGCTGGCTGCTTCGTTCTGCAGATGGGTTCTGGCGATAATGAGGCGTTGGGGATAAGTCTTGTCATTATCGCTTTCCTGCGAAGCACCCGTTACGCTGCCAAGCTTCTCGCATCCGGCAAAATCCTGCACTTCTCCGATTAACAGCACAATCGGTTTGGCCGGCCGGGTATCCGCCGTATTGGCGGCAGTATCGGCCAATACCGGACAACTGGCTACAACCATAGCCAGCACTGCAATTTTAGATAATAATCGGCATGCGGGTACTACAAACATAAGCTACTCCATACAGTATAGATTTTAAGATTGCCCCGGTTTCAGAGGACACGCATATCCGCGTGATTTTAGCATTGGATTATGGCAATTTCTTGAAATACGGTTGTGTTTATGACACCGATCAGCGAAAAAATTTAAGGAATTTTAGATTGATATTGCAAATCCTTAAACAGGATTTGTGTTTTCCAAAAAGTGATACGAAAAATTTTTTAACTAGCCTTACAGTTAGCTGATGATTGACTTATTGTGTGTTTTCATCCAACAAAAAATACATAAAAAATCGCGACAAATATTAATAATATAAATATGATGCATGAATACATAAAACGTGCATTGAGTTTTCAATCGCCAGACTATCGTCATTATTCCGGCAAAAAAAAGGGGTGACACAAATATGTTCAATTTAGGTTCCATGCTGAATCTGGGTTCTACCGAGCCTGTTATAGGCAGTGCATCCACGATTGTGGCATGCTCCGCCAGTGAATTGTTCCAATATATAGGAGAGGAACTGTTTCAGAATTATCCTAAATGGTCTCCTGAAGTGAAAGAGCTCGAAAAAATTACGCCTGGCCCGGTGCAACTGGGAACCATCGGGCGACAAGTGCGTGTTGATCAGGGTCGCCGCTCAGAATCCCGTTTTAAAATATCCGATTTCATCCCTGAAGAACGCTTAACATTCTCTGGTATATCCGATCCTTATCGCTGCTCGTATGAATTGCAATCCAGTGCTCTCGAAAACTCGACAAAACTAATATTTACATTTGAGCTGCTTGAGTTACTGGTGGTTATGCGGCCTTTTGAAGGACTGGTTCGCGCTTGCATCAAAGATGGTGTTGCCAAAACAGTTCAGAATATCAAACGATTAGCTGAAGCTGAAAAATTGAAGCATAACGAATAGAAATGATTTAAATAAATCGTATAGACGGCAAACTGATGAATGACAAAGAAATTCAGTCGTGAGTGACATAAGGACGGAAAGCGTACTGCTGACAATCAATCAGTACATTTGCAAAATATATCAATAAAAAGGAATGATGATGGTACAAGACAAAATTTCCGATATTCAAATACCGCAAGTGGATGATCGCCCGTTATGGGATGTAATTTTTGCAATTTATGGCTATCCTGCGTTGCTTATGGCGCACCGGCTCAGGATTTTTTCTATACTGGCTGAAAAAACATGCACATTATCGGAAATTTGTAACGCGCTTAACCTTAAGCCACGTCCTGTTGAGGCAATATTAACCACAGCAACTGCATTGGGATTTCTGTCTCTCCATGAGGAACGTTACAGTTTAACGCCAGTAACCGAAATATATCTGCTCGAAAGCAGTCCGAATTACTTCGGATTTTTCTGGGACATGATGATAGATAATTATCAGGTATCTTCGATTGCAAGCCTGGAAAAAGCCATTCTCACTGATACGCCCCAAGTATATGGTGGCAGTAATCTCTTTAAAACACATGAGGAACAGATTGAGCTACTGCAACGTTTTACAGCAGGCATGCACAGTATTAGTATTACTTCCGCATTGGTTTGGCCGACCCTCATGGATTTTTCCAGACACCGCATCATGCTTGATATTGGCGGTGGCTCTGGTGCACATTCCATAGGCGCCGCATTAAAATTGCCAAACCTGGAGCTTGCCCTAATCATGGATTTTCCTCAAGTATGTGAAGTGGCTGAAGAATATGTTGCTCAATACAAAATGCAAGACCGCGTTAAACCGCACGCAGCTAACATCTGGCAAGATCATTGGCCGACAGCCGATCTTCACTTTTTCTCGAATATGTATCACGACTGGATGCCGGATAAATGTCATTTCTTGACGGCTAAGAGCTTCAATAGCCTGGAACCGGGGGGGAGAATTGTGATTCATGAAATGCTTTATCACGACGACAAAACCGGTCCGTTTGCTATGGCCGGGTTCAGTATGGTGATGATGGGATGGACGGAAGGAAAAATGTATTCCGGCCGGGAATTAACCACTATGCTGGATGAAGTTGGGTTTGAAGACATTCAGATTCATAAAGCATTTGGTTATCACAGCATTGTTACAGGTGTTAAATCTTAGCAATTGTTTGGAAACTCTGGGCACGGGTATTAATGCCGCGATTTTTTATAAACAACGCACTATCATATTGTTCCGATTAACGTCCCTCCGACCCGCCCGTGCACATCCACCCACATATACGGTAAACCAAGCTCAAGCAACCAATCCGGGCCGCGTTCCTCCATCAGCATGCCGATGGTGGAGGCGCTGCCTGCCACGACACAATAATCACTCACTACACTGACCGCCGCCATAGTATTCACCGGCCATCCTGTCTTCGGATTGAGCACATGGCCGTAACGGATATTGTTGAGAATGATACAGCGCTCATAATCGCCGCTGCTGGCCAGTGCGCCCGAATAAAGCAGTAATGTTTCAAGTATTCCGTCCGATTGCCGGGGATGGCGCACGGCAACCCGCCAGGGGCTGCCATCAGGGTGCGGCCCGATCACTTTAATATCGCCGCCCAGATTGACAATACCATGATGTATTCCGGCTTCCAAGCACAATGCAGCGGCACGGTCGACGGCATATTCCTTGACGACGCCGCCAAAATCAATTTCCATACCCGGGATATCAAATGATAGAACGGGACGCGCCCATTTGACATGGTGCCAACCAATTTTTTCCTTAGCGCGTTCAATCGTCTGATTATCCGGCAGTTTCCCGGATTTAAAATCCCATGCTTTACGCAGCACACCGGATGTAATATCAAACAGACCATTGCTCTGTTGATAGCAGGTATCGGCATAATCCAGCAGACCGGCTGTTTCTTCATCGACTGAAATAGCGCCACCGGCTGCGGCCGCCCGATTGATCTCGGACAGAAAACTGTCTTCGCGGTAACGTGAATATAATGCTTCCAGACGTCGCACATCGTTTATCGCAATCTCTGCTGCAGCCGCACCCTTTTCTGCATTACGGGCATACAACTGTATCGTGCAGGGCGACCCCATGGCCTTGAAGTCGTAATGATAGTACCGTAAACGACGCGCCACCGCAGTTAGAAAGTATAACTCCACGACGCCGCCAGCGCGCCTTTGGGTACTAATTGAAATCCATTGACATCGGTATGCACCGGTTGCAGCCATTCAAACCCCAGATGATTCCCGGCAAACCGGCCGCCGGGCACATTGACGTTGACACCCACACCAATATTCCAGAACTGGCCGCCATAGCTTCTGGGAAAATCCATTGGACCGGTACGCGCGTTAAACATATTGAAATCACCATGAATATGATCTTGCGCCGTGTAAACACCGCGTACCGAAGCAGTCAGCCAGCGTGACAGATCAAGTCCGCTCCAGGCGGTTGCCTGAAAAGCATCACCCAGACGATAACCTGAATCGTTCTGCTTTTCCATGCGTTTGATACCGCTCACTTGCATACCCCATGACCAGCGATCATGCTCACCGGTATATGTCAGGCTCGGCACAAAATCCCAAGTGCCACTGCCCAGTTGCATACCGAAATGAATCGCGCCACCGTCAGCTCTTGCCACACGGCGTAACTCTATATCCGTCTTGCCGGACGGCGCACTCAACCCCAGACTGGCATGCAGGCGATGTCCGCGTTTTCCATACAGCTTAAGCAATGCCGCCATCAGCGTATCGCCGATAACACCGGTTGAATGTCCAACAATACCGGTATGCTCGTGTACCCCCGGTGCCCGCGGCGGCCTGCCGTCGAGTTCGCGAAGATTCATGTCCATATCCATAAACGTGGGCATGACCATCAGATTCAACCAGCGTGTCGGCGCATACATCAGGTCGAGCATATGCATGCGCATATTCATATACGACGGCGTAAACCGGCATAAATTCTCGTCAGTACAACCCTGGTTGACAACAACCTGATCGCTGACCGCACGCGTTCCATGATGCATTTTGCCATCCTGGTGGCTATACATAAAACGGTAGCCCACCATAAACTGGCCTGGTTTATCCAGCATATGCGCATACATAAGCCCTGCAGGCTGAGTATGGCGATGACGGTGATCTGTACTACCATGCGCTTCCGTATGACCGTGATGATGCCCATGATGCATACCGCCAGCCGGTTTTGTCAGTGACATCGATTCCAGATTGAGTTTCAATGCGGCATTGGCAACATAGTAATCAAAATCGGCAAAGCCGTTACCACCGCCACCGCCAAGCTTAAACGCACTGGCACGGGTGTAATATTCAAACCCGGCTTCCAACGCTATGCCCTTGGCCAACTGCTTATTTAGCGTGAAACCACCACTGAGCGCACCGAATCCGGCAAGCCGGTGATCGCTGGAAAAGTTATTCGGCAACTGTCCTGGATCAAACGCGACTGTTTTGGGTTCAACGAGAAGCGTTGCTTCATTAACCGGATTTCCCGCACCGTCGACTAAGTTGAAATTCGCATCGCGGAAATATTCATTGTTCGGATTCAGCGAATCCACCCAAACCTCCCGCCCGAGACTGTCAAAGGCTTGTCTGGAGAAATTTTGCTGGGAAATCAGATAGGGATTGTAAAAGCTGGCCGAATCCTGTGAATAATAGCGGATTCTCGGTGTGAACATCCAGCCAAACGGCAGCGGTTGTACCCAGCTGGCGTCAAAGGTATGCGTTTTGATACCCCAGTCGTCGGCAGTGAATTTATAATCCAGATGCAAAGCGGCATCAAAGAAATTGATATGCTGAATATATTTGGTATTAAAGGCAAACTGGTTGCGCTGACCGGGGCGCTGTTCGAGCAAAGCACGCACGTCGCCAGGCACGGGCGTCGTCTGACCGTTGTTCAGAATGTCAGGATCGACAAAAATAACCGTCATCGCTTTATAGGGATTTTCCAGAAATCCCTGGCTGTGCGTATAGCCAAAATTTGCGTCAATCAGTGCATGCTTGTTGAGCACTTGCGTCAATCCCAGATTGGCCGACCAATCCTGCCGCTCGCCATGTAGTATTTCAGAACCACCACGATTTTCGATCTGTTTGGCAAATGCTGTTTTGGTCAGATAGGGAGAGGAATCATGATCGAGAATCGCGCTGATATTACTGCTGGTGTATCCCGCACCGAACTTGACGGTTGTCAGTTTCTGGTTAAAATCGAGTCGGCCGCCCAGGTTGCCGAAACTGGAACGATAATCGTTTTCCAGCGAAAAACCCGCACTGGCATTGATTGCCGCTTCATCCCATTCGTAGCCTAGCCCGAAATTGGCCTGATGGCGTGTTTCGGGAGACGCTGACGCCAGCACCAGAACAGACCGAGTATCCTGTGCCAGTGTGCCATCCGGATTTCTGCCGAGCGGATTTAAGTTACGATCCAGTAGTAATCCCCTGGGAAATATCAAGGGTGATGCACCAACCACTGTCGTGCCTGACGGTGTATTTGCCAGAATCGATTGATACGGATTGGCCGCCAATGGCGATGTTGTGATCGGCGTCGCACCTGACCAGGTGTCCTGCGTATAACTGAATGAAAACTTGGCGCGGTCGGTCAGTGGAAAAAGCCCGTTGCCATGCAAAACATCCGCACGAATGGGATCAAAATTATTCGGTGTGCCAAAGAGATCGCGCTTCCCTTCCTGATACCGGCTGAATTGAAAGTTAATGCGGCCACCGTCATCCGCCTGCGCGGGCGACAACATCAGACCGGGCAGGACAATCGCCGCCGACGTCAATGCCTGCAGCGCCTTACTCGCGGTACCAGCAGACCGGATTACGCGAGATTGGTTATGAGCGGAATTTGAGCATTCATCAGAAACCCTGCCCTGCAATGGCTTATCCCGCTTAAACCTCATCCGGAACGGTTAGTTTTAGTAGCATCCGCAACCACCGCCACCATCGGCGGAGTGCGTACTGGCAGCTGCTTCCCGGCTGAAATAATTATGCAGCTGAATATGATGCTGCAACGGATTAGGTTCAACAGCCATCTGCGGCTTGGCAAGATAACCGCGCTCCCATGCTGCAACATTGGCACAGCCCGACAGCATCAAAAAAATCAGGCCTGCAAAACCAAAAAGAAATAATTGCTTTAATTTCATAGTAAAAAACGATCAGGGACGATAGTCTAAAAGCTGTTCAACAATCTGCCGCAGCGCTTTGGTTTCCCCCGGGCGAAAACCGCGGTGGATATACCGCACCATGCCTTCCCGGTCAATCAGATACGAAGAAGGCATGGCAATGACATCAAAATCCTTCGCACATTGTTTTGATCGATCAGCAACAATGCTGAACCCGGCTGGGTAATCGGAAAGAAATTTCTCCGCATCGGCCACCTTTTCATCCAGATTGACGCCAACAACACGTAACCCCCGTTCGCCATACTCCTGTTGTAATCCGGTTAAAAAAGGAAATGACTGTATGCACGGCGGACACCAGGATGCCCAGAAATCGACATAGATAACTTCGCCTTTCAGTGCCTGCAGACTATCAACCGGCACACCGTCCAGTGCAGTCAGATTGCATACGGGCGCTGGCCTGTCAATCAGCTGCGCAGCCATAACCGATGCCGTTAGCGGCAATAAAAACAAAAGCGGCAAAAGACACGAGATTTTTTTCATGTGATCTTGCAACTCCCTATAGAAGACAAAAGCACCGTATCAGAAATTTCTCCCTTCAGGCACGCCAAATTGTGTAACGCCGAGTTCAGTTCCGGTATGTGTATCGGTACCGTCCATACAGTGCCATTCCAGATCAAATGCGCGTTCTCCGACATCGGTTTTGCTCACAATTACAAAATAAGCACCCGTACCACCATGCAACTCTACAAACGGACTGTAATTAGCATCTCCAGGAACCGTATCGCTGATACTCACCGCCTGATTACCCTTAAAGATATGCAGATTGGTGATCAATCCCGGTACAGCAGGCGAATTGTCGCGTATCTGGGCAGTCAGGTAATAATCAGCTGCTGCGCCAACTCCATCGGATGTACAAGTCACTACAGCCACGCCGGTAAATGATCGATCATATCCAAGCATCGCACCGCCGCCGTGCGCATGCACGAAAGCGGCATGACCCAGCAGGCACATCCCGGCAACAACGGATATTCCTTTTTTCAAATGACAGTATTGCTTAAGCATGATCTTTTTCTCCTCTATATATTTGCGCCACTTCACTTACGTGTACTGACAGCCAAACCACCATGGGTCGCTGATCATGTCGCCAAGAAATCAATTTCATTATCCTTTCCGGATAATGAAATAGCAATGCGACAAAATGTCGCACCCCAAGAAAAACGCCGCACAAAGGCGGCGTTTTTCCAGTACGTCAGATTAGAAAAAAATTTACTGAATCAGCAGCAAACTCAGGGTTGAGGCCACACCTGCTGCCCATTGAATTTGATCGGCATGTCACGGTTAATTTGCGCGGCTGAAGGTTTCAGTTCGACCGCGACACCGGCGCCGCATGACTCAGGCAGCGGATTGTTAGTCAAATCACGATTAATGGTAAATGACGCGGGACCATCGTCAGTCGCACTGACACGATCAAAAGGCGTGCCAAGATTGTTATGCGTCCATAGTTCAACCGTACCTTCACGGAAACCATCTACGCCGGTAATTTCGCAAATATCCACAATCGATACATAAACCTTTACACTTTTTGCGCAGGATGCCGGCTCTATAGCTGCAGCAGCCAACCTGAAAGGAAGCGCCACAGCAAGACCAGCCGGCATACCGGGCCCGCCACCCGCCCAGAAACCGGTTACATTACCATTCGCATCCCTTTTGGTCTCCATGTAATCGAAAGCAGAACGATCATAAAAAAATGTCACGTTATTACCATAATTGGTCAGAAAGTCAATTATCGGGCCACTATGCGGCGTACCATCAACAACTATGGTTGAATCTACGCCATCCGGAAATACCACCGAAGTACCAATAGTATGTGACGTATCAGTACAGGAATGTCCGATGATGACGTGATTGATAGCCCGCTGGCCTTCTGTTGCGCTTGAAATATTCAGCCGCGTATGCGCTGCCGCATTTTGTGTCAAGCCGATCAACAGTACACTGGCTACCGCGCCCGAAAGTAATTTAATTTTATTCATTTTTATAACCTTTATCTCAAAAAATTAGTTGTCGTAACACGCAAGCGGAAACCCATCCAGCCGCGCCACTTAATTAAAGTATCTTGTTTTCCATACGGAAAAACAATGCGGCAAATTGTCGCACCCGTTCACTTGAAACAAAAAACGGATAACTGCCTGAAGTGGGAACAAGGGCTTGACAGACCATCTTAAGGTAATGGCCAGACCTGTTGTCCGTTGATCCTGACCGGCATATCGCGATGAAGCTGTGCTGCCGAAGGAAAAATGCGTGCAGCAATACCATCGCCACAGCTTGCCGGCAGCGGATTATTCACCAGATCGCGTTCCACGGTAAAAGTCGCGGGGTAACTCCAGTTGGGTGAGTCATACGGCGTTCCCACATCAGGTGCGGTCCAGAAATCGACGTTGGGATCATCGGCATTCTTACCGTCGATCTCAGCCAGCGACGATAATTTACAGATATTTGCAATTGCCGGCACAAAAACTACTTTTGTAGCGCAAGATGCGGGCTGGACGGCTACCGCTGTAATGTTCATCGGCAATTGTGCGACCCAGTTATGCGGTGGCAACTCACCACCGGCTGCCCAGAATCCAATCGGATTACCCAGCGGATCGTTGATAAACTCGACTGTGTCATAGACATCGCGGCTTTTAATCAATCGGATGAACGGTGAGTTCACGATGTAATCGAATGCAGTTGCGCCCTCAGGGGTTTGGAATGTGGCAAAATTGTCCGAAGAGGTCTGAACAATTGCACCATTGCTGTCCGGCATAAAAAAGACATTGCCAATCACGGAATTATCGCCACAACCATGTGGAACATTCACGGCCGTCGTAGTCGTACCATGCGCCGCGGAGCTTTCCTTCGCCGTCGTGACCGTCAAACGGGTATGCGCGGAAACATTGTGACTTGCCAGCGCAACCAAGGCGGCAACTGCAACCGCTAAAACTGCCTTCATTTCTGTCCGCTCTATTTTTTCTGCTCGGTTCATCATTTTTTTATCCTGTAAAATTTCACTATCGCATTTTTAATTTTATTGACCTTCCCGCATCAGGGAGGAAGCAATGCACACATTCACATGTCAACGATCCGAACAGCGACAAGCGGGCTATCCTATTCTGCTGACGAAACCGCAGTCATTCATGAATCCATGCAATGCTTCCATGGAGGACTTATCAATCAATATCAAAGAAAGATCAGTGATAGTAACGCTACTGGCTCGTCATGCCGAAACAGGCATTCACGT
Source organism: Nitrosomonas sp. (assembly GCA_019635215.1). Taxonomy (GTDB): domain Bacteria; phylum Pseudomonadota; class Gammaproteobacteria; order Burkholderiales; family Nitrosomonadaceae; genus Nitrosomonas. The sequence goes on from JAHBZZ010000005.1 coordinate 157,561, forward strand.
CGCCTGTATTCGTTCCGTCACATCTGATCTTTTTTTACTATCTGTCAGAAAAACTGTGAAAGCAATGCGGCAAATTGCCGCATGCGGCTTGCTACGGATTTGATTGGATAAGAACATGCTTATTGATACTTTAGTTTTTGTACTTATAGACTATGCACTGTGCCGGAATCCGCGAAAAACAAGTGTACGGTACGAAAAAACAAAAGATAAAAAAACGCAAATGCGAAGAAAAGTGGAGGTGGTACAGGTTTTCACCGGATTTATCAATATTTTACAATTACTGAGTAAGCAACTCATGAACCGAGGTCATCGATAAAATCCGGATAAACGCTGCAACACCTCCAGGGAGGAAAAGACTTCAAAGCTATATTCACACGTTTAACTCAGTCATCGCAGTAAACAGGTTCTGCATAGTTGCATTATGCAGATCCAGACTGAATGTGTTTTTTACTATCGCGTAAAAATAACCTTAATGCAATGCGGCATAATGTCGCATTCGTCAACGGCCACAATAGCCATACCCCGGCCGCAAATCGGTGCGACAATTTGCCGCATTCCCGCATGGTACTGCACGCTATAGAATTCAACTTCCTTAATTCAAGTATACATACCGATGTCTGCTGAAAAGTTGTTTTACATAAACTGATTTTTCATATTCCGCCAGTTTTTAAACTTTCTCAATGAATACCGCTCAATCTGATTCTTTTTCTAATTCTTTTCGCCATCTTTGGCTGTACATCACTGTTTTTATCACCGGTGCCGCAGTAATGGTCATCGAGTTACTTGGTACACGGCTGATTGCACCATTTTACGGCGCAAGCCTGTATGTATGGACTTCAGTGATCGCAGTGACGCTGATCGCTCTGGCTTTGGGGTATTTCATCGGCGGACACTGGGCGGATCGGACAAGACGGGCCGGACTGGCATTCATTATTGCTTTGGCGGGTTTTTTGACGTTGCTGGTACCTTGGCTGACGGCCCCCATACTTCTGGCTACCGATCCACTGGGGTTACGCATGGGCACGTTTATCAGCACACTCGTGCTGTTCACGCCGAGTCTGTTCATGCTCGGCATGGTCGGGCCATTTGCGGTCAAGCGCGCCACATCCAGTCTGGACGGTGTGGGCGCCAGCACCGGCTCGATTTATGCCGTCAGCACGGTGGGTAGCGTTATTGGTACACTTTTTCTGGGCTTTTATCTGTTTCCCCAGGTCGGTTCGCGTGAAATCTTTATCGGATTAGGCATCGCCCTACTGGCGCTCTCCTTTTTTGTTATTTATTTTGAGCGCGAACACATCAGACCCGCGTATGCCTTGCCGTCTGTTGCCGTCATTACACTGGCCGGTGCCATTCTGTTGCCTTATATCATGGTATCAGGTAACCAGTTGCTGACCAGTGAAGATCAATTTCAGACACAGTTTGAGCGTGAAAGCCTGTATGGATGGGTACGTGTAATCGATAATCCCAATGATAATTACCGGCTGCTGACCGTCGATGCATCCGCCATCGGCGCCGCCACACTCAGCCGTGGTGAAAATATATTGACCTATCAGGAAATCGTATCTTTACTGCCTGCACTGGCACCCGACATGAAGCATGCGCTGCTGATCGGACAAGGCGCTGGTCATATGGTGACAACACTCAAGCGACATGGGATCCGGACGGATACGCTGGAAATTGATCCCGTTGTCGCTGAAGCGGCGCGCGATTATTTTGATTTTGCGCCAACCGGCAAAACCATTATCGGCGATGCGCGCTATGAAATCCGTAAACTGCAGGGACCTTATGATTTGATCATTCTGGATGTTTTCACCGGTGGCGCCGAACCGGTTCATCTGCTAACGGTGGAAACCATGCGGCAATTACAGGCATTGCTTTCCGATCACGGTATTATGGCACTCAATTTTGTCGCTTTTTTTGAGGATGGCAAGAACCCGGCGCTGGCTTCTGTCGCTAAAACACTGGCACAGGTATTTCCGCATCAGATTACATTGATTTCCGAACCCGGCCATGAATTCAACGATTTTATTTTTCTCGCGGCCGATTTCCCAATTATTATCGAGTCCGACAATCCGGACAAAGCTGTCGCTGTAAACCGTTTGCGCTACGATCAAAGCCACTGGCTCAAACAACGGGTTGTTCATCTTGACTGGAGCCATGGCGTTATTCTGACAGATAACCTGAACCCGCTTGAGTCCATGCAAACCCGGAAATCGGAACAGTATCGCCTGATGATGACCGACTCAATCGGCCTGAATCACTTTATCCGTTGAGCTTTCCTGCCCGCTTTACTTTTCTTCCGTTGGCTCTGTATTGCCGTGCAGCATTTCAGCAGCATGCCTGCGCGTTGCGTCGGTAATTGTAACGCCCCCCAGCATGCGGGCAATTTCCTCAATCCGGGCAGATACATCAAGTACCTTGATCTGACTGTTAATCTGCCGGCCGCCTTCCGCACCCGATTTCATGACCTGCCAGTGATGGTCGCCTGTCGCAGCCACTTGCGGTAAATGTGTAATGCACAGCACCTGTCGTGTATGACCTAATCGCCTGAGCAACTGCCCGACGATTTCGGCAACACGCCCGCCGATTCCGACATCAACTTCATCAAAAATCAATGTCGGCGCCATTCCGGAACTACTGGCGATGACCTGCAAGGCCAGGCTGATGCGCGACAACTCACCGCCGGATGCCACTTTAGCCAGTGGTTTAAGTGGCAGGCTTTTATGCGCGGCGACCTGAAACTCAACCTGTTCCAATCCATTTACTCCGCTCTGCTCCAGCGCAGTCAATGTCACTGAAAAAATACCACCCGTCATTGCCAGTATCTGCATGGATTCGGTAACGGCCTGACTCATCTCTTTCGCTGCTTTGGCACGTTTTGCACTCAACTTCCGAGCCTGCGTCTGATAAGCCTGCAGCGCGGCATGTTCCTGTTCGGTCAGTTGATCCAGATTCCCGGCATGATCCAGCGCATCACGTTGCGCCATGAGTTTTTCCAGAAAATCAGGTAACTCTTCCGGTTGTACGCGATACCTTCGGGCCAGATGGTGTATTGCGGCGATGCGTTGCTCGATTTCCTGCAGGGATTGCGGATCCAGATCCAGTTGCTGTCGGTAGTGGCGTAATTCATAGATACTTTCCTGTACTTGTATCTGTGCCGATTCGAGCAAACCAATCATGGTTTGCAATTGCACATCATATTCTGCCACTTGCTGTAGCTGACTTTTAACCGTATTGATCCGGCCAAAGACCGCTGTTTCATTCTCGGACAATGCATCGATCGCCGATTCAGTAGCTTCCACCAGACCGGCAAGATGCGACAGACGATGATGGTCGGTTTGCAGACTTTCCCATTCGGCACATGAAACATTCAGATCGGAAAGCTCGCCGATCTGCCACACAAGCTGCTCCCGTTTGTCGAGAATATCCGACAGTTGCTGCTCGCACGCGATTCTCTGACGCTGCAGATTCTGCCAGCTTTTATATGCCGTTTTAACGTCCTGTGCCAGTTCACGGCAATGGGCAAAAGCATCCAACAATTCACGTTGCGCATCCTTCTGCAGCAATAGCTGATGTGCATGCTGGCTATGAATAGCGACCAGATACTCACCAGCCGAGCGTAATTGCTGTAATGTCGCGGCATGCCCATTTATAAATGCGCGTGACCGCCCGCTTGAATCCAGAATCCGCCGCAACAAACAGTCATCTGTGTCACTTTGCAAATCCTGTTCATTTAACCATGCTGACAACTCAGTTAGTGTACGGATATCGAATAAAGCGCTGATTTCAGCCCGCTCGCAGCCTTGCCTGATTTGGTTGGCATCGCCCCGCTCCCCCAGAACCAGCGATAGTGCATCAATCAAAATCGATTTCCCCGCACCGGTTTCTCCGGTCAGAACGGTAAAACCGGGTGAAAACTCGAGCGCCATCCGGTCAACGATGACAAAATTCTGGATACTTAAGTGTTTGAGCATGATTTAAACCGGCTTAATGCAATTCGCTCCAGCCTAGTTTTTCACGCAACATCCGATAGTAACTATGATTCACGGAATGCAGCAGACGGACTGTTTTTGGAAACCGCCGTACGATAATCCGGTCGGATTGCTCGAGATCGAAATTCGAGTGACTGTCACAGTGCACACGCGAATCCAATGAACTGAGCATATGAACTTCAATACTGGCGTCAGGACCGACGACAATCGGGCGATTACTCAATGTATGCGGACATACCGGCACCAACTCAATCAAGTCAAGACTCGGATGCAGAATCGGCCCCCCCGATGATAATGCATAGGCTGTCGATCCATTGGGCGTGGCTACGATCAACCCGTCTGAACGCATGGTATTGACATATTCGTTATTGATACTCACTTGAAATTCGATCATACCGCTACTCATGCCGCGGTAAAGCACAACGTCATTGAATGCCAATGCATTAAAAACGCTGTTGTTATCACGTATCACTTCGGCATACAGAAGCATGCGCCGTTCCGTGGTATATTGCCCCTGGAGCATCTCATTCAGCGTTTCCAGCATACTGTCTGTTGACAAGTCGGTCAAAAATCCGAGCCTGCCCTGATTGATGCCTATCAATGGCACATCGTACGAAGCCAATATGCGCGCAATATTCAGCATGGTGCCATCACCACCCATAACAACGGCGAGATCGGCCTGTCGCCCGATTTCTTCAAGTGTCAATGCTTTGTATGTATCCGTAGACATATGGGAAGCTGTCAAGTGGTCGATATATACTTCATATTGCAATCCTGTCAGATACTCGGCAAGATCGAGTATTAATACCGCAATTTCCTGATTATTATGCTTGCCGATCAACGCTATCGTTTTAAATGGATAACTCATTGCCGAATATTAAGAAATAATGAAAATACGCTGGAAAGATTCAAATATTATGTCTCAGTTGCTTGCATTTTAACGCTCATTTTACCGTTACATGAGTAAGATACAAACCATAAAACCATTGACGCGCTTTTATTCAAACACAGTAGAATCATTGATTGAAACCAGTTCAATTGAAATTTTTCACAACTTCAACAATCAAAAACCGAAATTAGATTTACAACAACGAAAAAATGCCGACAAATCCATATTAGCACTATTATAAGGAAGTAAGCGGAATACACTGTCTCAAAACACAAAGACGGCATTAATATTCAAAGAATGTTGTAAAATTAACCTATGCTTAATGAACGCGCCCAAATACTATTAAAAACACTGGTAGAACGCTATATCCACGAAGGACAGCCTGTCGGGTCGCGCTCACTTTCCAAGTTTTCCGGATTGGAATTAAGTCCCGCCACAATACGCAATGTTATGGCCGATCTGGAAGAAATAGGGCTGGTCATGAGTCCGCACACGTCTGCAGGCAGAGTACCGACAGCTAAGGGATACCGCTTTTTCGTCGATGAACTCCTGGTCATCAAATCACTCGGGGAAGATGAACTTATTCATCTGGAAAACCAATTATTGCCGGATAACCCATCGCGTCTTATTAATTTAGCTTCACAACTGCTGTCCGAGCTGACCCATTTTGCGGGTATTGTCGTAACCCCCAAACGCACCGGCGCCGTTTTCCGGTATATTGAATTCATGGCGCTATCGGAAAAGCGGATTCTTTTGATCATCGTTACCCCGGAAGGCGATGTGCAAAACCGTATCATTTTCACTGATACTGCTTACAGCCAGTCCGATCTGATCGAAGCCGGCAATTTCATCAATCAACACTATGCCGGCTGTACGCTGGATGAGATCCGCAGCCGTATTCACAAAGAGCTTAAACAACTCCGACAAGATATGATCTGCCTGATGAATGCAGCAATTGAAGCCGGTGGTGCCGCTGTCAATGAAAACAGTGAGATTGTCGTGCTCGCCGGTGAACGCAAATTGCTCGACACGCTTGATACTTCGGAGAATCTGACTAGCCTCAAAAGGCTTTTTGAGATTTTCGAGCGTAAAGCCAAATTGCTGCAACTCCTCGAATTTAGCCGGCATGCTCACGGTGTGAAAATATTTATTGGCGGAGAATCCGATATTACCGCGTTTGACGATTTCAGCGTGATTACAGCATCTTACAAAATGGAAGGCTCTGTGGTAGGAACAATCGGTGTTATCGGGCCCAGGCGTATGGCTTATGAGCGCGTCATTCCGATTGTTGACATCACCGCCAAACTGCTTTCCAGCAGTCTCGCACAACAATGATACATCCAATCTGATAAATCGCTATCAGGTCTCACACACCCAATTTCCAAATTATGCACACCGAATCCGATTATCAACATGGCTCACCTGAAAGTATCGGTATCCTGCTCATTAATCTTGGCACACCGGAGTCACCGACTGCGGCGGCACTGCGGCCCTATCTAAGGGAATTCCTGAGCAATCCACGTGTCATCGAGGTTCCACGTATAATCTGGTGGCCAATCTTGTATGGCTTTATTTTACCGTTCAGACCCAGGCAATCGGCTGAAAAGTATGCATTGATATGGACACCGGAAGGCTCGCCCTTGAAAGTTCATACCGAGCGACAAACGGCATTATTGGCGGAAAGATTGCACAATACTTTGAACGCCCGAGTGATCGTTGAATATGCTATGAATATTGGCAATCCATCGGTCGCCAGTGTACTCGATAAAATGAAGGGCGCAGGTTGCAACCGCATTCTGGTTATTCCATTATTTCCGCAATACGCTGCGAGCAGCACAGCCGCAGCCATGGATGCCACTTTTGCAGCGCTGAGCCGAATGCGAAATATGCCTGCCATCCGCACTGTCAAGCAATATCATGATCATCCGGGTTATATCGCTGCACTGACACAGAATATCCGCGATTATTGGGAACAGCATGGGCAGCCGGACAAATTGATTATCAGTTTCCATGGCATACCCCGTAAAAACCTCGAGAAAGGCGATCCCTATTATTGTTTCTGTCAAAAAACAGGACGCCTGCTGGCCGAAGCACTGAATTTGGATCACGCACAATATCAGATTTGTTTTCAGTCCCGTTTTGGCCGGGCGCAATGGCTGCAACCTTATACAGCAGACACTCTGAAAAATCTCGGCAGAGCTAAAACCCGACGAATTGATGTCGTTTGTCCGGGATTTGTTGCGGATTGCCTCGAAACCCTTGAAGAAATCGCTATTGAAGGAAAAAAAATCTTTACTGAAGCGGGCGGCAATGATTATCACTATATCCCCTGCCTCAACGAACGCAGTGATTGGATCGCCGCACTGGCCGATATCGCTCAATCCAATCTGCAAGGGTGGCTGGAATCCGAGCCTGCTTCATCCGAAACATTTTACCAATCTAAAACACGTGCACTACAATTGGGTGCCACCAAATAAGCTTAGGAAAACTACCTATAGACAGCTCCCGGTCCGCTGGGTCATGTCTAATTTATTTTGAATCGATGAGCTTAATCCAGTCGTAAGTCCATTGAGCAACTTGATCACGCCACACACGGTGCGAAAAAGTATGATTTGCATCAGGTAAATTCTGTTGTTTAACATTTGCAAGCAATTTCTGCCATTTATTAGAATTTTTTACTAAATCCAGAAATTCCTTAGCTGTCAGATCATTACCACTGGTAATTACTAGCAATTTGCCATCAAATATTTTTAAACCGGAATACATACGCTCTTGCAGCGTAAGATTAGGATTATTATCTTCAAAGTATTCTGACTGATTTTTTGACTCAGATTTAAAATAGCTACTTATAAAATCTTTTATAAATCTAACCACAGAGTATAGAGAGGCATAAAAATCAAATTTACCTGATAAAAACTTTTTCCACAGCCCTGAATCAAATAACCGTTTGAAATAGTAATGCTTAAAATATGTCTTAGCTAGACTAGATTCTGTTCTAACCCAAGGATTTATCAAAACAAGTCCACTTACGCGCTTATCGGTATGAGCATAAAACGCTGCAGCAGTAGCGGCATCACACAAACCCCACAATATAATTTCCTTGATATTGGGAATCTCAAGATAAAACTGATCGATAGCTGACTTCAAATCATTATCTATTTCTTCAAATGTTCTTATATCGCCCTCACTATCCCCCATACCTCGGACATCAAAACGCATTACCGGAACACCTTTCGCAGCAAGATAACGTGCGATTAATGTAAACTGCCGGTGACTTCCTACTCGGTATTGTGGTCCGCCAACCACAATCAAAACACCTTTTGAGGTTAGCAGGTTTTCAGGTACACTGATTATTCCATATAACCAAGATTTTTGACATAAAAAACCGCATGCTCTTTCCTCAAACTGCATAATAATTTGTAAATACTTTTGTAGTTTCGACCAGCAGTTGTGGGCATTCTACAATTTCTTGAGTTGCCCAGAAAAATGGGCCTATGATTGGATGAAAATACAAATGATCATTTTCTTTTTTCCATGTATCTATGATCTTGCTTTTAGCTGGAGTATTTGACTGTGCCATGTCCGATACGATATCAAACCAGTGAATTTCTCCTTGTGTTGCTACTATTTCACTGAGCTTAAGATTATCAATAGCCTCTATCAATTCCGGGGCTACTTCATAACCGGCAACTTCAAGTATCTTTCCAGCAGATGATAATTTACGCAATTCATTGACACTATGGGGGCTTTGACTATCATTAGAATAGAAATTATTGACTAGATTCATACGCAAAAATTGTGTTACATATGACTGGCCATTTAAAATTGGTTGCCACAGTACTATATTCTGAATATTAAAATCACTGTTAAAATCACGAACAAAATCCAGCGTCAGTAAAGCACCCAACCGCAATCCCCATAGATTAACATGACCAGACGAGGTATTCTCCTTTATCCATCTCAAAGCGCATAAAATATCCTGTTTCCAGATATTCCAACGTGATTCGCTAAATTCACCATAACTATCACCACAACCAAACAAATCGATTTGGAGAACGCCATACCCCAGATTACTAAATGCTCTTGCTTGAAGCGCCACCATATGCCTGGTCTTATTCATTTCATCCCCGAGTGGATGAATATACAGAAAAGTGCCACTAAAAGATTTACCTGAACAAGGCGGATAGTAAATGCAGAAACATCTTCCTGAGTCTGTTTCTAGGAAAAAAGGTCTAGCTGGGTTAGAATCGGTAGATTCATTCATTCTGCCAATTTTTGATCTACAAAACTACTCAAACTACCCAATGTTTTAAAAATATCTGCAGTTATTTCATCGTCATCAATCGTTAAATCAAAATATTCTTCTATTGTAGTAATGATATTGACCACAGCCATAGAATCCAATTCAGGGATATTACCTAATAAATCTGAATTTTCGGTCAGTAAATTTATTCTGTCATGAATACATAATACATCACACAGAATCTTTTTTACTTCTTCGAAGTGTTGCATGTTTACTCCATAAGTTTTCAACAAATCAGAAATTTAAAAATATATTTAATAGCCAGAAACTAGCGACCATCTTCCAACTGATCATACATAGTCCAGTTTGTACCATTTTTTCGGTCTAATCCACAAATTGAACTCTGGTTCCCGATATTAAATACAGTAAGCATCATACTTGTAATAATTCTACTTTCAACTATCGTTATTTTTCGGAGGAGATTACTCTATTCAAATACATACAGTGACGCAGTGTTTTTATTTGACTTCAACTCTTAATTGATACAACAGGCTATCGTAAACATTCATATAGCTATTAATCATTGCCGCTATAGAAAAATACGTTTTAATTTTATTTCTTGCAAAATCACCGTGTTTTCCCAATAAGTGTGGTTGAGTATAATATTCTTGAATAGCATTTATTAGTGCAACTTCATCTTTAGGTTCAATCAAAATACCTGAGCGGGCTTCTTCTACTAGCTCTACATTGCCACCAACACGTGTTGCCACAACAGGTAAACCACTGGACATAGCTTCCAAAATAACGTTTGAGATTCCCTCGCCCAAAGAAGGCAATACAAATAAATTCATTTTTTGCATTAATCTTGGAATATCTGACCGTTCTCCAGGTAACCAGATTAAATTTTTATAGCCGGACTCCTGTACCATTCTAATGCATTCTTCTCGGGCACTCCCATCGCCTACAATAATAAGCCGTAGATTCTTTCTAGCTTCCGAATTTTTTTCAAGAAGCCTTATAAAGGCTCGTATTAAAGTTGGATAATCCTTGACTGCCTCTATTCTACCTACACTACCAATAACAAAAGCATTTTCAGTAAAGAAGTCATTCATATCATGATCAATAGATTGACACGCACGAACGGAGAAGCGATTACAATCAACACCATTATAAATTTGAACAACCCGATTCGGTGAAATATGCAATAGATTAATCAGCCATCTTTCTAAATCCTTACTGACTGTAACAAATTGACTGACAAAAGGATAAATCATTCTGCGTAACAAGTTATATTTAAAATTTTCTCCTGCCAGATCGGATATATCACGACCATGCTCGCTATGAACACGAATTTTAATACCTGCTGCTGCTGCTACCAACTGAGCTTCTAAAGCAGCAAGATTACGAGTATGAACAATATCCGGTTTTAGCTGACGAAGTAATTTAAAAAGCTTGAAATACATTCGAAAGTCATATCCTTCACACTTATGTAGCGCAAAAATCTCGACATCGTCCCTAGCTATTCTATTTCGAAAATCTGTGTACCCTTCCAAGCAGATAACCACATGACGATAACGATTATATGGAATATTATTAATCAGATTTACTAAACCATTTTCCAATCCACCAACACCAAGGCGATAGATGATATGTGCAATTAGAGGTGGGTTTTGCATAAACCGGTTTGAATTAACATAAAAATAGTTTTTCTAAACTTTATTTATCGCGATAAAAAAAACATCTTCAGAAACTATTTTCTATTACCACTGATTTGCACCAAACTATTGGATATATTAGGCAACATATCTGTAAGAAACTGTTGCAGAACTGATTCTGCTTCGACAGGGTCGACATTGTACGAAGCCGCTACTATTATTTCAACACCTAGCTCATTACCTGACAACAAACGATTTTTGGCCAAAATCACTTTTGCGATATATGGGCTAGTAGTTTCTTCATCTTCACCGAGTATATACCAACGCCAAATTAACAAATTGGTTGAGAATGATTTCAATTGAGTCTGACGCACCGTAATACTTTTTGAATTGACCTCAACAGACTCTTTTGTTTCATTGATTATTCGCCATGTTAAATCCATTTCAGGAACTAATATATTCCCTGAATTAATCAATTCATCGCCTTGTCTTTGAGTGAGATAATATGTAATGAACAAGTTGACAGTGTTATTTTCTTTGTTGGCATAGTGTTGGGAAAATTTACCTGGATTTCCGATATACATCGGCTCCCAATTAGAAACGGATTGGTCAGTAAACTGCCAGTTATATTCCGGCAATACCAAATCAAAAGAACTGTGCTTGCTCTCATCAGAATCACGATCGAGATAGGCTGCATACGCTGGCCATATCAAACCAATCACCACAGCACATAAAGCGATAGCCGTGGTTCTGGTAGAAGTTACAGGTGATCCGTTCTCAATCAAATCCAGTTGTTTCCGTTTTGAATACGCATCATGCTTATTGACCATATCTTCACGCCAAAAAGCACCTACCCAGAATAATGCCAGCATAACAAGACCGAAAAAAATCCAGCCATAAATGAGATGATCCACACCAACTGCAACAGTCATATCGCTAAGATGTCCGGTCATTACAATTAAATAGGCACGAACCCCATTTGCAAGAATCGGCACAAGAACGGAAAGCACGATAAAGATCAATCTTCGACCTAAACTTCGGTAAGTCAGATAGGCATACAGTGTCCCCAACGTAACGGATGCGATTAAATAGCGCAAACCGCTACAGGCCTCAACAACAGACCAATTACCCGTTGGAAGTGAAATAAAAGTGCCTTCTCGATAAACGGGAATATCGCTGAGTTGTAGCGCCCTGACAGTAAAATCAGCTGTGAAATTGATCAATGGTGGAATAAGAATCTCGCCAAACGGTACGGCAAAAAACAGATAAGCCAATGGAAACGCCATGGCAAACATGATTCTATACCCTAGAATAGCGGCAACAACCAATGGTAGCATGGCAACCAGGGCGTATTGCGCAACAACCTGTACACTCGCCAATTCGGCCACCAACCATAAAAAACCAAGTACGCACAAACCTACTAATGCCATGGGGCTGGGTTGCTGTTTCAATGCACTTATACTACGACGCTTAGTCCAGATCATATAAATGACGAACGGTAGAATAAGAAAACCGTGTGCATAGGTATCCGATCTATACCAAATCGCAGCCATTGACCATGCCGTCTGGTAATAAATCAGCAGGATTGCGGCTATCGCCAGTATCGTTAAAGAAAAAGCCTTATTTGCTGGATTTTTACCGAGATATTCAGAGGAAACCGAGCTATTCATGCTTTTATCGCCTTGCTATGTGGGCATTAATAATTGATCGAAGCGCGCGAGACTGGCTGGCCAGGTATAATCCGATAAAATGCGTGCTCTTGCCGCATTCGCATTCGTATTATGCGCTTTGGCAACCAGGTTTATAATTGTACTGGCAAATGCTTTCTCATCAGCAGCTACATAGAGCTCCTCACCATCTGCAGCATGTATGCCCTCCATGGCCTGAGGAGATAAAACAACTATTTTTCCCATAGCCATTGCCTCAAGCACCTTATTTTGTATGCCACGTGCAATCCGCAAAGGTGCAATCGCGATAGACGCATATTTCAGATACGGTCTCACATCTTCTACCCGGCCAGTAACGGTAACTCCGGGTATCTTCACCAGGGCTTTTACTCTGGCGGCTGGATTGCTGCCGACAATATAGAACCGGATATCCGTAATCTGCGCGCGTACAACCGGAAAAATCTTTTGAGCAAACCACTCTACGGCATCAACATTAGCCCAATAATCCATCGCACCAGTAAATACAAGAATACGGTCATTTACGGCATATGGATTGGGCAATTGATGTATTGGAGAAAAATAATCCACATCCACACCATTATTAAAATAATCTACCTTGTCAGCAGCCTCAGGCATCAGCATTTTGAAAAGTGCTGCCTCTTTCATTGAAACAAATGTCGACTTATCGAATTCTTGCGCAATAGCTTTTTCATAGTTGAGCAACAATTCCGCCTCGCGCTTATAAACCCAGCTCAACGGCCAGGACTTGGTTTGCGCATACTGTTTCCATTTATCAGAATCAATATCAACAAAATCAATAACACGCCGGGCAGAATGTATATGTCTGACGTATTGCGTCATTGCAGCTGAGAAGACGATGATTTTCGTGATGGATTTTGCCTTGAATAAATTATCAATCCATTGCTTTAACTTTCTATCCCAATAAAATGGCAATGTTAAGGGGCTTCCCGTAACCAGTCCGGAAAAACAACGCAGACGTGCAATCTTTGGATCAAGCTTAATCAGGCAGATTTCATCGCACCATTCCCTAATCTTTTCTGCATATTGCCAATCTTCCTCAGTATCCACAAACGTACCCAAGTGAATGCGGTAGTGCTGACTCAGATATTTGAGCAGATGGTATGAACGAATCTTATCTCCCTTATTAGGCGGGTAAGGTATTCTGTGCGTTAGATAAAGAAGATCTTCCATAGCAGCGCGCTAACCCAAGTTTTTGACAATATGTGGCCCAATTAGATTGGCCACAACCAGTGGCATTTTCTGCCATGCTTTAATAAAAAACCGGTATTTAGGATTTGCCGGATTATGATCCGGCACTTTGGCTGAATTAATCAATCGATATTCATAATGTAGCGGCTGCGCCTCGAAACCCCAGTTTTTCTTGAAGCTATATGATCCTGAGTTGCGTTTACTGCGTCCAAAATCAAAAAGCTTATAGCCCCTCTCGCAACTACGCCGCATAAGTTCCCAATACATAAAATCATTTGCAGCAAATTGCCTGGCCTCTTCAGTACCACCACCATAATAAGGCAGTACTTCATCCCGGAAATAAAAACTCATCACACTGCTGATTGTTTTACCGTCTTTTACTATTGTTAAGAGTTCACAATCCTCAGCAAATATACTTTTAAGCAAACGAAAGTATTTTTTTGCAAAAACCGGTGTACCTAACCGATGTACACTGCTCGAATAAGCATAAAAAAAACGATCAATATTCTGATCAACTTCACCCACAAGATCATGCTTAATTCCTTTCCGAACCATCGCACGCTGTTTGCGCGGTATTTCAAGCAGATTCTTATCGACATCCGGATCAATTTCCTTACGAAAAGTGACATAAAGATCTTTATGTGGCCAATCAGCGTGTACGCTATGAAAATTACGAAATTCCAGGTAATCGACATTCAACTGCTTCGCCAGATCTTGAGCCGCACGCTCAAGTTGTTCACGGATGAGATCATTTTTTGCTACAACACCACCATAGACACAAAATGGCAATGCACTGAGCGAATGTCCAAACAACAGACTGTTAACTTCTGCCAAGGGTAATACCCCTTGTAATTCTCCATTATTTTCTGCATATAAAAACCAGGTTTTGTGCCCGAAAGCTTTTTCAATCACCATTTTCCAGCCGGATCGGTGAAAAAATGTTGCATCAGGATGGGTCATTACAAAGTGATCCCAGCGCGCTTCATCTCCCGCTTGCATCTCACGTATGACTGCGGGTACCGCCGCATATACCTCAGAACCGGATACCTGTTCAGACATCTTCATCTACACCTGTTTTGAAAGAAAAACACTATCAACCCGATCCCATTTAAAATCGCTTGTCAGTGCATTCAGCCTTTCTTCCATACGGTGTAGATTAAGATAATGGCGAAAACGGGTTTTTAAGCTAATACCGCTTTGACGCGGCTGGTGAGCATCAATTTCCCAGGGATGAAAATAAAATATGACTGCCTGTGATTCAGAAAGATTTATTCTATTGATAAACCATTTTGAAAGGATATAAGGCCAAAAACGAAAGAACCCGCCGCCTGCAGCCGGGAAATTTCGTCCCCATAATCGTACTGTTGTAACCGGAATCTCCAATATACCATTCTCACCCCTGGGATAGTATGCAAAACGCGGAGAATCCGGCATACCATAGTGATCATGCTGCACGGGATAAATACTGGAGCTGTAATGATATCCCGCTTCGGCCAGACTATCCAAAGCCCATAAATTCTGACTGTTGATTGAAAAACTCGGGGCACGATAACCTATAACCGCTTGACCGCTGATATCCTCAAGCAAGGATTTGCTGCGATGGATATCTTCTCTAAATTCAGTTGGATTGAGCTCAGTAACCCGTCTGTGTCCCCATCCGTGACTGGCGAGTTCATGGCCATTATCAACCATACGGTTGATCATTTGCGGATAACGCTCAGCTATCCATCCCAAGGTAAAAAAGGTTGCTTTAATTCGCTTCTGGTCAAGCAAATCAAGAATCCTATCCATATTGGATTCTATTCTGCATGGCATACTGTCCCATAAACTTCTTGGAATATACGACTCAAAGGCGGAAACTTGAAAATAATCTTCCACATCAATTGTCATCGCATTAATAATAGAGTGTGAGTTTTTATTCATGAGTGTGCAATCAATTATCTTTTATTGAGATCATCCTTCATACTTCCAAAGGACAAATTCTGTTTCAATAAATCGAGCACAAATAGAACGGATCTTTCCATTCTGCTTAGCCGGTTCTCCATTCTCTCCAGTTCAGTCTTTTCGAGTTGCATTTTTGTCGTTGTATCTGCATCGGATGCAAGCTTGGCAGCATTGAATTCTTGCTGAAAATCGTTAATGACATCATTGACTTCTTTTCCCCCGAAATGATGCAATTCTTCCAGACAGCCCATCATGAACACTCGATCACAAAACAGATTAATTTTTCGTGGCACGCCACCACAATATCGATGAATTAATTCGTAAGCCTCATCATCAATAACCGGGTCATTATTCCAATCCACAGTTTTCAATCGATGCTCAATGTATGCCTTTGTTTCCAGTTCGTCCATCGGACCTAAATGATAGGTTGCAATCACTCTTTGCCTTAGCTGCTGCATATTCTGATCCAACAGAATTTTCCTGAACTCGGGCTGACCTAATAAAAATGTCTGCAGTAAGGGAGCATCATCCATTTGAAAATTAGACAGCATTCTAAGTTCTTCCAAAGTCTGTTGAGAAAGATTCTGCGCTTCATCCACTACTAATAAGACACGCTTACCTTGCTGATAGCAGCGCCGCAGAAACTGCTCAAGTTCAAGCAACAGTGCAGCCTTTGATAATTCAACATAAGACAGACCGAAAGCGGCTGCAACCAATTCTAAAATATCATTGGAATCGACATGCGTATTCACAATCTGGGCAGCAACTATTTTTTTTGATTCGAGACTACGAAACAGATTTCGTGCCAATGTTGTTTTACCGGCACCTACCTCACCCGTGAGAACAATGAATCCCTCTCCCTGAGAAAGCCCATATTCTAGATAAGCCATCGCTCTTCTATGGCCCTTACTGCCATAATAAAAAGTGGGATCAGGCCTCAGTTGGAACGGCTTAGCGCTAAAGCCATAAAACGATTCGTACATGTTTCGATCCATTAAAAATTCTTGGTTAAAGATACAGTTACAACATTCGCAGATTGCCCGATATTTCCACCTCCCACCGACAGATTAGAAAGCCGATCAATACGGCGATATTCCAACGAACCCCGCAAATCTGCGCCAAAATTTCTATTAAGGCTTGTAAAAAAATTCAAATTATCGTTGTTACCATTTGAACCAGCGAAATTAAACCTTACATAACCGAATGTTGTAATCCAATTGGTACGCGGTGAAAATCTATAATTCCAAGCTACATTTGCTCCCATCTGTTTTGTATTATTAAAGAGGAAAAGATTCCCCAAACCGAGCAAATCAGCGTCAATATCTGCAGGACTATATGGAGATCTCGAAAGAGAGAATATATTCAATGAAATATCGTTCCTTGAGCCAGTTAGTGCAATAGCTGCGTTAAATCGTTTTTGTAAAAATACACGATTTGTCAGGAAATTATTTAAACCTAATAAATCTAGCTGTCCCAGACCACCTAAAGTACCTATATTTAATGCACCAAATGCACCAAAAGTACCAGCCTGTTGATTAAGTGTCGTAACGTCTTCTGCATACAAAATACGCATATTCAGCAATCTTTTGCTATAACTGATTTCGCCATAGTAAGTATCGCCAAAAAATCTTTGCCCTGCACTAAACTGTACATTCGTTCGTCGATTGGGAGACCATATAAATCCAGCCGTCCATGTTGGAGAACTTGTTTTTCCTCGAATAGATACAAAACTGTTTCTTTCATAACCACCTGAGGATGTAAGACTAAACCTTCTAGTCAAATGGTAGCGAACGTTTGCAATAGAACGTTCAAGTTCAATATCACGATCAATACCACTTAAATCTATTATATGATTGTTGTAATTCAAGCCCCAAGCCAGCTTTGTAAATGAACTATCGCTGTTCAAACCAAATTGAAAACTATCTCTTTGACTATCACGAAAACCAGATACTCCACTCTTTACTATGCTTTTGCTATAGCGGACCTCTGTTGAAGCAAAACTCTGGAATTGATGGCGAAGATAGGGGCTAACAGAATAAACTTGTAAAGATGCTCGATTTCCAGTCAAAAAAATATTGTCGTTTGTTTGCGCCCCGAGTAGACTGGTATCCTGTTGCCGAATGTTTGCAAAACCATCTATAAAAAACAAATCTCGTACTACTTCTGTTGAAGCATGTGCATTTAGCGTATGCCAAATTCTTGTCCGATCAGTGTTTCTGGCAAAAATCACGTTTCTCATGAGATATTGCGCGCTAATATCAAAACGTTGACCCTTCCCGTTCAATTCAAGCCCAGGATTAATTTGTGTAATAAGATCACTCTTCTTAGTGCCTGATATCCCTCCGCCACCAAAGCCACCTATTCCGACTCCACCCAGGTTAACATTGTCAGTAAAAGTTTCACGGATATTTAAAGAAGGCTTAATACTGATCTCCGCAGCGACAAGACATAGAGGAAGCAACATTAATAGCGCTGGTATAAGCAGATATACACATCGATTACCGCACTGAATGAGGCATTTCATGAATAATAATAACCATAATATTCAGTATTTAAAAATGTTCTGTCTTTGTTATAGATCAAGCTGATATCAGAACTTGCGCCAAACTGATTGATTACGTGCTTAAGTGTTTGTTGCGTTGTTTGTTCTGCCTCAACAACCAACACTATCTGTCCCATGCGCTCAGCCAGGACACGCGCCTCGCTAGTTAGTAAGACCGGAGGAGAATCAAAAATCACAATTCTATCGTTATAGCGCTGTGCCAATTCGTCGAGCAACATCAGCATTGTCTGGCTAGCCAACAACTCCGTTGCATGTGGATGTGTAGATCCTGATGAAATCAGACTTAGTTTTTCAATACTGGTTTTCATGAGCACATCGACCACATCAATCGAATCTTCTATCAAAATATCCATCAAGCCTATTTTGTTCTGAAAACCCAGGATACTCGGAATCGTAGGTCTAGCTACATCTGCGTCAATCAATAACACACGATGATCCATCTCAGACGCAATACTCAATGCCAAATTAACCGCACAGAAACTCTTACCCTCTCCCGCCAATGCACTCGTAATCATAACCAAATTATTATTTTTCTTGATAAATGCTTTGGTTAACAACGGTCTTTTAATAATTCTAAATTGTTCTGCTACCTGTGTTTTACCCTGATCTGGGGTTACAATACCCAGTTGATTTAGCCTGTTAAGATCTATCGCGATATAATTTCTGGACTCAGCATTAGTGCTTTCTGGAATGACGCTATTTACCGGACTTTTTTTTAGGTTTTGTATAACTTCACGTTCTTGTGAAACGATGTTTTCTGGATCAATAGCCACACTTTGCTTTCTTTCTGCTCTAACCTCATCGACCTTTTTACTGTTTGCTGCTTTTTCAAACCTGGAAATTGCTTTTTCAATAATACTCATATTGATCCTTAACGGTTAAATCAGAATAAATCACTGAGTCCACACAAACAATTCTTACCTCAAAAAGGCAGCTTATCAACTATCGTGCTCAGTTTTCTGAAATATAACAATAAGCCCACATACATCACCCCAAGACATAAAATAAAAGTACTGAATATGAAAAGCCGCCGCATTCGTTGCATTCTTTGTTGGTCGGTCCATACCATTGGTACGGATCCCAGTACTCGAAGTCCGGTAACTTCACGTAAACTGTTCTGGCTGTAAAATGCCGGTCTGATCTGACTAATGATGAAAGCAATGCCTACACCGGCCGCTAATGCAGCTAAAAACACGAGCGTGAACATTAAACGATGATTGGGTCCTACTGGCATTTCCGGAACCAGGGGCGGATCAATGATTCTGAAAGACAGCAATCCTGAAGCGGAAGTCAATTCACCAGACATGCGTGCTGAAATACGACGTTCCAATAACTGCTCATAATTCGCTTTATTCACATTGTAATCACGATTAAGTTGAGTGAATTCTGCTTCAACACGTGGCACCGCATCACTCAGGGATTTTAGATGCTCATAACGAACCGTATATTCTTCGACGCGTGCAGCCATTGAAGCAACGGCAGCTTCTGCATCAGCCAAAGCAACATTAAGTTGCTGCAACATAGGACTATAATTTCTACCCGGATCTCTGGTAGTTGAAGAAAAGTTACGCTTAGCTTCTTCTTTCTTTTGTTCTTCCAGTTGAACAATCAGCCGTTTCGTAGCGACAACATCAGGATGCATCTCTGTATAATTCATACGCAAGGAATCCAGACGCTCATTCAAATTACGAATTCTCGCATCAATTTCCGGATTAGCGACAGACTCCTCTTCAACAGAAAAAGGTGACAAAACAAACACGGGCTCGTCACCACTGATCTGTTTTCTTATCGCGTCGCGACCTTTTTCCGCCTCCTTCAACGCCAATTGAGCCTTTCTCATTTGATCTTCCGCTTCAAGCAATTGCGTATAGTAGCCACCACTTTGTCCTGGCAACAATCCTAGATTTTTTCTTTTAAATTCTGTTAAGGCATTTTCAGCTGCGATCAATTTTTCCTCATATGCAGCGATTTGTTGATCAATAAATCGAAGCGCAGATAATGAATCGCCTCTTTTGCTATCCAGACCTTCTTCAACAAAAATTGTCAATAGCGATTGGACGATATCCCGGGCCAGAACAGGATTGTTATTATTGTAAGTAATCGTAAAAATATTATCCCCGGTTGTGGCACCTAATCTAATTTCTTTCATCAGTTGCGCAACCATTCTGTCCCTTTCTTTCTCATCCACAACTTGTATGTCCAGATCCACCATACGAACAACCCTTTCCACATTTGGACGGCTGATCAGCGTACGCCCCATTATCGAAACCTGTTGCTGTACATCCGGTGAAACAGTCATTCCCGCCATAAGCGGTCTTATAATATTCTGAGTATCGACATAAATCCTAGCCGAAGCCTCATAATTATCCGGCAATTTAAGTACAAACAGCCATCCGGCAATTGCGACCAACCATGCTGCAATAACAGCTATAAGACGATATTTCCACGTTCCCTTGAGGTAAACGTATAACTGAGCAATTAACTCATCCATAGAATTCTCGCTATCAAATGCAAAAATGAACCTTTTATCATGGAAATATTTTCAGAAATATCTATCATTTTGTAGTAAAACTATCGCTATTTCATTAACCAAGGAAGCCGCCCTCCGAAGGTACAATGAAACAATTATACTTTTTCGCTACAGATGTAAATTAATGAAAATTAGAAGAAGCTTTCCGGTATCACCAATATATCGCCTTGCTTCATTGGTACATTCGCAGAAATATCGCCATCTCTGATCAAATCATTCAAACGCACGCGGAATTGTTTCTGTTCGTCACCGATAATACGAATAATACTGGCGCGATTACCCGATGCGAAATCAGTTATACCGCCAACAGCAATTAAAACATCCATCAATGTCATATGCTCCCGATAAGGCAGTGCCTGAGGCCGAGTTGCCTCTCCAACTACCCTGATCTGCTCACTATAAGGGCCTACAAAATCAGTGACAACGACAGTCACCACAGGCTCCTGGATATATTTGGATAATGTTTCTTCAATATCACGTGCAAGTTGAGTGGCCGTTTTCCCACTGGCAGGCAAGTCCTCAACCAAGGGAGTTGTTATCTTTCCATCAGGTCTGACTGGAACAGACATTGATATCTCTGGATTACGCCAGACGATAATATTTATATTATCCCCAGGTCCGATTAAATAATCCCAGGAAGCAACTTTCTTCTCATCATCGGTCAAAAGCGGATAACTGGTACAGCCATTTAACAACACAAAAGCGATACCTACAAAAATAAATCGCTTTATATTATTTAAATTCATCAAAAATGTTTTCACAAAAACTCCCTTTTCAACATTTTAGTCAAGCAAAATCAAATCAGCTTTTTTAAGGCAACATATTATCAGATATTAATACAGGCGCTTATTTTGATAGGCTTAAAAAAGCCAACAAATACCATTTATTTAATTAATAAAATACCTTGTAGCGACTAAAATCCATTCAATGAGACCTTGTACGGCAGAAAGAAGATTAATGATGAGCAAATGATATAATACGATTTCCATTCAATGGGTTGATCAGAATTGGCTTAAGTCTGTCAAATTGTTATGTAACTCGAAAAACACGCAAAGGTAACTTTCTGAATCAAACGGATCAAAAATAATCGTACGGTACTTATACGCCCGTATCCGATGCGACAAGCCATCCCACCTATTTGGAATTGCTGTTATTCAAAATACAGAGGCGGACCTCATTCTTGGACAAGTTTCTAG
>JAHBZZ010000006.1 GCA_019635215.1 Nitrosomonas sp.
GAATACCAAAATATTGGCAGGAACAAAGCTACTACGTTCACAGGGCTTTGTTCTAATCATGATAGGACTATTTTTGAAGAAATAGATACTAAGCCGATAGACCAAAATTGGGAGCCAACAATTTACTGAGCTGATTCATACGGTTCGAATCGCAGACATAGAAAAACCGACCATCGCTGCCTCCGTATTTTTTGGGCTTGGAAAATATACCGGTGCGGAAGAAATAAAGGGTGTGTTGATCAATGTAGTTCCAATGAATGAATATAAAGCATTGGTAGTTTTCAGCTATTTAAATGAGCATAAATCAGAAGCGGAAGCAGAGCTGGGAGATATACTTGTAGCGGAAGGACACTATTTAAAGTATCTAATTTCTAAAACATTGCTAAAGCGGGGTGAGAACTTTGTGATTAATCCAGATTATTTTGATTCGTGGTCAGATGAGAAAAAAGAAACTATTTCTGAGTATTTTGTAAGCACAATGTTTGACTCAGGAAATGAGAAAGATTGTGAGCATTTTTATTTGTTCTAAAATTATGAATGCACATTGTTATCTTTGTTAAAAATGAATCTTGTACTATCGCACCGTCTACTTCGGGTCGAAAGTTGCTATTCGTTTTCTGGCAAAGCACCATACTCAAAGGTAATTCATTTGGTGCTAGAGAAAGGAAATAAATGTATCCCGTTAGCACAAGTCGGGTACAAAATATCTGAATTGACCGCTTGGAAAGATAACAAAAGAATGCGTCGATAATGGTCTACTACATTGCCGCAATGTAACCCCCGCGTAACCCCAGAAACAAAAATGACTTGCAGATGTATTGCAAGTCATTGATTTTATGGTGCCGACACCAAGAATCGAACTCGGGACCTTCTGATTACAAATCAGCTGCTCTACCATCTGAGCTATGCCGGCATTTCTGGATCGCTAATTAAAATCTTTTATTTAATTAAACGAAGATTTGTCTTTCTATTTCTTTGGGTTATCGGTTTCTCAACTTTACAAGAAACAGATGCCGCGTTTTCGTCTACGGTTTGCGTCTTATCCTGTTGATAAGTTATTTCTGGAAACGCTATACCTTGATTTATCTCTCTGGCAAAAATACCGTTTACGGCTTCTGTAGGACAAAAAATCTCTCTAGCGATGCCATTAAACCTAGCCGAAAAGGTAATTATATCATTACCAATATTGAGATTGCGAACCGCATCAGGATTAATATTGAAGATTATCTCGCCATTTTTGATATTCTCTCTTGGCAAATCCATATTTTTCATTTCAGCATCAACGCTGACAGACAGCAACGGTGTATAACCACATTCGCAGCACCATTCATAAATGGCACGAATCAGATATGGCTTAGTTGATGGTTTATTCATTTGCGCATCACTTTCTCAGATGCAGATAACGCGTCTATAAAAAGCGGACGACTGAATAAGCGCTCTGAATACTTTAATAAACTTGCAGCCTGTTTAGGCAAACGAATCCCATAATGCTCAAGTCGCCATAATAATGGCGCCACAGCCACATCAAGCATTGAAAATTCGTCACCCAGCATGTATTTCTGCTTATCAAAAACCGGAGCAATCATCGTTAAGTTTTCTGCAATTGCTGTCCGTGCTTTATCGGCCGCTTTGGTATCACCACTCTCAATCGGATCAATATAACAAAATAAATCCTGCTCAAAACGATACAACAATAACCGTGCACGCGCCCGCATAACCGGATCGGCAGGCATAAGCTGCGGATGCGGAAAACGGTCGTCAATATACTCATTGATTATATTGGATTCATAAAGCACCAAGTCTCGCTCTACCAGTATGGGCGCTTTTCCGTATGGGCTCATCACCGCAAGGTCTTCCGACTTGTTATTTGGGTCAACATCAATAACCTCAAAGTCCATGTCCTTCTCATGCAACACGATACGGCAACGATGACTATAGGGACAAGTTATTGTTGAATACAAAGTCATCATAACTTTATTTTCTCTATACTTATTAACACTTGTACGTTTCCAACAACCACCTGCTGGCTAATGTATATCTCTCCAATATTCACGATACAGTAGATAAGTTAATCCTAACATACCGAAAAGAAAAATCATCACTATCATGCCTATACGTTTACGTTCGTTGGCTATCGGCTCACCGATATAAACCAGATAATTCACCAAATCAGCAACGTACCGGTCATATTCGGATACGGTCATTAAGCCTGGTTTAACTAATTCCAGGCTTTTGATTTCTTTGCCCCCTACATTTTGTACGCGCAGCTTTTGTATTCCCTGAAATTCATACAACACATGCGGCATAGCTGCACGGTCAAAAACTAAATTATTCCAACCAGGAACAGTTGTATCGTCACGATAAAAAGCACGCAAATAGGTATACAACCAGTCTGCTCCTCTTGATCGTGCTATTACCGATAGATCGGGAGGCGCCACACCGAACCATTCCTCACCTTCATTTTTCCGCATGGCCGATAACATTAAATCCCCCGCTTTCTGATCAGTCTTGACCAGTTTATCCAGAACTATGGCTTCATTATCCAGCCCGATATCGCGATGACGATTATAACGCATGAAACTGGCGCCATGACATGTCAGACAGTAGTTTACAAATGTATCTGCACCACGTTGTAACGATTCGTTATCTGTGATATCAATCGGCGCTTTATCAATCGGCATTCCAGGTTCTGCAGCATATAAGGCCATTGGAGCCAAACATAAAGCGAGTAAAAATATTTTTATATTATTCATTTGGTCACTCTTTTGGGCTCAGGTTTTGTTTTATCGATTTTGCTATACCAAGGCATCAGAATAAAGAAAGCAAAATAAATAACCGAAAAGATTTGCGCTAATAACGTATATAAAGGCGTCGGAGATTGCGTGCCCAACCAGCCCAGAACAAAAAAGCTGATCACAAACATCGTTAAAGCAAATTTAAAGATTGGCCCTTTATAACGAATCGATTTAACAGGACTCCTGTCAAGCCATGGTAAAAAGCAGAATACCGCCACACCTGCAACCATCAAGAAAACTCCCCACAACTTGGCATCAATCCACAGAAAATTCACGGTCACAGCACGTAGCATTGAATAGTAAGGTGTGAAATACCAAACCGGCGCAATATGATCTGGTGTCTGTAATGTATTTGCCGGAATAAAATTATTGTACTCCAAGAAATATCCCCCCATTTCCGGAGCAAAGAAGATAATCCCGCAGAACACGATCAGAAATCCTATAACACCAAAAATATCTTTTACTGTGTAGTATGGATGGAATGGGATACCATCAACCGGTATTTTTGTTGCAGGATTCTTGTTCTCTTTAATTTCAATACCGTCTGGATTATTTGATCCGACTTCGTGCAAGGCAATAATGTGGACAAAAACCAGAACCACAATTAAAACTGGCAACGTCACCACATGATACGCAAAGAACCGATTCAGTGCTGCGTCGGACAGCATGAAATCGCCCAATATCCAATTGTGTAATGTCTCACCGATAAATGGAATTGCTTCAAACATGCTGACGATAACTTGCGCCCCCCAGTACGAC
This sequence comes from Nitrosomonas sp., assembly GCA_019635215.1. Lineage (GTDB taxonomy): Bacteria > Pseudomonadota > Gammaproteobacteria > Burkholderiales > Nitrosomonadaceae > Nitrosomonas. The sequence continues at coordinate 3,555 of JAHBZZ010000006.1, forward strand.
ATCTGGCCCCACGGTAAAATATAACCGGTAAACGCGAGACTCATCAACACAAAGAAAATAGCCATACCGATCAACCACAATAACTCGCGCGGCTTACGATATGAACCGTAGATCATGCCACGGAACATATGCAGGTATACAACCACAAAAAACATGGAGGCCCCCGTTGAATGCATATAGCGGATTAGCCAACCATAGTCGACGTCACGCATAATATACTCTACGGAAGCGAATGCAAGACTTGCATCCGGCTTATAGCTCATGGTAAGAAAAATCCCAGTGACTAACTGGTTCACAAGTACCAACAGCGCTAAAGAACCAAAGAAGTACCAGAAATTAAAATTCTTTGGCGCATAATACTCGGAAAGGTGTGCTCTCCAAGTCACTGTCATTGGAAATCGCTTATCGATCCATTCAAGAAAAGAGTTTTTTTGCTTGCTCATTTATGCAGATTCCTTGCTTTCTGCCCCGATTAAAAGGACGTTATCACTCAAATACACATGCGGTGGAACCACCATATTTGTTGGTGCAGGCACACTTTTATAAACGCGGCCAGCCAAATCAAATTTTGAACCATGACAAGGACAGAAAAAACCGCCCAGCCAATCTGCTCCCAGATCTTGCGGTGCGATATCCTTTCTGAACACCGGAGAACACCCCAAATGTGTGCAAATACCCTCCACCACCAATATTTCCGGTTTAATAGATCGCGTCCTATTCTTAGCATAAACAGGCTGCTGATCTCTATCAGAATTTGGATCAGCAAGCTGTGGTTCAATTTTTTCAAGCGTCGCCAGCATTTCAGGTGTACGATCCAGGATCCACACCACACGCCCCCGCCATTCAACCATCAGCAGCATACCTGGTTCAAGCCTGGATATGTCGATTTCTACCGGCGCTCCCGCAGCTTTTGCCCTCTCACTTGGCATCATACTCTTTACAAAAGGCGTCGCGATACCAATGCATGCAACCCCCCCTGCAACAGAAGTCGCAGCAACCAAGAACTTTCTTCTCCCACTCATTTCACTATCAATGCTGAAACTATCCGCCATCTTTTAAAATTCCATCAATTAATTTTTTCATGCAATAAAATTTATATGCAAAACATTAACAAGACCCGTCCGAATCCATCTGCTATCTATTAAGGAAGAAGTGAAAACACCACTCTCAGGATGATTTTCTTGAAATATTCAGCCGCATTTTCACAAGCAGCCAGCAACGCACAACACATTTAACCTCGCCAGAATCGACAAGCCAAAAGCTTTTGATTCTACGTAGTTTATCCTATGGATCAGCCCGCCTAATAAATGGGGCGCATTATACCATAAGCACACAATGGGTATAGTAAAAAATAACTTCCCAATGCAATATCATACTCACTACAGTGAATCACTCGATTCAACAGGAAGCTTTATCAACATTCTAATTTCAAATGATTTATTACAGAACAATTAAAGAATTAACGTATCTTGCCATGACACTGTTTGTATTTTTTCCCAGAACCACATGGACACGGCTGATTGCGCCCAACTTTGTCACTCTGGCGCACGAATGGCTGTACTGCTTTCTCGTCCGATTGGCTTTCAGCATTATTTCCACCAGCACCGACAGCGGAAGCATCATCGTGATGATATTCGATCTTTTCCGGTGATTTCATGGTCTCAGTCACCGCTTCAACCTGTTGTTCATTCCTAATCTGAACAGTCAACAATATCCGGGTTACTTCCACTTTGATCTCTTCAAGCATATTAGTGAACAGCTCAAAGGCCTCACGTTTGTATTCCTGCTTAGGATTCTTCTGCGCATAACCCCGCAAATGAATACCATGACGCAAATGATCCAAAGCCGCCAAATGCTCTCGCCAATGCGCATCGATAATCTGAAGCATCAACGCACGCTCATACTGATGCATGATATGCGTTCCAATCTGGTCAACTTTACTTTGATAATGCTGCGCTGCTATATCGATAATCCTTTCACAAAGAGACTCTTCATGCAGGTCAGATTCTTCTTCAAGCCATTTCTGAATCGGCAAATGTAATTGGTATTCAGAGACCAGCGCCTTCTCCAGACCGAGCACATCCCATTGTTCTTCCACACTTTGCGGTGGAATATGGATACCAAACAGATTGGTCAACACACTTTCACGCATTGCGGTTATCGTTTCTGTCATGTCATGATCGGACTCCAGCAATTCGTTGCGTTGCTGATAAATAACACTACGCTGATCGTTAGCAACATCGTCAAAATCGAGTAACTGCTTACGGATATCAAAATTACGCGCCTCTACTTTGCGCTGCGCGTTTTCAATCGCGCGCGTCACCCAGGGATGCTCTATCGCTTCACCTTCCGGCATTTTAAGGCGGGTCATGATATTGGCCACACGGTCAGATGCAAAAATACGCAACAACGGGTCTTCCAACGACAGGTAAAAACGACTGGATCCCGGATCACCCTGCCGTCCTGAACGTCCACGCAACTGATTATCCACACGGCGCGACTCATGACGCTCCGTGCCGATAATATGCAAACCACCTTTCTGCAACACCTCCTCGTGCGTCACTTTCCATTTACTCATAACTTCGCTGATGCGCATTTCCTTTTCTGCATCAGTTAATTTCTCATCATTCCGGATGCTTTCAATCTCAGGCTCCGGATTACCACCAAGCACAATGTCCGTACCACGTCCTGCCATATTGGTTGCAATGGTAATCATCTTCGCACGCCCGGCTTGTACAATAATGTTAGCTTCACTGGCATGCTGTTTTGCATTCAATACTTGGTGCGGCAGTTTTGCCTTGTCCAGTAATTTAGACAACAACATATTATTTTCTATGGATGTCGTGCCGACCAGAACGGGCTGTCCTTTGTCATAACATTCTCTGATACCTTCAATAACAGCGTTGAATTTTTCGTCCATCGTACGAAAAACTTGATCCATCCGATCTTCGCGTATCATTGGACGGTGCGTCGGAATAATCACCGTCTCAAGCCCATAAATTTGCTGAAATTCAGCAGCCTCGGTATCTGCCGTTCCTGTCATACCGGACAATTTATGATACATGCGGAAGTAGTTCTGAAAAGTGATTGAGGCTAAAGTCTGATTTTCCTTCTGAATAGTCACGCCTTCTTTCGCTTCAACAGCCTGGTGCAAGCCGTCCGACCAGCGCCGCCCGGGCATCAATCGACCCGTAAATTCATCAACTATAACGACTTCGCCATTCTGAACAACATAATGCTGATCAAGAAAATATAACGAATGCGCACGCAAACCGGCTGTCAGATGATGAATCAGACTGATATTCGCAGGATCATACAAGCTGGAACCTGTCTTGAGCAAACCTGCTTCTGCAAGCAATTTTTCCGCATGTTCAAAACCTTCCTCACTCAATATTACCTGATGCGCTTTTTCATCAACGCTATAATCACCCGAACCATCTTCCGTTTCTTGGCGCTTCAATTTTGGAATCAGCTTATTGATACGGACGTAGATTTCCGTATCGCCTTCCGCCTGACCAGAAATAATCAGCGGAGTCCGTGCTTCATCAATCAGAATGGAATCGACCTCATCCACGATCGCAAAATTGAGTTGACGCTGCACACGTTCGGATTGATGCGTAGTCATGTTGTCACGCAGATAATCAAAGCCATATTCATTATTGGTACCGTAGGTAATATCCGCAGCATAGGCACCCTGCTTATCCTCGCGCGGCATATGGCCATAAATGACGCCGACACTGACCCCCAGAAACTTATAAATCTTACCCATCCATTCCGCATCACGCTTTGCCAGATAGTCGTTTACGGTAACCACGTGCACCCCATACCCCGACAATGCATTCAAGTAAGCCGGTAAAGTCGCCATCAGCGTTTTACCTTCACCGGTGCGCATCTCCGAGATCTTGCCATCATGCAGCACCATACCGCCAATCAGCTGCACATCGAAATGGCGCATATTAAGCACCCGCTTCCCGGCCTCGCGGACTACTGCAAATGCTTCGGGCAACAATGCATCCAGTGTTTCGCCATTATTGACACGTTGTTTGAATTCTTCGGTTTTTGCACGTAATTCGGCATCACTCAATTTCTCGATGTCAGCCTCAAGTGAATTGATTTCTTCAACAACTTTCAAATATTGCTTAATTATGCGTTCATTGCGACTTCCAAAAATCTTTTTAAGTAGATTACCTAACATAACAACTTTCTTTAAAAATTTAATATCCAGAAAAACAAAGCGTGAGATACTCTATCTCACGCTCACGCCATCAAACAACTTCACCAGCACAACGCCTAACTCATACTTATATTTGCCGGATTCTATCCAGATCACATCTTCAGCCTGGTTTTTTCAGGAATCGGGATGGGTTTTGCGGTATATCCTTGTGCCTGATCTCGAAGTGCAGATGCGGTCCTGTTGAACGTCCCGTGCTGCCAACCTCTGCTATTTTCTGGCCTTGCAGCACGACTTGACCGACTTCGACATGCAATCTGGATGCATGCGCATAGCGGCTTACCATATCGTCGCCATGATCAATCTCGACCATCTTACCATACTCGGGATGCCTATCAGAATAAACGACGACGCCACCAGCCGCCGCACGAATCGGCGTTCCTGCCTTGGCGGAAAAATCGACACCTTCATGGAACGCACGCTTGCCGGTAAAGGGGTCAATCCGGTATCCAAATCCGGAAGAATACCAATCGGTATCTACAGGCATAACCGAAGGCAACACGCTGCTTGATAGCTTTTCACTGCGCAGCAATGTCTCCAGCGCTTCCAGCTTATCTGTACGTTCATCCAGCATCATGGAAAGTCTTCGTAACTTTCGTTCAAAATCGCGAAAGGAAATTACTTCGGCATTTAAATCAATGTAGCTCCCCCCCTGTCCTGGCAACTGATTCAGCATAAAATCATTCAGTTCCAAACCGGATGATTCGAGTAAATGCGCACCGACAGCATCCAGGCGCACCAGTTGCGCCTGCATTTCTCCGAGCTTAATCGCCATCACATTCAAATCATCCTGTAATTGCGATTGCGTCTTTTGATGTCTTTCTTCCTGAGGATTGACGAGCAGCGTTTTTAAAATCGGCGCATCGATACGGTGCGCATATTGCAATGAAAAATAATACAGGCACAGCGATAACATCATCACTGAGGTTAACAATACGGCGACAAATAATGTAATATGTGTTCTGGTCAGAACTAATAATTTTCTCGCCTGTGCGGACTGACTGGAAATTAGAATAATATTCATATGCTATTCCGGTTGTTTAAAAACCATGACCTCTCTGAATATAAAATCTTATCTTCGCACCTTGGAGCAAAATCCCGAATATGTCGATTTATTAGCGCAGGTCAATCAACTCAACAAAATTGAACAAACGATTATAGCAACTGATGCTATACCCGCACCGCTCAACAGGCATTACAAACTCGGGCCATTATCCCATGGCACATTGGTATTGCTGGCTGAAAACGCATCTGTAGCAACTAAACTCAAACATATTTCGCCATCAATTTTGTCGAAAATCCGGCGATCAGAATGGAAAATAACCGCTGTCAAAATAAAGCTGCAAAAACCCGATTCCAACAGCCATAATCGCGCACCCCAAAACCAGACGATAAACTTTTATGCAAATAACATGCACAAAAAAAAGCTCAGTCAACCAGGAATTGAAAGCCTTCACCATCTTGCGCGTTCACTACCCGTTTCTGAACTCAGATGCAGCATACAAGCTCTACTCAAGAAGTGTAGCAACAGTGAGTAAAGATGTCGTTTCACGCCATACAGCAGGCCAATCCTGCAAAACAAAGGGCGGATGAGATAGCGAAAACGAGAATCAATTCTAGAATAATTTGATTAGGAAGTCATTTTGTTTTTAATCCCAGGAATACCTTTTTCGATCCCGATTCAAAACCGTGATGCTGTCAGAGTAACGTCCACACGTTGCCAAGCCTGCTGAAAAACTTCTTTCGCTTCCAGTGCTTTTCATCAATTCAAACAGACGCTTCAAAAGCAGCGACAGCTTGCTACCGACTCTCCCGAATTAAACGATTTCTCATGCAAACGATACTCACTCACATATAATCGCAATAGGAATATAGGAAAATTTCTAGGCATGCGCAAAATATCTTCATTCCGTTTACTTGCAATATGATCAGATGCAATCAATTATGCAGGTACTTAACTCATTTTCTATCCATTTGATTTTGTATTACAATTCCACCCATGAATGTTTTTTATGAAGAATCAGGCAGTTTCAAGGTTGGCACTGTCCTTGCCGACAATAACGCTTCGCTACAAGTTGAAGCACCGCACGGAAAGCGCTCCAAAATCAAAGCCGCATCCGTCCTGATTCATTTCGAAACACCCGTCTTGTCCGAATTCATGGATTTGGCTCAGCAAATCGCAAACGAGCTGGACCCGGATTTTCTCTGGGAATGCTGTGTACAGGATACTGAATTTGACAGCAACACACTCGCCACTGAGTATTTCGGACACGCGCCAAGTCCTGTTGAAGCCGCAGCGACACTGATACTGCTGCATAGCGCGCCGATGTACTTTTACAAAAAAGGAAAAGGCCATTATAAAGCCGCACCGCCCGACGCACTCAAGTCCGCACTTGCCAGTCAGGAAAAAAAACGCCTGCAGGCCGAATTAAAAACACGATACCTCGAACAGCTCTGCAACGCCATATTGCCCGAAGAATTCAAACCCATTATTTCCAATCTGCTCTACAAACCGGACAAAAATGCCATCGAATGGAAAGCACTGGATGAAGCGTGCGCACAATTGAAACTGTCTGCACCGGCTTTGCTGGAAAAATGCGGTGCCATCCCTTCTTCGCACGATTATCATTTCAATCAATTTCTGTGGGAGCATTTTCCCGACGGCACTGACTTCGCTGCCGTGGATTTACAGCAACGGTTCGATACGCTGGAAGATATTCCGTTAGCAAAAACTTCGGCTTTCAGTATCGATGATGCATCGACTACGGAAATCGACGATGCATTCTCAATCACTCCCCTGAAACTGGGCAGCTTTCGCATCGGCATCCATATTGCAGCTCCCGCTTTAGGCATTGAGCCGGGCACGCCGCTGGACAAAACAGCATCAAACCGTTTATCGACTGTTTATATCCCCGGCAGAAAAATCACCATGCTGCCTGACCATGCCATTCGGCACTATACGCTGGAAGAAAACAAAATCTGTCCGGTGATTTCCTTATATCTCGATGTCGCCGACGATTATACGGTGACACACATTGAAAACCGTATCGAAAAAATAAAGATCGAAGAAAATCTGCGGCATGACACGCTTGAAACCTATTTCAACGAAAACACGATCAGCGGCACTGACACTGATTTTCCTTTTATGAGCGAATTGCGCCTGCTGTGGCATTTCGCCTGCAAAATGGAAGCCTCGCGCGGCAAAGCAAATGACACCAACAACGATAAAGTCGATTACAGCTTCGAAATCTCGGATGACCATGTCACGATCAGAGAACGCAGACGCGGCGCCCCTATTGACAAAGTCGTTTCCGAACTCATGATTTTTGCAAATGCGGAATGGGGCAAGCAGTTAGCTCAGGCCAATATCGCCGCCATATATCGCAGCCAGGGCAACGGCAAAGTGAAAATGAGCACATCGCCCGCACCTCACCAAGGTCTGGGTGTTTCGCAATATACCTGGATCAGCTCGCCGTTACGCCGCTACATCGACATGATCAACCAACGCCAGCTCATCGCCATGATACGCAGTGATTCGCCGCCGTATACCCGTGAAAGCGACGATCTGCTGATTGCCTTACGTGACTTCGAACTCGTCCACGGTATTTATGGCGATTTCCAGCGCACCATGGAACACTATTGGTGCCTGCGCTGGATGCTGCAGGAAAATATTCAGACCATCCAGGCACAGGTCATCCGGGAAAATCTCGTCAAGTTTGAACACATGCCGTTTTTCATGCGGATACCGTCACTACCCAACCTGGAACCGGACAGTTTCGTCAAACTGAAAATCGAGTATATCGATTTGCTGGATCGTACGCTCCATGCACGATTTGTTGAAAAACTGGAATCCTGACAGGAATCTGGAAACAAACGGAACACTACCTTTTCAACGTATTTTCATATAACAATGTGATCAATGAGCATTTTGAGCTTGTTTCTTAACACCGCAGCGGCAGCGCAGATAATTTTTCAACGGCCTGCTAAAATAGCACACAATCTTTTTTCACTTACCTGATTACATCGCCTTGTCAGCAGTCGCGAGCAATATACAGACATACACCACGGTTGATGCTTATAACAGCAAGCAGATGAATCGTTTGCCTGCCGCACTGGTTTTATCTTTTCTTCTGCATCTTGCGGTATTGTTCGGCGTAACATTCGAATTTCCATCGCCCGATTTCGACCGGACCGCCACATCCCTGGAAATCGTACTGGTCAACAGCAAAACTGAAAGTAAACCCGTTAACACTGAATTACTCGCACAATCCAATCTTGACGGTGGCGGCAATGTCGATGAAAACCGGCGCGCAAAAACACCGTTTCCGGTCATCCCCAGAAGCAAACCGACTGCAGATCATCTCATCGCGGATGAAAAAGTCAAAAAGCTGGAGCAAAAAAAGCAGCAGTTAATGACTGCACTACAAAGTGAAGAAATCATTCCGCTCACCGATACCGACCCAGTTCAACCCGAGAAGCATATAACACCCGATGCAACAGAGCTATTGCAACGCAGCCTGGATATCGCCCGTCTGAAAGCTCAAATCGCCGAAGATCATGAGGCCTATCAAAAACGCCCGAAAAGAAAGTTTGTCGGCGCACGTACTACAGAATACCGCTTTGCGCGTTATGTCGAGGACTGGCGTCTGAAAGTTGAGCGCATAGGCAATCTGAACTATCCGGAAGACGCAAAAAGGCAGAAACTCTATGGTAATTTGCAACTCACGGTCGGCATACGCGCGGATGGCAGTCTGGAATCCATCGGTATTAATCGCTCATCCGGCATAAAGATACTTGATGACGCCGCCATCCGGATTGTCAGACTGGCCGGAAGAAACGGTTTCGCGCCTTTTCCACCGGATATTAGCCGGGATACCGATATTCTGCACATCACCCGGACCTGGGTGTTCGCACGCTCGGATACGCTGACCAGTCAATAATTCAATGATCGTTCACACTCAGTTATGACAGACCGCTATGCCGTCGTCGGCAACCCCATTGCACACAGCAAATCGCCGCTGATCCACACAACCTTCGCGCGGCAGACACAACAGGATTTGCGCTATGAAGCCATTCTTGCGCCGCTGGACAGCTTCATCAGCACAGTCGAGGCATTCCGTCAGCAAGACGGCAAAGGCATGAATGTCACCGTACCGTTCAAACTGGAAGCCTGCCGGTTCGCGACTGAACTGACCGAACGCGCCAGTATTGCGCAAGCCGTTAACACGCTTAAATTCGAAAGCGACACAATACTGGGCGACAATACCGACGGTGCGGGGCTGGTGCGGGATATCACAGCCAATCTGAGCATTCCAATCGCCGGTAAACGCGCACTATTGATGGGCGCGGGCGGTGCGGCGCGTGGCGTTATTCTGCCGTTGCTGCAACAACAGCCGGCCACATTGGCCATCGCCAACCGCACACCGCAAAAAGCGCTGGATTTACAACGGCAGTTTTCCGCCTATGGCCGGATCAGCGCAGGCAGTTACATGGATTTTGCGGGCACACATTTTGACATCGTAATCAACGCCACTGCCGCCAGCCTGAACGACGGCCTCCCCGAACTGCCCGACGGCATTTTCGCAGCTGGAGCACTCGCCTACGATATGATGTACAGTAAAGAACCCACACGTTTTCTCAAATATGCCGCTCGGCAAAATGTGCAGTATCTGGCCGACGGCATTGGCATGCTGGTCGAACAGGCTGCCGAATCATTCCATCTCTGGCGCGGCATCAGACCGGATACCGCGACCATCATCGCGCAACTGAAAAACTCGTCCAACTGATTGAATCATAGAATACATTTCTTTCCGTCTTGTCTGCCGTTTTTTCCGCTTTTTGTCATCGATATAGCGCAACAAAATGATTGACCCGCTATTTCGATCGGCGTAGAGTGTCATCAAACAAACGACCCTTAAGTCAATAAGGTCATTTGTTTTTTTATGATCCAGGGCACCTCAAAAAAAACCGCAACGAATGGCCGAACGGCAAAACGTACGGAGCGCAGAATGCGAAACTATATCAGACCGATAGATAAACATCCGCGCAACGCGACCCGATGCCGCACAACGGATTTTTTTGAAGCGCCTCCATATTCATGTTCTTATCCATCCATTTATCCAGGAGGATTCTGTAATGACTGAATATCACACACTCCCCTCGCAACGCCTATCCGGCGCTGTCCGTGTCTTTAAACCCGCACCCGCAAAACATGTTTCGCTGGGATCCCCCGCGCTCGATATTATGACGGACCTGCGGCATAGCCATGTGGCGACCATTACGCCACAAACCAGTATCGACCAAGCCAATATGTACATGAAGCAACGTGGCGTCCGCTCCCTATTCGTCCTCAATACGGATCACACCTTGCAGGGTGTTATCACCGCAACAGACATTCTGGGCGAGAAACCCATGCGCTTTAACCAGGACCGGCAACTGAAGCACAGTGAAATCATGGTCGCAGACATCATGACACCGCTCGGTAGTCTTGAAGCGATCGCGATAGATGAAGTACGCCGCGCCAAAGTCGGCCATATCATCGCCAGTCTCTGCAACGCAGGCCGTCAGCATACGCTGGTCGTGGACGAAGACAGCGACGGCTTTCCGGTAATCTGCGGCTTGTTTTCCCTGACACAAATCGAAAAACAACTGGGGCACGTCATCCCGTTGACCGAAGTAGCGAAAACATTCGCTGAAATCGAAGCAACCGTTGTTGCCGGCTAATTCAATCATTCGGCTGATTGAGATAATCCGAAACATCAATCCGCCTCCCGATTCTTCATAAACCCAAATCCCCGCATATCATGACATGAAGAATCGGGAAAACACACAACTACGGTGAATATCTTTCAATCGCCTTTCATCCAGGTAATTTTGGCTTGATTGTTTTATAATCACGCTCAAAGTAATCTCATAACGGTGAAGAATTCCGCAACGGAAAAACGCAATGGCCGGCAAAACTATCGACATTCTCGACAAAAAAACATGTTATCAGGGGTTTTTCCGTTTAGACCGCTACCGGTTACGTCACCGCCTGTTTAATGGTGAATGGAGCCAACCTGTCACACGCGAATTGTTCGAACGCGGTCATGCCGCAGCTGTGTTGCCGTATGATCCAGTCCGGGATGAAGTGATTCTGATTGAACAATTCCGCATTGGCGCACTGGAAGCTCCCGGCGGCCCCTGGCTGACAGAAATTATCGCGGGCATCATCGAAGCAAACGAAACACCGGAAGACGTCATCAAACGGGAAAGTATGGAAGAAGCCCGCTGCTGCATCACCGACCTGGTGCCATTATATGATTATCTGGTCAGCCCCGGCGGCATGACGGAACGCATTGCGCTGTTCTGCGGCCGGGTTGACGCAACGCATGCCGGTGGCATCCATGGTGTAACAGACGAAGGCGAAGATATCAAAGTGCATGCTGTCCCACGCGAAACCGCGTTGAATTACCTGAAGACGGGCCGGATCAATTCGGCCAGTGCTATCATAGCCCTGCAATGGCTGGCGCTGCATCGCGAACAATTGCTGACACAATGGCTGGTATCATGAACCTACCCCAAACAGACTGTTCTTCATACAGGTAAAGCAAATGCATGGTCAAAATCCATATCACTTTTCCATCATTCTGCTGATCCTGTTCTGTTGGCCACTAATGCTGTCCGCTCAGAAGCCTGGTACCGCCTTATGGCTGAATATTGACGGCGCCATCGGCCCCGCCACTCAGGACTATTTACAACGCGGTTTCAATAAAGCAATCGAATTGAACAGCACAGTCATCATCCTGCAAATGGATACGCCCGGCGGACTGGATGCTTCGATGCGTGAAATCATCCGCAGCATTATCGCCTCACCGGTACCCGTCGTCGGCTTTGTTTCGCCCAGTGGCGCACGCGCCGCCAGCGCAGGCACTTACATCCTGTATGCCAGCCATATCGCCGCCATGTCGCCTGCCACCAACCTGGGCGCCGCTACACCGGTACAGATCGGCAGCATGCCGGGCAGCGCCGGCAAGGCTGAATCCGGCACCAGCCAGGAAGAAAACGAAGATACCAAAACTACGGCGCACGACCCGATGACAAGCAAACTCGTCAACGACGCTGTTGCCTATATCCGCGGACTTGCGCAGATGCGCGGGCGCAATGCCGACTGGGCCGAACAGGCGGTACGCGAAGCAGCCAGCCTGACGGCCGAAGAAGCACTGGCAAATAACGTCATCGACCTGATCGCAACCAGTATTCCGGATCTGTTATCCCAGACAGACGGGCGCACGGTCAATGTACTTGGCAATGACATTACCTTATCCACCGCGCAGATCACCATCGAGCACTTTGCGCCCGACTGGCGCACACGCCTGCTGGCCATTATCACCGATCCGAATATCGCTTATATCCTGATGCTGATCGGGATATACGCCATTATTTATGAATTCTCCAATCCAGGGGCCATTTTTCCGGGCGTGGTCGGCGCCGTCTGCTTGGTACTGGCGCTGTTTGCATTCCAGGTACTGCCGATTAATTATGCCGGACTCGCATTGTTGCTGGTCGGCATCGCCTTCATGCTCGCCGAAGTTTTTGTACCCAGCTTCGGCGCACTCGGCATCGGCGGCATGATCGCCTTTGTCATCGGTTCCGTAATGCTGCTGGATACCGGCGTTCCCGGCTACGGCGTGTCCATACCGCTGATTGTGACATTCGCTTTGCTATCGGCTGCATTTTTCCTGCTGATACTCGGCATGGCAGTCAAGGCCCGGCAACGCCCGGTTGTCAGCGGCATGGAACAACTCGTGCACGACACTGGAACTGTTATAGACAATTTTGAACAAGAGGGCTGGGTACGCATACATGGCGAACAATGGAAAGCACGCAGCAACACGCCGCTTAAACGCGGCGAAAAAATCCATGTTGTCGCCATGGATGGATTGATTCTGTACGTCGAGCCCGATTCAGACACACCCCATCAACCCAGGAGGCATTAAAATGATCGAAATCCTATTCGTCGTTCTGAGCATTACCGTACTCTTTCTTGCCAGCGCATTCAAAGTATTGCGCGAATACGAACGCGGCGTGGTGTTCCAGCTTGGCCGCTTCTGGAAGGTCAAAGGCCCGGGACTCATCATTCTTGTTCCGGTCATTCAGACCATGGTGCGCGTCGATCTCAGAACCATCGTCATGGACGTACCCAGTCAGGACGTCATCTCACGCGACAATGTGTCAGCTAAAGTCAACGCGGTAATCTACTACCGCGTCATCAATCCGGAACGCGCCATTATTCAGGTCGAAAATTACGATGCCGCGACCAGCCAGCTCGCACAAACCACGCTGCGATCCGTTCTCGGCCAGCATGAGCTCGATGAAATGCTCGCCAGCCGCGATAAACTCAACAACGACATCCAGAAAATTCTCGACGAGCAGACCGAAGCCTGGGGCATCAAAGTTTCCAACGTCGAAATCAAGCATGTCGACATCAACGAATCGATGATTCGCGCCATCGCCAAACAGGCCGAAGCCGAACGTGAACGCCGCGCAAAAATCATCCATGCCGAGGGCGAACTGCAGGCATCGCAGCACCTGCTCCAGGCCTCGCAGATACTCTCCAGGGAACCGCGGGCTCTGCAACTGCGTTATTTACAGACACTCACCGAAATTGCCGGCGAAAAAAGTTCGACAATTGTTTTCCCGTTACCGATGGAACTGATCACGCCCCTGCAGAAGATTATCGAACAACAGACCAAACCGCAGGACAACAACCCCGGACAAAATCATCCTGCATGATGTTGCTACGGATATGGGAAAGAGTTTTCACGTATCTGACCGAAGACTTAGTTTTTTATACTGATTTCCCAGTATTTCAACGCGATGATAATAAGCTGGCAGCTTTGTGCGTCATTCAATACTCATCGTTAATTGATCGACAATAAAATATCAGCATCCAAATACCATAACCCTACTGCCCAGGAAATTTGTCACTTTCTTTCCCATAACCTCTCCATTAAATACAACCTTTTAGCTATAGAAGTATCAGCGCAGGCGACACCATAGCAAACATGCAAAGGCAATAAATGCCCTGTCACCGAGAATTGGTAATGGTCCGTCGCCATGTGGTAAAAACAAAACCGGTGAGCGTATTTCAGGCATTTGGCCGGTCATGATGAAAACTCCTGCAGGTGGAAATGCCAACTTTCAGTGAGAGGCAAATATGCTTGAGTATCTCTTCTCAAAGTCGGTATTAAGCTGATAACTTCTTGGTTATTTTTGCGACATGAACACCCTGAAAGTGCGCAATTTTTATTTCATTGTCCGACGGCTGGCGTGTGCCATCGCCACCGGCCAGCGTACTTGCCCCATAAGGGGATCCGCCGGTAATTTCGTTCATACTCATGATTTCCTGGCAGGAATAGGGAACGCCAACAATGATCATGCCGTGATGCAACAAAGTAGTGTGAAACGACGTGATCGTGGTTTCCTGCCCACCATGTTGCGTGCCTGTAGAGGTAAATACACTGCCCACCTTACCAATCAAACCGCCGCTAAGCCATAATCGCCCGGTCTGATCCAGAAAATTGCGCATTTGCGCGCACATATTACCGAAGCGTGTAGGCGTACCGAAAATGATGGCATCATAACTTGAAAGCTCATCAACAGTCGCGATGGCCGCTGACTGATCAAGCTTGGCGCCGACTCTTCGCGCCACTTCTTCCGACATGAGCTCTGGTACGCGTTTAACGGCAGCCTCGGTATTCTCAACACTGCGCACCCCTTCAGCTACCGCGTTGGCCATACTTTCGATATGACCATACATACTGTAGTATAGAACAAGAATTTTTGCCATGTTACACCTCCTGATTTATGGGTTGTGAACCTAAAACTTTGTCACAAATGAATAGTACGCATTTTCCCAGCAGACCATCATAGCCTCGCCAACCATCGCTATAAAATGATGTTTTCGATCGACACTTTACCCATTATCACGCTTGTCATGTCAATTGTTTACAATCCGGCACTATCCCGGCATACACACTCCTTCCCGTTCAAATACACCAAACACCGGTTGTTTTTCTGTTCCCCGACCACACTCCAACTTCAAACCGTTTGAAGTACGCATACCGGTGTTACGGGTATTGGACGATCGCTCCATATCACACCACACCGCGCGCGAAAAACGCGATGTGCTCTCGACATCATGACCTGTATCGCACCGGATCACGATCCGGACAAAAATACAACTAAACCGGATTAACCATTTTTCCTGCTCGGTAAACCCGCTCCAGCACACCCTGCGTAATATGCCGTTCGAGTTCGCCCGCTTTCTCAGTGGGACAAAAGATGACAATGGTAATAATACATTTGGCGAGTTCGCTCGTGCTGATCATGATGCGTGGCTCCGGGCCGGGAATGTCGATGCCGGTGCGTTTTTCGATGAAAGCATTATAGCGCCGCGCGATTTCGATGAAATCGGCCGAACATTGATCGATTTCGGTCACGACCCATTGGCGTATATCAGCAATATTGAAATGCGCATCAATAGCAATGCTGAAGCGATGAAAAGTGTAGCGCTTGGAGAAATTCAGATTCTTAATGGGCTCCGACAGAAAAAGACTGTTGGGAATCGCGATGGTTTTTCCGGTAAAGCTGTAATCATTGGGCGGCCTGTCGAGTTCCTGCAAGGTCGTGGAAAACAGGTTGAAATCGATCACTTCACCTCGGTTTGCACCTACCTCAATCCAATCGCCGATAGTGAAGGCACCTGTGCCCGCACGCAGCATGGCGCCGCTGAAACACAGAATCAATTCTTTGGTCGCGATCACCAGCGCCACTGTCACCGCAGCAATGGAGAAAGCGAAATTCTTCAACTCCGGCCACCAGATGAACAGCAATCCGAAAATCATAATCAGCCAGCTGAAATTTTTCACGCTGGTAATCCAGTGCCGGCGCCCCTCCGTCAGGATCGCCCGATTGCGCTTGATCAGATACACCAGAACAAACCGCAGCGAGAGCATGATCGCAATCAACACGCAGCTTCGCACAAATTGGTCATCCAGGTATATCAGCAGCAACTCAGGCATACGCTCATGCATCATAACCATCCATTCCGTCAATCAAATCGTGCCTGGACAAAATGGCACGCGCGCGGCGTTGTTTATATAAACCGCATCGACAAATCCACGGCTCGTATATTTTTCGTCAGACTGCCGATAGAAATCCGGTCAACACCGGTTTCGGCCACACTGCGCACCGTATCGAGTCCGATATTGCCGGATGCCTCCAGAACTACTGCCTGCCCGGTTTTCCCGGCGTGGTGCGCGCGCAGGGCAACCGCTTCGCTTAATTGCGCGAGGGTGAAATTATCGAGCAGCACCATGACAGCACCGGCATCCAGAGCGGTTTGCAATTCCTGCAGAGATTCCACTTCGATCTGAATAAAAATATTCCGCGGCGCAATTGCCTGCGCTTTTTCAAGCACCTGGCGTATGCCACCGGCCGCGGCAATATGATTTTCCTTGATCAGAATGCCGTCATACAGACCTAGGCGATGGTTCTCACCGCCACCGCACCGGACTGCGTATTTCTGCGCCAACCGCAGACCGGGCAGTGTTTTACGGGTATCGACGATCACCGCCTGCGTGCCGGCAATGGCATCCACATACTGCCGCGTCTGTGTGGCTACGGCGGACAACATCTGTATAAAATTCAGCGCAGAACGTTCAGCGGTCAATACAGCCCGCGCATTGCCTGAAACCCGGCAGATGTTCTGCTGCGCCGCGAGAAGATCCCCGTCCCCGGCAAACCACTGAATCCGCACATCCGGTGACAAAACCTGAAAACACCGTTCAAACCATTGTGTGCCACACAACACCGCTTTCTCCCGGACCACGACATCCGCCGTGAGCGTCTGCTGCACAGGAACCAGCAGTGCGGTCAGATCGCCTGTTCCAATATCCTCTGCCAACGCCTGGCTGACGTTGTGCCTGATTTCCTCGAGCAAGGTATCCGGTTTCCTTTATGATGTTATTCAAATTGGAATTATAGTACACACGGCGACCAAACTGCCCGATCCGTATCAATAATCCATACAGCAACTATCCCTGCATTTATCAGTGAAAAATTCAAACCAAACGGATACCATATATCCCTATCCGCATGGAAAACATTCACGAGTGACACTATGGATCTATTGATATACAGTCTTTCGACGATGCTGGGTCTTGTCATTATTGGCATGATCGTTTTCTGGTTCATTCAGGACGTCACCCAGAAAAAACATTCGGTGCTGCGGAATTACCCCGTTATCGGCCGTCTGCGCTTTTTCTTCGAACAGCAGGGGAAATATTTCCGGCAGTATCTTTTCTCCGATGACCGCGATGAAATGCCCTTTAACCGCGCCACGCGCAACTGGATTTACCGGCATTCAAAAAACAAGGGCGGACTGGTGGGATTCGGCTCCACCATAGATTTACGCGAACCGGGCTCGATTATTTTCGTGAACGCCGCTTTTCCAATACTGGAAGAAGACCAGCTGCCGACGCCGTCGCTGCTGATCGGCGAAAGTTACGCCACATATCCGTTTGAAGCGAAATCCATCGTCAATATCAGCGGCATGAGCTTCGGCGCCATTTCCAAACCGGCTGTGCGCGCTTTATCATTGGGCGCGGCTCAGGCCGGCTGCTGGCTCAATACCGGAGAAGGCGGTCTGGCGCCCTATCACCAGGAAGGCGCATGCGATATTATCATGCAGATCGGCACCGCCAAATATGGCATCCGCGATGCGCATGGTCATTTCTCACCCGAACGTGCAAAAGAATTGGGCACAATCGTCAAGGCATTCGAAATCAAGTTGTCACAAGGCGCAAAACCAGGCAAAGGCGGATTATTGCCGGGCAACAAGATCACCGAAGAGATCGCCGCCATCCGCGGTATACCTGCTTTCCAGGATTCGATTAGCCCCAACCGTCACATCGACATCCATAATATTGAGCAGTTGCTTGAAAAAATCAATCACCTCCGCGGATTGACCGGGCGCCCTGTGGGCATTAAAACTGCGATCGGCGGCTGGCACTTCATCAATGAACTGTGCGAATGGGTTGTCCGCAAGGGACTGGATTATGCGCCGGACTTCATCACCATTGACGGCGGTGAAGGTGGCAGCGGCGCCGCACCACAATCACTGATGGACCATGTCAGCCTGCCGATTGCGGAAGCATTGCCGCGTGTAGTTGATGCCTTGATCGAATCCGGTCTGAGAGATCGCATCCGTGTCATCGCGGCCGGGAAACTGGTCACCGCCGCGCATGGCGCATGGGCGCTCTGCGCCGGAGCGGACTTCGTCAATACCGCACGGGGTTTCATGTTTTCGCTGGGCTGCATACAAGCCATGCGCTGCCACAAAAACACCTGCCCGACCGGCATCACGACCCACAATCCCCGCCTGCAGAACGGTCTGGTTGTCGAAGAAAAATATCTGCGCGTGGCCAACTATGCCCGAAACTTCAACAAGGAAATCAACATGATTGCACATTCATGCGGCCTGCGGCATGCACGCGAATTCCGGCGCGAACATGTCCGCATCATCGAAACGGCGGGCAAAAGCATCGCCATGAATATGCTCTATCCGTACCCTGAACCGAAATAAAACGAGGGAGACCTTTGCACGATGTCATGAGCGGTACGAGAATAAGGCAAAAATTTGCGAAAAAGCGGAGTTTGCACGGAGTAAATGAGCATTTTTCGCAAATTTTTAACGCAATTATCGTGCCGCGTAGTAGCCGTGCAAAAGTCTCCAAGGGTAAAATCAGTGCCGCAGTTTATAGCCGCTTCGGAGTATCGCAATGGTCAACATGGATAATGCGGAAAAACAGACGGTAACGACCAGGAGACTCAGGTAGGGCGAAATGTCCGATACGCCGAAAAAACCGTAACGGAATCCATCAATCAGATAAAAAAAGGGATTCAGGTAAGACAAAAACGCCCAAGCCACCGGTAGGGAATGAATCGAATAAAACACACCCGATAAAAATGTCAAGGGCAGGATAATGAAATTCTGGAATGCCGCCAGTTGATCGAATTTATCCGCCCAGATACCCGCGATAACACCCAATGCACCCAGCAGCGCGCTGCCTGTCACAGCAAACAGAAAAGCCCATACTGGCCGGAAAGACGGGATTTCAAAAAACAGCCACGCCGCCAGATAAACGCCGATGCCGACCAGAAAGCCGCGTGCAATGGACGCCAGGATATACGCCAGAAAAATTTCCAGATACGTCAATGGCGACAGCAAAAGAAAAACGATATTCCCACTGACTTTGGATTGAATCATACTTGACGACGTATTGGCGAATGCATTCTGCATCATCGCCATCATGACCAACCCCGGAATCAGAAAAACGGCATAGGAAATACCCTGATAAACCTGGACACGCCCTTCCAACACATGAGAGAAAATCAGCAGATACAGCAATGCCGACACCACAGGCGCTGCAATCGTCTGGAAACCGACTTTCCAGAATCGCAGCAATTCTTTGTACAGCAACGTTAAAAAACCGGTCATTAAAAGCTAAAAATACATCATGAACATCATGAACATCATAAACAACGGTATTTGCAGCGCACAGCGGCAGTATGGCATTGCCTTGCGGCGCAAGGCGTCATCATGCTTCCTATATTTTGTTTTCTCAACCGACATCTGTACTGACGCAGTAGACTCTAATGCTAATCGTGTGCTCTTTTACGTCACAAAACAAACCGCAATGTAAACCTGATGATTCATCTTGCGCATGCTCATCGAATCACTACCGGTTGATTTTCCCTGAGAACCTGTTCAAGATCTCGCTGAAGGGCGCATTGCTGCGTTAAAATCGAACTCAAAATGCGCACATGCTTAGTGCATGCTGCGCTTTGCTTGCGTCGTTCTATTTTGCCTTGCACTGTTGTACCCCTTGATCGAGATCTTGAACAGGTTCTGAGTCTTCCATAAAAGAAGACTTTTTACACTTTACATGGAAATCCATTATAAAGCACCACACGGCATCATATAACTTTCTCTTCACTCAAAGCGAGGTGATATCTCAATCATCCCCTCAAGAGACTGTTAAAACTTAAAGGTCGCCATGGTGTAACCATAATTGGTATCTTGCATGCCAGGGCTGTCTGGGACTTTATTGAAATAATCACCCTTAAATATATGACTATAGCCGATATCGAAACTTACACGTTTCAGATAACTCCATTGAGGATCCCAACCGATGCTGACATCCAGCATATTGCCCAGAAAACTGCCTGCCCGCCCAGTTGGATCTTGCAGGCCACTACCAACAAAGGCACCATTTTTATTGGCTAGCCAATACGCCCGATGAGACAACATCAGTCTCACGTTTGGAACGGGAATAAGTGTTGCGCGAAAACCGACTGGCGATATGAGGTTAGATGGAAAAAAAGGTCCGAACATCCCGGTCGGTCCATATTCGACCCGGCGTTTTGCATACAAAATATCAAAATTCTTGTTAGGATCGCGACTTCCTGACGAAAAGTCGAATAAATAGACGAGCCTCAATGGCATTTCCGTTCTGAAACTATACCCTACCTCGCCGTGATGACGATGCGCAAATACACTTTCGTCCTGAGTATCCCCAAACTGGTACATGGACTCAATTTCGTAATCTACGCTACCTGTTGTAGGTTTGGCGAACAACCTGAAGCCAGTGGTCGATAAATTTCGCTTTCTGAGTTTATTACCTTCATTGAGCTGAAAAAAGTAAACATCAAAAAAAGCCCATCGTAAATCTCTGTTGGTCACTTGAGCACCAGAGAAGTAAGTTTCGGGGGTATTCCAGTCTAGTGAATTTGGGTCCCGATTGACTGGCCGGGCACCAAATACGCGCAAACTCCACTTCTCATTTTCATTGCCAAGCAAAAAATGCAAACCATCAAAAGCCGGTGAGAAAGTACCCCAACGATGTCCCCCTACCAATCGTGCCTCACCTAAATCCATCATAAAACGTCCGACTTCAAATTTCGCAGCATATCCGGTCCCCATAAAATTTTTAGAATGCAGTCCGAGGTGAAGCTGAGTAAAGTCAAAATGATTCGCAAAAACCGGTGAATGATCCTGGTCGAAATTGGCAAGTGGAGCACGTATATCTGTCAATTCAAGCGTAAACTTTAAAGGATCAATGATATTTAAGACTTCTATCAGAAATCTGGTACGTTGATGCACTTGATCATTGAATCCTGGAATATTTTTGGTGAAGCCATGATCGTACACATCATAACGTGTGCGATGTTCAATGGCTAAATTAAGCCAGTCCGGTGTGTAAGCTGTCAGCGGTGTTTTATGTTCTTCCATCAGTTTAGCCAATGTATCAAAATCAAACCGCGTACGCCCCGGTGTTTCCAAAGCACTGAACCCATTGGTTTTGTCGTCTAAAGGAGTTTTACGTTGGAAAATAAAAGGCGACTTCTGGGCTTTATCAATTTCTGCCTGCGTTAGCAATGTTTTTGCTGATAAATCCTTATCGTTCTGAAAATACTTCCGGGTTTCCTCTGCGTGTACATTTGAAGTAATACTTGCATATATCAAAAAAAGCAACAAACAGGCTGCTTGTAATAATTTCAAATTTCTTAATAACATTGTCATAATAACTCCTTGTAATATTAACTAAGAATAATCAATAATTTCATAGCATAAGTTTTAAAAAAAACTATCCAGCGTCCTTGAAAAAGGACTTTCTCAATTGAAACGAAAACTAACCACCTTCAAAGGATCATTGAGGCGGATGAGACCTTTTTCTCTCTTCCTGAAAAGGTCAGTGCCATCTAAATCGCTCACCGCGCAAAAGCGGCAAACAAATCCATGCACGTGATATACGCGCAAAGCGTTGGGTAAAATCGCGCTTTCGCAGTATGTCTTGAAAAAATCCGCTAAAATATCGGGACAATATTCCGATCAATTGTATTTTTCTTCAACCATACTAGCCGTGAGGATGTGATGTGATCGTTAATACAGAATTAAAAAAAAATGAATGACAGCTGATGGTAAAAAAACAGCATTTCAAGCTGAAAACCACACTGTAAATTCAGACCCCTGGCCCTTGAGACTTTCAAACGATACGCGCCAGCCATACCGCTCACAAATCCGGTAAACAATCATGAGTCCCAGACCGAGTTTATTGGGGTCGTACGTGTCCTTCGTGACATAACATTTAAAAATCTGAGCCTGCGTTTCTGCATCGATGCCGACGCCGGTGTCCGTAACTGTGAGCCGGCCGGACGCCAATAACACTGTAACGCTTCCCCGTTCCGTATACCGGAAAGCATTGCGGACGAGATTGGCAACGAGAACATCGAGTATGCCTGATGGTGCCGAGACTTGTAATGGCACCTCCTCAACCACTTTCACTGCAACCGGTTTGCTGCCAAGCCATATCCGTTGCTGTCTAATGACTTTCTGGACAATCGGCCCCACTTTGCGTGGATGACAATCTTCATCTGATTCACTGTTGATGCGCGCCAGCACCAAGAAAGTTTCGATCAATTCAGTCATTTCGTTGATTGCGCGTTGAATCCGTCCAATCCGCTCACGCTCTCCGGCCGGCAGATTGACATTTGAAGACAAAATTTCCACAGCCAGACTGATACTGGTTATCGGGGTACGCAATTCATGACTTACGTTGCTTGCAAATTCCTTTTCGCGAATCAGCAAAAGCCTTAATTGATTGTGATAATGCTGCAGCTCATAGGCAAGATCGCCTATTTCATCATCGCTAAATCCGGATAAATGCACCGATTCATCCGGTTTATTTTTGAACGTAACCACTTGATCAGCAAGTTGCTTAATCGGCTGGACAATACCATGCGAAATCTTCCAGCCAATAGCAAGGGCAAACATCAAAACAACAACCGAGCACAACCAGACCAGAATAACGAATTCACCTTCCAATTGATGGATATTCGTATCGTCGAATTTCACGACATAACGGATACCATCAACATGTTCAACCAGAATACGGTAATCACGATCATTGTATGTCAGGTCATATATGCCCTGATCAAAATCACGGACATGCGCCGGTAAATTATAGTTCTCATCGACCGGAGAAATGTATATGGTCGTCGTGCGTGAGCGGAAATAGCCAGGATAAAGCATGCTCGGTGTTTGTTGCCGGAAATGTTTGAGTTCAGCGTAGAGGATGTCATCCAACATACTGGTAACGATAGTCTTGGATGCAATAATCAGACTTAACCCCAGTACCAATGTTAACAAGACACCAAAGGATAAAAAAGCAAATGTAATGCGCCGGGCAATACGATTAGTCGTCTTCTGCATATTCGTCAGTCAGCATGTAACCAAACCCCCGTACTGTATGCAGTAAGGGTTGGTCAAACGGCTTATCAATTACCTGACGCAAATGGCAAAGATGGGTACGCAACGCATCACTGTCGGGCGGATTACCCCGCCAGACCGCATATTCAAGCTCTTCACGCTCAATCACACGGCGCGGATTCTGCATAAAATAGAGCATAATCCGGTAAAGTTTCGGATTGAGATTAATCAGCCTGCCTGCTCGGGAAACCTTGTGTGTATTAATATCCAACATGAGGTCTCCCATCATCAACTGCGAATCCGGTTGGCGATTGACCCGCTCGGATAACACTTTCACACGCGCCGCAAGCTCTTTCAGACAAAAAGGCTTTGTCATATAGTCATCAGCGCCTGAATGAAAGCCTTCCAGCTTGTTTTCAAGCGAATCTCTCGATGTCAGCATCAATACCGGAACAACCTTCTGGGCATCCCGGCGAATCCGGCGACAAAGATCGACACCATCAATGCCCGGCAAATTCAGATCGAGGATAACAACGTCATAATCCCTGGTAACCGCGAGATGCAATCCCGTCACACCATCACCAGCCGAATCAATGGCATAACCCAAGCTTTCCAGATAATCATAGATGCTTGCAGCGATATCCTCGGTATCCTCTATAATCAGTACATTCATGATCCGTACTCCTTTTTATACCGTACCCACAGTTTACCGATTGGTGTATCAAGAAATTGTTAATTTTTTGTCACAAAAATGTTAACAACACTTTTACCACGACACTGTAAATACACAATTTCAACGAGGGAATCGGAAGAAATACGCTGATGTACACTTGACACAATTAACCTAACTGCACATTTAGGCAGTAGTGATTAAAAAAATAGAGGAATGAACATCACAACTTCGTCATTCCTCTTATCTAGGAAGAGTGTTAAATCATCTTGTTTAAACATGAAACTCGTATGTTGACGCAATTCGACCGATTATATTCTTGATTGTATACAATGCGTTCTGTACTTAGAATGACGACATCACATCAATATCCTCTGACAATCTTCATCCACTCGTCGATATGATCATAAATACTGAGTGCCATCGAGGGATCCTTTCTCCTGAGCGCCATTTGCAGCTCATTCAGTTCAGCCGTAAATTTTTTCACGGTATTTTCATCAATACCCGCATCATGCGCACCGTTCAAACGCGTTTGAACATACTTAAACGCGAAACGTGATTTTTCGTATTGCGCATTGTTCAAAAACGCCTTAGCCAGCGCTAAATTTTCTGAAATCGCCAGTATCGGATTCTCGATTTCTTTTTCTTCGATCACTGCATGACTAAAAGCTGCTGCAAGTGTCTGCTGCGCTTTTTCATAATCTTTATGCTCAATCGACTGGAATGCGTTATTAAGCGCAGCCTTGATATCATCAAGATTTATTGCAATTTTCAACTGCACCAGACCTACATCAGTTTCCTGCACATTGAGTTTTTTCAAATAATTAAAGATATCTTCATAATCGCTGATCAATAACACATCGTCCACAACTGGCACGTAATGTTCCTTAACCCGAACATTTTTAGCATAATCAATCTTGCCGTAGTTAAAAGCCGTGTTAATTCTCGGCCCGGATAATTGTGATGCCAGGACAGCTTCGATAATTTGCGCTTTCTCAATCTGGTGTGTTGCATGACGAGGCAGTTTGATCGCCAGGGCAAACCTGGCAAGATCGATATGCCCCATCATTTTATTCACCAATACCTGGGAATACTGAGGCTGTTCCTGATTCAACGATCCCGTTTTTTCCTTAATCAC
This sequence comes from Nitrosomonas sp., assembly GCA_019635215.1. Lineage (GTDB taxonomy): Bacteria > Pseudomonadota > Gammaproteobacteria > Burkholderiales > Nitrosomonadaceae > Nitrosomonas. The sequence goes on from JAHBZZ010000006.1 coordinate 28,909, forward strand.
ATCAGTTTCTGATTTTCCGGCCGCAAGAAAAATGCTCGGTTGCATCAAAATGAGCGCCAGAATTGATCCATAGATTAATGCTTTCTTACTCATATCATTTCTCCAAGTTGTTTAAAGTTTGCGCGCCATAAATAGGTTTAATCACTGAGCGCAGTGAATACTCTACGGCGGCATATATCAATACCCGGTCAAAACGATGTTAAATATTGATTAAAATATAGTTTTGATGAAAAATCGCACTGGAGACACATACCCAGCAATTTCTCAACTGCATATCCGGCACATCATTTACAAAAATAATGCAGCGCCAGAAATACAGGGTCAGCATGTAACCGTGTATCGGGCGCCGGGATTGTGAAAAAATCGCGAAAGTCGCGCTAATAGGAAATGGAATCAAGTCGCCTTGTTTTCTTAGAATCTGTTCAAGATCTCGATTAAGGGATGCAGTACAGGGCAAAATCGGATGACGCAAGCAAAGCGCAGCATGCACTAAGCATGTGCGTATTTTGAGTTTGATCTTAACGCAGCAATGCGCCTTTCAGTGGGATATCGACAAGTGCTTGCTTTTAACACTCAGCGTACGGGTTTTATTGTGCAGTCATCCAGTCCCGCATGAACAGGCCGTTGAAGCCTTTCAATTGATTTTCAAGCGTGCCCCTGCAGTCAGAAGCCCTTTTTCTTATGATGAAACGGGATTTCGCAAAAACTCTGCACATTAATACAATAGTGGCTAGCTCGAATCCGAATATGCGCCGATACTGATTGCAGCTTTATCGGATCCGGGCTGACACTTTGCCAGTCTGGCAAAAAATGATGAATACCTTTTGTTTTTTCATGCGGCCGGTAAGGCGAGTTTGCCCGTTCCATATTCTTTCCCGCCTTACCTCAAGCAATCAGCTGCCTGAAAATTAATCCAGGAGCACTTACACCGCCGGTATCAACGTAGTCAGTGCTGTGGAGAACAAAATGTAGAGTGGAATACCTATGGTCACGTTATAGGTAAACGTCAACCCAAGCGAGGCCGCCAGTGGCAAAGTGGGACTCGCTTCAGGTATTGCCATGCGCTGTACGGCTGGAACAGCGATATACGAAGCCGCACCACACAATACCGCAAAAAGTACATAGGTTCCAATCTCAAGCGGATGGCCAATCGCCATACTATACATATGGGCGACAAGTATTCCAAAGGTCGCAAAGATATTGGGTGCAACGACACCAAATGCCACGAAACCCGGTCCGCCAAGCTTCAGATCTTTAAGGCGCGAACAGGCTGTTATCCCCATTTCCAACAGGAAGAGGGACAAAACGCCTTGAAACAGTACGATAAAGAATTGATCATTTGCTTCAGTCACTTTTACGCCCTGCAGTCTGGAGATAAATCCAATCAAAATACCGCCAAACAACAGAAACAAACCGGGATTGAAGAAAATCTCATGCAATACCTTTTTACTGAAGACACCACCGTTTCCGTTATCGCCATTTACCTTAACGGCGGCAGGATTGTAACCCGGCTCTCCAGGCAAATTACCCGCTTCATCCATTTTCCCCGAATGGCGTGCCTTTGAAACCAGATAAAGCGCAACGAGACAACCCGGAATTTCCATGACGGCAAGCATCACCGGCATATAGGCGGCAAACGCAATATTGGCGGCAACCAGCACACCGACACACGTGACAAACGTACCTGCCGAATCCGAACCGTAGTAACCTGCTACAGTTGCAGCGTCAATTTTCCGTAAACGCGTCATTCGCCGTAGCGCCTGATACGCCATTAATGCGATAATGGTATTTGTTACAAAACCGATCGCCATAAATCCCAGAGCCAGTTGAAAATCGTCCGCAGTCAGCTCCGCAAGCTCTTCGCCACCATGCCAGCCAATCGCGATAAGCAGATAAATCGTTATGCCTTTATAGAGCGCGGGAGGAAATTCCAGCGGCACTTTCAACAAGGGAATCAAGAACCCCAGGTAAAAAAACAATAACAATGGTTTGAACAAGTTATTCATGAAATTGGTGATAAATTCCTCTAACATTTGAGTCACTCCTTATGCTAACGTTATGCTAAATTTTTGATCCGAAGAACCGGATTGAGAAATCGCAAAAGCGCCAAGGACCAAAAAAATGTGCATCGAGCTCATGGTGAATTTTGATTAGATAACGGTTTTGGCGCTATTGCGTTTTCCTACTTTGCATACTAATAATGCACATATCAGGAAAGCGTTAATCCCCTGTTAAACAAATGTTAAAAACAAATTTAAAAGTGATTTCGCATCGCACATATTGAAAATTACTGGTTGGATTCCTAAAATAAATGCGTTAAAAATAGGAATTTTTGACAGATTCGGATCGATTGATTCAATTACTCTGAATGCCATTCTTCTAAAGAAATTACCCATAAAAACATGGCAATAGCCAATAAAACCGTTCAGCGTCTTAAAACAAAAACATAAGGAACCCTTAGAACCTGTTCAAGATTTCAATCAAGAGGTGTAATGCAAGGCAAAATTGAACGACGCAAGCAAAGCGCAGCGAACGGCCGTAAGGCTGGCCCGTAGGGCGAGGCGCTTGCGCCGAGTAAAAAGCGGAACATACTTAAAGTATGTGAGCATTTTGAGTTCGATTTTAACGCCGCAATGCGCTCTTCAGTGATATCTTGAACAGGTTCTTACAATACCGAGGTAAGAATGTATGACATACCCTGCCGACGAATCAAATAAAGACAGCTCGAATTCAGTGCTAAAGAATGAACAATTACTCACAATCATCGAGCGCGTCACCTGTGCCCTCAGAACCTTGAGTGCTGGCAATCATACTTTATTGCATGCCACGGACGAGCAAGAATTGCTGCATGATATGTGCCAGGTTGTCGTGGAAAAAGGTGGTTACCGTATAGCTAGCGTCGCATATGCAGAGCACGATCAAGACAAGAGTCTCCGCTGGATGGCAAGTATCGGCGTAGATAAAGCATTTCTGGAAGCGCTGCATTACACTTGGTCCGATACAAAAATGGGGCGTTCCGCGGCAGCTACTGCGATCCGTACAGGCGAGCCGTGTGTGGGCAGGAACATTCTCACAGATCCTGTCTATACCACGCCTGCTTATGCTCCCCTGCGCGAGAATGCAATCAAGTTCGGCTATGCCGCAGTTACCGCCTTTCCCCTGCGCGTGAATAAACAAGTGCTCGGTGCTTTGGTCATGGGTGCGATCGAACCTGATGCTTTTGATGAAGAAGAAGTCAAATTACTCAGTGAATTGGCTGATGACTTGGCTTATGGCATTTCCAATCTGCGCATGCGTGCTGAGCATCAGGCCGCCGAAGCGACCATTGTGCGACTGGCTTATTATGATCCTTTGACCGAATTGCCCAATCGCACGCTTATGCTTGAGCACCTGCAAAATGCGATTCAAACTGCAAAACATCACCACCACGCACTCGCTGTCCTGCATCTGAATGTCATCCGCTTGCGTGGAATCAATCAAATCTTAGGCTATCGCTCGGGTGATCAATTGCTGCAGCAACTGGCTCAGCGTTTGATGCAGACCCTGAAAGAAAGTGAGTTTCTGGCGCGCGTGGGGGAAGGCGAGTTTGCCTTGCTCTTACCCAGAGGGGGAGCGGATTGTGCCATTCAAGCTGCACAACGGCTGGCCAATGCCTTGCATGACTCCGTGGAAGTGGCCGGCCTGATGGTCGATCCGCGCGTCAGTATAGGTATTGCCCTCTATCCTGATCATGCCACTGAAGCGGATACCTTGTTGCGACGTGCCAATGCCGCTACTAATGATGTCTGTCCTGCTCGAGGCGGCTATGCCTTATACACGGGGGGGAAGGAACAAGAATGCACCCGGCGTATTTCATTGATGGGAGATTTTCGTCAAGCAATCGAACAAAATGAATTATTACTGTACTGCCAGCCTAAGGTCGACATTGCTTCGCAGCACGTGTGTGGCGCAGAAGCCTTAGTGCGTTGGCAGCATCCTGTGCATGGCATGTTATCGACCATCGAATTCATCAAACTCGCTGAGAATGCCGGCTTAATTACGCCTTTGACATACTGGATGCTCGATGCGGTTTTCAGCCAAAGTTATGCCTGGCATGAAATGGGGATAGCGCAAGCTTTGTCAGTGAATTTATCCGCACATGATTTGTACGATCCCATGCTCGTCGACCGTATTCAAGGTTTATTTTCCACTTGGAATGTAGATCCGGAGCTGATTCAGTTTGAATTGACCGAGAGTATGCTGATGGAAGAACCATCGGTTGCATTAGAGACATTAACCAAATTAAAGAACCTCGGAACCCGGTTATTCATCGATGATTTTGGCACGGGATACTCGAGCTTGAGTTATTTGCAAAAGCTACCGGTAGATTCAATCAAGATTGATCAGTCATTTGTCATGCCAATGGCGGCAAACAATGATTCAGCTGTGATTGTGCGCTCGACCATTGAACTTGGACATAATCTGGATTTGGAAGTGGTGGCGGAAGGGGTGAACAGCCAGGCTGTATGGGATCTTCTGGCAACATTGGAGTGCGATGTGGCGCAAGGATATTGGGTGAGCATGCCGATGCCGGTAGAGCAATTCAGCAGTTGGGAAAGTGAATGGAGACGTTTGACGAAAGGTTAATCACAGTACGTTAGGTTCCTATATCAAGGAAGGTAGCGCTACTCCGGCATTATTTCTGAATAGATAAAATAGAGGCATTATGAATGCCACTATCAATAGATTATCCAGAAAAATCGGGATTGGAATATTTTATCTGCGTATATCCTGGCACTTAGTTTTCAAACGTAATGGCGCATCAGATCGACAAAAACGTCTTCAAGATCAGGTTGCTGCAATTGCATCTCAAGAATCTGAATATGCGCCTGGCGTAACTCGGCAAGCACAGATTCAATCTGCGCATACGCGTCGATTTTCAATTCGTGAAAACCATTGTGGCACCCGGTTTGTTTTTCCTGCACCGCCACAGGCAATTGATCCGGCTGCAGGCGCAGGCGCAGCGTATAACCTGTTGTCATGACGGCAATCAGTTGCTGCATACTGTTCAGCGCGATGATTCTACCCTGCTTCAGCATCGCCACACGGCTGCACAATGCCTCGGCTTCTTCCAGATAATGCGTTGTCAATACAATTGTATGACCTGCCTGATTGAGCTGCCGGATAAACTCCCAGAGCGATTGGCGCAGCTCCACATCCACACCTGCTGTCGGCTCATCCAGAATGATGACCGGCGGTTTGTGTACCAATGCCTGCGCCACCATGACACGCCGTTTCATACCGCCGGACAGCGCACGCATATTGACATCCGCTTTATCGGCCAGGTCAAGCCGTTCGATAATTTCATGAATCCAGGCGCCGTTTCCGCGAATACCGTAATATCCCGACTGAATCTCAAGCGCCTCACGAACGGTAAAGAACGGATCAAAAACAAGCTCCTGCGGCACCACACCCAGCAGTCTGCGTGCCTGCCGATAGTGATGAACCACATGCTGCCCCATGATATGAACAGAACCACTATCGGCAATGGTCAGCCCGGCAATGACATTGATCAGCGTGGTTTTACCGGCGCCATTAGGTCCCAGCAGGGCAAAAAACTCACCCTCCTGAATTTCCAGTCCGACATGATCAAGCGCACAGACCGGGCCAAAACATTTACACACTTGGTTGACTTCGATTGCGGCTGTCATTGATGAAACCAGGTAAAACGAAACGGTACAGACAATGGATCAGTGGATCAGGAGGGTACAGATGAATGATCCGGTGAGGAAGTTAATAGCGATGTCACGCCATAAAGCTGCATCAGGCTCGCAAGACTTTCCGGAAAATGCACGAATTCCAGCCGGCAACCTTTCCGGTCAGCCACACGCTGCCACTCAAACAACATACTGATAGCGGTTGAATCCACCTCGGTGATTTTTTGCAGATCGACCTGCAGCGCGTTGCTATCGAGCAGTCCAATACCCTGACGCGTCAAACCGGCGACATTGCGAAGTGTCACCCCGCCTTCTACAACAAGCGTATTGCCATCGCGGTATATCATGCCGTTTCTCTGTGCGCGGTTCGTCGATGAAAATGCACTGCCTATTTACCTTCCAAAGAACGATTCTTATCCGCCAAGGTTTTGATCAATCCATCAACGCCGCCCCTGCGGATCTGGCTGCTGAACGAACCGCGATAATTCGTCACCAGGCTGACGCCAGCAACCGTTACATCATAGACTTTCCAGCCATCCGGGCTCTTTTCCATACTGTAATCGATTGGAACAGGCTCTCTGCCCTGCTTCTGAAAGACAATCGTCCTGACCGTCGTATCGCTTTTGTCACCAAGATTCGCAACCGGATTAACCTTGACGGTTTCATCACGGTAAGTCGTCAATGCATTCGAATAGGTTCTGATCAACAGCGTTCTGAATTCGTTTACAATCGTCTGCTGTTGTTCAGTTGTCGCGTCAGACCAGTGCTTCCCCATGGCCAGCCGCGTCATGCGGTTAAAGTCAAAATGCGGCAGAACCTTGATTTCGATCAGATCCAGCATTTTTTCCTTGTCGCCATTTCTAAGCGCCTCATCCTGCTTAATAATGTCAAGCACTTCACGCACAGTTTTGTCGACCAGCCGATCAGGCGCCATTTCTATCGCCCATGCCGGAAGCACAAGCAATTGCGCTATCAATAAAGCAACCCAGAAAGTCATCACACGCGCACATCTTTTCATTGTTCCCTCACTTCTTCATTCAGAGATTGAATAAACCTATTTGATTAAAAAACGATTCATCAACTAAAAGTCGTTATCTTCCGATGCTTTGTCGAACAAAAAGCGCCCGATCATTTCTTCCAGCACCATGGCGGAATTGGTTTTCATTATTGTATCACCTTCCTTGAGCATCACTTCATCGCCCCCCGCCGCGAGCCCGATATATTGTTCCCCCAATAACCCGGCCGTCAATATACTGGCAAACGTGTCCTTGGGAAATTGATAACGGCTGTCAATATTCATTGTCACGATCGCATCATACGTCCGGGTGCTGAATTGAATATCGGCTACGCGACCCACCACCACCCCCGAACTTTTAACCGGTGCTCTGACTTTGAGACCGCCGATATTGTCAAAATTACCTTTAATGACATAGCTCTCAGTGATGCCATACGTATTCAGATTGCCCACTTTCAGACTCAAGAACATCAATGCGGCAATACCGGTGATTACAAATAATCCTACCCAGAAATCCAATGTCCTGCGTTGCATCAACTATATTCCTCTAAACATGAAAGCCGTCAGGATAAAATCAAGCCCCAGTATCACCAGCGAAGAAGTCACCACAGTGCGCGTTGTTGCGCCTGATACGCCTTCAGCTGTCGGTGGTGAGTCATATCCCTCAAATACAGCGATAGCGGTTACCGCCACGCCAAAAAAACAACTTTTAATAAAACCGTTGAGTATGTCAATTCTGAAATCAACGTTACTTTGCATCTGTGACCAGAATGAACCGGCATCCACACCGATAAAGACGACAGCAACAAGATAGCCGCCGAGCACGCCCATTACCGAAAAAATCGCCGCCAGAAACGGCATGGAAATCACACCCGCCCAGAAACGCGGCGCCACGACGCGCGCAACCGGATCGACGGCCATCATGCCCATTGCAGCCAGTTGTTCAGTCGCCTTCATCAGGCCGATCTCGGCGGTAATCGCCGAGCCCGCACGGCTGGCGAACAACAGCGCGGCGACCACCGGCCCGAGTTCGCGTACTAACGACAAGGCAACCAGCGTTCCGACAGCCGATTCAGAGCCATATTTCTGCAGCGTTTCATAACCCTGTAACCCCAGCACCATGCCGACAAAAAGCCCCGACACAACAATGATAATGAGCGACAAAACACCGACATAGTAGAGTTCGCGGATAACCAGGCCAAAGCGCCGGAAACTGGTGCCGGATTTGAGCAGCACCAACAGAAAAAATCGCGTGGCATGTCCCAGCTGCCAGATGCCTTCGATAGTGCGATGACCGACGCCGCGAATACTGGCGGCAAGATGTTTAAACAAGCGCTTTCTCCAAATTTAAATCCCGGTGATAGGACTGCGCAGGATAATGAAAAGGCACAGGACCATCGACTTCGCCGTGCACGAACTGATGCACAAACGGCGCAACGGAATTTCTGACTTCCGCCGGCGTACCGTGCGCGGCAATGACACCGTCCGCGATAAAGTAGACGTAATCAACGATTTTCAACGATTCCTGCACATCATGCGTGACAATGACCGACGTCATGCCCAGCGTGTCAGTCATGCGCCGGATCAAACTGCCAATGACACTCAACGATATCGGGTCAAGTCCGGTGAATGGCTCGTCATACATCATCAGCATCGGATCAAGTGCAATGGAACGCGCCAGCGCCACACGGCGCGCCATGCCGCCGGATAATTCAGCCGGCATCAGATGATGCGCGCCGCGCAGTCCCACGGCATGCAGTTTCATGAGTACCAGGTCGCGGATCATGGATTCCGGCAAATCGGTGTGCTCGCGCATTTGAAAAGCGACATTGTCAAAAACCGACAGGTCAGTAAACAATGCGCCAAACTGAAACAACATGCCCATTTTACGGCGTATCTCGAAAAGTGCGTCACGATCGAGTTCATGGACGATCTGACCGGAAACCTTGGCATAGCCGGACGTCGGCATGACTTCACCGCCAATCAGTCTCAACAGCGTTGTTTTTCCCGATCCGCTGCCACCCATAATGGCAATCAGCTGACCACGCTTCATGGTCATGTTGATACCTTTCAGAATAGGGCGTGCATCATAGGAAAAATTCAGATCACTGATTTCAACCAGGGTTTCAGATGTCATAGTTTCAATGGTTCATTGCCGGATAATCTTGCTGGGTCTTTGATTTTAATACGGTTCCGGATTACGCATTGGATTTCGCCAAACGAATTGCGAAATATTCATAGACATGCATGAATAGCCTGCAAAACAATCCCGGTCACGAAAAACAAAGTTAAAAAGCCTTTTTTTCGGCACATGTATTTGATCCATATATGCTTTAATGAAAACCAGAAATGCAGACCGCGAGGTATTCCTATGGTCAATGCCGTTGTTTCCACAACATGATGGTTTTTTCACCGGTACACGAATACTTACTTTTTCCAGACTTAAAATCCCGTAATTGTGCCATATTTTCAAATCAAACGCATATTCCACACATGACTATGTTGAATACAAACCATTACCTTACAGCAGAAAAGAACGGGCAATATGAATAATCCCGTTAAGAAACTGCATTACCTGCTGATGGCCATTTGTTGCCAGTTGATCGCACAACCGGTTCTCAATGCGGAAATCTACCGCATCACCGACGAATCCGGCCGAGTACTCTACACCGATAAAGCACCCGGAAACGCCGAAAATATCCGGCAGACGACGATACCTGTCCAGACATACCGACGCTTGTATCCGGTCAAAAGTGTTTATGACGGCGACACCCTCATTCTAGGGAATAATCAGCGTATCCGGCTGCTGGGTGTCAACACACCCGAAATTGAAAGCCGTCACCGGCCGGGCGAACCCGGCGGCGTAGCGGCCAAGGAATGGTTACAGCGCCGGGTTAAGAATCAACAGATCTACCTGGAATATGATCAGGAAAAAAAGGATAAATACGACCGTGAACTCGCCCATGTATTTCTGCCTGACGGCACGCATCTCAATCTGGAATTGCTCAAACAGGGACTGGCGTTCATGAGCATTGTTCCACCCAATCTGCGCTATGCCGACGTTTTCAGCCGCGCACAGCAGCAAGCCGAAAAACAGGGGCTGGGGATCTGGCGTGAAGCCGGTTATCAGGTACGTTCACTGGATCAGATTGCATCCGGCACGCGCGGCTGGCAGCGTTTTACCGGAATCCCGAAGCATATTCAACAAAAACGCAGCTTCACCTACCTGATTCTTAACGATCAAGTCAGCATCCGCATCGCCAATAATCATTTGAATCTTTTCCCCGCGCTGGAAAAGTATCTGGACAGGCCTATTGAGATTCGCGGATGGGTATCGCGCAGAAACAATCGATTCATGATATCCGTTCAGCATCCCAGCGCGCTCATACGCCGTTGATGATCACCTCTCAAGATCTCGATCAAGAGATGCAATGCAAGGCAAAATTGGACGAGAAAGCGGAACATACAATAAAGTATGTGAGCATTTTGAGTTCGACTTTAACGCCGCAATGCACCCTTCAGTGAGATCCTATTCAAGATCTCGATCAAGGAGTGCAGTGCAAGGCAAAATTGGACGAGAAAGCGGAACATACAATAAAGTATGTGAGCATTTTGAGTTCGATTTTAACGCCGCAATGCACCCTTCAGTGAGATCTTAAACGGGCTCTCAGAAACTGCCATACGGCGAACGTTGCCTACGCCAGCTGATTTTAGGAATAATCAAACCCAATAGCAGTCCGCCTGTCAGCACCAGCGCGCCGGTAATAAACCAGTCTTTTTCATTCGTGTTGCTTAATTCGCTGTATTTTTCCTGTAATGTCTTGAGCTGCGCCTTTGCTTCAGTCAACTTCTGTTGCAGCTGTTGATTCTCGGCATCGATTGCCAGCACATCCGCTGCCTTGTTCTTGATCGCATCAAGTTGATTCTCCAGCGCTTTCTTCTCATCTTCAAGATGCGCGATGCGTTTATTGGCATTATCATACTCGGCTTTCACAGTATTCACCTGGCCGCGTATGTTCGTGTCCTTCACTTCGGTCTGGGTAAGCTGCTTCACCAGATTCTCTAATTGTACGCGCGCGACGGGTTCGCGGATCAAATAACGGACCAGCACCCAACCTTCCATACCGGCATTGGTCTGAACACGCACATAACCATTATCAACTTCCGGATCCAGTACAGTCAACGCAGCACCACTTTTCATCATACGCAAAATCGCGTGATTGCCGCTGGGTCCGGTACGCAGCATTACCTCGAATTGATCGGTAACATAGCGCTGATCCGCGCAAGCCAGCGATGGCAGTACAGTACAAACAGCGATGAATAACTGCAGTATCGAAAGATTGTTTTTTATCATAAACCAAGCATTCCCTATCGGATCAAAAACATGCCCTGAAAAACACCTTGAAAAGCCTGCCCGGAACCCGCTTGTGGTTTACTGTGCAAGCCCCTGAAACGAATATACCCCCATTCATCCGATCAGAAGACAGCGTACTGATCACTCATTCACTAATAGGTACGCTTTTTAGGTGGAAACGAGTCCACTGTCAATGGTTTCAGTCGCACAGGCTTATAATCCAGGCGATGATCTTCGCTGAAAAACAATGTATGCCTGAGCCAGTTGTCGTCATCACGCTCAGGAAAATCGTCGCGCGCATGCGCGCCGCGGCTTTCACGCCGCGCTTCGGCTGAAACCATTGTGGCGACAGCGACTTCCTTCATATTATCAAGCTCCAACGCCTCAATACGCGCCGTATTGAACACCCTGCTTTTGTCCTTGATTTCCGTCCGTCCCACCCGCTCAGCCACTGCCTTGATTTTTTCTACGCCTTGCAACAGCGTATCTTCAAACCGGAAAACACCGCAATAGGTCTGCATGGTTTTACACAGTGCATCGGTCACCTGTGCGACATTCTCGCCGTCCGTCTGGTTTTCCAAACGCGCAAGCCGGCCCAGCGACTTATCCGCTGCATCGGCAGGTAACGGCTTGTGGTGCGGGTTGATTTTCAAGTCCTCGATAATCTGGTTCGCCGCCGCTCGCCCGAAAACAACCAGATCCAGCAGCGAATTCGTACCCAACCGGTTGGCGCCATGCACGGAAACGCAAGCGCACTCACCCACGGCATAAAACCCTGTCACCACTTCCTCCGGTCCCGTTTTATAGGGCGCAACAACCTGGCCATAGTAATTCGTCGGTATTCCGCCCATCATATAATGCGCTGTAGGCACAACAGGTATCGGATCGTGGATCGGATCGGCATGCGCGAATTTCATGGCCAGTTCACGGATCCCCGGCAATCGCGATTTGATAATCTCCGAACCCAGATGATCCAGTTTTAACAGCAAATGATCGAGCTCGTCGCCGCAACCGCGGCCTTCCTTGATTTCAATGGTCATCGCGCGCGCCACCACATCGCGGCTGGCCAAATCCTTGGCATTGGGCGCATAACGTTCCATAAAACGCTCACCGTCCTTGTTGATGAGATAACCGCCCTCGCCGCGCACCGCCTCGCTGATCAGTACGCCAACGCCATGAATTCCGGTCGGATGGAACTGCCAGAACTCCATATCTTCGAGCGGAATACCCGCGCGCGCAGCCATGCCCAATCCATCGCCGGTATTGATCAGCGCATTGGTATTCGCCTGAAAAATGCGCCCGCCGCCGCCCGTTGCAAACAACGTGGCCTTGGCCTGCAATAGCATGACTTCACCGGTTTCCATCTCCATCGCAGTCACGCCGAGCACATCGCCCTGTTCATCACGAATCAGATCCAGCCCCATCCATTCCACAAAAAACTGGGTATTAGCACTGACATTGCGCTGATAAAGCGTATGCAGCAACGCATGACCGGTGCGGTCAGCCGCCGCACACGAACGCGTCGCCTGCGCGCCACCAAAGTTCTGCGATTGACCGCCAAACGGACGCTGATAAATCTTGCCGTTTTCCAGCCGGTCGAACGGCATACCGAAATGTTCCAGTTCATATACCACTTCACTCGCATGGCGGCACATGAACTCAATGGCATCCTGATCGCCGAGATAATCGGATCCCTTGACCGTGTCGTACATATGCCAATGCCAGTTATCTTCAGTCACATTGCCCAGCGGCGCCGCAATACCGCCCTGTGCCGAAACCGTATGCGACCGCGTGGGGAAAACCTTGGACAGCACCGCCACTTTGAGTCCGGCTTCGGATAACCGCAATGCCGCACGCATGCCGGCTCCGCCAGCACCAACGATAACCACGTCGAATTTTCTTTTTACGATTGCCACATCAGCTCCACAAAATTTCCGCCGCCCATACCAGGTAAACCAGCAAAACAATAATCACCAGAATCTGCAATATCAGACGCACTGCCGTCGGCTTGATATAGTCCATCAGCACATTGCGCACGCCTACCCACGCATGCCAGAACAACGCCGCAAAAAACAGAAACGTCGCGATACGCATCCACGAATGCTTGAACATACCGGACCATGCTGCATGATTCTCAGGCACATCCATCCCTATCACCACTGCCAGCACCACAATATAGACGGCCATAAAGACAGCCGTAATCCGCTGCGCCAGCCAATCCCGCAGCCCGTAGTGCGCACCCGTAACAATACGACTGGGTTGTCTTACCATAACGCCACCCCCATTAACAGGGTCAACAGTATACTGACCGCCAGCACCCACTTGCTGGTAGCGCGCGCCTGATCAAGCTCGATGCCGTAATGCAGATCCAGCGCCAGATAACGGATACCGGCACACAGATGATGCAGGCAAAACCAGATAAACATCACCAGCAGCAATTTCAGACCCGGATGCTGCACAGCCGCCTGCACAGCCACAAAGCTTTCGGGCGATTCCAACAGCATATGCAATCCATACAGCAATAAAGGAATACCCGGAAAAAAAAGCAGTACACCGCTGATGCGGTGCATAATCGATACAATTGCCGGCAATGGCTGGGTGATCTTGAAGAGATCCAGGTGCTTGGGGCGTTTATGTTTTAATTTCGCTTCCATGCGTAAGACCCTAAAATGATAAATCTCCGAACTGAACTGGCACGCCAGCTACACATCTTTCATAGCAAGTTTAGTCTGTAATACCGCATGACACAAGCCATAACTTTCCGCCGGATGCCATTGGACTATGCCGATTTGACTGAATCTCAGAATTATGGACAATTCATTCATCGTCAACGCAATCCCCGGTAATTCCCTATGGATTCAGATACGCTCAGAACCACCCGACGTTCGATCAATCAAGCCTACCGTACCGACGAGGCATTGGCAGTGCAATACCTGCTGGCACAGCTGGCCGGCTATCCGGCCGATGCAGCTGCCACGGATGCCCAGGCATTGCTTGAAAAAATACGCCACAAAACTTACCGGAAAACGCAACCCGACGCCTGGCAATCGATCACCCAGGCATTTCTGGCAGAATATCAACTCAGCAGCGATGAAGGTATCGCGCTGATGAATATTGCCGAAGCCTTGCTGCGCATTCCGGATAAGGCCACACAGGACCGTTTTCTGGCCGACCGGCTGAGCGCAGCGGACTGGCACCCGCGCTTTCATCATGACGATCTATTGACCCGCCTGGCAACCGATGCGCTGGTTCTATCCGGATCGTTGGAACGGCACCGGTTACAGGCACAGACAGATCGGCATCCGCAGTTTCATACCATTATCGAGAAACTGCTGTTACGTCTGGGACAACCCGTAATACGTACCGCCCTAAAAAAAGCGATGCATATTCTGGGCACACAATTTGTATTTGCGGAAACCATCGAACAGGCCCTGCGCAAATCCACCGATACAGCCGGGAACACCGCACATGGCACGCGCCATTCATTCGATATGCTTGGAGAGGCCGCGCTTACGGCGGCGGATGCCGATCGTTTTTTTGCGGCGTATCAACAGGCGATCATGCAATTGGCGGCAACACACCGGGCATCTGGCGATGAACACCATCACACCCTCTACGCAAGACCGGGTATTTCCGTCAAGCTTTCCGCGCTTTATCCACGCTATGAGCCGCTGCAGCACAGGTATGCCGTACCCGAACTGACATTCAGATTGTCGCAGCTTGCCATTCAGGCACGCAGCGCGGGTATTGCGCTGACTGTCGACGCTGAAGAAAGCGAACGCCTGGAAATGGCATTGGATATTTTCGCAGCGGTTTTCAGGCATCCGCAACTCGACGGCTGGCCGGGATTAGGGCTGGCCGTGCAGGCCTATCAGAAAAGCGCCATTCATGTCATCCGCTGGCTTACGGAACTGGCAAAATGCAAAAACCGCAGAATACCCGTCAGACTGGTCAAAGGCGCATACTGGGACAGCGAAATCAAACGCGCGCAGGAAAACGGCCTTGACGGCTATCCCGTATTCACACGCAAATCGGCAACCGATATCAGTTACCTGGCCTGCGCGCAATTGCTGGTCAATGCGCCGGATTGTTTTTTTCCGCAATTCGCTACGCATAACGCACATACCGTTGCCGCCATTATGCAGATGGCGCGTAATCACCCCGGTTATGAATTTCAGCGCCTGCACGGCATGGGCGACGCACTGTATCAGACCGTTGAAATTCATACCGGCCAATCCATTCCCTGCCGTATCTATGCGCCCGTTGGCGGATATCAGGATCTGCTCCCTTATCTGGTGCGGCGTTTGCTTGAAAACGGTGCCAATACATCTTTTATCCATCAGGCGGAAAATCCGGATATCGCCATTGATGACGCAGTCCGCGACCCGGTTGCTGTCTGGCTGAACGGCCCGCAGACCGGATTGCCGCTGCCTGCCGCGATGTATGGTACCCAACGCCGTAATGCGCAAGGGCTGAATCTGGCTGATCCACAGATCCGGCAACAGATTCAGCAGGACTGGGATCAGCTTGCAAACAGCGCTTACCAGGCTGCCCCCCGGATTAACGGCAAGGCGTACACAAGCCGGACGCAAACGATTACCGCACCCTACGATCATCAGGAAATCATTGGCGAAGTGGTCTACGGCAACCCGGAAACGGCTGCGGATGCACTGGATGCCGCCGTCGCCGGTTTTGAGGACTGGCGTTTACAGCCCGTTGAACACCGCGCGGCCTGTCTGCTGAAAGCCGCCGATCTCATGGAACAACAGCGCATGGCGCTGGTATCGCTGTGCGTGCGGGAAGGCGGGCGCACAATCAGGGATGCGCTGAACGAAGTGCGCGAAGCGGTGGATTTTTGCCGCTATTATGCAGCGAACGCATTGGAATTGTTCGGCAAGCCTGTCAACCTACCGGGCCCGACCGGAGAAATCAATCAGCTGCATTATTCCGGGCGGGGCGTTTTTGTGTGCATCAGCCCCTGGAATTTTCCGATCGCGATATTCAGCGGCCAGATCGCTGCGGCGCTGGTTGCCGGCAATACAGTTATCGCCAAACCCGCCGAGCGTACCGCACTGACCGCAATGGCCTGCACGCGCATTTTCTATCAGGCCGGCATTCCGGAATCGGTCTTGCACTTCCTGCCCGGCAAAGGCGCCGAAATCGGCCCCCGCCTGCTCGGAGACCATCGTATCGCAGGCGTCGCTTTTACCGGCTCCACTGCAACGGCACAATGGATCAACCGGGAATTGGCCAGTCACCCGGTTATAGTCCCGTTCATCGCGGAAACCGGCGGCCAGAATGCGCTGATCGCCGACAGTTCGGCGCACAAAGAGCAATTAGTGCAGGATGCCGTGTTATCGGCATTCAACAGCGCCGGACAGCGCTGTTCGGCATTGCGGATATTATTCGTGCCACATGCAATCGCAGATCAGATCAAGACATTGCTGATCGGCGCGATGCAGCAACTGCGGCTGGGCTCGCCCGCCGACTACGCCGTCGATATCGGGCCTGTCATCAGTGCATCCGCAGTGGCGCAACTTAAAAACCATGTCAACCATATGCGCGCCTTAGGCAATACAATTTACCAGCTGCCCCTGCTTCCCGGCACCCCCCATTTCCAGGCCGGCTATTTTTATCCGCCGACGCTGATCGTACTGGATGATATGCGGCAACTGCGCGAAGAGGTTTTTGGACCGGTACTGCACCTCGTCCGCTACGACCCCGGTGCACTGAACACCGTCATCCAGGCTGTCAACGCCAGCGGTTACGGATTGACGCTGGGCATACACAGCCGTATCCGGAGCACCATCGAAACCATCCGGCAACACGCCCGGGTCGGCAATATCTATATCAACCGCAACATGATCGGCGCCGTGGTCGGCGTGCAACCGTTTGGCGGCATGGGCCTGTCCGGCACCGGCCCCAAAGCGGGCGGTCCGGATTATCTGCGCCGTTTTGCCGTGGAACAAACCGTTACCGACAATGTCACCGCATTCGGCGGCAATACCGGTTTGCTGGCGCAGGAGCTGCGCTGATAAAACACCGGTCTTGCGCTCCGCATCGATACCATGTGAGAATCACTACCCGTAGTATTTTCTTACGCCGTTGCTGCGCATTTGCACGCCTAATGCGCAGCCTTTTCTATTGGGAGAAGGCATACTGATGAAATTAACCGAATTATATTGGCACCGCATTACCCCGTTACACATTCTGCTGTGGCCGCTGAGCCTGTTGTTCGGTTTGTTCATAGCTTTGCGCAAATTATGCTACTGGCTGGACTTTTTCCCATCGGTCAAACTGCACGTACCCGTTATTATCGTCGACAGCATCACCAGCGACGACGCCGGCAAAACCCTGCTGACGCTGTGGCTTATCGATAATCTTCTAGCTCACGGCCTGCGGCCCGGTATTGTTGCGCGCGGCAATCTTGACAACCCCGGTCAGCCGGAAGCCGTGTCAAACACAAGCGACCCTATCAGCGTTGGCGATAAAGCTGTATTGCTGGCCAGCCGCTTGCATCAGCAATGCCCGGTGTGGGTCGGTGGCGACCCGGCCGCAACAGCAACGGCACTGCTCAAGGCGAATCCTGCCTGCAATATCATTGTCAGTACACACGGACTCCAGTATCCCCGGTTCGAACGCGATATTGAAATTGCCATCGTCGATTTCAGCGATACCAGCTTCGGTAACGGCCTGCGATTACCCGCCGGTCCCTTGCGCACCAGCCTTAAAAACCTCCGGAACGTCGATGCCGTCATCATCAATGGCACGCATGCAGACCGCTATGACACGTCTGACTGGGCACCCACATACACAATGAAACTGGCCGGCCAGACGGTTTACAACCTGGACGAACCCGGCAACCGGCAACCGGCTTCCGTTCTGAAAAACAGGAAGTTGCTGGCTGTCTGCCGTTATGTGAACATGCCCTGGTTTTGGGAACAATTGCAGCGCACCGGCCTTCAGGGCGACCTGCACGGCTTTAACGAAGAACATCGTTATATTGAAAAAGATTTTCTGAAATTTGAAAACGAAATAATTGTCATGCCCGAAGAAGAAGCGTTGCAATGCACTGGCTTCAAACAGATGTCCATCTGGGCATTGCCGGTTGAAATCTGGATCAATGAGGATGAATTGCAATCCCTGATTTTGAACCGGCTCAAAGAAAAGTACCCCGATGTTGAATTGACCACCACAGCAGATTAACCTGCTACACGGGCTTATTTTACAAGTCCGGATCAGGGCAGGTATTTGATTGCCGCAATCACAACCAGTTCCTTGTCCTTGATTTCTTCGATATTTTCTTCCACCAGTGCCATGATGATCTTCCTGAAATAAAACCATTAAAGCATATCGTTTCGCTTTCCAATTAACATCAGCCCGTGTAGGTCCGATTAGCTTTGCGTAATCGGGCTTTCGTGTTAATCGGCCTACGCGGCTAGAACAGAAAATGGCTCAAAAAAGGCTTTTAGAATCAAAGTAATGATACCACCCAGCACCAGCCCGATCATCCACTTGATGACCAGCAATTCGCGTTCGATCCGTTGAATATCGTTTTTACCGGCAAGTTGCAAATCCATACCGCGTACGCCCAATTACTTATCTTTTCTTGAGAAATCTTTCCATGCATCGTAAGCAAGATAATAGATAAAAACGACAAAAACGCCCCCAGTATTGTCATCAGGATACTATTCAGCATTTCCGAGTTTCTCCAGGTAGGAGGCGCATCAATTGCGAATGATGCGCTTCACTACGTTCAGCACATCCTACGGCCCCCCTATCGCAAAAATCCTATTACGTCAGGCTAATCGAGCCTACATTGGCTAGGCCAATGCGCTCATGCCATGCCGCTTTACAATATTCAGTAATTTGAGCGATAGGCCACTCGGATGCCTGTCGCCAATCTCCCATTTTTGTACGGTAGAAATACTGGTATTCAATAACACGGCGAATACTGACTGACTAACATTAAGACTCTCACGCAAGGCTTTAATGTCATTAGGCGAGATTGGCTCAACCGCCGACTGACACAGTGCCTGAATTTCTAACATCCGACGTTTATCAATCAAATCTGACTGATGCAATCCCTCGGCGGTTTCCAGCATTTCTGCTAATAAACAACTGTGCTTATGTGTTGTCATCTTTTGTTACCTCTTTCAATTCTCCACTTTCAATAGCGCGTTGCAACAAGTGTTGTTTCTGTTCCAGCCAACTGCCAGCAATGGCTTGTAAAGCCCTGAGCTCTTGATCAGAAATACTGTCGCGTTCATTCTTGGCAAAACCATACAAAAAAACCATTGATCCTGAATTTTACTGGCCACCAAAGTACGAACCCCGGATCGTTTGCCCCGCCCCGGTAGAGCAATACGCTTTTTGAATACTTGTTCGCCCAGATCAGCATCAATCAAACCGTTACTCATTTCGTTGACAGCGCGTATCAAGTCAGCGTCTGTCAGCTCTGTCTTTTTTAACCATCGGTCAAAAACTTTCGTTTTATAAATTCGCACTTTATCATCATATCACCCAGTGATAAAAAATCACATCCGATTGATTCAAATATCAATACGGCAAGATGTGCCGACATTAGGCGGTGCATCAACTGCGTTCAACACATCCTACGGACCTCGATCCCACGTAGGTTTCTTCATTCGTAGAAACGATTATGGCATTCCGCCGGCAAATACAGGGTAAAAAAACCGCCCGGTGTTTTCCAGGGGCGGTTTGGTTTGCCAGCGTCATGGCGGATTGCCTGATGGCGAACGCCTTACGCGGGTTACGGCCCTACTGCACTTCAATATAACTTGAATACGTATGAGGCGTTGGCTTTGCCAATTTCTCTAATTCCAGCCCGTCAAGATGAAACTCAATTGCTTCTTTCATTTTTTTTTCAACTTCTTCAGTTGTGTTTCCTGTTGCCACGCACCCATCAAAATCTGGAGTATACGCAGAAAATCCCGTGGTTGTTTCTTCAATCACAATCAGATATTTCATTATTTATATCCCGCCTGTTTAAAAATACTATTCTGTGTTCCGGGCGCCAACTCATCACTCAGTTTTCCTGAAACGGTTACCAGACCTTTCTTTGTTAAATGTTTAAACTGCCGATGACCACCTTTGATTCTTGAAATATACCAACCATCATTTTCAAGCCATTTGATAATCTCTTTAACTTTCATGCATAAAGAATACAGCAACTCATAACTGGTTGCAATTTAACAAAAAATACGATGGCAGGGCGGATGCACATGCGGCGCAATGCCCGATGGTTATTGCGCTCTACGCGGCTGCAACGCCCGCCCAATCCGGCGCATAAAGTCGTTTCACATCGCGATGAAAAGTCGAGTAAGGCCAATCGCAAACACGATAAACCAAACCGTGTTTCACGGGATTGATGTAAATGTAATCCATATGATTGGCAAAATCCGTTTCCGAACGAATGCAATGCTCCCAATATCGACGTTGCCATAGCGTCGATTCACGATGTTTCGTTTTGGACGTGGTCATCCAATCAACACGATGGTATTGATCAGCGCAAGCCATCGACACGTTACATTTAATCAACGACCACCGTTTGGCAAAATCGGCATCGCCGGGCGGCAGCGTCCATAGACAATGCAGATGATCGGGCAATAATACCCAGGCATCGATCGTAAATGGGTGCCACGCACGCACCGTTCGAATAGCATCCCGTAAAGCCGCGCGTACCGGCGCGTCGCACAAGAGGAGACGACGGCGATACGTCACCAGCGTAAAAAAGTAGGTGCCACCCGCGATGTCGGCACGTCGATAACGAGACATCGCATGATTGTAACCCAAACCAACATCGCAGTCATCGACGCATCGTTGCGAGAACATGCGTAGGGTGGGTACGCCAGTCAACAATCCGCCGGTAAACACACGCATAAAAAAACCGCCCAGGGTTTCCCAAGAGCGGTTTTTTTCAGAGTTTGCGGTTTATCCGCGGATGTTCCGCGTGGGCACCCAAACAGCGGGTGCCCACCCTACCGGGCTCAAGGCAGGTATTTGATCGCCGCAATCACAATGCCACCAACCGTAAGCATCGTTGCAAACGACCAGATCATGAAACGGTCTATGCGCATCATTATCACCTCAAAACGTTTATCAATCTGCTCAAAGCGTTTGTCTATTTGCTCAAAGCGTTTGTCTATTTGCTCGAAGCGTTTGTCTATTTGCTCGAAGCGTTTGTCTATTTGCTCGAAGCGTTTTTCCATCTGCTTAAAACCTTCAAGCATCAGTTCACGCTGGTGTTTTAATTCCTCTTCAACACGTACAATCCGCTCTCTCAGTTCAAGTTCGTAACGCACATTCGCCTGATTCGCCTCTGGCCGTTCAGCAAATGCTTTTGTAATCATTTCCTGTATGAACGCAATATCTTCTTTTACCAGTGTCATTTCACTATTCCCGGTTAAAATTTTCAGATAAGCATAACATACAGGCGATAAAAAAACCGCCCGAGGTTTCCCAGGGGCGGTTCCGATTTTTCAAGGCTTGCGGTTAATCTGATGATTTTCCGCGTGAGCGCAGAAGGCCTGGAAAGTCGACTACGCGGAGCTGTTCGCGACCCGTGTGTGCTTGAAAAGAAGCCCGATTACGCAAAGCTAATCGGGCTTACGCGAGCTACGCGGGCTGCGGCCCTTACCGAATTATTCTTCCGACAATTTATAAACCGCAAAGAGCAACACTGCTGCTGTCAACACGGCAATGCCGATAATCGCCAACAAACCCAGATTCATGCTTACAATTCCTTTATCTCTTTTGTCTTTTGAGAAATTTTGAGGATCAATAAAAAAATAACCACCAGCACAAATACCGCGAACAGAAAACCCAGCCAAAAGACCATATCCACCCGCTCCTGATCAAACCGGTTGATTATTCCACTCACCACGATCACAAGCATACCGAACGACAAACTCATAACCACTCTTAATGTATTCAAAATCTCTTTCACTTCATCCAGTTTGCTCATTGTCAAAGCGTACATAGTATTCTTTTTCTTGTCAAAATTTCTCAGCGCAAATGAAAATCCACTGCGAATCCTGATCAACTCAAAGCCTGCACGGCAAAAACCAGCTTCGTTTAGATGTAAAAAAACCGCCCCGGTTTCCCAAGGACGGTTAATTTCCGTGCGGTGCGGTTATCCGTTATGTCGGGTTGCCAGACAACGGCAACCCAACCTACGCTCGCTAGGCATCCACCAGTCCACACTGAGTCAGCTTGCCATGGCGGTACTGCTCGATGGATTCGGACAGGTGCGCCGCGTTGGCTGGATTTTTCAGCAGGTAGACGGTTCCCATCAGGCTATTGAAAGTGTCGAGCGACATCACCACAGCATCGGGCGCATCGCGCCGGGCGATCACTGTGTAGTCAGCATCGTCGATCACCTGATCAATGACAGTGGGCACCCAAACAGCGGGTGCCCACCCTACCGGGCTACCGGGCTCGCGATGTCGGCACGTCGATAACGAGACATCGCATGATTGTAACCCAAACCAACATCGCAGTCATCGACGCATCGTTGCGAGAACATGCGTAGGGTGGGTACGCCAGTGCCCACGCGAAACAGCGTCAACAATCCGCCGGTAAACACACGCATAAAAAAACCGCCCAGGGTTTCCCAAGAGCGGTTTGGTTTGGTTCGTCAGGGTCGCGGATTATCCGGGGGGGATGTTCCGCGTGGGCACCCAAACAGCGGGTGCCCACCCTACCGGGCTATGAAGATAACTTGCTCCAGTCAACATTAGCGAAACTGAGAAAACCATCCTGCCCGTTACCCGGTTTTGTGGCGTTTATCACTGCGGTTGACAGTATCCCGTCAACAAGGTTAGTCAGCGATATGAAATGCGCATGGCACAACGAAAGTGCGCCGGACTGGTGTAAGGCATGCAATGCTTCAGCCGGCAGACGTCCGAATGCTTCGGCATCGACGACGCGAAGTCCGGTCAGTTCCACGGCGTCCTGGTTTTTATCCGTTACTTTTAATTTTTTATCCATCAACAACCCGTATTCCGCTATTTGCGCAGTCAGATATTTTGTCCGCTCGATATCCTTCTGCAGATCAACCAATACGGCCTCGATTTTGCTGAGTATTTCGCTGGGCTGCCCATCTTTGAATAAAGCAAGTCCGCTGCCATCATGCTTGATATGCGGCGCTTCGCTGTCATACATGATGGCAAAACGGCGCTCCTCCGCTGATGGATCCTGCGTAACATCGGCAAATAAAAACGGGTAACGGCGGATATGCACCGGAATATAACGTGCGCGCCACTGCCCGGCTTCATTGACATAGGCGTTTTCCCCCGGCCGCAGGCCCACAACGACCATCGGCAATTCCTTGTCCTTTAACGAAAAAATGATGGGGTATTCCCGTGCAATTAATCGGGTCTCTGCCGCCACAACGGGGAGCAGCATTTCAGCAGCTGCGAAGCGGTACGACTGGTTGGGATCCAGGCTTGGCGAAGGCTCATGCTTTGGATTTAACGGTTTGAGTTGTTTAAACATTGTTCCGGTCAACCACAATAAAAATTAACAAAACAGATTGTTTGAAAGAAAAAAGGCCGTGCATTACTGCACGGCCTGCTTTCTCAGGGCTTAAAGCCGCTCAATCAAACTGCGAACGCGAAGTTTTCGTTTGAAAGATCGGTGGAAACGACACCCGCCAAAAATATCTCGAAATCCAATCCCTGGTTGGAAGTAATGATAGTATCCGTTCCACCAACATCAGTGATCACAACCTCAGCCAATCCTTCCACACCCAGATCGCGCAGATCGAGAATCGAAACATCGGAGAGGGTTGTAGTACCATCGTTAAAGGCATTAAAACCATCGATTGTCCAAGTTACTGTATCGTTGTAGGCATCCGTAGTGAAACGGAAAGTTGTAATCGTTTCATTCCGAACAGGAACAACACCGATTCCATTGTCCCACGTGAAATTAAACGCATTGACCCGGATAGTGGTATTACTCCAGAAATCTGTTTGAGCAACGTAAGGAATACCATCTTCATCGCGGACTTCATCAAATGCGCCCAACACATCGCCTTTGAATGCCGAGAAATCGATGTTGGTCAGGGAAGGTGGCACAAAACCGATATCGAGCGTGTCAACATTTACCGGATTGTTGGCAGCACCTGAGAACTGGCCTCCCGTCACGTTCAATGTACGCGCATAGTTGGCGAAATCATCGGGCGCAACAGTAAAACCATTGAGAACTAAACTTGGCGCAAATGTATCTGATGCATTATTTTCACCGGTAAAGTTCAGATTGATCGTACGGTAATCGTTGATTTCCAGTAGGCTGGTATATTGACTAGCTGCCGTATCGGTTACGATTGAAATATTGATCTCATTACTTGTTGCACGCGATCTGGCGGACAAAGTAATGTCCTGATTGGCGTCAAAAGGATTGCCATCGTTGTCGTCATTCGCATTGATGCGCACCGTTTCCTGGCCGCGCAGATTCTCTACAACCAGTGCCGCGCTCAGATTATCGATACGGTACAGATTCACGCCACTGGTATTCACCGCGTCGTAAGTGCCTTCAGCTTGTGTGTTAGCGAGATCGTTGAACGCCGCACCAAATTGGACGGTTTCAAATCCGGAGACGGTTGGGCTGGCTGTATCCAACACACCATACAACTGCAGCGCATCGCTGTCACCCGCCGTTCCGGTAAGTACATCCAGGCTTTCACGGGTCAGGAGTCCACCATCCATTGCCAGCGTCAGATCACCACCCAACTCCGCGCCAGTGATAGTCAGCGGCGGGGTATCTCCACCTGTAACCGGCAGTGTCGCTATATCGGTAACATTAATCGACAAGGTTTGCGTACCGAGCAGGTTCAGCGTTGTCACACGCGCACCCGCAAAATCATTAACAACATTGGAAGTATCGCGGCGGCCGTTTGAGAGCAAACCGAGTGTAGTAATTGCGCTATCGTCTCCGGTAACACTGATACTGTTAATCGCAAGCACACCATCCACACGCGCCGTATTGTCCAGCTCGATATCAAATTGGCTTACGCCAGGCACAGCGCTGGTATCGTCCACCACAATATTGCCTATCTGTTGATCGTTATTGCTGTTTCCGGAACCCAAGGTCTGGTTTTTGCCGGAAATGATCAAATCCTGATCCATACGCATTTGTTCAAGCGTGGTACTGGCAAAAACAGAAGGATCAGCAGGATCAGGGTCATTTGAAGCAACGATAACTTTTTCCAGACCTTCCATATTGCCGGTCACCAGATTCTGAACAGTATCGTTGCCACCCGCGACTACCAGCGTCTGGATATTTTCAAAACTGTTCCAAGCTCTTTGACCTTCTGCAAACCCTCCGCCTGCCTCGCCAGTCGTGGATGTAGTCACTTCCACTGTATTCTGGCCATTACCACCATCTATTGAGGTCGTATTTTTCGTTTCCAGATCTACGAGGTTGATGCGGTCATCCATCTCGCCGCCGATGATTTCCAGTCTGAAATCAGGATCGCTGGCAAGATCGTTATCCACAAACAGATTGAGATTTGAACCAGCATCACCCAATAAATAACTGAACTGTACAGGTTCGGTCGCATCCTCAAGATATTTATCAAAAGCCGCTTCGGTCAAGGATGCACCCACTTTCAATGCAGCATTGAAGCCGGAAGCGTCGAATATGCGCACGTCACGAAGCCCATTGGTTTCCAGACGATCATCAGTGGTGGTTGATACACCCTGTGGATCAACAGTACGATCACCAATCTGCAGCGTACCACCGGCACCATCCACAGCATGCGTGACGTAAACCTCTTCCAGCTGTTGCTCCTCAGAGAAAGCACCGTCACCATCATCCCTCGGATTATTCTCTGAACGCAGACCTCTGATATGACTGTTGCGATCCACCACCACATCTATAACTTCCACACCACGATCACCAGACATGGCGGCAATATTGACACCCCCGCCAAGTGATCCGTTTCCAACGCCATCCAATATTAATGTGGTTCTGGTCTGACCTTCGGTTTCCACACGACCAACTTCGACACGGTTACGCGTATCGATATCGGAGGTCACGCCCAGAATCAGTGCTTCACCTTGCTGCACCGCAAACACACCGCCTGCATTGTCGTTGATTTCAAATACACCATTACCCGTATGCGTTATAGTCAGGCTGCTCAAACCTTGCTCAGTCAGCTCAGCTGCAATCGCCGCTTCCAGTTCAGCCCAGGTATTAGCGGCACGTATGTCAGGAGTATCCAAGGTATAGTCTGTGTCATTCAAAGAAAAGTTGACTTCACGCACGACAATATTGGCCAACTCGGTGACGGACGGATCCTGACCATCAGTAATTTCCTGCACAATCAATGTCAGAGTGGATTCAGCGTCTGTTACACCTTCCATAAACAGCGGATTGAAATAGGCCTCATAATCCACATTCGGATCAGTCAGGCGCATGCCAAAAGTAGTCTCTACCGGACGAGAACGAATGTCTTCGATACGAATGTCCGCACGACTGTTATCGGACCACCATTGTTCGACACCTTGCATTTTCTGCGCGTCGATTGTTGCTCCGAAAGTGGTATTACTAGCATCATCATCTTGGCGTACAGACTGAGCACGCAGATAAACTTCCTGAATGTTCTCGGTCGTCGCCGAGATAGCAGGCGACCATGAATCAGATACACTACCGGATGCGATTAAATCTGCGCTGAGAATATTACGGCCACCCATTCCGTTCAGTATATCACCGGTATCTAACGTATTGGCCAGTGCGCCTGATCCGGTTTCATTCTGAGTAACAGGTGCGAGAAATATATTATCCTTACTGTTGCCTATCAGATTGTCGGCTCTTTGTGTCAGTGTGAATGTATCATCACCTAATTGATCCAGATACTCAGCAACCTCATCTGGTGTAGATGGATAATCGCTGGTTACACCGGCCAAAACCGCCTGCAAAGATGCCAGATCTGTTTCCGATCCTGTATACGCATTTGCAACCGCTGCTTTGTTTTCCAGCAGAGCAGCTGTCGCAGCAAATACTTCCGGCAGATCGTCGCGCGACAGAAATTCAACTGCATCGACAACGAGATCACCAATATTCGCGCCGCCTTCGATACCAGCAGTAAAGTACTCGATCGCCTGCGAAGCTGCGCTGCCTTCAACACCGTCGGCTGTCAGACCAAAATTTTTGGCCAGTATTGTAGCTTTTATTGCAGGACTATCAGTACTCAACATAACTTCAGAAAAAATCGGCTTGGTGACAAGTACCTTTGCCAAATCCCGGATTGAAAAATCAGCATTAATCACGGCAGCCAGCTCCGGCAAGTAATACCGCCCTGCCGCCGCGTTAAAAAGTCCTGCAACAACTTTGTGAAGTTTGGTTGTGTCGTCCATGGGAGCTCCCTTGAATAAAATTAAAAAACATTACTATTAAGATAGTAAATCACTTGCAAGCTTTTCACTTATCATTTTAATCCATCACATTGCCTTTTGGTCGTTTTTAGATGCAAGAACAATCTCATAACATCGAATTGTCCTAGCAGAAAACCGTCCAAAAGCCAAGTCATGCTGCATTCTGCACAAATAAGCTCTGGTTTGCAAGTAAAAAACCCAACTCACCGAATCCACTTGTTGCACATTTACAACAAGCGCGAGACTTTAGTAGCGCATCTTTTAAAGTAATCGTTTAAAAAAATCCATAATAAGTCACTTCATTTAAAATTTTACTATAATTCCATTCTGATGAATCCTGTAACCCATCTTTTTCAGGGGAAGCGAAACAAACTGCACGCACTATCCGACATGCGTCATAGCCGGTTTTTCCCTATCGTTTTATTATAGGCAGTTAGAAAATTCGCGCCAAATCTGCGATAATCCGATATTGGCGATCTTATAGATTGATACCCTTCATTTTCAATTGAATTGCGATTCACTAAAATCATCCCCGTTGCTGATATTTTTCTCTGCCTGAAAAAACAACACCCGCTTGTGCTGCAGATGACAAAACGCGAGGTGATCGGCCGTTACCGCGGATCTTTGCTTGGATTGCTGTGGTCATTTGTAACACCCATATTGATGCTGACTATTTATACCTTTGTTTTCAGCGTCGTTTTCAAGGTACGCATGGAACAGACCGACAGCATGAACAGCAAATTCGAGTTTGCATTGCTGCTTTTCGCGGGTCTGATCGTGTTCAATTTGTTTTCTGAATGCCTGTCACGCGCACCCTCGCTGATTCTGAATAACGTCAACTATGTCAAGCGCATCATTTTTCCATTGGAAATTCTGCCCTGGATAACGCTTGGCACGGCACTTTTTCATGCCGTCATCAGCTATTGCGTATTATTCGTTTTTTTACTGGCCACCGGCCATACGGTCTCCTGGACGGTACTGCTGCTGCCTGTGGTACTGTTGCCCTTCCTGCTATTGATTATGGGATTTTCCTGGCTGCTCGCTTCGATCGGTGTTTTTATCCGCGATATCGGCCAGTTTATTGGCCTGATCCTGACTATGTTGCTCTTCATGAGCCCCATTTTCTACCCTGTTTCGGCGCTGCCGGAGCCTATCCGAGATTATCTGTTTCTGAATCCGCTGACTTTTATTATCGAGCAATCGCGCGCGGTCATTCTGTTCGGACGGCCACCGGAATGGACAGGGATGGCTGTTTATTATGCGGCCGGCATTCTGACGGCATGGGCCGGGTTATTGTGGTTCCAAAAAACACGCAAGGGATTTGCCGATGTCCTCTAAGCCCGGCGCTGCATTCGTGGCCAATCCGCTTTCCCGCAACGATACCGCGCTTGCGATTCAT
Organism: Nitrosomonas sp.; assembly: GCA_019635215.1. Lineage (GTDB taxonomy): Bacteria > Pseudomonadota > Gammaproteobacteria > Burkholderiales > Nitrosomonadaceae > Nitrosomonas. The sequence continues at coordinate 57,773 of JAHBZZ010000006.1, forward strand.
GCCATCGGCATATCCAAATGCTATCAAATCTACAATCACCCGCGCGACCGGCTCAAGCAATTCCTGTGGCGCGGCAAGCGCACATTTTTCCGGGAAATGTGGGCGCTGCACACGCTTGACCTGACTGTCACGCATGGCGAAGTCGTCGGTATCGTCGGGCAAAACGGTTCCGGAAAATCAACGCTGCTGCAACTGATCTGCGGCACACTCACACCCACCAGCGGAGCCATACAAATCAACGGGCGCATTGCCGCACTGCTGGAGCTTGGCGCCGGTTTCAACCCGGAATTCACTGGGCGTGAAAATATTTATATGAGCGCCACCATTCTAGGGCTTAGTTCTTCTGAAATTGAAAACCGACTCGAACACATTATCGAGTTTTCCGGTATCCGTGATTTTATCGATCAACCGGTCAAAACTTATTCGAGCGGCATGTTTGTGCGTCTGGCCTTTTCCGTGGCCATTAACGTGGATCCCGAAATTCTCGTGATCGATGAAGCTTTATCCGTCGGCGACGGTGCTTTTTCACGTAAATCATTCGACCGCATCATGCAACTGCGCGACGCCGGCAAAACCATCCTGTTTTGCTCGCACTCGATGTTTCAGATCGAATCGCTATGCTCACGCGCCATCTGGCTTGACCGTGGAAAAATGATTGCCGATGACGATGCCGCGAAAGTGATCGCCGATTATCAGATTTTTCTGGATAAAAGCGCATTGCCCCAAAATGGCGAAACAGCACCCGCCCTATCTGTCGCCATTCAGACGCCCCCGCCGGTGGAATCACCGCATTTTGCCGCCGGTCATGCCCGTCTTGAAACAGTCAACATTCTGGTTAACGGCCAGGATTATAAAGACACCCCTATTATTTACGGCCATTCATCACTCTCAATCCGGATTGCTTTCGTCTCCGACCCGACCCTGCCCTGCCCCAATGTCGCCGTCACGATCCACAGTATGGATGCGCGCACCATCACCAGCGCCGCGACCTGGGAGGATCACGTCATGCCGATACGTCAATCCGATGGGAGAAGCTGTATCCAGCTTACATTCGATCAACTGCCCCTGCTTAAAGGCGAGTATCTGGTCAGCGCACACCTGTTATGTGAGCGCGGCATCCATGTTTATGAATCCGCCATCGGTATCGCGACACTTACCGTGCAGCAGCAAGGCCGCCTGCAAGGTTATTTTGCGATGCCGCACCGCTGGCAGAACGACACCGGGCATGCACCGAACGAACCCGGCCAATCGTCATGAAACGCATCGAAGACACTCAGAACCACCCGAAATGGCAATGCCGCTGGGCCACCCGGGATGACCAGGAAGCATTGCTCGGTCTTTTTGAATCCTCGTTTGGTCAGGCAATGCCTGATGGCCTCTGGCAATGGAAATATGCCTGGCAGGAAAAACCCGGCATGCTGGCGCACATAGAAAACAGCATCGTCGCTTACTATGGCAGTATTCCCCGGACATTCAACTTCAATGGCGCAACAGTCAATGCGGCGCAGATCTGCGATGTCATGGTGGCGCCCCGGATGCGCGGCATTCTGACGCGCAGAGGCCCGTTCATGCATACCGCGGACACTTTCCTGAGCGAACAGGCCGGGCCGGATAAGCCTTACCGTTTTGCCTTCGGCTTTCCTTCCCACCGCCATGCCAGACTGGGTGAAAAAACAGGCTGGTATACCCGCACCGACACTTTTCTGGAAGTCAGCTGGACACCACGGATCCACCGGCAGCGTATACCCTTGCGGTGCAAAACCCGGCTGCTGACCTTGCAGGACACAGTAATTATCGATACCCTCTGGCAAACCATGCGATCCGCCTTGCCGGATTGCCTGGTTCCCCAGAAAGATGCCGATTTCTTTAAATGGCGCTATCTGAATCATCCCAGCCATAACTATGCCGCGTATATCGTTTCGAAACGCTGGAGCAACGCTGTCATGGGCATCGTCACTTTGCGCGACCACGAGGCCAGCAACGACATGGAATTGCTGGATCTGCTCGGACCGCCAGAATTCATGACGGCTTTATTAAAAACCGCATGTCATATCGCCCACCGCACAGGCCGGAAACGGCTGTTCAGCTGGATGACGCCCGCAATTCTTGAACATCTGCCCGAACCATCGGCGGCACAAGAGGTTTCCGGCGTCTATGTCACGCCCGATTACAAACAGATGGTCGACAAACAGCAATTGCGCTGGTGGCTGATGTGCGGGGATACCGATTTCCATTAACACGAAAGCCCGATTACGCAAAGCTAATCGGGCCTACGCGGTCCGGGCCGGCAGCGTGAAAAACGGCCGCCGGAGAAGGTGAATGTTCAAATGAATGCCGAACGCCAGTCTCCGAACGTCAATCCGGCCATCGAATTATTGCGCGGCATCGCCGCAATCATGGTCATGCTCTGCCATTACGCCGTGCTGATTCAAGATACGGAGCGCAGCTGGTTAAATTTTCTGTACACCGGTGTGGATTTCTTTTTTGTGATCAGTGGGTTTGTCTTTGCGCCTGTGCTGCTTTCACCGGCGCGGGAAAATACCGCCGCTTTTGCCATCCGGCGTATCTTCAGAATCTATCCGCTGTTTCTGTTCGCAATTATTTTCTATGCTCTGTTACCGCACAACACATGGGATAGCGGCATCATGCTTCAGCACGCCCTATTTTTGCATACCACCGTCTCGAAAGAAATCGCTTTTTACTATAATCCCGCCTTCTGGTCTCTCCCGGTTGAAGTCGAATTCTATCTGTTGATCGGACTGCTGGTCTTTCTGAAAATACGCAATACTGTGCCGCTATTACTACTTCTCTCCGGATTATCACTGTTGGCCAGCTTATGGGCGCACCACTTTCTACCGGAAAATGCGCATGCAAAATTGGTTGTTATCCATCACCTGATCAGTATTCTGCCGGAATTTCTACTGGGCACATTGGCTTACCTGATCAGCAGAAACTGCGGCAGATTGGCGGGTATGCTGTATGGCATCGCGGGGCTGCTTCTGCTATCCGCTCTGTGTCAGGGTTTTGTCACGCATGGCAACATGATTTCCGGCATGACTTACGGTTTCTTCAATCTGTTGTGCGCGCTCGGATACCAATGGATCATTATTGCCTGTGTCTCATTGTACCGTCATGCACACCATGTGGTTCTAACCCTGTTTGCCGGCGTCATGGGCAATCTCAGCTATGGTGTTTATCTGTTTCACAACGCCATACCGCCCTTGATGAGCGCGCTCTTCGAATTCACGGACGTTACATTGTTCACCGCGTCGATACTGACCACCTTTATTATTTCCGCTATCATGTACCGGATTCTGGAAAACCCCATGCGCAATTTCGGACGGCGTTACGCGGCGCGGTTTTATCAAGGTCAGAGTGGCATCAAAACGGAACATGAAAACACAAAAGCCCGATTACGCGATGCTCATCGTACCTCCGCGGATTCACCCTGAAAACCCATGATCTCAGTCATACTGGTCAATTACCACACTGCCCGGCATACGATCGATGCGGTTGCTTCGGTTATGTCACAGCATACTGTTGCACCACCTGAAATCATTATCATCGACAACAGCGTCAGCGATGCTGAAAACGCTCTCCTGAAAACGCATCTGCCTGACACTGTTACTTATATCCGCAACCCGGAAAATACCGGTTTCGCCAATGCCTGTAACCAGGCTTTCACGCAGTCCAGCGGTGAATTCGTACTGCTGCTCAACCCGGATGCCCGTCTGCTGCCCGGCGCGCTGTCAAAACTCGCTGACAGTCTGATCCATCACCCCGATGCCGGCGCTGTCGGACCGCGCGTATACTGGGATGACGATTGCCGTTTTTTGATGCCGCCGAGCACCTATCCGTCCCTCGGCGACTTTTACCGGGAAGCCATTTTCAGAGCCATTCCGCGTTTGTCCGCATATCCATCGCTCAGCTTCAGAAAAAAAGCACTGCAGGCCTGGACATGCACCACCGCCATACCGGTTGATGCATTATCCGGCGGACATATGCTGATCCGCCGCGAAGCGATTCAGCGCTGTGACGGTTTATTCGATCCCCGTTTTTTTATGTACTGGGAAGACACCGATCTGATGCACCGTTTAAAAAAACACGGCTACCGGCTTTATCTGGAACCCAGCGCGAGATGCCTGCATTATTATGAACATTCGCACGCCAAAGATCGGTTGATCGCTGAAGGCTGGTCTGCCTATCAGCAAAAACATCTACGCAACGATATGCGTTTTCAATTGATCGATGCACTCAATAAACACTTGCCGCCCACCAAAGCACCGCATATTGAATCGATCGCAGCGAACCAGGAAAAACTGGTTTTTTCCATCCCCGCCGAACTGCGTAGCGCCTGGCTACTGGAAATCGGCGCATCGCCACAGCTGATTCCCGCCATGGGCTATTTTGGCGACGGCCCTGTGGCTGAAGTTGGCGCATCTTTATTCCGGCGGTTGCGCGAAAAAACCTATTTTGCGCGCTTGTCCGCACCAGTACCCCATCCGGATCTGATGTATTACTGGCAGTGGCAGGGTTATCAATAACACTCGCAGATGCAGCGTCGGTGGTCACGTAACAGGACGAAACCGGAAATGACAAAAAAACGAATTTTGAAGCGCGATGTGTATAATTAGCGCGCGCTGTTTAAATATCACAAAAATTCATTGGAAAATTTGCTCATCCCCTATCAAGCTGCCGGAAATATCACGGCCAATCGCGTTCTGGTGCTTGCCCCCCATCCTGACGATGAAGTGTTTGGCTGCGGTGGCGCCATTATGCGGCACATTGCACAGAATATTCCTGTCCACGTCATCATTGTCACGGACGGCGCTTACGGCGTCAGCCCGGACGAAACAACCGAATATGCCCGGCAACGCCGGAATGAGAGCATTGCCGCAGCCGCTATCCTGGGTTATGGAATACCCACGTTCTGGCAACAACCTGACCGTGGACTCTATTATGGCGAGAAACTGATCGGCGAAATCTCAGCCGCGATACACGACACCCAAGCCGATCTGATCTATGCGCCCTCGGTTTATGAAATACATCCGGACCATCGCGCACTTGCCATGGCGACACTGGAAGCCGTGCGCCGATGCGGCAATCCGGTGCAGCTGGCGCTTTATGAAATCGGTCAACCATTTCAACCGAATCTGTTGCTCGATATCAGCGGTCTGGCGGCACGCAAAATGGAAGCCATGCGCTGTTTCACATCTCAAAACGCCAAACAGCGCTACGATCTCGATATTGCCGCCCTCAACCGTTACCGTACCTATACGCTGCCGCCCGAAGTCAGCGCAGCCGAAGCGTATATCCTGACCGACACGGCAACGCTGGCCGGCGATCCCTTAAAACTGTATCAATCGGAACATACGCGGCAGCAAAAAGTAGGGTTACCCATAGACACCAGCGATCTCCCGCTGGTCAGCGTGATTATCCGCAGTATGGATCGCGACACGCTGTCCGATGCACTGGATTCTATCGCTTTGCAGACTTATCCGAATATCGAAGTCGTGCTGGTCAATGCGAAAGGCCAGAAACACCGCGCCGTTAGCGACTGGTGCGGACGCTTTCCGTTGCGGATGACAACTCATGGCGAGCCACTGAACCGCAGCAAAGCGGCGAACGCAGGACTGGATACTGCTCAAGGAAAATATCTGATTTTTCTGGATGATGATGATTTTTTCTATCCCGAACATATCAGCAATCTGACCATCGCACTACAAAACCGGCGAAACGCCCGCTGTGCATATACAGGTGTTCGTGTTGAACACTATACCGATGATGTGCTGGATCAGGTTACCGAATTCAACGCACCCTACAATCAACACAGGCTTTTGAGCAGAAATTTTCTGCCGATCCATGCCGTGTTATTTGAAAAATCGCTTGTTGATTCCGATCAATGTCGGTTTGATGAAAACCTGGATGTCTTTGAAGACTGGGACTTCTGGATTCAGATTTCACTGTGTTGCGGAATCGTACACATCGATAGCATCAGCGCTGTTTATCGCAATTACGGCGATTCCGGTCTGGGTCGCGGTCTGGATAAGATTTTTCTGCGGAAAACACGCAGCAGGGTCTATGAAAAATGGAAATCACAGCTTACCGGAGAACAGCTGGAAGATATGATCCTGTACTGGGAAGACAAAACCACCGAACTGACAGAACAAATCGCTGTCGGCACAGTTCGGATTCACACACTTCAGGAACGCATAAACCAGCTGGAAAATGAAAAACATTCAAGCGAACAACGAGAGCACGCCCTACAAAAAAATATTCAGGAATTATGCAACATCAATAACACGCTGGAATCGCATAATAACCACTTAACCAGTGTTATTCACGATTTCACACAATCTTCTTCGTGGAAAATCACAGCACCCTTGAGATTCATGTCGCGCATCGCTCGCGGCCAGTATCGTGAAGCCGGGGATGGTTTGCGTCGCAGAATTCTGCCACTCGGTAAAAAAATATACAGAACCCTGCCTGTTCGTGCACGGCAACGTCTTCTAACCATTGTTTACCGCTTTGCCGGACGTCTGTTTGCAGGTACCGAACACTATGAACTATGGCGCATTGAACAGCAATATGCCAAAAATCCTCTGCTGACTCATGTCAATACAACGCTGACCGGCTTAACCGACATTGCTGAAATTGAACCGCTGGCAGCGCCGCCTTCCGGGCGCATTGCGATTCATGCACATATCTTTTATGCGGACCTGGCCAATGAGTTTGCCATGTTCCTGAATAATATGCCCTACCCCTATGATCTTTTCGTTTCGACTGCAAACGAGACAGACAAGCACACATGCCAGCGCGCCTTATCCCATTTACCGCAACTCGAACATCTGACCATCGCCGTTGTACCGAATCGCGGGCGCGATATCGCGCCTTTTTTCTGTACTTTTGGTCAAACACTTCGGCAATATGAGTACATTGCGCATATTCACAGCAAAAAATCACTGTACAGCAATGGCAAAGCAGACGGTTGGCGTGAATATCTGCTGAATCATTTGCTGGGCAATCCTTTGCAAATCAGGAAAATTTTTTCACTGTTAACAGGAAACAAAAGTGTCGGTTTGATCTATCCACAGAATTTTACTTCCCTACCGCATTGGGCAAATACCTGGCTCTCCAATAAAGCCCTGGGACAACGACTGTGCAGAAAACTCGGCATCGCCTCGGTGCCTTCAGGTTATTTCGATTTTCCGGCGGGCTCCATGTTCTGGGCGCAGACCAAAGCGATTCAGCCTTTATTCAATGCAGGTTTCAACATTGAAGATTTTCCCGAAGAAACCAGACAAAATGATGCCACGCTTGCGCACAGCATAGAACGTGTTTTTGCCTTGGTAAGCCGTCAATCCGGATTTAACACCATTATTTTACAGGATGAACAGTCCCCGAGTTGGTCGCGCTGGCGTATTGATTACTACATGCTATATCAACAGAGAATTATCGAAAACACACTACGGCGCCCCGATGTTCGTATCGTCGTTTTCGATATTTTCGATACCTTAGTGACACGCCCGTTATTGAATCCGGAAGATGTCAAAAGCATTATCGCCCATCGCGCCGGTGGAACAAACGGAGAATGTTATCTTGAATTCCGCGCCATGGCAGAAAACCAGGCGCGTCAAATGGCGGGACACGATGTCGATTTGAATGCTATTTACAAGGAACTATCGGCTTTGTCGGGTCTTTCGACCGATGCAATTGAGCAACTTCGCACACTTGAGGAAACTGTCGAGTTTTCTATCGTATCGCCACGTCCGGAAGCGGTCGCTTTGTTTCAGCTTGCCAAAAGCCTTGGCAAACGCGTCATTCTTGCCAGCGACATGTATCTGCCAAAATTGCTCATCGAGAACCTGCTGACAAAATACGGTATCACCGGGTGGCACGCGTTTTATTTGTCGTCCGACAACGGCCTGCGAAAGGACACGGGCGACTTTTACCACCAACTGCTGATTGATGAAAATGTATCGCCGCACGAAGTCATGATTATTGGCGACAACGAGCAATCCGACATACAAAAACCCGTGGACTTAAATTTTATTGCCATGCATGTCATGCGGCCAGTCGAGCTTGCGCGCGCAACCCCCCGTTTTGAAAAGATTATCGAGCAAGCCTGCAACCCAGCCCCCCGGAGTGATCTGAACACGCAATTAACCTTGGGAATCATTGTTCAGGCAAATTTTCAACCTCTGTTTTATCCGCATTTTGATCCGACCGAATTCGTACCCGCAACCCCTTGGGCAGCCGGATTCACAATAGCCGGTCCGCTGATATTGTCTTTTGTGCAGTGGCTGACCAAAAAAGCTGTAAACGACGCAATGCAATGCCTGTATTTTGTCGCACGCGAAGGGCAGATACTCAAAATAGCTTATGATTTGTGGACATCCGATGACAGGCATGCGGTTCCCTCTGAATATCTCATGCTCTCGCGCCGCGCTATCACCGTGCCGATGATCACAAATCTGGAAGATATTTACCAGATTGCCCGTACCGATTATGCACCCAATCCAATGCCGGATTTTATTTTTGAGCGGTATGGCATCAGTCTGACTGATGAAGAATGTGAAACATTCGCACGGCATAAAATTTGGCCAAGAAAAAAAACGGTTTTTGTTGAAAACAGAAATATCGACCACCTGAAACCGCTGTTACAGGAACTCGAGAAACGCATTTTGGAACAAGCTGAACAAGAACGGCCTGCGCTAATGGCTTATTTACAGGATACGGGTTTGTGTACAGACGCCAAAACCGCCATTGTCGACATTGGGTATGCTGCGACAACCCAGGGATACTTGAACCGGTTATTGCAACAAAAAATTCACGGCTATTATCTGATTACACTTGACACTGCCGAAAAGATTGCCACGACACATCAGGTCATTACTCAAGGATATTATTATCATTTCACCAAACCAAGCACGACCGAACCGGTTTTATATAGAAAAAGCTTTACCATAGAAAAATTTCTAAGTGCCGACGACGCACAAGTCGTACGTTACCGGACATCCCAGACCGGTGACATTATTCCAGAATTCCGTTCACTGGCGAGTGAAGAGCAACAATCTGCGTCAACACGTGCAGAGATCCGGCGCGGCATCCGGGATTTTATTCACCAATCAATCGACATCCGCAACAATTTACTGGACGATTTTGAAATACCAGCGCATATAGCGGAAGCACTGTTTTTACAATTTATTGAAAAACCTTCCCAGTTTGAGCATGAGCTGTTGCGCTCAATTGTATTGGACGATTACTACTATGGTCATGGTCTTGTACGTTAACAATCGGCATCGCAAAAGACATGATAAAATAATTACAAATCATTTATTCCGCAGTATAAATTTACAAGAAGCCGGTTCATTCCAATTATAATAACCAACCGACTGACTGCGGTCGCTGACACACTAACAGTCAAACAGTTTTTATACGTTTTAACCCATATATTGAAACCACCCAGTGATTTATCTTATAAAGTATTTCCCAGTTGCTATCAGTATTCTTAAAACACAAGGTTTAAATGCGCTGACCAAACGTGTCGCCAAAAAGCTATTTACGCCGTCACAAAAAACTTATCTGCCGAAAATTCATTATTCCGTTGCCTCCCACTATCACCCGCTCCGTTTTGATGTGAGTGCCGCCCCGGAAGTATCCATTATCATACCGGTCTACAACAAATCACTATACACATTCACCTGTCTCAAATCCATTCACGAAAATAGCGGTAAAAATGCATTTGAAATCATTGTCGTGGATGACGCATCCAACGATGATACTTCGCAAGTGCTCGGTACTATCGAAGGAATTACCGTTATTCGCAATGCTGAAAACAAGGGCTTCATCTATTCAAGCAATACGGGCGTCAAAGCAGCGAAGGGCCGATATATCGTTCTGTTAAACAACGACACAATCGTAACCCAAGGCTGGCTGGATGCACTAAAGCAAACTTTCAAGCAATTTCCGGATGCGGGACTGGTCGGCGCCAAACTCATTTATCCCGATGGCAGGCTGCAGGAAGCCGGTGGTATCGTGTGGCAGGATGCTTCCGCCTGGAATTATGGGCGTTATGACAATCCAGACAAACCGGAATACTCTTATTGCAGAGTGGTTGATTACTGTTCGGGCGCTTGCTTGATGATCCCGCGGCAAGATTTGCTCGATCTCGGATCTTTTGATGAATACTACACGCCCGCTTACTACGAAGACACCGATATCGCCTTCCAAGTCAGGAAAACGGGGAAAAAAGTGTATTATCAACCCGGTGCTATCGTCGTCCATTTTGAAGGCGTTACTTCCGGCACAGATATTTCAAAAGGCACCAAACAATACCAAGTCATCAATCACAAAAAATTCTATAACCGCTGGAAAGAGACACTCAAATTGCACCGGAAGAACGGTGATTGCCCACAGCTGGAAAAAGAACGCGAGGTAACAAAACGCGTGCTTGTGCTCGACTCGCGCGTTCTCAAACCTGATAACGATTCCGGTTCGTTGCGCATGTTCAATTTGCTACATGTATTCCAGCGTTTGGGATATAAGGTAAGCTTTATTGCCGCAGAAGAACCAGAATATGACCAAATATATACATTACAAATGCAAAAAATCGGCATCGAATGTTTATATCAGCCTTTCTTGGAGTCCGTTTCCACGCACCTTAAATTCCATGGACACCTCTACGATGTAGTTTTGCTGAGCAGGGTACACGTTGCAGAAAAATTTATCGATGCCGCCCGTAAATATTGCACAAACGCAATGATACTGTTCGACACCGTTGATCTCCATTTCCTGCGTGAGCAACGACAAGCTGAAATCAACCAGGACAAGTTGCTACTGACTGCGGCAAGAATTAGCAAACAACAGGAAATCAGCACTGCACACAAAGCGGACAAGACCTTACTCGTTAGCCCGGTTGAAATCGAATTATTCAAACAGGTGGCGCCCGATGTTCCAGTAGCGCTGTTATCTAATATTCATCAAAATCAGGAAACTGTTTTCGGTTTCCACGAAAGAAGCGATATTCTGTTTATTGGTGGCTTTGAGCATATGCCAAACGTTGACGCAATGGAATTTTTTATAAAAGAGATTTTCCCGACGCTACATGCTCTAAAACCGGATATCAAACTATTGATCGTTGGCTCCCACCTTCCCACGAAGATAGCAGCCTATGCCTCTGCGCATATCATTATCAAAGGCTTTGTACCCGACATCAAACCGGTTTTTGACCGTATCAGATTATCTATCGCGCCACTTCGGTACGGCGCTGGCGTGAAAGGAAAGATCAACACCAGCATGACTTACGGGGTGCCGGTTGTCGCCACAAACGTGGCTGCGGAAGGTATGAAACTTGAGCATGACAGAGACATTCTGATCGCCGACGAACCTGAAGCATTTGCCAGACAGATTATACGCGCATACGATGACGAGCAGCTGTGGACAAATTTGTCCAATTCCGGCAAAGCCAATATTGAAGAACACTTCTCTTTTTCCGTCGCCGAGCATCAACTCAACGACATCCTGACGAATCATCCCGATCCCGGAGACACTGTCGATCAAACGATACATACATAAAAATGATGAGACCATACGCGATGATTGGCAGTTACCGAACTTCGGCACAACGACTGCTGCTTGGCACCTCGTGGCATCATTGAATCGTCTGGCGCATGACTTTTTGCAAATGACCGCACAACAGACCAATCCGATCGATCATGACAATTCAGAAAGACTGCCCGTCGCGGTTGTCATCATCAACTATAACGCAGGCGCTTTGCTGACCGAATGTGTTGCGCTAATACTGAAAGCAACCGACTCGATCATTATCGTTGATAACGCATCCACCGACTCAAGCCTATTGACACTGACCGCTCAATTCCGGAATGAACCCCGGCTCAGTATAATACGCAACGCTACCAATCTCGGCTTTTCCGCCGGCTGCAATATCGGCTGCCAGCAGGCAACTGAACGCTATGTCCTGTTTCTCAATCCGGACTGCATTCCAGAACCCGGCAGCCTGAAACGTCTGCTGCAAGCACTTGAAGCGAATCCGGAAGCGGGCATGGCCGGCGGTCATATACAAAATCCCGACGGTTCGGAACAGGGCGGCGGACGGCGGGACATTCCCTCACCCTGGCGCGCTTTTGTCCGTGCTTCGGGTTTATACCGCCTGGGAAAATTCTGGCCGGAATTGTTTCCCGATTTTCATCTGCACAAAAAACCATTGCCGGACAAGCCAGTTGAAGTTGAAGCCACCACCGGCGCGATGATGCTGGTACAGCGCGAGGTTCTGCAGGAAGTTGGCGGTTGGGATGAGGGTTATTTTCTGCATTGCGAAGATCTCGATCTGTGCATGCGTTTCCGTCAGAAAGGCTGGAAAATATTATTTGTTCCTGATGCAAAGGCGATTCATTATCAGGGCACCTGCAGTAAAGCACGGCCTATTTTCGTGGCCTGGCATAAACATAAAGGCATGATCCGCTTCTATAAGAAATTTTTTGGACCGGAATATTCCGCATTGCTAATGGGCCTCGTAACATGCGGCGTATGGCTACGCTTCATGCTCACAGTCCTGCTCCATTCGACCCGGTATATTCATCAGTCGCTGAAACCGAAACATGGCTAGGCAACCTGTCGGCGTACTGGGCGCGACCAGCCTGGTTGGCGTCTGCCTGCAACAGTTACTGCCGGAAAACAACTGGGATGTCATGGCCTTTTCCCGGCAACCAATCACCACCCGTAATACCGCGCACATCACCTGGCGGCAACTTGCACAGCCTTCAGCACCGGATCGCGCCAACGAAAAAATCGACCTGTGGATTTGCGCTGCGCCGATCTGGGTTCTACCCGAACATTTCAAACTTTTGTCCAGCTATGGTATAAAGCGCATTGTCACACTATCCTCGACCAGCTGTATTACCAAGAAAGAATCTACTGATGCCAGCGAACAAAAGATCGTGCAACAACTGATTGAAGGTGAAAGCCGCGTCACCGCATGGGCTGCCGCAAATCAAATCGAATGGATTATTCTGCGCCCTACACTGATCTACGGTCTCGGGCGCGACAAAAATATCAGCGAGATTGTTCGTTTTATCCGGCGGTTCGGTTTTTTTCCATTATTCGGTAAAGCTACAGGATTAAGGCAACCCATACATGCCAGAGATGTAGCAGCAACCTGCATATATACATTGAAAGCTTTAAATTTAAAAAATCGTACCTATAATCTTACGGGTGGTGAAACACTGTCATATCGGGAAATGGTCCGGCGGATTTTTCTGGCGCTCGATCGCAAACCGCGTCTGGTAACCCTGCCATTCTGGTTCTTCCATTGGGCGGTCATCGCCATGCGCTGCCTGCCGCGATACCGGCACTGGAACAGCGCAATGGCGGCACGCATGAACCAGGATCTGGTATTTGACAGCACAGAACTGCAGCGGCAGTTAAACTGTTCTTCCGGGCCGTTTCTATTGTCGGCAGAAGATTTACCATAACAAAACGGCCCCATTCAGTTGTTGCATGTGTCTTTATTATTACAAATCTGATGAAAGCAAAATCTACCCCTCACAACGAGATCGCTGAAGTATTACTCAGCTTCAAACAGGCCTTTCGCTCGATCGGCGTGTTCAGCGCCGTAATTAACGGCCTTATGCTGATGCCTGCCATTTACATGCTGCAACTCTACGACAGCGTACTGACCAGCCGCAACGAAATGACACTGCTGATGCTGACACTGATTGTCATTGGCGCGTATATTTTTCTCGGTGCGCTTGAGTATGTACGCAGCTTTATCCTGATACGCGTCGGCGCAAAACTCGATTTAAAATTGAACAAACGTGTCTACACCGCGGCCTTCGAGCAATCCCTCAAGCATGGGGAAAGCAATGCAGGACAAGCACTCAAAGATCTGACCAACATCCGTCAATTCATGACCGGCAATGCGCTGTTCGCTTTTTTCGACGCGCCCTGGTTTCCGATTTATATTTTCGTCATTTTCATGTTCCATCCCTGGCTGGGCGTCTTTGCGCTGGTGGGTACAACGATTCTGATCGTATTGGCCTATATCAACGAAAAAATCTCGCGTAAACCACTCGATGATGCCAATACCATGGCTGTGGTCTCCACCAACATGGCATCCAACAACCTGCGCAACGCCGAAGTGATCGAAGCCATGGGTATGCTGCCCAACCTTCAAACACGTTGGAACAAACTGCACAGCCGTTTCCTGAATCTGCAGGCGGAAGCCAGTGAAAAAGCAGGCATCGTCACGGCAATATCGAAATCGACAACCGTAGCATTGCAATCACTCATGCTGGGGCTCGGTGCACTGCTGGTACTCGCAAACGAAATTTCTCCCGGCATGATGATTGCCGCCTCCATTCTGATGGGCCGCGCCATTGCACCGGTACAGTTGCTGATCAATGTATGGAAGCAATTCGGCGGCGCGCGGATCGCCTATGAGCGACTCATCAAATTGCTCGAACATCATCCCGCACGGGAACCCGGCATGACACTGCCAAAACCGACAGGCGCCATTATCGTCGAGAACATCACCGCAGCGCCGCCCGGTTCACGCATTCCCGTTATCAGAGGATTGAATCTGTCTTTGTCGGCCGGCGAAGTGCTCGGCATTGTGGGCCCCAGCGGTTCGGGTAAATCGACATTGGCGCGGCTTCTCGTTGGTGTATGGCCCGCAGCGGCCGGCAAAGTGCGTCTGGATGGCGCGGATGTTTATCAATGGAACAAAGAGGAACTCGGTCCTCACATCGGTTACCTGCCGCAGGATATTGAACTGTTCAGCGGCACGGTTTCCGAAAATATCGCCCGGTTTGGCGAAGTGGACGCCGAAAAAGTGATTCTCGCGGCGCAACGCGCGGGTGTTCATCAGATGATTCTGAACATGCCCGCAGGTTACGACACCAAACTGGGTGACGGCGGCGCGGGACTCTCCGGTGGGCAGAAGCAACGCATCGGCCTCGCACGCGCCATGTATGATGACCCTGCATTCATCGTACTCGACGAACCCAATTCCAATCTGGACGATGTCGGCGAGCAGGCGCTGTTGCATGCTTTGATCGATCTGCGCAAACGCCGCAAAACAATTGTGCTGATCACGCACCGCAGCAGCGTAATCAGCGTAACAGACAAACTGCTGGTACTGCAGGAAGGCGTGGCACGATTATTCGGTCCGACAAAAACGGTACTGGCCGAATTAAAAAAACAGCAACAGCAAACAACTCAGCCCGCGCAGCAAAAACCGGCGTCAACCACCGCTCAACCACAGCTTACTGTACCAACCATCAACGTGATTGATACAGAAGCTTAGGTACTTTTGGTATATCGGACGCATTAAGGCGCTATACGCATACAACAGGAATAGTTATGACATTGCAGGCAAATAATCACGCAAACCAACCTGAGCTTGCTCCGGCAACTCAACCGGATCAGACCGAGACCGATCATGTCGATACCGATGAAACGGCACATTCCAGGCTGGGTTGGTGGATCGTGCTGGCTGGCGTAGGCGGTTTTATGCTATGGGCGTTTTTAGCGCCGCTGGACAAGGGTGTTCCACTCACCGGTACTGTGACGGTGGATACCAATCGCAAAGCAGTTCAACACCGTACCGGCGGAATTATTGATCAGATTTATGTCAAAGAAAGCGATCAAGTCAAAGCCGGCCAGGTTCTAGTGCGTATGAATGATGTCCAGATCAACGCACAGACGGAAATCACACGCACGCAACTGATCACCGCACGCGCGGTAAAAGCACGTCTGCTGGCGGAGCGCGATGGAAAAAACCCCATTGAATATCCCGCCGATTTGCTGGCCATGCAACGCGATCCGCGTGTCCAGAACACGATTCTCACGCAGAATCAGTTGTTTCATTCACGTCAACTGGCCATGGAACATGAACTTGCAGCCATCGACGAAAATATTGCGGGACTGGCACTGCAGCTCCAAGGCCTTGAAGCCTCGCAGATCAGCAAAAAGCAGCAGATTGAATTCCTGCGGGAACAACTGACCAGCTTGCGTGAACTGTCGACCGAAGGCTTTGTACCGCGCAACCGCGTGCTTGATCTGGAGCGCACCCATGTCCAGCTCGCAGGAGAGATTTCCACAGAAACCGGTAATATCGGACGGATTCAGCGCCAGATTTCCGAATTGAAACAGCGCCGGATACAGCGTCTTCAGGAACATCAAAAAGAAGTGCGCCAGCAATTATCCGACATACAGCGTGAAGCGGATGCGCTGCACAGTCAACTCATCAGTCACCAATTTGAGCTGGATAATGTACTGGTCAAAGCGCCTACCGATGGCATCGTGGTCGGCATCAATGTCTTTACCGAAGGTGGTGTGATTGCACCGGGATTCCGCCTGATGGACATCGTGCCCAGCGACGACCCGCTCATGATCACCGGTCAGGTACCCGTGCATCTGATTGACAAAATACATCCCGGATTACCGGTGGATTTGATTTTTTCCGCATTCAACCAGAATAAAACACCGAATATTCCGGGTGAAGTGATGCAGGTTTCTGCAGACAGGCTCACTGACGAACGTACCGGTGAACCGTATTATCAGCTCAAAGCCAAGGTCACGCCTGAAGGCATGGCGTTATTGACCCACCATCAGGTACGCGCCGGTATGCCGGTAGACATCTTCGTCAAAACCGGCGAACGTTCGTTGATGAATTATCTGTTTAAGCCGATTCTTGATCGCCTCCATGCCTCGATGAGTGAAGAATAAATATTCCATGAATATGGTACGCACAATTACAGTCATTGTTTTCACTGTCGCCCTGATTAATCCTGCCCGGGCATTGAGCCTGCTTGATGCCTACGAAGCCGCGCTGGCGCATGACCCAACTTACCGCTCGGCAATTCATGAAAGCGAAGCCGGAGAACAGACCGAAGTCATCACCCGTGCGAGTCTGCTACCCAACCTGACAATTACGCATACGGACAGCAAAAGCATTGGTACGAACAGCCAGGGAACAACCAATCCGGCCAATCCCAGAGAACTGAATTTTCACAGCCAGGTCAGCGCATTAACCTTACGCCAACCGATTATCAATATGGAAGCGGTTGCCGGTTATCGCCAGGGTCAGGCGCAGACCAATTCCAGCCGGTCACGGTTTACCGGTCAGAGCCAGCAGCTTATCGTCCGGCTGGTTGAAGTCTATTTCGAGACGCTGCTCGCACAGCATCGATTGAAGCTTGCGCAGGCGCAGCTGGATTCACTCGCGGAACTCAAGCGCGTCAACGAAAACATGCTGCTGAAAGGCGAAGGCACCACCACAGATGTACTGGAAACACAATCCCGGCATGCGCTGGCGCAGGCGCAATTGATCGAGGCACAGGATGAATTGGACGTTGCGCAATTACGCCTGGAGTCGATCATCGGACGGGAAGCAATTCAACTCCACCATTTGTCGGATATCTTCCGCGCCGATATGATATTCCTGCCCGGTTTTGAAGACTGGCGCGCGATCGCGATAGATCGTAACGCGGAACTCGTCACCCAACGGCATATCGTGCAATCGGGCAAGGAAGAAATACGCAAGAGTTACGCAGGACACACGCCGCGCGTCGATTTTGTCGCCAGCCTCAGCCGGAACAAGTCGGCGTCATTCATTACGTTCGACCGCGATGTTGAACTGGCGACCGTCGGCGTCGAAGTCAATCTGCCGTTATACGCCGGCGGACGCGTGAATGCGCTGACAGATCAGGCTAAAGCCAATCATGCGCGCGCCGAGGCCGAATTAGACGCAATCATGGATAATGTATTGGTTGAACTGCGCAGACAATATCAGCGGGTTTACAGCAGCGTCAGACGTATCGAGTCACTGGAATTGGCGGTAAAATCGGCCAGACTGCTGGTTCATGCCACTGAAAAAAGTATACAGGGCGGTATCCGCATCAATCTTGACTTACTCGATGCACAACAACAATTCTTCAACAGCCAGATCAATCTGGCCGAAGCCAAATACAATTTCCTGCTCGCATACTTGCGTCTGAATCTGGCTGCGGGCACATTGGTGCTCGACGACCTGCGCAAAATCGCCTCTTATTTCACACCGGCCGATCCGACGCTGGAATAATCAATGCGTCTCGACAGGCAATGCATTTTTTAATGCTGCCTGATAAGCCATTTTCGCGGTACTCGCAATGGCCAGTCTTGCCTTGAGTTGTGCAATTTCATTCTCTACAACGCGCAGATTGGTAATCTGCACTTTAGCTTCATTGCTCAATGATGATAATGGGTATTCGGTGCCGTCAATGATGATCTTTTTTTCGTTTCCTGTCATTTTGATTCTCGAGTTTATAATTTAAAGAGCTCTCATTCTACAAACTCGAAGCCAGTTGAAGCAAGTAAAGTTCATACCCGATTAAAAAACTGTAACCGGCCAGAATCATGTACTGCAAATGCCTAACGCGCATCCGGCAGAGAATCCTGACATTCTGATGAATCACCAGCATGACAAGCGCCAAAGCGGTCAGCGTCATTTTGACCGCGACGAACTTATCAATGCTGTCTTCAATCAGGATCAACATAAACCAGTTCAATTCCTCCCCACCGCTGTCCAGAATTTTCAGCGTAAAAACAGCATCACACAGGCTTAAAAACATGATGCCGGCCGTACAAAACATCAAACGATTCGTGTAACGATCGACATAGGCGCTTCGCCCGCGTTCTGTTTCAGTACGGCGTTCGCCCATACGTCTTCCCGGTTTAAGGCCCAAATGATAGGCACAAAAAAACGGCATGCTTTGGCGGCGATCCCGCACACGGGTATTGATACGGACATGATGGGTAACGAACACTGAATACACTCCTTTTTTCAAAAGCCACACCGTCACACTATGATGATGGCCTATTGATCCTCATTACAGCAATCCGGGAATACACCCGTTCTGATTTTATCGTATAGCGCCTATGCCGCACATCATACTGCACATCAGTACAATTCACAGCAATTTGCTGTAGAATCGGAATCGATCCATTTGCCAGGAACCTGCTTCCGTCCATTCACCCCATAAACACCATGAACAGAGCCGCAACAACCGCAATTGATGACAATGCAAAATTCACATTATCCGGAATTTTCATTCTGGCGATACTTGTAATGTTGTTCATGCTGAGCGCCTGCGGTTTCAAACTGCGGGGACAGATTTCATCACTTCCGTTTAAAACGTTATACGTTGCCGCACCACCCGGTCACACCATCGGATCGGATTTGAGACGCGCGGTCGGCGCTTCAACCACAACCAAAATCGTCGACAGCACCGAAGAAGCCGAGGCCATTTTACAGGTCATCAACGCCAGTAATGAAAGAAGGATTCTATCGATCTCAGGCGGCGGACGCGTACGGGAATTTGAACTGATCTTCAGAATATCCACCCGCCTAGTGGATAACCAGGGGATTGAAATCGCACCGGCCAGTGAAATTATACTGACACGGATTCTGCCGTTCCTGGATGCCCAGATTCTGGCTAAAGAAGCCGAAGAACAGATGTTGTACCGGGACATGCAGTCAGATGCCGTGCAGCAGATCATCTGGCGTTTGTCGACCGTACACAGGCCCGGTGCGCCAGCGGACAACACGCATCTTAATTAATCACCCGCATGCTGTTAAAAGCAGAGCAGCTCGCCCGGCACCTGCAGACACAACTGGCACCGCTTTATACCGTTTTCGGCAGCGAGCCGCTGCTCATTGCCGAGGCTATCGGCCTGGTACGTCAGAAAGCCCGCGAAAACGGCTTTACCGAACATGAAATCTATACCGTAGACAACCACTTCCGCTGGTCTGATCTTCTCAGCGCCGGTTACAGTCCATCGCTGTTTGGCGGTCGCAAAATCATCGATATACGTATTCCCACCGGCAAACCGGGCAAGGAAGGTGGCAAAACACTGGAAAATTACTGTCAGGCCTTACCCCAGGATACCGTCACGCTGATCACGCTGCCCAGAATGGATAAGCAGAGCCAATCCGCAAAATGGTTCAAAGCTATTGCGCACACAGGTGTCATGGTATCCATTTATGCCGTGGAACACACTCAGTTGCCGGCATGGATCAAAAACCGGCTCACCCTGCAGCAACAAACGGCCGATAGCGATACCCTGTTGTTTATCGTCAAGCAAGTCGAAGGTAATCTGCTGGCCGCAAATCAGGAAATACAAAAACTCGCCTTGCTTTACCCACCCGGTCATCTGACGTTCGAACAAGTCAAGAACGCTATTCTTGACGTTGCACGCTATGATGTCTACCAGCTGGCCGATGCCATGCTGGCGGCCAATCCGGTACGTTTTACACGCATCCTGACTGGATTGCAAAACGAAGGCACGGCGCCGCCACTCATTCTGACCGTATTATGCGAACAGATCCGGCAATTGATTTTCCTGCGTAAAGGGCTGAATCAAGGCATTCCCGCCGGTCAGTTGCTCAAAACAATCCGTATTTGGGGGGAACGACAAAATACCGTCATCATGGCTGCAAAACGAATCACGGTGCAACAATTGCTAAGAAGCCTGCTGCACGCCGCAAAAATTGACCGGATCATCAAAGGGGTAGCCGGCGGTAATCACAAAGATGCATGGAATGAACTACTGATTTTAGGCCTCAGTCTCGCCGCAAAATAAGCACATCATGATCTCGCTGAGGGGCGCATTGCGGCGTTAAAATCGAACTCAAAATACTCATATACTTCAAGTATTCTGCGCTTTTTACTCGGCGCAAGCGCCTCGCCCTACGGGCCAGCCTAACGGCTATTCGCTGCGCTTTGCTTGCGTCGTTCAATTTTGCCTTACACTGCATCCCCTGATCGAGAGATCATGAACAGATCTTCCGTGAAAAGCGCCGCACGCCACACACTACATCTCACAGACCTTTTCCGCACTTTCCTGTTA
The DNA here is from genome assembly GCA_019635215.1 of Nitrosomonas sp. Taxonomy (GTDB): domain Bacteria; phylum Pseudomonadota; class Gammaproteobacteria; order Burkholderiales; family Nitrosomonadaceae; genus Nitrosomonas. The sequence goes on from JAHBZZ010000006.1 coordinate 78,683, forward strand.
TATTGATCCATGACAGCGACTATCTGAAATTCCGGAACTTCAGGGCTCACAGTAAAATGTAAAATGGCGCTGCAGAAAGATCGATCAAAATCAGCTTCACAATGAGCGAATCATGATTCACAAACACATTATCCTGATCGCAGGAACTGTTCTGATGTTTCCCACGCACAGCTTTGGAGAGATTTCACACCAGACTCCTGTATTCTCAACGCAACCGGACTATCCGCTGCCTGTTCCCGCAACGCACGAAAGGCATAGTGATGCCGTTCTGAATGCCCTGATTGCTGAAGCGCTTGAGCACAATCCGGAGGTTCTTGCCGCTCAACGGGAACATGACGCCGCCCGCCAGCGCATCGCACCTGCGGCAGCGCTGGACGACCCCATGCTCGAGGCCGGTGTCGCCAATCTGCCATTGGCATCGTCACCTTTCAACCGGGACGATATGACGATGAAAATGATCGGCCTCTCCCAGCGGCTGCCCTTTCCCGGAAAACGCGGTTTGCGCAGAGAGATCGCCGCACAGGATGCACAAAGTGTTGAATATGGTTACCAGGAAACGATCAACCGCGTCATGCGCGCACTCAAAATCGCCTATTTTGACCTGGGACTCGCCCGCGCAACAATTCAACTGACCGAAAAAAACAAATCCATCCTGGAGGATTTTCTGCACCTTGCCGAAGACCACTACACCCTGGGTATGGGGAGTCAGGCGGATGTATTGAAAGCGCAAACGCAGATCTCCCGGATGCTGGATGAATTGCTCAGACTTGGCCGCGACGTGCCTGCAATCGAGGCCGATCTGATCCGTGCGCTGGGACGTCATGATGCAGGCAGCATGCCGGACACAACCCTGGTGCAATGGCCCGCGACACCGCTGAATCCGGAATCCCTGCATGAAGCCGCACTGATACAACGTCCGCAATTGAAAGCCTTGCAAAGTATTATTGCGCGTACGGAAAAAGAAACGGATCTGGCACGAAAAGACTATTATCCCGATCTCGACGTACGGCTTTCCTATGGTCAGCGCAGTGCCATGCTCGATGGCGCCAGCCGCCCGGATATGGTGGGCTTCAGCGTAGCCATCAATCTGCCGGTCTGGCGCGACAGCAAACTTGCGCCGCGTATCGCCGAGTCGCTGGCATTGCGCGACCAGGCTATTCATCTATATCAGGCGCAACGCAATGAAATTACCGCCGGATTACGCCAGCACACTGCAGCGGCAGAACAGAGCCTGAAGTCCATACGGCTTTACCAGACGACCATCCTGCCCCAGGCGCTGCTGACTGTCGAATCGGCACTTGCTGCGTATCGTGTCAATCGCGTCGATTTCCTTACCCTGCTCGACAGCCAGATGACAGCATTTGAATATGAAATCAATCTCGTCACGGCAATCGCAAACTACAATAAGGCGCTCGCAGAAATTGCATTCATCACGGGTCAATCCCACGACAATCTGACGGCAAACGGAGACTCCGATGAACACCATCAGTAAACCGTTTGCCGTTCTCATACTCATTATTACTGCACTTGCCACAGGGTTCTGGTGGGGCAGTTCCAGGCAACCTGCATCGACACCCGTATTCGCAACCGACCCAGCAGAAACTGCACCAGCCGAACGTCAAATCCTTTATTACCGCAACCCGATGGGGCTGCCCGACACTTCCCCGGTCCCGAAAAAAGATTCCATGGGCATGGACTATATCCCGGTTTATGCGGACGAAAAATCACTCACTGACAGCACCGCTGTGCATATCAGTATCGAAAAAATCCAGAAACTCGGCGTCAGAACCGAAACCGCCGCACACCGCATGCTTCACCGGACGGTACAAGCACTGGCAACGGTGCAGGCCAACGAGCGCCTGTTATATACCGTTTCCCCCAAGTTCGAAGGCTGGATTCAACGGCTCCATGTCAGCACCACCGGGCAGAAAATAAAAAAAGGGGAAGCGTTGATGGATGTCTACAGCCCTGAATTGATTACCGCGCAACACGATTATCTGATCGCTGCAAAAGGCATGCACTGGGTCAGGGACAGTGATCCGGATGTTCAGGCAAAAATGCAGCGGCTTTCGAAGAATGCGCTGCAAAGATTGTACAACTGGGATATTGCGGAATCCGATCTACGCCGGTTGCAGCATGAAGGCAGCCCGATGACCTATCTGCCGCTGCGTTCCGCGGTCAATGGCATCGTGATTGCAAAAAATGCCGTTCAGGGAAAACGTTTCATGCCGGGCGACATATTGTATGAAATCGCCGATCTGTCTCACGTCTGGGTGTTGGCGGAAGTATTCGAGCAGGATCTGCATATGCTGCAACCCGAACAAACCGCCACAATCAGCGTAGACGCCTATCCCGACAGAATATTCACAGGCCGGGTGACGTTCATTTACCCCACGGTCACTCCGGAAACCCGGACCACCCGGGTTCGCATTGAACTGGCTAACGAAGCGGCATTACTCAAACCGGATATGTATGCACGCGTTGAATTTTCCGCGACGCATGGCTCGCATGCCGTACTGACCATACCGAATTCCGCGATACTGGACAGCGGTCTGAAGAAAATGGTGCTGATCGCGCTCGGCGCGGGCCGCTTTGAACCGCGCGCCATAAAAACCGGCATGCAGGCGGATGAATATACCGAAGTGCTGTCCGGGCTGGAAGCGGGAGAAGCGGTGGTCACCCGCGCCAATTTCCTGATCGATGCGGAAAGCAATCTCAAAGCGGCATTAACCGGTTTCAATCCATCGACCGCAGATACTCAGGTTGGCATGCATCACAAACCGGCCGATACTTCAGCCCATGCGCATCATGGCACAGGCGTCATTCAATCGATTGACTGGACCAATGCAACCGTTGCCATCGCACATGATCCGATCGCCAGCCTGAAATGGCCTGCGATGACCATGGACTTCCATGTTACCGATCCGGCGCTGTTGCAATCGGTAAAACCAGGCCAGACAATCGGCTTCATGCTGACAGAACAACCGGCCGATGGCTATATCATCACACAAATGCACCCAATGGCAGACAACGCTGCCAGTACCGGTCACAGCAGCCACTGACATGTTGAACAGAATTATCGAATGGTCGGCCCGCAACAGCTTTCTGGTGCTGCTGACAACGGCCGTCATTATCGGCATGAGTATTTACGCCGTTATGCGCACACCGCTCGATGCCATTCCCGATTTATCCGATGTGCAAATCATCATTTATACGGAATATCCCGGCCAGGCACCCCAGGTCGTGGAAGATCAGATCACTTATCCACTGAGTACGGCAATGCTGGCCGTACCCCGCTCCAAAGTCGTGCGCGGACTGTCGGTGTTCGGCGCTTCGTTTATCTATGTCATTTTCGAAGACGACACCGACATCTACTGGGCGCGCACCCGGGTACTCGAGTACCTCAATTTCGCATCGCGCCAAATGCCGGCCGGGGTCACCCCCACACTCGGCCCTGACGCGACCGGTGTCGGCTGGGTCTACCAATACGTCGTACAATCCGCCCGGCACACACTTGAAGAATTACGCACGCTCCAGGACTGGTTTATACGCTACCAACTTACCAAGGCGCAGGGCGTGGCGGAAGTCGCCAGCGTAGGCGGATTTGTGAAAACCTACCAGGTCACGGTTGAACCGCACAAATTGCAATCCTACGGTATTCCGATCAATCAGGTCGCGCAGGTGATCCGCACCAGCAACCGCGATGTAGGCGGCCGTGTCATCGAAATGGCGGAAACCGAATACATCCTGCGGGGCCGGGGTTATTTGCGCGGCATCGCCGATATCGAGAACCTGGTGCTCAAAGCAAATGCGGGTACGCCTGTTCTGGTTCGTGACGTGGCGCGCGTCGAACTGGTGCCGGACGAACGGCGCGGCATCGCCGAGCTGAACGGCGAAGGTGAAGCTGTTTCAGGCATCGCGGTAGCGCGCTACGGCCAGAACGCGCTCGAAGTCATCGACAACTTGAAACATAAAATCGCCGAAATCTCCACCGGCCTGCCGGAAGGCATATCATTACAGGCTGTCTATGATCGTTCAGACCTGATTCATCGTGCCATCGACAATCTGAAACAAGTTCTGCTGGAAGAAAGCATTATCGTAGCGCTGGTCTGCATCATCTTCCTCATGCATGTCAGAAGCGCACTGGTGGCGATCATCATGCTGCCGGTCGGTATGCTGATCGCCATGGGCGCCATACATCTGATGGGCATCAACTCCAACATCATGAGCCTCGGCGGCATTGCCATTGCGATTGGCACCATGGTGGACGCGGCCATTGTCATGATCGAAAATGCGCACAAACATCTGGAACGTGCGGAACCCAACGCATCCCGCACGCAACTGGTTATCGAGGCCTGCCGTGAAGTCGGTCCGGCGCTGTTTTTCAGCCTGTTGATCATCACGGTTTCATTTCTGCCGGTATTCACACTGGAAGCACAAGAAGGACGGATGTTTGCGCCGCTCGCCTACACCAAAACCTTCGCCATGGCCGGTGCGGCGCTGTTATCGATCACGCTGGTTCCCGTGCTGATGCTGCTTTTTATCCGCGGCAGAATCACGCCGGAAAAAAAGAACCCCGTCAACCGAATGCTGATCGGACTTTACCGCCCTGTCATCGCCTGGGTGATGCGCTGGAAAAAACTGACTATTGCAACGGCGGTCATTGCGCTGATTGCGTCCATCTATCCGGCTTTGAAACTGGGCGGGGAGTTCATGCCGACATTGAACGAAGGCAGCCTGCTGTACATGCCGATCACCCTACCGTCGATCTCTGTCACCCAGGCAGCCGAATTGTTGCAAACCCAGAACAGGATCATCAAAAGCTTCCCTGAAGTCGAATCGGTACTCGGCAAAGCCGGGCGCGCCAATACCGCTACCGATCCGGCACCGCTCGAAATGTTCGAAACGATCATCAATCTGAAACCCGAGCATGAATGGCGCGACGGTATGACCATCGACACGTTGATCGCCGAGATGGACGCCGCGCTCCAGATACCCGGTGTCAATAATGCCTGGACCATGCCGATCAAAAACCGGATTGACATGCTCGCCACTGGCATCCGCACGCCGATCGGCATCAAGGTATTTGGTAACGATCTCGAGGAAATCGAACAGCTCGCCAAGCACATCGAATCGGTGATCAAAACCGTGCCCGGCACCACCAGCGCCTACGCGGAGCGTTCAACCGGCGGTTATTATCTCGACATAGAACCCGATCGCATGGCGCTGGCCCGCTATGGACTGGGTATCAACGACTTTCTGGATATGATCTCGCTCGCGCTGGGTGGCGAAATGCTGACAACCACTGTCGAAGGCCGCGAGCGATTCAGCGTCAACATCCGCTATCCACGTGAATTGCGTCAGGACCCGCAAGCCATTGCTACCCATGTTCTGATGCCGCTGCCTGATGGCGGCGTCGTTCCGCTAGGTCAGGTGGCAAACATCCGGACTGTCAAGGCGCCTCCCAGCATACGCACTGAAAATGCACTACTGTCCGTTTATATTTTCGTCGACATCCGCAACCGTGACATCGACAGTTACGTCATGGCGGCGCAAAAGGCGGTCGATGAACAGGTAAAATTCCCGCCCGGCTACTATGCCACTTGGAGCGGCCAGTTTGAATATATGCAGCGCGCCAAGGAAAAACTGAAACTGGTGATACCGTTTACGCTGACGCTTATTTTCCTGCTGCTCTATCTCAATTTCAGGCGGCTGACCGAAACGCTGATCGTCATGCTATCCGTGCCTTTCGCACTGGTCGGCGGCGTCTGGCTCATGTGGCTGCTGGATTACAATCTGAGCGTCGCGGCAGGCGTCGGATTCATTGCCTTGATCGGCGTAGCCGCGGAAACCGGTGTCATCATGCTGGTCTACCTCGATCAGGCGTGGAAAAAAATCAAGGCGCAATGCGCCATCAGCGGCGAAAAACCGTCGCCACGCGATCTCTACACCGCAGTCATGGAAGGCGCAGTCGAACGCGTCAGGCCGAAGATCATGACCGTCGTCGCCATCATCGCAGGACTGTTACCCATCATGTGGAGCACAGGCACCGGATCGGAAGTCATGCGGCGCATCGCCGCGCCCATGGTCGGTGGCATGCTGTCATCCACCCTGCTGACGTTGATCGTCATTCCCGCGCTTTACGCACTGATCAAGGAATGGCAGCTGCGCAGACAATACAGCATGGCATAACGATGAGTCATCGCGGGCGATAATCCATTCGCACATGATCTCGACCGGCATTACCGGAGCGAACGGCTTGTTCGCCAAACCGTCCACATACTGTGAAACAGCTAAATACCGCAGATCGAAGCCGGAAAATTTGATTTCACACATTACGTGATAGACTGTTCCGTCAAGCGGAAAAAATCCAGTTTGCCTGTCTACCATGAAACAAAAACCGTTTAACGCCAATATTGATTCCCAGGCTGCGCTATCCACGGCCCGGCTTACACACCGGAAAATCCTGATCCGGCTGTTTCTCGGTTGGCTGTTTCTTTGCATTGTGATCGGAGGAGCGATCTTATGGTCAGAAGTGCACCGCTTTCAGCGTCTTGCTCACCAGTTGGCCTTGCATGAATCCGCCATACTCAGCGATGAACTCAACTATGATCTGGCGCACCTCGACACCACCGCGCAGCAGCATCTAACCAATCTTGCGCAACAACTGGTGAAACAGAACTTCCTCGTCGTTGAATTATACGACCTCGACCAACAGCTCAAAGTGGAAGCAATTCGACCAGGTGAAGAAGCGACGGAGAGCTGGATTGGCCGGCATCGCCATCAGTTTCCGCAGCGTGGCGAATTTACGCACGAATTTCACTTTAATGGCGGAAAATTATTCATTGTCGTTCTCGTGCCGATAAAAGGCAGCGGGACGATGCCGACAGGAACGATCGGTTATTTTGAAGGCATCTACCTGGTTGACGAAAAAAACCTGGATACGATCAAATCTGACTTGATCCGCACATTGTTGTTTATATCCATCAGTATTACATTCACCACGTTATTAATGTACCCCCTCATTATGACACTCAATCGCGGATTGATCCGGTTATCCAATGATCTGCTGATGGGAAATCTTGAATTAATGAATGTATTAGGATGCGCCATTGCGGAACGTGATTCCGATACCAATACCCATAATTACAGAGTCACCTACTATGCATTGCGGCTCGGTGAAGCGATTAGCCTGCCGCGTCATGAGATACGCAATCTGATCATGGGCGCTTTTCTGCACGATGTTGGAAAAATCGGCATACGCGATCCGATTTTACTCAAACCCGGAAAATTGACGCCACGGGAATTCGAAATCATGAAAACACACGTGCCGCTCGGGGTGGATATTCTGGAACAATCCAGCTGGATCAGCGGTGCACGGGAAGTTGTCGAGTTTCATCATGAGAAATACGATGGCAGCGGTTATCCGAAAGGACTCGCGGGTGACGCGATTCCATTGAGTGCACGTATATTCGCTATCGTAGATGTATTTGACGCGCTGACTTCCGAGCGTCCCTATAAAACGGCATGGCCGATAGAAGAAGCGATCAATCATATCGTGCAGAATAGCAATCAGCACTTTGACCCACAGCTGGCCAATGTCTTTATAACAATCGTACCCGCACTATTCCATGAGCTGCACAGTATGGAAGAATCGCAAATGGTCAATATGATACAACACTGTATTGCCCGCCATTTTCTGACAACGATGGTTGACCACCCGGCACCCAAACGAGCAGTCCGTCTTTAACAGGCGCTGAACCAGATGCCCGGAATACAATTCTGATCTCATAGGACGAACACCATGCGGTGCGTTTTATCACAGCCTGCTTTTGCGAACGCACGTATATTTTCAGAATATTTCTGTACGGAAACACCCTGATCTATTTCCCCTGCCAATGCGATCAAGCTGCTCCGGAATGCACGCAACAACCGGAACGATAACATCGGTCAGAAATATGTCATTTCAATTCGCTTTCAGGAGGCAACCATGATGAAAAGCAGATCAATCTCCCCTATCCGTAAAATACTACTATTCACAACCGCTGGCCTCGCATTTACCGCAATGCACCCCGTATTCGCTCAGGAAACCATCACGTTTCCTTCGCGATCGCCCGATCTGGCCAACGACAGCTATTGGACAGTCAGTGAGTTCGGCGAAGGCTGCTGTACAATCGACTTCAATATCCGGCGCTGGGATGGCGACAGCTGGAATAAAGGCACCGGATCAGCCGCCAATAATCAGGACTATGATTGGAATACACCACTGTACGCACCGGCAAATGGCGTGATCGCGAGCTGCTGGCGTAATTTTCCGGATGATCCGCAACCGGGTGTCAATCCCCCCAATAACGACATTTTCACCGGTGGCAATCATGCCGTGATTATTACCGACCAGGGTAATGCCATTTCGATGGCGCACATGAAATCGGGATCAATGCCGGCAAATCTCTGTCCCCCGGATAACGGCAACGGACAAAACTATCCCGCCACCACGGCCAAAGAAGACGCATGGCGCGTCGCCGCCTATATCCAGCCTGAAAACCGGCCACGTGTCACCGAAGGCGATTTTATCGGCAGAGCGGGCAATTCCGGTAATTCAAGCGGCCCACACCTCCATATGTCGCTCAGTCCGATCACCGGAACAGACAGCCAAGGGCGCGAAGCATTGGGATCTTCCGAGGCAATGCGGTTTCGCAACGCCTGGGGACACCGCTTCGAAGTCGGACAGCAGCACACATCCGATGGCTGGTATCGGCTGCGCGGCGGTCAATTCTCAGGAAATCCGGATTGTGCGACCTGGCAGGCCAACTCACCCAATTGCGGTTTCAAGACGGTGCATCCCTCGCCTTATTTACGCCGCGCGGACGCCGAAGCCGGCGCCATCAAAGGCGGCGATACGCTGTTTATCTCCGGAAACCGGGCGGTTACCGCGACCATTGCCGCAAACAATGACACTTTGAAACTGATTGGCTGGGATCTGGTCGGCGTTGACTCGATTGTCCGCAAGGGAGAAATCACAGCGGGTGCAATCAAGGATGTCAAGCTGTCAGAACCAACATCCGGGTATGTGCTTGCCGCCGTGCGTCAATCAGATGACATTCTGAAAATGATCGCCTACCGGGTGACAGTAACCGGCGGTTTTCAGCGCGTGCACGATCTTTCCGCAGGCAAAATCAGCGCATTGTCCATGGCCACCACCGGCAGCGGAGACAAAAAATCCGTAACAGCAGTACGCGATCAGGCGGGCAACCTTAAAGTGATCGCCTGGGATATCGATGTCGCAAACGACGGTACTGCAAGGGTTGTCCGCCTCGGAGACATCTCCGCAGGTCCTGTTTCCGCAGTTTCAATCGCACGCGCCAGGAATTTCGACGGCGTTTTTGTAGGGGTACGTGACAGCGCAGGTGACTTGAAGGTCATACCGTACACAATGTCAGCGGACGGCAAAACCCTGACACGCGGCGATGCAGCCCAAGCTGGCGCTGTTGGCGGGGCAATCGCCGTTGCGCCGCTGGCAAAAGGGGTTGCCGCCGCGGTGCGTGACAGTGACGGGAATCTGAGAATGATCACCTGGTCAGCCAATTCAAATGGCGATATCGGTGCGCGGCGCGACACCGGCCTTGCCGGCAAAGTCAGCGAGATCAGCCTCCTGACTGCGCCACACGGCGGCTCAAATCTGACTACTGTCGTGCGTAACGCCGAGGGTGATTTAATGCTCATCGGTTGGGCAGTCAATGATACCGGTACAAATCTGAGACGCCTGGGTTCTTCAAAAGCAGGCAATGCATCGCGGATTTCAGCGGATGTCGTTTCTCGTTCGTATCCGGGACTCGATCCACGCGATATGATTCTGACAAGTGTTAAAACCGCATCCGGCGATTTGAAACTGATTACGTGGGATACGAATCTGGTCAATCCGTGAATATTTCCAGCTCATTCACGCCCTGGAGGCTGTCTACAGGAAAACACAACCGTCCTGTAACAGCCTCTTTCCGTTATACAGCACGTCAGAACAAATATTGCCGACAACAGCAGTCGGCCAATTGACTATTGACACCACAGAACGGATACAACTGAATTTCTCATTTCATGACAGCCGGAGAAATTGTCATGCCAAAAACCTATTATGAAATTGGAGGAAAATACAGACATTATTGCTTTGACCAACATGTGGTAAAAAATCATTGTTCCCGGCGTCGAATACGAATAATATGAATTGACTTGGTATGACGCTTCAAAAGGAGGGTGAGCATGATAGCACCTGCGCAAAAAGAGCCGGATCTGGCCCTCGCCGGGCTGGCCTTGATCGTTATATTCGGACTGCTGATCTGGCATGATCATCCGATGCGGAGCGACCGCCCCTTTGATTCCTCCGTCATGCAGCCGCAATACCCTCACACTACCGGTTATGCCTACGAAAGCTGGTTATGGCAGGACCCGTTCAGTTTCGACTCAAGCAAATATGTCCAGAAAGATCAATATTATATTGAATTTGATAATTACGAAGAGAAACCTCCCTGGCCTAAATCGCTATGGTTACGCAAAAAACTGGATTTGGAAGGAGATAATTACAGTAAAACTAATAGTAAAAACGGCACCAACGATGATGGGTTGTGCACTGATCGGTTCAAGGAAGACCTAAGTGAACAACAACGTAAAAACTTAAAAATTCTGCTTTCACTGGTAAACGTTCGTCCCAATACCGTTGAAAACAAGGAAATTCGCATCAGGCATCGTTATGCGGCAATTGCCGGTCTTATCGAATCGGGTTATCACCCTTCACGCCCTGATCGTTTGAATTTCTGCGCCAGTAGTAACAATAATCGTCAATTTGATGTGCGCTGGGAGCATTTCAGCAGTGAAAGTAACGAAAAAAATATTATTGTAGCCTGGATCGACAGTAATACCTTCTTCGAAATAAATTCCAAAGAGGAAAATAGTAAATTTATTAGTTTTGTTCCAGACATTTATCAGAATGTGGATGTTCATATCTTTGATTGGATCGGTGCAATCGATGCGCAGACAAATGGAGCACTACTCCAGCACAAAAATATTAAAATTATAAAACCACATGCTCAAATCAATCAGGAACTATCTAAAAAATTAGTCGAGGAACTTAAAAACCGGCGAATCGCCAAGCCTTCGGAAATCGCCATTATTACGGAACAGGATTCGAAAGCCGTGCGTAGTCTGGTTCGGGCATTTAAAGAATCTTTTAATGAAGGAAATAAAATTACAACCTTTTCCTATTTCAAGGGTCTCGACGCGTATCAACAAGTCATCGATAAACCGGGGCACAATGAAGATTATCAGACAGCCCGGCAGTGGGATATCCGGCTGTCTGTCACCGATTTGCGTAATCCGCCGGTCGGCCCTGCCCAGTACGATTACCTGCACCGCATCGCGCGGGAAATCAGACAAACCCATGACGTAATCGATCTGGAAAAACGCGTGACGGGCATCAAAGCCGTGGGTATTTTCGGCAGCGATTTTTACGACAAGCTGCTGGTTCTGAAGGCGCTGCGCGCGGAAATGCCCAGCCTGCTCGTGTTTACAACCGATCTCGACGCGCAAATGTTCCATCCACAGCACTGGCGCTGGACCCGCAATCTGGTTGTCGCCTCACCCTTTGACCTGCGGCTTAACGAACAGCACCAGAAGCTGTTTCCCGCCTTCCGGGACAGCCAGCAGACTGAAATTTTTTACCGTACATTACGCATCTTGGAACCCACAAAATGTTCATCAGGTAATGGGCAAGCCAATGAAAATGTGCCGTCGTTAATTTTTGAAATCGGGCGAGACGGTCCCGTGCGCTTGACGCTACCAGGGGAAGGCACAACAGAAACCACTATACACCCAGCCGATAATAGCCTTGAACAATCCCATTTTCAGATAACACTATTATTTGGAATTACACTTACACTTATCCTGATAATTGCAAATGTTCGTCCGCACTCCGGCGCTTTAGTGGTTTGGCTGTTAATATCCTCGGTAACGATTTTTGGACTCGCTCGGGCTGCCCTAGCGGATGTAACAGGCGAACCGCTCAGTTTTACGAATGGCGCCAGCCTCTGGCCCACCATCTTTATACAAACAATTGCAATCCTTCTGGCCATTGCTTTTTCTGTCAAAGGGTTATTTATACTGGAAAGCAATTTTTCCAGGTTGCATAAGCAATATTTTAAGAACAAGCCAGATCTTGTAACAAGATGGCCCGATCAAGAACCGAAATCCATCAGAAGTATTCTTAAAGTTAGTCAATCTGGCAAATCAGGATCTGCGCAACAAGGTAGTACAAATAAAGAAACAAAAACATGGCCATTTTACAGTCTAGCCATTTTTTTGATCGGTGCTAGTGGGCTTGTTTATGCACTTAATGACACCCATCCGGAAGGGGTCATCTCTTTTATTGTATGCTTGGCTTGGCTTGGCTTACGGCATTGGTAATTCTATGCGCTTGTATTGAGTATGCTCGTCCACCAGCCATTAAATCAATCATCTTCTGGGCAGAAACAGACAGTTACTATCAAGATCAGCAATCGAATCTGGAATTTAGCTCCGATAGAATAATAATCGGTCTTCTAATTTTGCTCGTTCTGATCGGGATTATTTTCCATGTTCCGCCTGATCTTAAACAAATTGATTCTGAATCGAGTAACCTTTTTTTGTTTATTTTTATCTGTGCAGTAATAATCATTTTCTATATTTATTCTATTTCCGAACGTGTTGATCAAGCCAAGGATGCACAAAAATTCATAATCCTACAAGAGGATGATGACCACAGTGGATTATGGCAGGAATATTACCAACACGGCCGTCTTGATCAGATTCTGTTCCGCGTAGCAGTAATGTGGTTGTTCTTCGCAATCATTGAAACCATTCTGTTTTATCTGCTGCCACCGTGGTCAGCACCCTGCCGGGGTGCTTCCTGTGGTTGGAATCAGTTGACTGGCCTCATTGGCTTTATTGTCACCATGCTGCTGACTTTCTTCATATTGGACGCCGTGCGGTTGAATTACTATTTCATCCGGAAGCTGCGTACAAAACATCCGCTGCTGCTGGATGATACGGCGGTACAGAATATCGAAGGATCAGATCAGGATGTTATGAAAGATCTTAAAAAGTTTTATCGCGAACGAACAGACAACCCGCTCGAAACGCTCGAGAAAATCGTTACGCTGGTCGCCGAGAGAACGCTGGTGGCAGACAAGCTGATTTATTATCCGCTGCTGTGCATTATGCTGATGCTGTTTGCGCGCATCACGTATTTTGATAACCAGGACTTTCCGCTCAGCAAGGCCATTACCTTTGGCGCGGCTATTTCACTGCTGATTTTTTCCGGCTTCATGATCCGCTACGAAGCGCAAAAACTCAAACAAGCCGCTGTCATGAGCGCCGAAAACCTGGTGGGCAACATTGACCCTGACGGCCATCGCTGCGTGAAAAAACTCAAGGAAATGGTAATCCTCCCCTAAATTAAAGGTGCACTACAGTAGAATTTTCTATCATAAACGAAGAGGAATTTTACTGATGAAGAAGCATCGATTTACGGAAAACCAGATCATGCAGATATTGAAACAAGCAGAGGGAGGAATTCCTGTGGCTGATTTATGCCGTGAGCATGGGATGAGCAGTGCGAGTTTTTATAAATGGCGCAGCAAGTATGGTGGAATGGATGCCGCCATGCTATCCGAAATGAAGGCGATAGCTGAAGAAAACAAACGGCTGAAACGGATGTATGCGGAAAGCCAGATGCAGAATGAATTGCTGAAGGAAGCACTCGGAAAAAAGTGGTAAAGCCCTCACAGCGCAAGGTGATAGCGCAGTGGGCGGTACAAAACAAGTCTATTAGTATCGGTTTGGCCTGTGCAACATTTGGCATCTCTGAAACTTGCTATCGCTATCGACGGGTACTCAACGATAAGAACGAGGAAATCGCCGATTGGTTGCTACGGCTAACGGCCTGTCACAAGCGTTGGGGCTTTGGTCTATGCTTCCTTTATTTGCGTAATGTGAAGGGTTTTGAATGGAATCACAAATGTGTGTATCGTATCTATCGCGAGTTGGAACTGAATTTACGGATCAAGCCGCGCAAGCGGTTAAAACGGGAGAAGCCGGAACCGCTTGCTGTGCCAGAACAACCCAATGATACATGGTCGATGGACTTCATGGCTGATCAGCTCACCAATGGCAGGTCTTTCCGTACCTTCAATGTGCTGGATGACTTCAATCGCGAGGGATTGGGAATAGAAGTGGATATATCGCTTCCATCAGAGCGTGTTGCACGTGCCCTGGATCAGATCATCGAATGGCGCGGCCAGCCAAGGAAGATCCGCTGTGATAATGGGCCGGAAAATATCAGCGGCACACTTCGTTGTTGGGCAAAGAAACGAGGTATCCAGCTTGATTACATCCAACCAGGAAAGCCACAGCAAAATGCCTACGTGGAACGCTATAACAGAACCGTTCGGCATGAATGGTTGGAGATGAATGAATTTGCAACCATTGAGGAAGCGCAACTTACCGCAACACAATGGCTGTGGATTTACAATAATGAACGTCCGAGTATGGCACTTGGAGGTATCACGCCAGCTATGAAGCTGGCAGAAGCTTTTAAACTAAAACTCTCTACTGTAAGCTCCCATTAAAAATGGGGGGATTACCAAATCAACGGCGGCATTTTTCAGCCCATGCTGGAACAGCCGGTCATGCGCGCTTTGTTGCTGATACTCGCATCGGTCGGCCTGTTTGCCGGTGAATACCTGATGCTGGCGAACTTTTAATAACGCACCCACCGTCCGTCGGCGCATCTTGAAATGCCTGGAGATTAAGAAATGACCATTAAAACCAGAAAACTTGACATTGCAGCCCACCTTGAAACCGATGAGGATATCCGCGAATTCCTGCAGGAGGTTGCAAAGACTGGCGACACATCCGACTTGATTCACGCCCTGAACACCGCAGCGCGCGCCAAGGGCATGACCGAAATAGCCAAACAGATCGGAGTAACACGGGCAAGCTTGTACAAATCTCTGTCAGAAGGCGGCAATCCGCAATTCGATACCATTGCCAAGATTGTTGAAGCATTCGGGTGCAAACTAACCGTATCTTGAGTATTGCGACCCGACCTTATGGCATCGTGCCTGTACGCCAGCTTCGCGCATCAGCTTCCGCGCCTTCCAATGGCTAACCGGACAATCCGCGCATCACCCGCCATCGCTCCAGTTTCAATTTCCTCGTCAATCTGATGACTGGTATCGCGGCTTACTGTTTGCCCAATAATAAACCTACTTGGAATCTGGACAGGATCGATGCCATGAAAGCTTGACGGCTTATCCCGAACTCAGGTTATTGTAAAACAAATTTGAACGGCTGCAGTGCAATGGCGCTCACAGGATGACCGTTTTGGCGTGGTGGATTACAACGCCAGGTTCTGGTCGCTTCGATAGCGGCCTCATCCAGGCGTTTATAACCGCTGCTACTGACGACTTGAACAGATCTTACAACACCGCTTTCACTCACCTCAAGTCTCAACACGACATCGCCATATTCGCCAAGCTGCCGGGAAATTCTGGGATAGGGTGGAGCCGCAAGTTCAGGACAAATCACAGATAATTCCGTGGGGGATATCATCAAGTCTGTAGGCATATTACCGGGTGCAGGATTGCCTGCCTGAGGTTGTATGGCAGCAACCAGATCTACTGCTGCCGGCGGCTCGGATACCGAATCAACATGCTCATTATTTTCAGCGCCTGTTTCTTGCTGAACTGGAATTTTTGCGATTTTTGAACGTACAGGTTTACTTGGCTGTTGCTGCATATGTGTTATTTCCGGGGGAGGAGGCTTTTGCTTTGGGGGTTGATAAGCTGTCTGATCGGCGGGGGTTGCTTGAGGTTTTTGAGGCAGCGATACTAATCGGAATGTCAGTTCCCGAACATCCTTATTTTCCGTCTGGCTGCCATACTGAACCGGCAACAGCATGATTGCTGTATGAACCAGAAGCGATGTAAATAAGGGAATGCCCCAGTTTTCCAGTGAATTCACGGCAGTTATTATTCGGATTCCTGGGTTGCAATACTGACAGATACAAAACCTGCCACTTGGGCATCGCTCAGAATCTGAACGACACGCTGCACCGGTACAGATTGATCGGCTACCAGTAATACCGACTCAAAGTCTGCTACCTTTGTGCGAAGTTCGTTTCTCAGATCATCCGGATCAATTTTTTCTCCCATGAGATCAAGCTGGCCTGATACAGGGATTGTTATTACCAGGGATCTGGGATCGGATTGTCCGGACGCTTCTGCGACTGGAATCGAGACATCCAGTGTCTGAATGCGATGGAAGTTTGCGCCCAGCACAATAAAAATAACCAGAATAAAAATAACATCGACCAGTGGGGCAAGATTAATATTGGGTGTTATCCGCCTGTGAGTCTCAAATTCCATCTTTTCCTCCTGCCTCGGGCTGTGTTTGTATCCGGGGTATCGTGTACAAAATGCGCTGAATCAGATCGCTTAAAGCAAGGCGTACGTTATCGACCCGGCTTGACAAATAGCTATGGGCAGCCAGCATGGGTACGGCAATTGTCAGGCCGGCGGCTGTTGTAATCAATGCTTTCCAGATGCCTTCTGAAAGCTCTGTCAGATTGATGTTTGAAGTGCCCTTTTGTTGAAAACCTACAAATAAATCCATCATCCCAAGAACGGTACCCAACAGACCCAGCAATGGTGCGACCTGAGCAAGAAACGACAGCAATGAAAGATTTTTTTCCAGTTTCTGCAGCTCCAGGCTGGCAACTCTGAACGCTTCTGATTTTGCTGCCTCCGGCTGCTCTTTCAATGCTGTAACGATTGCGTTGACGACATTGGTTGCAGGATTTGCAGAATGATTGAATGCGCCTTGCACGGCGGACAGATTGCCTGACCGTATCAGTTTGATCACCGCTGACTCCCAGCTTAAATCTGAAAGCTGCGCGGCGCGATACACAATGAGCTTATGGACAAATACGACGAGACCGACCACTGAACACGCATACAGCGGGACCATCGTCCAGCCGCCCTTTTGCAGTAACTCTCCTAGTAACAATATGTCATTTTCATTCATGATGAACCTCAGATGGAGCATTACATTGCGACATCAAATCCAAACATGAGAGGATTCAGTCCAGCTAAAAATTTTAGCAGCAACATTGCATGCGAGAATAGGAACAGGAATAATAATCATTATTATTAGTTGTGTAAAGGAAATGCTCCGCGCAAGCCCAGGACGCAACCGGCGTATGAAGTGGTGAATGATCGTGAGGAGCGGGATGATGAAACAGATGCTCAGGCAAACATGAACCGAGGCGCGCTGGGCTGAATTTTGAGAGGGAAGAACGGCAGCAATGCCGGGTAATACAGCACTGCTGCTCGCTACTGTTAGAGGCCTTTGCACGGCTACTACGCGGCACGAGAATAAGGCAAAAATTTG
Organism: Nitrosomonas sp.; assembly: GCA_019635215.1. Taxonomy (GTDB): domain Bacteria; phylum Pseudomonadota; class Gammaproteobacteria; order Burkholderiales; family Nitrosomonadaceae; genus Nitrosomonas. The sequence goes on from JAHBZZ010000006.1 coordinate 96,158, forward strand.
CGAAAAAGCGGAGTTTGCACGGGGTAAATGAGCATTTTTCGCAAATTTTTAACGCAATTATCGTGCCGCGTAGTAGCCGTGCAAAGGCCTCTGTTATTATATTGTCCGTTCAAAACGATAAAATCAGCCTAGCTGATCAATCGTCATCATCATCGCGATCATGTTTACGTCCATGGCCATGACCATAGTAATTTTTAATGTGGATATTGTCGCCGAACGTCTGTACTTCCCAGTTACTCGAATTGCCGCGGCGGTTCATTTTCACCGTGAGGTAGCCACCGTTATAGGCAACGCAAGGGATGGTCATGAAGCCGCCTTCAAGATCCACTGTGGCGATGCAATCATCCACTCTGACGACTTTATAATCCAGGCAACTGGTCAGATCGACGGTTATGGTATCCACAAAAGGAGTGTTCTGCGCATCCAGCGGATGCACGGTGACAACTGCATAATGATACTTGACGACAACATCCGTGGCGGTGCCCATTAAATCGGTGACATCATGGCCGGCCGGATCGTACCACCGGTTATTGGGGCTGCACATGGTGTTGGCAATACCGGTATCCAGATCTTTGACGAATAATCCCCGGTCCGCGATAAAGATTTTGTTGTGTTTGGGCGAGACAAAAACACTGTCAGCCGCGGCTGTGCCAGCAAAACCCAGTAACATGGATACAACCGCTGCTTGCAGTACTAAGGCGCTGTTTCTTATTGCGCCGTAATAATCAATGAATGATTTCATCGTATTCATCCTTCCTTTATATGTATGACATGTTAAACAAGTTATTGTTATTAAAACATTTATTATATGAGTGCTCGTAAGTGTAGCGTTGGAATTATATATCTATCGATGGTGGAGATCGATAAAATCCGCAGCGCAAAGTTTTTAGATTCGTTGTCATCACTGATTTCACCGAATTGGCTGGATTTTGTGCGCGCAATTTGCCAATAAAACTATTGGCAAATGGATAACAATTCAATAACCTTGTTTTTCTCGGCTCCCGGAATCGCCCGAGAGTACCGCCCGCCAATGATATGTTTAAAGACAAATAAGGATGAAACGATGATTACACAAAAAATAGATTACCGCGACAGTGAGGTATTGCTGGAAGGGTATGTTGCTTATAAAGATACTGGTGTTGCCAAGCCGGCTGTGCTGGTTGCGCACGATTGGAGCGGAAGGCGCGAGTTTGCGTGCAAAACCGCAGAACGTATGGCTGCGTTGGGGTATGTCGGCTTTGCACTTGATATGTATGGCAAGGGAGTTTATGGCAAAGACGGGGATATTGAGGGCAACGGTGCGCTCATGTCGCCGTTCGCATCAGACCGTGCTTTATTGAGACAGAGAATCAATGCGGCCTTGCACGCTGTGCGGTCTTTGCCGCAGGTTGACGCAGCGCGGGTTGCGGCAATGGGATTCTGTTTCGGTGGCATGTGCGTACTCGAACTGGCACGTTCCGGCGCAGATGTGGCAGGCGTGATCAGCATTCACGGCATTTTTGCGCCTGGCGCTGTGCCCAATCAAAAAATCACGGCAAAGGTGCTGTGCCTGCATGGCCATGATGATCCCATGGTGCCGCCGGAGCAGGTGCTCGCGTTTGAACAGGAAATGACCGCGGCGCAAGTGGACTGGCAGATGCATGTATATGGTGGAACCATGCATGCGTTCACCAATCCGGCAGCCAATAATCCGGGCTTTGGCACGGTCTACAGTGAGCGGGTTGCGAATCGCGCTTATCAATCGGTGGCCAATTTCCTGGAAGAATTGTTTTAACCTGAGGGCTGCCCTGTCATTGCATTTTCCAGCTGAGTACTTCACCGGCGGCTAGAGGAATCAACGTATCGCCCGCGAAATCGATCCGTTCCGGAACCTGCCACGGTGTTTTTCTGAGTGTGATCCGCGTACTGTTCCGCGGCAACCGGTAAAAATCCGCGCCGTTGAAGCTGGCAAAGGCTTCCAGCCGATCCAGCGCGCCGGCCTGCTCGAATGCTTCGGCATACAGTTCGATGGCTGCGTGCGCGGTAAATATGCCGGCGCAACCGCAATCGTTTTCTTTCAACGCACGGGAATGCGGCGCGCTGTCGGTGCCCAGGAAGAATTTTTTATTGCCACTGGTTGCGGCTTTGATCAGCGCCTGGCGATGTTGTTCGCGTTTCAGGACAGGCAGGCAGTAGTAATGCGGGCGGATTCCACCCTGAAAAATCGCATTGCGGTTATAGCGCAGGTGGTGTGCGGTAATAGTGGCTGCGATGGTGTCCGGCACGGCTGTGACAAAGTCGGCGGCTTCCTGCGTGGTGATATGTTCGAATACTACGCGCAACCCGGGAAAACGGCGGGCGACAGGGGTGAGTACGGTGTCGATGAAGGTTTTCTCGCGGTCGAAAATATCGATGGACGGATCGGTGACTTCGCCGTGTACCAGTAAGGGCATGTCGTTTTTTTCCATTGTTTCCAGCACGGCATAACAGCGCGCAATATCGGTGACACCAGCCGCGGAGTTCGTCGTCGCGCCAGCGGGGTAGAGCTTGACGCCGTGAACAATGCCACTGTTTTTCGCATGCAGAATTTCCTGCGGTGCGGTATTGTCGGTCAGATAGAGCGTCATCAACGGTTCAAAGCTATTTTTCAGATCATCCGGCAACGCCGACAGAATACGGTTGCGGTAGGCGGCAGCCATTGTGGTGGTAACGACAGGCGGTTTCAGGTTCGGCATGATGATGGCGCGGGCAAACTGCCGGGCGGAAAACGGCAGTACTGCTTGCATCTGCGCATCGTCGCGCAAATGCAGGTGATAATCATCCGGACGGGTCAACGTGAGTTCTTGCGGGGTGTTCATGGGCAGCGGCAAATCCAAATAAAAAAATGCATTATAACGTTATGGTTTCAGGCTGAGCGCGAGCTGGTACAACGTGTTTTTATTTTCGCCGGAAATTTCGGCGGTAAGCTTGACCGCCTGTTTCAGCGGCAATTCGGCCAGCAGCAAGGTCAGTGTGTTGCGCGCCTGTTCGCTGATTCCGGCATTGCCCGGTGTTTGCGCGCCTGAAACCAGGATGACAAATTCGCCTTTCTGATGGTGTACATCGGCTTCGATCCATGTGGCGGCTTCATCCAGTCTGCACTGATGGATGGTCTCAAACAGCTTGGTCAATTCACGTGCGATGGTTAATTGGCGTTCAGCACCGAGGACAGATGCCATGTCGTTCAAGCTCGCTCGTACGCGATGCGGCGCTTCGTAAAAAACCAGCGTGTATGGCAACAGCGCCAGTGTTTTTAATTCCCGTTGGCGCTGTCCCGCTTTGGCCGGTAGAAACCCGTAAAACAGAAAATGCGGATTGACGATACCGGCTGCCGAGAGCGCGCAGATCGCGGCATTGGCGCCCGGCACCGGAATCACCGGAAACCCTTGTTTATGCACCTGTTGTACCAGCAAAGCACCCGGGTCGGATATCGCCGGCGTTCCGGCATCGCTGATTAAAGCAACAGACTTTCCTGCCGCCAGGGATGCGCATATTTGATGCGCAACAGCGGCTTCATTATGTTGATGCAGGGTGATCAGTCTGGTGTGAATCGCATGGTGTGACAGCAAATGTTTCGAATTCTGCACATGCTCGGCAGCAACCGCATCAACGCCAGCAAGGACTTCCAATGCGCGCAGGCCGATGTCATTAAGGTTTCCTATTGGTGTGGCAACCACATATAATGCGTTTTTCAAAAGCATATTATTTTTTACAATGCAACGTTTTTATATCGTTATTTTATTGGCTGTTGCAGCACTATACGGCAGCGTGCACGCTTTTGCCACTCATCCGGAAGCGGATTTTCCAGGGGCGGCCGCTTCACCGATGCATGCGCCCGAGTATGCCGCCGTTCCACACATCGGTTTATTGTTGCCGCTGCAATCCGCTTCTTTTGGCCGGCCCGCCGAAACGGTCAAAGAGGGATTTGTAGCCGCAGCCAGACGCGAGTCGGCATTGCCCTTTGCTGTGCGGATTTATTCGACAACCGATGATCCGCTGGATATTCTGGTGACTTATCATCAGGCGTTGCAGGCCGGTGCCGTGCTGATTGTCGGTCCATTGACGCGAAACGGTGTGACGGCGCTGGCATCGAGTCATACCATAGCGGTGCCGACGCTTGCGCTCAATTCAACGGAGGCACCCATGCCATTGCCGCCCAATCTGTTTTTGTTCGGCATGCAGATGGAAAACGAGGCCAGCCATATCGCCGGACTGGCATTAGACACGTACGATATGCTGCGAAAGCACGCGATCATTATCAAGGATGCCGGTGCTTTGTCATCGCGGTTGCAGAATGCGTTTGCCGATCGCTGGCTGGCTGAATTCGGCAATACCGCTGAGTCGGTCGAATACGAAGAAAATCAGGGGTTTTTTTCACAGCTGCGCAGACATACCAGTGGGGCGGAGAATGTGGTTTTTCTCGCGCTGGATGCTCATAAAGTGCGCCGTGTGCGTGCTTACCTGAATCCTGAAACGCCTGTCTACGCGACTTCGCAAGTTTTAGTCAGCAACAGTGATCCGCTCTACAATAACGAGCTCGACGGTATCCGTTTCATGGATATGCCCTGGCTGCTGCAGCTTGATCATCCGGTGGTGATGGCATACCGCGGCATGCATCAGGAAACGGACAAGGATACGGAGCGCCTTTTTGCACTCGGTATTGATGCATTCCGGTTAATGAGCCGCCTGCTGTATGCCCGATCGCCTTACGAAGTTTCGCTCGATGGTGTGACTGGATACATTCACTATGTTCCTCCGGCACAATTCGTACGCGATCCGGTGGCCGCCAGATTTGACAAAGGCGGTGTGCGGGTGCTAAGCATCTCGGAAACCCGGTAGATTCACGTGTGACTGAATCACTGAACGGCGCTGCGGCGGAGCGGATTGCGGCAACCTATTTACAACAGCAGGGGTTGGTGCTGGTAGCGCGAAATTATCGCTGCCGTTTCGGAGAAATCGACCTCATCATGACCGAGGGTGATACGCTGGTATTTGTCGAAGTCAGAATGCGCGCCAGTGATGCTTTTGGCGGTGCGGCGGCCAGTATAACGGCAACCAAACAGGCAAGATTGCTGATCGCGGCACGGCATTATCTTTCAGGGTTACGGCAGGAACCGGCGTGCCGTTTCGATGCGGTGCTCATCACCGGAGCGCATCGCTCCACCATTGAATGGATCAAAAATGCTTTCAGCGAATAAAGCTAGGTGTCCGAATGGCTTAGAATCTGTTCAAGATTTCGATCAAGGGTACAGTGCAAGGCAAAATTGAACAAAAAAGCGGAGCATACTTGAAGTATGTGAGCATTCTGAGTTCGATTTTAACGCCACAATGTACTCTTCAGTGAGATCTTGAACAGGTTCTTACAGATGAATGCTGCGACCACCATCGACGGCGATGATTTGACCGGTGATGTAGTGGGCATCCTGAACCAGGAACTGCACGGTTCTGGCGATATCTTCCGGTTCACCCATACGCTTCAGCAATGTGCCCTGGATAATCGCATCGCGGGCTTGCGCATTCGACCACGTATCGTTTTCCGGCCAGAGAATCGGCCCCGGTGATACACCATTGACGCGGACTTCCGGCCCCAGTTCCAGCGCCAGTGATTTGGTCAACGCCTGAAGACCACCCTTGGCGGCATTATAAATAACAAAGTTTTTCAGCGGCCGTTCGGTATGGATGTCGACGATATTGACAATGCAACCGCGCTGTTTTTTGAGATAAGGCGCAGCGGCCTGAGACAGAAACAGCGGTGCCATCAGGTTGCTGCCGATAAGATCGTTCCAGGCTTCAACCATGCAGGCGTCCAGCGGTGTGGCAAAAAAACTGGAGGCGTTATTAATGAGTGCATCTAATTGGCCGTAGCGCCTTACCGTTTTGTCAATCAATTCGGGTAACAAATCAATATCGAGCAAGTCGGCCTGTGTGAGAGAAGCGGAATCAGGTCTTCGCTGATTGAGTTCAAGCTGCAGTGCGCGTGCCTCGTCCAGCGAGGAACGGTAATGAATGACAAGCTTTGCGCCTTGCGCATGCAGTCTGCGGCAAATCGCCGCGCCGACACGTTTTGCGCCACCGGTTACCAGAACGACTTTTTCTTGCACCACTGTCTCCCGTAGAATACGGCTTTGTCAGTCCGTTTGCAGCACGGAGCTGTTTTACCATTACTTTTTTAAAACGTTAAAAAATGTCATTTTATACACCATCATCAAATATATCCAATCTGCCGACCTGCAGTGAAACGGCATTGATGTACAGCCAGAAACTGCAGACTGTGATCTGCGAAGAAATCGCTGCCACGGACGGCTGGATTTCGTTTGCCCGTTATATGGAACTGGCGCTGTATCATCCGGGGTTGGGCTACTATAACGGCGGCGCTGCAAAGCTAGGCGCTGGCGGGGACTTTGTTACCGCGCCGGAAATTTCTGCGTTGTTTGGTTATGCACTGGCCAAACAGATTAAACAGATTTCGGAGCAGGTTGTAAAACACCGGGGTCAGGCGGATATTCTGGAAATTGGCGCGGGGTCTGGCAAGCTGGCCAGGGATATGCTGCATGAACTCGAACATAATGATTGCCTGCCGCAGCATTACTATATTCTTGAGGTGAGCGCTGAGTTGCGCGAGCGGCAACAGCAATTCCTGACCGAACAGGTGCCGCATTTGATGACGCGCGTGATCTGGCTCGAGGGGTTGCCGGAACAGTTTTGCGGCACGATCCTGGCGAACGAAGTGATTGATGCGATGCCGGTGCATCTGGTCGAATGGCAAGGCGCCGATGTGCTGGAGCGGGGTATCGTTTGGCAGGAGTCAAATAGGACATTCTCCTGGAAAAACAGGCCGGTCACCGACGATGCGCTGAAGGTGATTGCCGGTAATCTGACGCAGCAGATCAATCCGCAACATGACCCGGATTTCAGGTATTGCAGCGAGATTAACCGGGCTGCCGGGTATTTTATCCGCGGCCTTGCCGGGATACTTCAGCAGGGCGCCGTCATTCTGATCGATTACGGATTCGGCCGCAGCGAATACTATCATCCGCAGCGCAATCAGGGCACGCTGATGTGTCATTACCGTCATCACGCGCACGACGATCCGTTCTATTTGCCGGGATTGCAGGATATCACCAGTCATGTGGATTTCAGTGCCTTGTATGATGCGGCTGAAGAAGTCGGGCTACCGCTGATGGGATATACCACGCAGGCGCATTTTTTATTGAACTGCGGGATTACGGAAATATTGACACGTACACCGGTAGAAACGGCGCAGAATTATCTGCCGCTGGCGAATCAGCTGCAAAAACTGGTCAGCCCGGCAGAGATGGGTGAATTATTCAAAGTGATTGCGTTCGGCAAAGCGCTGGATCTACCGCTTTACGGATTTGTCAGCGGTGATAAAAGTCGTATGCTGTGAATACGCCATCTGCTGCAGATGGCCCGAGTGCGTTTCAGCCATGGTGCGTGGCTTGGGCAATGGCATCCAATACCTGCTGATCCAGACGTGTCTGGGCCAGTTCGAACAGCTCGCGCTCTTCAAAGCGGATATGCAGTGCCAATAGTTCGCTCACCTGTATCAATTGCGCTGTCGTGCGCGGGCTGCCGAGGGACAGTAATGTGCGCAGTGTCGCATGTTCTTTGTACATGCGTTCCAGTATCGTAGTGATGTGCGGATCTTTTAATGCGCTGAGTGCGGATGCCAGTAGCGTTTCTTCAATTTTAAAATGAGATTCCAGCACAGTTACGGCATGAGCTTCCAGTTTAGACCAGATTCTTTGCTGTTCCAGCACATCGGATTCTGTTTTTGCCGCTGCCTTGGCTTCGCGCGCCAGCACCAGACCGTGATGGTGGTCCATCGATAAGGATTTGAGTGCCGCTATTCTTTTCAATTTATAGTCTCCGGATAGGATATCCTTGAAAACGTGTTTCTGCTATTTTATCAAAGGATGGATTTTTACAGCGCATAAACAGGAAGAAAGGAGAGCGAGCGATGTTTCGTGACCGTGAGGATGCGGCTGTTCGACTGGCCGAACAATTGGTGGTTTATCGGGAGCAGAATCCACTTATTCTGGCTATACCGCGTGGTGCTGTGCCTATGGCAAAGATTATCGCCGACAGGCTGCAAGGCGACATGGATATTGTCCTGGTGCGCAAGCTCGGTGCACCAGGTAATCCGGAGCTGGCAATCGGTGCAATCGATGAAACCGGCTGGGCGTATATGACCCGTGAAGCAGATGTCATAACCCACGATCAGCACTATTTCGAAAAGGAAAAAGCGAGGCAGCTTGAGATCCTGCGGGAACGCCGCAGCCGATATACGCCGGTTCGTCCACCGCGTGATCCCAAAGGACGTGTGGTGATTGTCGTCGATGACGGTCTGGCGACAGGTTCCACCATGATTGCCGCATTACATGCGCTGAGAGCCAAGTATCCGCAGAAACTGATCTGTGCGGTGCCTGTCGCACCGATTGAGACACTGGACAGAGTTGCGCCTTATGCCGATGAAATGGTTTGTCTTCAGACACCGGCATTATTTTATGCCGTTGGCCAGTTTTATGAAATGTTTGCGCAAGTCAGTGACGACGAGGTTGTGGCATTATTGCAGGATAATCAATAGCAATGCATGAATACTTTCAGAACAAGCGGGATGTCAGTAGAATGATATTTTTTGGGAGCCGGTACCGATGAAAATAATAATTACCTTGTTGTTGCTGATTATGATGAGCGCCTGCGCGACTTCCCCAACTGGCAGAACGCAGCTGGTTTTTATGCCGGACGACGAACTGGATGCCATGGGTTTGCAGGCATTTAATAATCTGAAATCCGAAAAATCCGCCAGCCAGGATACGCGAGAAAACCAGTTTGTGCGTTGTATTACTGACGCGCTGGCGCGTGAAGTGGGCGGCGAATGGGAAGTAGTTGTGTTTGAAGATCGAACCCTGAATGCGTTTGCTCTGCCCGGTAACAAAATCGGCGTGCATTCCGGATTGGTCGATCTGGTTGACAACCAGGATCAACTGGCTACAGTCATCGGCCATGAAATCGGACATGTTCTGGCAAAACACAGCAATGAGCGCATGTCACAAAAGCTGGGGGCGCAGGTCGGTGTGTCGCTGATAGCGGCCATTGCCGCGCCACAAAGTGCAATGGGTCAAACAGCGGTCAGTTTGCTCGGTATTGGTGCGGAATATGGCATTATCATGCCGTTCAGCCGCCTGCATGAAAGTGAAGCGGACACCATTGGCCTGGAATTGATGGCCAAGGCGGGTTTCAATCCTTCGGAAAGTATTACCCTATGGCTCAAAATGGCGCAGGCCAGTGAAGGACCACAACCGGCAGAATTTCTATCCACCCATCCGTCGCATGCAACCCGTATCGACGATCTCCAGAAACTGATGCCCAAAACGGTGAGTGTGATGCAGCAGGCGCATGCAGCGGGTAAAAGACCGAACTGTGTGAAATGAATTATCCCACCGGTTCAGGTTCATCCGCAGCAAAGTCCATCTCAACCTTTGCACCGTCCGGATCATAACAGAACAGCTGCCAGATACCCAGTTCGGCCATGCGATTCAACCGGTAAGGGATACCTTGTTGTTTGAGTGTATCGATAACAGATTGCAAACCGGTAGCGGTAAATGCCATATGGTCGATAACACCCGGTGCATGTTCCGGCATCGGTCTTCCGGCCATGATATGCAGAATCGAGTGGTTTTTGTCTTTGGCGTACAGCCAGGCGCCTTCGGACGCCATGGGCGGGCGATAGCCCTCCGTGAGCCCAAGCAGATGGATATAAAAGGATTTGGTTTTTTTAAGATTGCTGCTCAATACCGTAAAATGATTCATGCTTTCGATGGTCATTCTGACACCTCATGGTAGGTTAAGTCGTTGGCCTTTTGCTACACTATACAGACAGTAACCGTAATTCTAAAGTCTCGTGGTTTGCCGACCGGGCAAGACGATTAAAGGTGGAGGTGAATAATGATGCATCAGATGAGTGATCAGGGGATGGCGCTGCTCATGGCGATCGAATCGTTCAGAGGTAAACCTTACGACGATCAGACCGGTGCCGAGATTTCCAACTGGGTTAAAGGGGCGACAATCGGTTATGGTCATTTGATCAGTCAGAGTGAATGGCATCAATCCGGTGACCTGTACCGGAATGGTATCAGTGAAGATCAGGCAAAAGCATTGCTCCGCAAAGATCTGCAACCGTTTGTTGACAGCGTGAATAGCAAAGTAACGGCAACTGTTTCACAAAATCAGTTTGATGCACTCGTCATGCTCGTTTTTAATATCGGTTCGGGTAATTTTGGCAGCTCTTCAGTACTGAAACTGGTAAATGACCCTATGGCACAGACGCATTATCCCAATCTGGAGTCGGCATGGAAAGCATGGAATAAATCGCAGGGCAAAATGATGCAGGGGCTCGTGAACCGGCGTAATGCGGAATGGAATATTTATTCGAAAAATGTTTATGCGCACTGGTAACGAGTGGAGGAGAATATCAGCGCAGCAGTGGTGCAAAGCTGTACTGGTGTTTTTTTTAATGCATTGCGGTTCGTTGGTCTATGCCATCGATAATCCGGATGCACCCGATTATGTCGGCGATTTTCTTGAACGCGCAAGTGTGTATGCGCATGAAATTCAGCATACCCCGCATACTACCCAGGGCTATGTCAGGATCTATGCGCGCTACGAAGATTTTCTGAATGATGAGCTCAAAGGCGCTTATACCCGGTTAATGGCGGTGCTCAGTGATGAGGCAAAACACGCGTTGAGCCGCTCCCAGGAGCAGTGGTTCCGTTACCGCGACCAGGAATTTGAATTCATTGCACTCAACTGGACTTACGCCAATTTTGGCAGTGCATCGGTTATTTCGCGTGGCGATTATCGTACACGGATTATCAATGACCGGATTGTACTGTTATTGCAGTATTTACAGAATTTTTGATTCCAGAATGTAGATCAAACAACGGACGATGTCATGCGGCTTTTTCATGCATCACCGGGATCGGGCTCAAAGAAATGATCCCCGTTCGCACAAAAGATCTTGTTTCTTCCGCTATCTTTGGCTGTGTATAACGCCTTATCGGCTGCTTTGATTAGTTGATCCTCGTTTTGCATGTAAGGTTCTTTCAACGCGATACCGATGCTGATCGTTACTGTGACCGTTTTGCCATGGATGTCGATGTATTCCGAACCGATCTTCTGACGCAGCCTTTCGGCAAAAATCGCTGTTGACCGCAGATTTGTTTTTTTATCCTGACAAATGATCAGAAATTCTTCCCCTCCGATACGGCAGAAAAAATCGCCCTTACGTGCCGTGTTTTGAATCGATGCCGCAACTGCTTTGAGAACAACATCTCCTGCCGCATGGCCGTGGCTGTCATTGATCCGTTTAAAATAATCGATGTCGATGAGGATCGCTGCAATCAATTGATACGTGCGGCTGGCAATACTCCATGCGCGTGATAAAGCCTCCATACCCGCGCGCCGGTTCGGCAGTCCGGTCAGGATGTCCGTGTGTGCCGCCTGCTCAAGTTTGCGGTTGGATGTCGACAGTTCTGCTACAGATTGCTTGAGTTGCATCTGGTTCTGTTGCCAGGAATCCTGGAGTCTTCTGTGATGCCAGGCGGCGCGCAACCGGGCACGGAAAGTGTGTATGTTGATCGGCTTGGTGATGTAATCATCCACACCGATCTCGAAAGCCTTGGCAAGCTTTTCTTCTTCAACACCGGTCAGCATGATAATATAGGTATTCTTCCCCCAGTCGGTAGCACGCAGGGCGCGTGTCAGTTCAAGCCCGTCCATTACCGGCATGATCCAGTCGGTAATAACAACGTGCGGCATTGTTTCCAGGCCCAGGGATAATCCCTGCTGACCATTTTCAGCGGAAAAGACTGTGTGGCCCAATATGTTGGAAAGTATTTCCTCGATCAGTCGACGGCTGGCAGGATCGTCTTCAATGACCAGAACACGCAGTGAAGAAGCGTTCTGGTTGTTTCCGGAAAATTGCTCGATTGTTCGAGTGATCGTCTGAGGACAGGGTGTAGTGGTATCGGATATTTTGAGTAGAGAATTCCAGTTTTTCCATTCCTGAATAATGTTTTGCACTATGTCTATGAAAGACTTTGTTTGAAAGCCGATTCTTTTTGCGAGCAGCATTAATTCGGCGGTTTGCTCGAAGTATTCCGACTCGGCAAGGATAGTAATGTCGGCCAAATGTTTGGCCAGATGGAATAGCTGTGTCAGTTGATAGGAACGGGAATCTTCGAAAAATCCGGATTCCATGGGTTCTTCATGATAATAAACGGATTCGATCAATTCCATGGCAAAGCCCGCATCAACCAGCATCGCGACAGTCATATGGTTATGGTCTGTTTCAAGATATTGACGTTCTTTTTCAATTAAAGAACGATGGGTATCGTTTATTCCCAGGATTTCCGAATATTTTTGCGGATAAATCGTGGCCAGCGCAAGACAACCGATGCGCGCCAGTAATCCACAGGTAAACAATTCCTCACGTACACTGATTCTGATTACATTGCCGAATGCTTCTGAGGCGATCGCCATTAACAGCGAATGTGACCAGAACTGGTGATAGTCAAATGCTTTGCAGTTTCCTTGCTGATACTGGTCGATCAATGAAAAACTCAGTGCCAGTTGCTTGACGGATTGAATGCCGAGATGAAAAACGGCATCGGATACCGATGAAATTTGTCTGCTGGTGTTCCTGGTTAAGTTGGCGCGATGGATCAGACGGTAGGATAACGTTGGATCAGTTTGGATCAGTCGGGTGATTTCATGAATCGAGATATCGTCGTTGCGGCACATTTGCACTATGGCCAGAGCAACGCCTTTAGGGCTGGGGAGAGAATCCCTAATATTCAGTTGATCAATATTAATGATTTTCAAGTTCTGTTTTTTGATCAGAAATTTTTAGTGCACGAGCACCACGGTATTATGGAAACATTGAATACTTGTCTGGGTATGTTTATAAATTATATCAATTTCAATTTTTATAAATAATACAGCCGTATAGAAAGAGAAGCAAAAAGTTTCAGTCTAAGAAGCAATTTGAAAGAGACCTTTACATCCCCTGACTTCATAAAAATCCAGTAAAAAATGTGTGAATTGATACAAATTTGCTTTTTTAGTATCTTTTGTCGGTTTTCTGTTTAAAAGACGTATTTCTCCTTGTTCATCAAGCTTTCAATAAACAATTTCGGTAATCTTATTTGATTAGAAATTTGCCTTTGCGTGTTCGGCGGGGTAACAGAACTATCAGTCAGATCTAAACCCACTATAAATAACACAATGAATAGGAACGGTATTGTACCATTCCTACATGATTGATATTCTTTCTACCGCGCAAGGGTCTCAACTTATTATTTTGCTTTACGCGAGAATCCTGCAGTGATCACAAAAAATAATGGCACGAATATAATGGCCAGGAAAGTAGCCGCCAGCATACCGCCAAATACACCTGTACCAATCGCATGTCGACTTGCTGCACCTGCGCCGGATGCTGTAACAAGTGGCAAAATACCGAGAATAAATGCCATTGAGGTCATGATGATCGGGCGAAAACGTAATCGCGCGGCTTCAAGTGCGGCTTGGGTAAGCGATAAACCCTCAGCATATCGCTGACTTGCAAATTCCACAATCAGTATGGCATTTTTTGCAGACAATCCGATCAGTGTGATCAATCCAATCTGAAAATAAATATCATTGGTCAATTCGCGTACCCAGATCGCTAACAGCGCGCCTAATATACCAAAAGGTATGATCAGAATAACCGCAAAAGGCGTGGACCAGTTTTCATATTGCGCAGCCAGCACCAGAAAAACCATGAGTAAGGCAAACGCCAGTATCAAGACCGTTTGTCCACCAGCTTTTTTCTCTTGTAATGAGATGCCTTCCCAATCGATGGTGTAACCTTCCGGTTTAAGTATTTCTTCGGCCAATTGATCAAGTACTTCGATAACCTGACCGGAACTGTACCCCGGAGCGGCAGCACCGAGCAGCAGTGCGGAATTAAGTCCATTAAAATGCGTTACAGGATCGGGGCCGCTATTAAAACTGGTCGAGACGATCGTATCGAGTGGAATCATTGTCTGCTCTGCATTGTTCCGAGTACGTACAAAAATCTTACTGATATCTTGCGGGCTGGATCGATATTCAGGTGGTGCTTCAGTCTGCACGCGATAAACACGGCCAAATTTAACAAAATCATTGATATACAAATTACCAAAATAGGCCTGCATGGTATCGAATACATCCGATACCGGCACACCAAGAGATTTAGCCCGCTCACGGTCGATATGTGCAAAAAGCCTGGGGGTACTGACACGAAAATTTGTACTGGCGGCTGCAATCGCCGGATGCTCTGCTGCTCTAGTTGCAAAAACCTGTGCTATATCCGCAAATTCGGCAAAATCCCGTCCCATTGGATCTTGCAGTTGTAATGAAAAACCACCTGTGGCTCCCAAGCCGGGTATCGCTGGCGGATTGAACGCAAGAATCAATGCATCGGGAATTTTTGCAAATTCTTCAAATGCAGCGGCTATTAATCCGGGAGCCTGCAGACTCGAATCTTTACGTTCATTCCAGTGATGCAATGGCACAAACATGGTCGCTTGATTAGCACCACGGGTATTAAACACAAAATTTTGTCCCACCAAGGCATCGGTAGAGTGAACAGCCGAGTTTGATTGGAAATAGGTTTCAATTTTTGAAACAACTTCAGTCGTTCTGGACTTTGAAGCGCCTTCAGGCAACTGAAAGATCGTTATAAAATAACCTTGATCCTCATCGGGCAGGAAACCTTTCGGGATAGCCTTAAACATTCCTACCATAATTACAATCAACGCTACAAAAATCGCTAATGATATAAAAGTACGCTTTAGCACCAAGCCAACCATGTCGACATAACGCGCTTGCATCCAATCAAATGCTTTGTCAAAAACGCGCCAGAATCCCTTTGATTCACCGTGTTTCGGTTTAAGGATCAACGCGCACAGTGCAGGACTCAATGTCAGTGCGGTAAAACCTGAAATTGCGACCGATACGGATATGGTAATGGCAAATTGCTTGTACATCTGCCCAGTGATTCCCTCAAGAAAAGCGACGGGAATGAAAACCGCAGCCAGAACCAATACCGTAGCGATGATCGCTCCGGTTACTTCATCCAAGGCTTTAATCGCTGCTGCCCTGGGCGAAAGTCCACCCTGAGTCATATTACGTTCGACGTTTTCCACAACAATAATCGCATCATCGACCACAATGCCGATAGCAAGCACCATGCCGAATAACGTGAGTGTATTGATCGAGAAACCTAGTGCATACATACCCGCCATTGTGCCGATCAGCGAGATCGGCACGGTCACCGCGGGTATCAATGTCGCTCGCCAACTTTGCAGAAACACAAATACCACTAAAATAACCAGGATTGCGGCCTCAATCAATGTATGGAGGACTTCTTCGATGGAGACTTCAATAAATTGTGTGGTGTCGTAAGGTACGTCATATGACATACCTGTCGGAAATCCGGCCGATAATTTAACCATCTCGTCGCGCACTCTTTTAACCGTATCAAGTGCGTTAGCGCCGGGGGATAGGAAAGTCAGAATAAACGTATTCGGCACCCCATTCCAGCGTCCCTCAAGATCGTAAGATTGTGCGCCGAGTTCGACCTTGGCCACATCGCGCATGCGTACCATGGAACCGTCCGGGTAAGCGCGGATGATCATTTCTTCAAATTCCTTGACATCACTCATGCGGCCTTTCGTGATAACAGGAATTGTAAGTTCTGTTTTTTTACTGGTTGGCTCGCGGCCTATGCGACCTGCCGGGAAATCCCTGTTTTGTTCGCGCACGACATTGGCGATTTCTGTTGGCGTAACATTCAGCTGAGCCATGCGTACAGGATCGAGTATCAACCGCATAGCATAATCCTGCGCCCCGTAAACAATCGCATCACCCACGCCTGGGAGCCGCTTGATATTATCGAGTACCTGGATCAGTGCATAATTGGAGATATAGACTGGATCATGCCTGGGATCGGTTGAGTTTAGCGCGACAACAGCGAGCAGGTTTGGGGACATCTTTTTAATCGTGACACCACGCCGTAGCACTTCTTCCGGTAACTGAGGTTCAGCCAGTTTTTGCCGGTTCTGCGTTTGAACCTGCGCTATATCAATGTCTGTGCCGATTTCAAATGTCAGTTGTATCACCATATGGCCGTCATTCGTGCTGGTAGAATTGTAATAGAGCAGATTATCAATTCCCGGCAATTGAATTTCGATCGGACGCGCCACCGATTCGGCGACAACTTCGGCACTGGCCCCCGGATAATCCGCTTCAATTTGTATCATCGGCGGAGTGATTTCCGGAAATTGCGCTACCGGAAGTTTCTGAGACGATACCAGGCCAACAACAATAATAAGAATGGATAAAACCGATGCGAAAATCGGACGGTCAATAAAAAAACGTAAACTCATGGCATTTCCTGATTGCTATGATTACTTTCGGAAGCATTGCTCGAAATAACCGTAACATGGATACCTGGCTGAGCCCGATGAAAACCAGCAACCACGATTCTCTCGCCTGGCGTAAGTCCATCCTCAATGAGCCAATCACTACCGTACCATGCACTGGCCTGTACTTGGCGCAATTCTATTTTATCGGTGTTATCAATGACATAAACAAATGCGCCATTGGCGCTATGCTGTACGGCGCGTTGAGGTATCAACACGGCATCCAACCGTTTATATCCTTTAAGCCGGACACTGACAAACTGCCCGGGAAGAAAATCCGATTGCCCGGGAGAAAAATTTCCAGTCGGATTGGGAAATGTAAAACGCCCCTGCAATGTTCCGGTTTCGGCACGTATGGTCACTGCAGTAAAATCGAGCACACCTTCTTCCGGATATATACTGCCATCCGCGAAAGTCATCACCCCGCGCAATTGATAAAGATCCGGTCTTTCAACTTTCTTTTCTGCCAATTCTTTACGCCGCCGCAGAATGTAACTTTCCGGTACATTGACACTGACATACATCGGATCAAGTTGATCAATCGTATTCAGCAATGTAGTCTGCGCTGAAATGAGTTGACCCTCATAAAAATTACTGCGGCCGATTCGACCATTGACGGGTGCGACAATAAGTGTATTGTCCAAATCAAATTTAGCTTTGACGACATCATTCTGTGCGGCATCCAACGCAGCTTCTGCACTTAAGACATCTGCTGTCGCATCATCGACATCCTTCTGACTGACTGCCTGCTCTTCAAGCAAGGGTTTCACACGCGCAAGATTTCGCTTGGTCTGTACCAAGCGTGCTTTCTGTTGTGCCACTTTGGCCCTCATGGCCTGATAAATCGCGTTATATGGGACCGGATCAATTAAATATAATTGATCACCTTGTTTGACATTACGTCCCTCAGTAAAGTAAACCTGTCTGATTATTCCGGAAACCTGGGCACGGACTTCGACGGGACGAAAGGCTTCAGCTCTACCGATAAATTCGGGTTCATCCGGTATGGTTTGTGCGGTTACCGTAATAACTTCCACTTCCGGTGGCGATAACGAAACATCGATAGGCTGGTCTGTTGAGCAACCGACGGACAGCGTTAAACACGTTCCAATCAGCACCGCCCAAATCAGCGATTTGATAGTGTTGTGATGTAGTTGCATTTTTGCCAACAGTATTTGGAAAATCATCATGATAGTTCTCAATCAATTTTTTTCGGTTTTTCCGGTATGCCGAGAAGATACCGGCATTGAATTATTCCTTAAATTCATCCTCAGGCTTCCATCCACCACCCAAGGCTTTATACAATTGCACGATTGACACAAGATGCAGACGGTGCGCGTCAGTATGTGAAAACTTGGCCTGGTATAAGTTGCGTTTAGCAAGTAATACATCGACATAGCTGGTGATACCAGCTTTATAGCGTAAATCTGCTACATATAATGCCGACTGGAGTGCTTCCACCTGTTGTTGTCGGGCTTTACGCTGCTCGTTCGCAGTACGGATTGCTATCAGTGCATTCTCGACTTCCTTGAAAGCGATCAAAATTGTCTGGTTATAACTTGCCAGTGCCTGATCGACCTGGGCTTCGGCCGCACGCTGTTCGAATCCTAGTATCTGTACATTAAACAGTGGTGCCGCCAGACCGATTCCACCCGCACCAAATTTTGTGTCCGAGAAAGTTAAGAGATTAGACAAGGCCGGACTGGCCACTCCAAGCATGCCGGTAATAGTGAACCGGGGAAAACGCATTGCTTTTGTCATACCAATACGAGCCGTTGCAGCTGCCAGCGCTTGTTCAGCACCTAGGATATCGGGCCGACGTTGTAACAGATCAGAAGGTAATCCGGCTGGTACCTCAGGTGGAATATGCTGTTGAGCCAGAGAATGCTTTCTGGTTATAGGGGCCGGATTCCGTCCTAGCAGCACATTCAATTCATTTTCTTTTTGTACAATCAACCGTTCAAATTCTGCTATAAGTGCTGCGGCATTCGCCCGTTCGGCCTCGAATTGATCGAGATCAATCCGTGGAATAAGACCTACCTTTAGCTGCGCCCGGGAAATAGCTACTGACTCTTCCCACGAAGCCAATGCATGAAGTGCAATATTCCGTTGTTCATCATTTTGCAGCAAATCGAAATAAGTCTGCGCTACTGCACTGATTAACAGAAGTATGATCGCCCGGCGATTCTCTTCCTGTGCTAATATATCGGCCCGTGCGGCTTCAGTCGCTCTGCGGATTCTCCCCCAAACATCTATTTCCCAATTCAGCGCAGTGGTGCCAAAATAGCTAAAAGGTGTCGGAAAACCGGCCCTTGGGAATCCCCCCAATTTGCCAAAGAAAGGGGCATTAGCTTCAACATCCATATTGGGAAGAAAATCCATGCGGGTGACATTGGCACGTGCCTGATATTCTTGCACGAGCGCTGCAGCATGTTTAAGATCCTGATTGTTGACCAGGGCTTCGATAATCAGCTGCTGCAATGTTTCATCTTTGAGGAATTCCCACCAGGACAGCGTGGCAATTGATACACCTTCATGCAGATTCATTCGGAACTGCTCGTTCGCTTCTATCACGGGGCGCTTGTAGTCCGGGCCTAGTGCGCAGGCAGTCAACAGCGCACTTGAAAATAAAATCGCCACACGAATCCAATTAATCTGCGCAATCCATTTTATTAATGGATTGCGCAAAGATAATCGTTTTAAAAACCATTGCGGTGATTTTTTTAGTAGAACCATTTGATTTCCTAATTACTATTTATAGTGCTTGCCAAGTGTCAGGAATTTAATTCAGGCAATTGCAATTTCATCGGTATCGATAGCTAAAAAGAAAACTCACTATTAGCATCAAAATCGATCTATAAGCGGTCGAATGAATTCAAAAAACTTCACCCGCCCATAGCAACATCGTAATTAATTACCACTTGTAGAAAGATCATTCATTCCAAATCTCATGGTAACGCCTTACGCCGGCACTCCGAGTTTGAGCCCGATAATACCTGCCACTATAAATCCGAGGCAAAGCAACCGAAAAATATTTACTGATTCACTGAAAAAAACGATGCCGAAGAACGCAGTGCCGATTATACCTATACCAACCCAAACCGCGTATGCAGTTCCCACAGGTAATGATTTCATCGCAGCACCAAGCAAGCTGACACTGATGATTATTGCGAATATTGTCCAGATTGTTGGCCATAAACGGGTAAAACCTTCAGTGTACTTAAGCCCGATCGCCCATCCAATCTCGAATAATCCCGCAATAATAAGAATTAACCAATTAGAATTCATAAAAACCTCTCTGATTTGCGGGGTCGTCCCCAATAGAAATAGAGAGGCGAGGTCGTCCTCACTTCTAGAAATCGTGGTAAGTATATCAGTATACTCAGCTACGATTTATCACACGTCATATTAATATAAAAATAGCACAAATTTGATTTGTAGTGATGTCAGTGCAATATTTTTATCAAGTATGACCTGTGAGTAAGTTACTTTCATACTTTCCGTACTGCTCCCTGACAAGTCCGAAGCTTCAATCCAACAGTATTTGATCCTGATCCGGTTAACCGCACTACAAATCATTCTGAACTCACAGAAGTTATTATCCATGAATGAAGTCCGAAATAATTCGGATCCGATAGTCACAAGCCAAACAATGTAACAACCTGTCTAACCAAAAATCGGAATCTTTACCCCGTATTCCGACTAGTTTGTGAATGCTTTTGGACAAACTCAACAAAAATTCCTCATTACTATTAGGGTATTACGAATAGGTTAAAGATTTTGTGAAGTTTTTGTAATTTTTTTGTGAAGTTTTTGTGAACTTTCTGTATAATACCTAATCATAATACAAAAAACCTGATTAACATTTTTAACATTCTTTCACTGGAGAAATATAATGGAAAAGCTGCCCGGTACTTATTACGCAATCGTACTCATACTGCTCATGTTTTTGATATTGGAAGCATTCGCATAATCCAACAAACAAACAAACCAATCAATATTCACTTCTGAATGGTTATAAAGAGGCCAGTTCTTTTTTGTAACATGAACTGTCCTCTTTTTATCTCATGAATATGGAGTGTAGAGCGCGATTTTCCAATGTTGTGTTCTACACTTTTGCCGCATTCCAGAATTATGCGCGGTATTTAACCGCAGAATTCGACATCAACTTCTGAAGTTTTATAGCAAGATATTCTGTTTTTGCAGTCAGGCACTGGTATCAATGTATCATTTGTACCTGAGCGTAAACTTGCTTAACAGTTCATTTGTATGCAACAGGATAACTTTACGTGTTTACTGTGCTACGATATTGGCTATGCCTCTCCCCCTGATTCGGGTATACAGGTGGAATTTTTCTGCTTTTATTGACAATACATTCTTCAGTAATCACATGTTTGACCTTACATCCATTCTTTCATACTCACATGGTTATGCCGCAGCAAAAGGATAAATCTGAATCTGGCAGCATCTGATGAAACAGACCGTTGCAGTGATCGGTGCAGGCAGTTCCGGTCTCGCCGCAGCCCGGCATTTTCGTGATCATGGTTTTGAAACACATGTTTTTGAGCGGGAAAATGATCTGGGTGGAAACTGGAATTACGGCACACCCTGTTCCCACGTTTACCGTTCGACACATACCATTTCTTCCAAACCCGGAACGGAATTCCCCGATTTCTCGATGCCGTGCGACTATCCGGATTATCCGCACCATACTCAGATTCTCGCCTATTTGTGCGCGTATGCAAAACATTTCAAATTGCTGGAGCACATTCACTTTTCCACCGGTATTGCCCAGCTTGAACCAGTGCATGAAAATGATGCGCGTACCCAATGGCATGTGACGTTCGACAATGGCGATAAAAAACGATTTGATTTGATCGTTATTGCCAACGGGCACAATTGGGCACCGAAATGGCCTGAATATCCCGGCAAATTTTCAGGGCAAATGCTGCATTCCGCTGAATACCGCAGGCCGGACATCTTTACCGACCACCGTGTGCTCGTAGTCGGCGGCGGAAACAGCGGTTGTGATATTGCCGTCGAAGCTGCGCAATTTGCAGATTGTACCTGGTACAGTACACGCCGCGGATACTGGTATATGCCCAAGTATCTGCTTGGCCGACCTACCGATCAGGCTGGAGAGCAATTGCTGGCGCTAGGCCTGCCGCTCTGGTTTCGCCGACTCGCGGCAACCGCCATGCACCGGTTATTGGTTGGCCGCCCCGAAAAAACAAGATTACCACGTCCAGATCACCGATTCTTTGAAACACATCCTGTAATCAACACCTTATTACCCTACTACATCGGACAGGGCGACATCCTGCTCAAACCGGATATCACTTGGTTTGACGGAAACAAGGTACATTTCACGGATCAATCCGCGATTGAAGTGGATTTGATTGTATTTGCCACAGGATATCTGATCCGGTTTCCTTTTATCGACGAACGCCACTTGAACTGGCATGACGGTCGTCCTCAGTTGTACCTCCATATTTTTCACCCTGTCTACGATTCGCTGTTCGCTGCCGGATTGATTCAACCCGATAGCGGACAATTCGGATTGGTACACTGGCAGATGCTCGTAGCCGCCCGCTTTGCAGCCGCGGTTCGCGACGGACGCGATTCGGCCGATACGTTCCGCCGGCAGAAAGCCGGCCCACATCCGGACCTCAGTAATGGCATCCGTTATCAGGCGTCCACACGTCATCATCTTGAAGTGGAACATTGGCACTACCGGCGGTTGCTGCAAAACTGCGTCAGGCAATTTCCGGACTAATATAAAGAGTGCAACAAGCAACGCGTCTTTTAATGTCTTGAAGAGCCCGTGCGTGGTATCTTGTACTATAATGACAATCACGCAATCATCGAATTCAAATATCATCTATGAGCGATACTGATATCAAAAGTTACATGCAATCCATTGGCCGTGAGGCACGCGCAGCGTCCCGATTGGTTGCAAAAGCCGAAACGGCGGACAAGAATAAGGCATTAACCGCGATGGCGGAAGCAATTGATCGCGACACAAAAACACTACTGGCAGCGAATGCAAAAGATCTGGAACATGCCAGAACGAAAGGACTCGAAGCCGCCATGATTGATCGTCTGGCGCTGTCACAGAAAAGTATTGCGAATATGGCGGAAGGTTTACAGCAGATTGCCGCCCTTGCCGATCCAATTGGCGAAATCACCGGATTGAGCTACCGCCCATCCGGCATACAGGTCGGCAAAATGCGTGTTCCGCTCGGCGTTATCGGGATTATTTACGAAGCGCGGCCCAATGTGACCGCCGATGCTGCCGGGCTTTGCCTCAAAGCGGGCAATGCGGCGATTCTGCGCGGCGGCTCGGAAGCCATACACAGCAATCAGGCAATCGCAAAATGTGTTCGTGAAGGCCTGGTTGCAGCCGGTCTGCCGGAATCCGCAATACAGGTCATCGAAACAACGGATCGCGCAGCGGTAGGCGAGCTGATCACCATGCAAAAATATGTCGACGTTATCGTGCCGCGTGGCGGCAAGGGTTTGATCGAACGCATTTCCAATGAAGCATGCGTACCGGTCATCAAACATCTCGATGGCGTCTGTCATGTTTACATCGACGATCAGGCGGATTTCGACAAAGCGATCCGCATTGCCGACAATGCCAAAACACAGCGCTATGGCACCTGCAATACCATGGAAACACTGCTGGTTCACACAGAAATTGCGCGGACAATACTGCCGGTACTCGGCAAAATTTATCTGGAAAAAGGGGTTGAATTGCGTGGCGACGAAGCTGCCCGCGCGATGATTACACCTATGAATCCAGCAACCGAGGAAGACTGGTCGACGGAATATCTCGCGCCAATTTTAAGCATCCGCATCGTTGACAATCTGGATCAGGCGATCGAGCATATCAATCGTTACGGCTCTCAACATACCGACGCCATCATTACTGAAAATTACACGCGCGCACGTCGTTTCCTGCGTGAAGTGGATTCCAGTTCGGTGATGGTCAATACCACCACACGGTTTGCGGACGGTTTCGAATACGGCCTTGGCGCTGAAATCGGTATATCCACCGATAAAATTCATGCACGCGGCCCGGTGGGGCTGGAAGGCCTGACGAGTCAGAAATATATCGTACTCGGTGATGGACAGATCAGACAGTAATGATGATTAACACGCATCCGTTCATGGCTAATCTTTTTATCTAAAGCAAATATGGCCCAGATTATTGATATCAAAATACCGGATATCGGTGATTTCAGCGATGTACCGGTAATCGAAGTGCTCGTAACCCCCGGTGATACCGTGGAAAAAGAAACATCACTGATCACGCTGGAAACAGACAAGGCCACTATGGAAGTACCTTCACCACAGGCAGGCATCATCCAATCCGTCAAGGTGAAAGTGGGAGACAGAGTCTCAAAAGATTCACTCATTCTGACGCTGAAAACGGCCACTCAGGAAACAACGCCCCCATCCAAAGCACTTTCCGAAGAAACACAATCTGTTGAAAAGACAGATAAGCATCCATCCACACCGCCTGCCGAAAAAACAGAAATTCATCCGAGCATATCTCCGGAAAAAATACCACACGGTGATCTACACGCGGAAGTGGTCATCCTGGGTGCTGGTCCTGGCGGATACACTGCAGCATTCCGCGCTGCCGATCTGGGTAAACAGGTCATACTGATCGAGCGTCACGAGACGCTGGGCGGCGTTTGCCTGAATGTCGGTTGCATACCCTCGAAAGCACTGCTGCATATTGCCAGAATCATCACTGAAGCCGAACACGCCGAGAACCATGGCATTGTTTTCGGCAAACCTAAAATATCACTCGAGAAACTGCGCGCATGGAAAACATCGGTCATTGAAAAGTTAACCAAAGGCTTGAACGAACTCGCAAGACAACGCAAAGTGACGATTGTGCGCGGCGCCGGGAAATTTGTTACACCGCATTTGATGCAGGTAGAAACCAGTGCAGGCATCAAAACCGTCTCGTTTAACCACTGCATTATCGCTGCAGGTTCAAGTGTCACGCGTATCCCGGGTTTTCCTTATGACGATCCGCGCATTATCGATTCAACCGGCGCACTCAAGCTCGAATCAATACCCAAGCATATGCTGGTTATCGGCGGTGGCATCATCGGCCTGGAAATGGCAACCGTTTATTCAGCGCTAGGTAGCAGAATCAGTATCGTTGAATTCATGGATCAAATCATCCCCGGCGCAGACGAGGATCTAGTGAGACCGCTTTACCGGAGAATTAAAAACCGTTATGAAGCGATTTATCTAAAAACCCAGGTAACCCGTATTGAAACAAAGAAATCCGGTCTTCTAGTCAGTTTTGCAGGCGACAATGCGCCTGCCCCGCAAACCTATGACTGCATCCTGATGGCGACAGGCCGGCGCCCGAATGGATTTACTCTTGGCGCCGAAGGTATCGGCATTCAGATCAACGAAAAAGGTTTTATCCAGGTCAACTCGCAATTGCGCACCAATATCCCGCATATCTTCGCCATTGGCGACATCATCGGCAACCCCATGCTGGCGCACAAGGCAACTTATGAAGGAAAACTGGTTGCCGAAATTATTACCGGACACAAAGCGGTTTTTGATGCGCGCACGATACCATCGGTTGCTTACACTGATCCTGAAATTGCCTGGATGGGTCTGACCGAGCGGGATGCCAAACGACAAGGCGTTGAATATGAAAAATCCAGTTTTCCATGGGCGGCGAGTGGCCGGGCGATTTCGATGGCGCGTGAAGAAGGTACGACAAAACTGATTGTGGACAAAAAAACACGCCGCATTCTGGGCGCCGGCATCGTCGGCATCAATGCCGGAGAACTCATTGCCGAAACCACACTGGCGCTTGAAATGGGCGTAGATATGGAAGACATCAGCTTAACCATTCATCCACATCCAACACTGTCCGAGACTGTTCTCTTTGCAGCCGAAATGGCCGAGGGAACGATTACCGATCTTTACGTGCAAAAAAACAGAAACCTTTCATGAGAACCAAACTGATTGATCTTGCTCGCCTAACCCAATGGAAGTTACTCTGGCTTTGTCATGCGACACCTGTTATATTCATTCCCATAAAGAAAATCGGTTGAAAATGTTTCACTTGATCCTTACCTGCGATCAGAAGGTAATCACTATCTATCAGCAGTCAGTTACGTATAAAATCTGTGTTTTTCGGAAATATAAACATATAGCCACGAAAGATTAATTCCACCCAATGCAGGGTCGTTAAGGGTGTTAACTTGTTGATGAAGAACTGGATATTTTATGAAACTCAGCATACATTACGCAGTAGCATGCCTGTTTACCTTGCTCTTATTGGGGATGACTGTCAACGTCAGCGCTACACATATTTCCAAACCTGTTCTTGTTGAGCCGGATACGCATTACCAAGTTGGCGAGAAAGTCGTCGTCAATGGATGGGTGGATTATAATGCTCAGCCGACAGCGGACGTCTTACTGTATTTCCTGGTGGCTGCTGAAGATGGCACCATACTGGACGAACAATTCTATACCAGCGATAAACAAGGTCATTTTCATTTTGAATTTGATACCAGGAATCAGCCGCCCGGTTTATATACGATTACCGTGACCTCTCACTGTCTGGAAATTCATCGCAGCATCTGTTCCTTCAACAGTGTGACATTGTCTTTTGAGTTGACTAACCCCTGAAAAGAGGAATTACTGTTTCTCAACAACCTCATCGCAAGGGTTTCCTGATGGCTGACGCGGTAAAAATCTTTGGAAATGAATTCATTCGGGATTCTGATCATCGCTGGCATGAGTAACTTTATTTTTCCACCTAACAATTCTTCGAGATGTTGTTGATTAAAGGAAGTAAACTGCATACACCCAAAATATTTCCCTGCATTGCATTTGTTCTCTGCATTCCGGTGCTGTCTTCAGGATGTCAGACGACTGGTCACCAATCATCGGACAAAACGACATCCGACCCAACACTCCTGATTGAACAAGACCGTCTGGGCGACCGCATTGCCGAATTGGCCCGCCGTGAAGAGGCATTGGTTGCGCGGGAAATTGCAGTCAGTTCCCGCGAAAGTGAAGTCGTTACTGTACTGGGCGAATTGTTAAAACAAAAAGAACAATTGGAACAACAGCAATTGGTGAATCAGGCCAGCGCAACTGAAACTACATCAAAACTACCGGCAGTTCCTCAGGCATCAAAAACGGTGACTCGAAATCCGCAGCACCAGGCAAACAACACTGCAGGTACTGTTCGGAAAGAAGATACAAAAGATAAAAGAAAAATTCTGGGCGGCCTGGAATATATTTATCTTGACCCGCCCGGAATTGTTTTGAGCGCACGCATAGATACCGGTGCACAGACATCGTCGCTGAATGCGCTGGATATGGTGGAATTTGAGCGTGACAGCAAGCCTTTCGTTAAATTCAATATCATCGACCCGAATACAGGGGAGAAAATCGAGTTAACACGGCGAGTCCGTGGTCACACCAAGATAAAAAAACACATGACAGAGTCTCAGCGCCGTCCTATCGTTAGTTTACGCGTCAAACTGGGTGAATTGGACGAACACATCAGCTTCACGCTGATCGACCGCAGTAAGTTCCAACAGCAAGCGCTTATCGGCAGGAATTTCCTTCGCGATCTGGCGATCGTAGATGTCAGCAAAGAATATACCGTTCCCAAAATTTCCAGTAAGCAACCCTAATGCACGCCAGCGCCAGACTTTATACCGTCGTTATCCTGATCCTTTTTACCGGTATCGGATTAATTTTATACAAACACCTGGCACTGGGCTTTCCCTTAATGCCGGATGAAAAGAAATTTGTCTGGACAATTGAAGCTAAAATTGATTTTCAAGCCCATGGCGAACCTGTCATTGTATCGTTTGCATTGCCGCCCAAGGAACCGCATCTGACTTTTATGGAAGAGGATTTTGCCTCATCCGATTATGGCTTCAGTGAATTGTCATCCGATGAGGAACAACGCCGTGTGCAGTGGAGCAAAAGAAGCGCGCAGGGCGCTCAGACAGCTTATTACCGTCTGAGTGTTTACGAAAATGACAAGATGATTGAATCACCACCATCCGATGATCCCTTGCCGCCTCAAAAACCGGAACTCGATGAAGTGTTTCTAACCGCGTCACTGACTTTGCTGGAGACGGTGCGCGCGAAATCTGCAAATCCGGAAATTTTTACCCGTGAACTTATTCAAACGCTCAATTCACCTTCACCGAACCAGAATCAGCGTTTGCTGCGAAATGACAAAGCCGGGGAAAACTACAAAACCGATCTGATCCTGAATCTGCTGGCGCTGGAAGGCATCAGCGCACGTGTAGTCCGTGGCTTATTTCTCGAGGATGGCAGGAGACGTCAGCCATTAACCAATTTTGTGGAAATTCATGATGGACAAAAATGGATTATATTCAATCAGGATACCGGGAAGAGCGGTAAGCCCAAGAATTTTCTGATCTGGCAACGCGGTGGCCAATCGTTGTTGGATGTCATTGGCGGCAAGAATTCTCAGGTTTCCTTTTCCATTATCCAGAACATTCATTCGACGCGGAATCTGGTCGTCAACAGCGGCATGCATACCCAGGCTGGCCTGATTGATTTTTCAATTTACAGTCTACCCATCGAGCAACAAACCGCTTTCAAAATGATTTTACTACTGCCGATTGGCGCACTGATCGTTGTCATTATGCGTATTCTCGTCGGCATCCGTACTTCCGGAACATTTATGCCGATTCTGATCGCATTGGCGTTGATTCAAACCACACTGGTTACCGGCATCGTGATCTTTCTGATTGTCGTCAGCACCGGTCTGCTCATCCGTTCCTATCTGTCACGCTTGAATTTGCTACTGGTGGCGCGCATATCGGCAGTAATTATTGTTGTCATTGCCATTATTGCCAGTATCAGTATTATCAGTCACAAACTCGGCCTCAGCCAGGCCCTGCAGGTAACCTTCTTTCCAATGATTATTCTGGCATGGACAATCGAGCGTATGTCGATACTTTGGGAGGAAGATGGTCCAAGGGAGGTATTCATTCAGGGCGCAGGAAGTCTGTTGACAGCGGTGATTGCCTATCTGTTCATGACCAACCGGACTGTTGAATATCTTACATTCAATTTTCCGGAATTGATGCTGGTTAATCTGGCGCTGATTCTGATTCTCGGACAATACACCGGTTATCGTTTAACCGAGTTATACCGTTTTCATTCGATGGGAAGACATCATGTTTCTGACAAGCGTTAAACGGCTCAGAAGTATGGGCATTATCGGCATGAACCAACGGAATTTCGGCCTGATCGGACGCTATAATCCACGCCACTTGTACCCACTGGTAGATGACAAATTAAAAACCAAACGTCTGGCGCAGGAAGCAGGCATAACCGTTCCGCAACTGCTGGGCACGTTGCATTATCATCACGATGTCAAGCAGCTTAAGGATATGCTCAGCGCGTACAGCCAGTTTGTCATCAAACCGGTTAAAGGCAGTGGTGGTAAAGGCATTCTGGTGATCACCGAACAGGATCACAATCTCTATTATAAACCCAGCGGTGATGCCGTTAAGCTCTCGCATATCGAGCGCCATGTCTCCAACATTCTGAGCGGATTGCATAGCCTCGGCGGTAAACCGGATTCAGTCATGATTGAATCGCTGATACAGATCGATCCTGTTTTCGCAGATTATAGCTACGAAGGCATTCCGGATCTGCGCGTTATCGTCCTGAAAGGCTATCCGATAATGGCCATGCTCAGGCTGGCCACGCACGCATCAGACGGTCGTGCCAACCTGCATCAAGGCGCGGTTGGTGTCGGCATCGATATTGGCACCGGTGAAGCACTGCACGCCGTACAATACGGCGATCCGGTTTATTTCCACCCCGACACACGTAAACCTTTTTCCAATCTTACCGTACCGCATTGGAACAAACTACTCGAGCTGGCAGCAGCCTGTTATGAGATGACAAATCTCGGTTATCTCGGCGTGGATATTGTACTCGACAGGGATCAAGGCCCCATGATTATCGAATTGAATGCGCGCCCAGGGCTATCCATACAGGTTGCCAACTTTGCCGGTCTGGCACCCCGTGTTGCAATTGTCGAAGCGCTGGAAGACATTAATCCGGATCCACAGTCACGCGTTCAATTCAGCAAACGGAATTTTGCCGCTGTCCGTAATCTGATCCGTCCACGCAGACGGAGAACGCATCATACCGCATCGGCACTATCCTTCAGCTAGCATCGTTACCGATGCCCGGCTCTCTGTTGGATATCAATGCATGCGCATGGCTTCGGTCCGTCAACTCGCTCTTGAAAGTAAGACCGACCGTTTCAGCGACCTTACTCAGGGTCGATCGGGCTGCGTACATGCCCATGCCTAAATGAAAAAGCGTCTTGAAGGGTACTGAACCATTGAACAGCAATGGCAGCAACCGCACGATATCAGCCGTGCCATCGGCGTAAACAACATTCATCAATGCTGGCGGCGGAGAAAACTCAAGTGGATCGACAATGGCGCGTATGGCGATGAAAGGCAAATCCGCCCGCGCAGCGAACTCGGCAACCATCGCAGTCTCCATATCGGCTGCGCAAGCGCCGGTTTTTTCTCTCAGTTCGATTTTTTCCTGCCGTGAAAACAATGGTTCTTCGGTACCCGCAAGCGTTCCGCCGACAACGGTTAAATAAGAAGGCAGTAATTCGGCGATACGTTGACGCCATTCCAGTGTTACCGGCAGTGATCTGCCGTCGTTGTAAATCATTTCAGGCAGCACCAGATCACCAGGAACCAGAGCATTATCGAGCGCAGCAGCCACACCAAAACTGAGCAATGCATCCACTTCATACTCATGCAGGATCTGTGTCGCTCTTAAAGCACCTTCAGGTCCCATTCCGCTCAGACACAACCGGGTGGTAGGCGCTATTCTGGCAATTTTAAACAGCGGAAAACGCAGTTTCATCAAGCAGCTTGCTTCAGCCTTCAATGCGGATACAATACCGAGAATACTGCTATTTTCCATGCTATGTCCTTCTGGTAAGCACGCGGTAACGCGCCAAGGCCCATACCGGAAAATATTTGGAATAACCGTAATATTTCAGATAAAAAACGCGCGGAAATCCCGGTGCGGTAAACCAGGGCTCTTCCCACAAGCCATCGGCCGACTGAGTACGCAGCAGATAATCCACGCCATTCCGTACTGACTGGCTTTTTACTTCACCGGCCGCCATCAGACCCAGTATCGCCCAGGCTGTCTGAAATGATGTGCTGGTTGCAAACCGGCCGGCTTGCTGCAGATCAAAGTAGGAATCATTGGTTTCACCCCAGCCGCCATCTTCCCGCTGAACGGATTTCAACCATTGCACGGCACGCCGTATGGAAATATGATCTGTTTTCAGTCTGACCAATCGTAACGCTTCAAGCACTGACCATGTACCATAGATATAATTTGTTCCCCAGCGACCGAACCAGGAGCCATTGGCTTCCTGTTCCTTAAGCAGGAAATCGATACCGCGCTGTACGGCCTTCTGATGTGCCGGATTGTCATATAGACCCAGTAAACCGACACAGCGTGCGGTAACATCACTGGTCGGGGGATCAATCAGGGCACCGTGATCGGCAAACGGGATTTCATTGAGGTAATGATAAGTATTGTCTATATCAAATGCGGCAAAGCCACCGCTGCTCGATTGCATGCCCGCAAGCCAGTTGGCGGCGCGTTCAAGCCCGTGCGCATAAGCCGGTTCATTTGAAAACGCCTGTGCCTGCATCAACGCCCAGGCCGCAGCAGCTGTATCATCAAGATCCGGATAATGCGGATTGGCATACTGAAACGCCCAGCCGCCGCCCGGCAAATCAGGACATTTATCGCGCCAGTCACCCGGTTCGTCTATGATCTGCTTGGTCAGCAGCCAATCCATCGCTGCCAGCACTGGCTTTTGATCCGTTTCAGGATCTTCCTGCAAAGCCAGTCCGCTAAGCACAGTATCCCAGACGGGCGACGTGCATGGCTGACACCAGGCTCTGTCGCCTTCATCAATCAGCAGGCCGAGCAGAGCGTTACGGCACTGCACGCGATTGGGGTGATCTTCCGGATACCCCAGCAATGCAAGTGCTTCATAGGCATTGACCATGGCCGGAAAAATGGCGCCTATGCCGCATTCCCCGTTGAGCCGTTCCAGTGTCCAGCGCTCGGCACGGCGTATCGAATAACGGCGCATAAATTCAGGCATATGCGGTTCCACCTTGGACAAGGTACGCTCAACCCACATGAAAAAGCGTTTCAAGCGCGTATCAGCCCTGGGAAAATAATTTTCTTCTTCTTCAGGTGGAACGGTAAATAATTCGCGGATATTGACATTACGCGGATTTATAGCTTTGGCTTTCAACGTGCATAAAATGGAAAGCGGTACCATAACGGTACGCGACCAGTAAGATATCTTACTCAGGTGAAACGGAAACCAACTCGGCAATAGCACCAGCTCCGACGGCACAACAGGCACGCCCCGCCATGGGATTTGCCGGTACATAGCCAGCAGCAAGCGGGTAAACACATTGGACCGCGCTGCGCCACCACGTTTCAGGATTGCTTCACGCGCCCGGACCATATGCGGCTCATCAGGTGAATCACCCACCAGTTTTAGCGCATAATAAGACTTAATCGTGCAACTGATATCGAAGTCGCCGCCATAATACAGTGGCCAGCCATGGTGCAATTGATCCTGTTTCGACCGGATGAAACGGGCTATCTTGTTCTCGAGTGCTACATCCACTTCATCCATAAAATGCATCATCAAAATATACTCTGCCGGTATCGTGCAGTCCGCTTCCAGCGGGAAGCACCAGTGGCCATCGGGATTTTGCAATGCCAATAAAGCCGAACGCGCTCTGTTGAACTGTTCTTCCAGCGCCAAACCAGTTTCGTTCTTTCCGGTTAAATCGTCATCTTCCTGATTGATTTTCAAGCTTTCGTACATTCCATTCATAAAATCATCGATAGGATTAATATTATTCTCAGCAGGTTGTATATTTTACTACCTGCATTTTTTATTTTGAATATTCTTTGTTTTTTCCTAACTGCTTATTCTAATTGATGGCTATCCGGCATATTCTCCTCGCCGGATTGTTTTTTTCCCGGCTTCACATCAAAAGGATTGTCCTGGAATAACTCATCATCATAAAGCTTGAGCGGCGGATTACCATCGTAAATCAAAAATTCGCGCTGCTGTAACGATGCCTCCCGTACGAACAAATAAGGATCCAGCGCCGCCTGATCACGAATACGCATCGGTCCGGCCAGACGCGCGCGTTTGTCAATCGCACCTAATACGGTCAGTGGCACAAAAACCGGTGCACCGACAACATAGCCGGCATAAAAAAGCATATTGGTTACGACAGTTACAGGCACACCAACCACATCCCGCTCACTGCTCGGCCCTAAAATCGGAATAAACAGATAAGAACCGGAATCGAATCCCCAAACTGCCAATGTCTGACCAAAATCTTCATCGTGCTTTTCCAATCCCATATGCGTGGCCATATCAAACAAACCCAGCATACCGATTGTTGAATTCACCGCAAAGCGCAATCCATCAAAAAACCCCTGTTTGATTTTACCCTGCAACAAGGCATTCAGAACAACGTTGGGATACGACAGATTGTCGTAAAAGTTTCCGATTGATCGTTGTGCCGCTTCAGGCATATAGTCGACATAAACGTCGACTACCGGTTCAAAAATCATGCGGTCGACTTTATCCGTAAAGTCGTAGGAAACGCGATTAATGTCTTCATGTGGGTCAACCGGATCAATATCGACAGCATCTTTTTTGGACAATGATGAGCAACCCTGCAGAAACAAGAGACAAACCAATATAACAATAACTCTGACCAAACCATTTACTGTCGCAGGGCATAAGTTATTGAGACCCCTAACCTGTGCACTCATTTAACAATACAACCGGAGACTTTGAAAAAGCATGCTATTGTAATATGAGATGTGTAAGCCATGTCACAAAATATTCCCATCGGCTAAATTTGCTGCTGCAATGGCAAACGGCGCGTGATCATTCCTTGTTCGAGCAGCCATTCAATCTCGTCCGACAGCGCCTGATAGACGGAATTTTGCGGCAATCCCAGTTCATTGATTGCTTTATTGCTATCAAAATACATGGGATAACGTGCCAACCTGACGCCGGTTAAAGGTGCCCGTGGTTGACGGTGTGTGACATAATCCGCCACAAATTCAAAAACAGCACCTGCAGCTAATGCAATCCAGAAAGGAATACGTTTTTTGGGCATCGCCAATCCCGTTATTTCCTCAATCAGGCCCAGAAATTTACTCAGCGTCACATTTTCATTGCCCAGTATGTAACGTTCTCCATGCCGTCCATGCTCGGCCGCAAGAATGTGTCCGGCAGCGACATCACGCACATCAATCATATTGAAA
The DNA here is from genome assembly GCA_019635215.1 of Nitrosomonas sp. Taxonomy (GTDB): domain Bacteria; phylum Pseudomonadota; class Gammaproteobacteria; order Burkholderiales; family Nitrosomonadaceae; genus Nitrosomonas. The sequence goes on from JAHBZZ010000006.1 coordinate 130,147, forward strand.
CCACATTCAAGAAAAGCCGGACTGGGGTGATTAATAAAATCAAGTATCATGCGTGTCGGCGGTGTAATTCTGCGATCACCGGGTCCTATGGGAAGTGTGGGTGCAACGATAACTACCGGTAGCCCATCAGCCGCGGCTTTAAATGCAGCCTGTTCCGCTAGAAACTTTGAGCGGCAATAAGGGCCGGGCATTTCCTGAATAAACCGTTTCACGGCCGAATCGACCATAACTTCATGGCGTCCCTTACCTGTCAAAATGGATTCTGTGGAAGTATAGACGATAACTTCAAGATCATGCTTTGCCGCTTCCTGCAGCACCGTGCAAGTGCCCTCATAATTGACTTGCCTGAAATCATTTTTATCGCGCGCCCATAAATTGGGATTAGCCGCAAGATGATAAAGTCTGTCTATATCTTTTAATGCTTTATTCACTGTATATGCATCACACACCGATCCACGTACCACTTCAACATCAATGGGTAACGGAACATCGGGTAACTCCAGCACCCTGACCGTTTCGCCACGTTCCAGTAATTGCTGAACAAGGTGTAAGCCAATAAAACCGCCCCCACCTGTAACCAGTGTCCGGCGATCACTCACGCCAATCTCCTTTCTTTATTTCTGAAAACGGAAAAATATCGATTAATGACTAAAAACCTGTTCAAGATCTCGATCAAGGGGTGCAGTGCAAAGTAAAATTGAATGAAAAAGCGGAACATACTCGAAGTATGTGCGCATTTTGAGTTCGATTTTAACGCGGCAATGCACCTTTCAGTGAGGTTTTGAACAGGTTCTAAAAATCGGCCTGTAGCAGGTCTAGCGAAAATGGAAATAAACAAAATACGATTGATTAATGATTCTAGGTAGAGTATTCACTTTTATAATTTATCGCGGCACGTGTACCCTGCACAATTTCAACCAACTTCAGGGCCTGCAATTCCATTTCAATCGTCAGCGCATCAACTTTGGCTCGGAAGTGACGGTAGAATATCATGCTTGGAATGGCGACCAGTATACCAAACGCAGCATTATAGAGCGCAACGGAAATACCGTAAGCCAGTTGTGCCGGATTGCTGCCTGCCGGTGAATTAGAACCGAAAATCTCAATCATACCGACCAGCGTACCAAACAACCCCATCAACGGACTCAGCGCAGCAATCGTTCCGAGTGTCGTTAGATTGCGATCCAGATCATGCGTTACCACGCGCCCAGCTTCTTCAATCGATTCTTTCATGATTTCACGCGTACTGGTTTCATTCTGCAATCCAGCAGCGAAAATCCGGCCTAAAGGGGAATGCTGTTGAAGCTTCTTAACCATTTCTTGTGTCACGCCGCTTCGTTTATATTCATTCAGTACTCTGGACAATAAATCTTTAGGCACCACGACACTTTTGCGCAAAGACCACATCCGTTCGCCAATAATGCCTACCGCAATGATAGAAGCAAAAATAATCGGCCACACAGGCCATCCCGCAGCTTCAATTAAAGATAACACGCTATCTTCTCCCCGTAATTAGACTTTGATTAAGTATAAAGCAGTTTAAGTGATTTATGCGGATACACAGCAGTGCCTGACCGACTATTCGCAATAATTAGGTGCTGTGTGCATAAACTTGTGGATAACTTAAAAAATAAGCCCGAATCATCATAGAGAAACAGGTTTCACTGCATAACATTGGATATGATATCGGTTTCGTTGTTTCTACAAAACAAAATGTTACAATAAATAATAACTGGCCGATTCAGACCATGATGGAATGTTTATCAAAACATGTGGATTTTTTAATATTAAATGACCTTTTCTCTCACGCCTGAAACTCCACCTCGCATTATAACGGTAAGCGAATTAAATCGTAACGTAAAAACTGTTCTGGAAAGTAACATACCTTTGCTTTGGGTCAGGGGCGAAATTTCCAACATCAAGTGCTATCCTTCAGGGCACTGGTATTTTTCGCTGAAAGATGCGAACGCACAGGTGCGCTGTGTCATGTTTCGCCACAAAAACCAGTTTCTCGATTGGACGCCGAAAGATGGTGCGCAAATCGAAGTGCTGGCGTTGGTAACCCTTTATGAGGCACGTGGCGATTATCAATTGAATGTCGAAACTCTCCGCCGAACCGGTCTGGGAGCATTGTTTGAAGCATTTGAGCAACTTAAGATTAAATTGGAGAAAGCGGGATTATTTGATACGGCACGCAAAAAAAATCTTCCCGTTTTTCCGAAGCAAATCGGTATTATCACGTCTCCTGCGACGGCTGCATTGCGTGATGTACTCACCACATTAAAGCGCCGCATGCCCATACTGCCGGTGATTATCTATCCAACGCCTGTTCAGGGTAAAGATGCCGCGCAAAGTATAGCCGCAGCCATTGCGACCGCATCAGACCGGCAGGATTGCGACATTTTGATTCTTTGTCGCGGCGGCGGCAGTATTGAGGATTTATGGGCATTTAACGAAGAAATTGTCGCACGAGCCATAGCTAGATGTGCGATCCCGATTATTTGCGGCGTTGGCCATGAGACAGATTTTACCATAGCCGATTTCGTTGCCGACAAACGCGCGCCTACCCCCACTGGTGCAGCAGAATTCGCCAGCCTGTCCGCGGAAGAATTGCTACAGCAACTGAAGCGATTACAGCAACACCTACAACGCGAGACATTGCGCCGCATCGAAAACAGCATGCAAAAAATTGATCTGCTTGCGCATCGCTTATCTCACCCGGGTGAGCGCATCCATCACCAGCTTGCGCAACTGCAACATCTACGTGAACGCTTCGTCAATAACTGGAATCATCACATTGCGCGGAAACACTGGAAAATCGATGAACTGGAACAACGCCTGCGGCGCATTCTGCATAACCGCGCTGATCTGATGCGGCTGGACGAACGGCTCGATCGGCTATCAATGCGTCTGCAGGATGCCTTGATCCGGCATCATGAAATTTTGTCGGTCAAATTACAGCATCAACAGGTCAAATTAACGCACCTCAATCCGCAATCAGTGCTGGAGCGTGGTTACAGCATTACTTATTCCATACATGGAGAAATTATCCGCAGCGTGAATCAACTCCATACAGACGATAAAATTCAGGTAGAATTCGCGCAGGGGCGGGTTGACGCATTGATTCAAAGTATCAAAAAAACTAAAAAAATTACCTATGGTCCAACGCTCAATAAACATGAATTTTAACAATTTCCAAATAAGGAAAATGCGTAATGCCTAAGTTTTTTCTCATGCTGGGCGCCATTAATACTTTCATTTGCATTGCACTGGGCGCATTTGGCGCACATGGCTTAAAGCGTATTCTGTCCGCAGAAATGCAGGTGATTTATCATACTGGCGTGCAATATCATTTTTATCATGCATTGGGGCTACTTTTTATTGGCCTGTTGCTGTTGCATTTCGCGAAGTCACGGTTGATCGAGCTATCCGGCTGGCTGATGCTGCTCGGTATTATTCTTTTCAGCGTCAGCCTGTATGTTATCAGCCTGACAGAAATTCGTGCAATCGGCATGATGACGCCATTTGGCGGTCTATCCTACTTGCTTGCATGGGCTGTATTGAGCGTCGCCATATGGAAAGAAGTCAAAGTACAAGATTAGGCACGTTTGAAATCTGACGCCTTACAGTTCTTTGCCCCCTGTCCGAGGGGACTTGAATCTATTCTGACTGATGAATTGGCCACACTGCATGCAACTTCGATTCAATCAACCAATGGTGGCGTGCATTTCCAAGGTAATTGGCAAACCTGCTATCGCGTCAATCTTCACAGCCGCATCGCCAGCCGTGTTTTATGGCGGGTAACAAAAAAACCGTACTGCAACGAACAGGATATTTACAACGCCGCAACCGCATTACCCTGGCATGAGTGGTTCACATCCGAGCTGACCATTCGCGTCAATCTCGCTGCAATCCAATGTCCATTACGCAGCCTTGACTATACCGCCCTGAAAATCAAGGACGCTGTTTGCGATAAATTCCGCAAAGTATCCGGCAAAAGACCAAGCGTCAACACGGAGACACCCGATATACGCATACACGGTTTCCTGGATGCGCGGCAGTTTACGCTTTATCTGGATACTTCCGGCGAAGCGTTATTCAAGCGTGGCTATCGCAAAAACGCCGGCAATGCGCCTTTGCGCGAGAATCTGGCGGCTGGGATTCTGTGTCTGGCCGGATGGCAGCCAGGAATACCACTGCTCGACCCTATGTGCGGTAGCGGCACTTTTTTACTCGAAGCCGCCGAAATGACATTAAAAATCGCACCTGGATTGCGGCGGCGTTTTGCGTTTGAGCAATTCAAACAATTTGATCGGATACAGTGGCAGAAATTGAAAGATCAGGCTTTTTCAACACAACTTCCGGCAACCACCCAGCTTGCCATCTACGGCAGCGATCTGTATGGCTATGCACTCTCTGACGCGCGTATTAATCTTGAAGCAGCAGGCCTGCTCGAAGCGGTACCGCTCAAACAGGCCAATATTCTTGAAATCTCCGCGCCACAACCACAAGGTATTCTGGTCACCAATCCCCCTTATGGCGTACGCATCGGAGAAACCGAATCATTGCTCGAACTTTATCCAAAACTGGGGGATGTACTGAAAAATAAATTCAGCGGCTGGAATGCTTATATTTTTACTGCCGATCCGCTGCTACCAAAAACCATACGCCTCAAAGCATCCCGACGCGTTCCTTTATTTAATGGCGCATTGGAGTGTCGGCTGCTGGAATATAAAATCATTACGGGCAATATGCGAACGAAAAACAAGTTCGTTAACAATAAAAATCCAGATTGAATTAACCATAAAACCGGAAATCTGCGATAGTCTGTTTGACATTTAAGGTAGTCTGAAATAAAATTGCCGGCTCTTTTTGAATATGCATGATAGGTTATTTCGTGAAAACATTTTCAGCCAAACCACACGAAGTCAAACACGACTGGTTTGTTATTGATGCGACTGATAAAGTACTGGGTCGGCTTGCCTCAGTCATTGCGCATCGTTTACGTGGAAAACATAAAGCCATATATACACCCCATGTTGATACCGGCGATTACATTATTGTAGTCAATGTCGACAAACTCCGTGTGACCGGTAATAAGGTAGATGACAAAAAATATTACAGGCATACAGGTTACCCTGGTGGTATCTATGAAACCAGTTTCGGAAAAATGCATGCGCGATTTCCCGCAAGACCCCTGATGAAAGCAGTCAAAGGAATGTTGCCGAAAGGTCCTCTGGGATACGCAATGATTAAGAAGCTTAAGCTTTATGCAGGGGATGCGCACCCGCATGCGGCACAACAACCACAACCTTTGGAAATCAGAGCTTAATATATGAGCATTCAGTATAATTATGGTACCGGACGGCGTAAAAGTGCAGTAGCGCGCGTTTTTATAAAACCCGGAACAGGTTCGATTGTCGTCAACAATAAACCCGTCGATGAATTTTTCTCTCGTGAAACGGGACGCATGATTGTACGTCAGCCGCTTGAATTAACAGATCATCTGACAACCTTTGATATTATAGTCAATATTCATGGTGGTGGTGAGTCAGGTCAGGCTGGTGCAGTGCGTCACGGTATTACGCGTGCTCTGATTGATTATGATACGACACTCAAGCCGATATTAAGCAAAGCGGGATTTGTAACGCGGGATGCGCGTGAAGTTGAGAGGAAGAAAGTTGGTTTGCGTAAAGCAAGGCGTCGCAAACAATTCTCCAAACGATAGTTCTTTACGTAATGTAAGCACTCAAAAAGCCGCTTTTCTAAAGCGGCTTTTTTATTTGCTTTCTGCCGATTGTTGTAATTCTCACAATCAAAGATTAAAAATTCTGTATTGGATTTCAATATGATAAATGTAGGTATTGTCGGTGGTACGGGCTATACAGGTGTTGAATTGTTACGGTTTCTCGCGCAACACCCGAAAGTGAAAATCACAACGATTACATCGCGCAGCGAAGCAGGTATGGCGGTAGCGGATCTATTTACTAGCCTGAGAGGACATGTCGATCTTAAATTCAGCGCTCCTGCCGACTCCGGGCTCGACAAATGCGATCTGGTTTTCTTCGCAACTCCGAACGGGATTGCCATGCAGCAAGCTAAAGCGCTGGTTCAGGCAAATGTAAAGATAATCGATTTATCCGCTGATTTCCGCATTAAGGATATTACTGTATGGGAGAAATGGTACGGTATGCAGCATGCCTGTCCGGATTTGGTAGCAGAAGCAGTATATGGTTTACCGGAGATTAATCGTTCCGAAATAAAGCATGCACGACTCATCGCCAACCCGGGTTGTTATCCAACAGCCGTACAGCTGGGTTTTCTTCCGTTAGTGGAAGCCGAGCTGATAGATATCGGTTGTTTGATTGCAGATGTAAAATCAGGCGTATCCGGCGCCGGAAGAAAAGCGGAAGTACATACACTGCTTGCGGAAGCTGCCGATAATTTCAAAGCCTATGGCGTGCAAGGACATCGCCATTTGCCGGAAATTATGCAAGGATTATCCAATATTGCAGAGAAAACGGTCGGACTTACATTTGTGCCGCATTTGGTACCCATGATTCGAGGTATTCACGCCACACTTTATGCCAAACTCAGCCGGAAAAGAAAAACTGACCTGCAGGCATTATATGAAGCACGCTATGCAGACGAGGCATTTGTCGATGTACTGCCAGCGGGAAAACATCCGGAAACCCGTTCAGTACGAGGCTCGAACCTGTGCCGTATCGCGGTACACAGGCCGCAAGATGGCGATACGGTAGTCATACTGTCGGTTACTGATAATCTAGTCAAAGGTGCGGCCGGACAAGCTATCCAGAATATGAATATTATGTTTAACTTGCCTGAAACCCTGGGAATCAGTCAAATACCGCTGCTGCCTTAAATACTATCGCTGCTTTATACTGTAGGATATATCACCAGTGATCAGATTATTCAAAAAAAAACCGAATATTATTTCTTCTCGCATGGTTGTACGCCCCTACATTTCATGGCCATTTCGGTTAATGGTTGTGATGGTCACATGCTTTTGTTTGCTACTACTATCCTGGGGCATGTATGAAGCAGGAAAACGCACTGCAACAGGAAAGACTGGACCCGCATCTCAAATAAAGCAGAAAGAGTGGCAGTGGCATAACGCAGGAGAATGTTTAGAGAAAGACGGAGAAACATTGTGTACGCAGCTAGTCGAATTGACACGACAGTTTCAAATACTGCAAACTACGAATGATGATTTGGTCAAGCAGACCAAGCAGCTCAGTAAAGAAAACAGTCTGCTGAAAGGAGAGCTGGATTTTTTCGAGCATGTCATGACAGGAAACACAAAACTGGATAGTGGTGTAGCCATTCATCATTTCAACTTAAAGAAAGACAATAATTCGGATGTCTACCGCTATTCACTCTCACTGGTACAGGGTGGGCCACGAACACAAGAATTTAACGGCCATCTGAAATTCCTGATCAATTTACGACAAAATGAGCAGCGAAAAAAAGTCATGCTGACTAATCAGCACGCACAGCAAAATTTTCCTGTTCATTTTAAGTTCTATCATAGAATAGAAGAAAATTTTAAAGCACCATCTGATATGGAGGTTGAAAGCATTGAAGTTCAGATATTTGAGAAAAATGATCGACAGGCAAGACTGACAAAAACTGTCGAACTGTCGTTGTAAATGAGTGAATCATGTTCGGTAAAAAGAAAAGAAATAAATTTAATAATCATATCGATACCTTAATCGGTGCGAATACACGCATAGAAGGCGATATCAATTTTACCGGTGGTTTGCGGATTGACGGGCATATAAACGGAAACGTCACTGCCGAAGATGAGAACCACAGCACTCTGGTGCTCAGTAATGCGGGCCAAATCAACGGCAAAATTCAAGTTGCCAATGTAATTATCAATGGTATCGTAAATGGTCCCATCGTTGCAGAAAAGTATCTTGAGCTACAGAGTAATGCACAGATTCATGGCGATGTTTATTATGAGGTGATAGAAATGCACCTCGGCGCCTCGGTAGATGGGAAAATGATACGCAAAGACAAGGAAATTCAAATGAACCAGGCAACTGCATTGATTTCCGCGCCCACTGATTACAAATCAAAAAATAAGAATAACACATGAACTGTAATAGCATCATTTAGCTCTAATAGAGCCAATGCAATTTAATAACCATTTTCTATAAAAATGTTAATCAATACCGGAATTTCTGCCATGGAAAACTCATCACTTGCATTTACTGAAAGCGCTGCTGATAAAGTCAGGCAATTAATCGATGAAGAAGGTAATCCCGCACTTAAACTCAGAGTTTTTATCAGTGGCGGCGGTTGTTCCGGCTTTCAGTACGGATTCACATTTGATGAAACGATCAACGATGATGATATGGTTACGGAGAAAAAAGGTGTTCAACTATTGGTCGATTCGATGAGTTATCAATATCTGGTTGGTGCTGAAATTGATTATCAAGAAAACATACAAGGCGCACAATTTGTGATCAGGAATCCGGGCGCATCAAGCACGTGTGGGTGCGGCTCATCGTTTTCTGTTTAAATAAAAAGTCATAAAACACAACAATAGTAGGACTCTATTCCCATCAATTTGATATCGCTTTCAGGCGGAATAAATAGCGCCGAGTATCCGTTTTCCCTTTGCACCGGTGACAGAAGGTATGTTTCCCGTTTGTCCACAAATAGTTTGTTGTGCAAGCCAAGCAAAAGCATAGGCTTCGACCCAATCAACCGGTACGCCGAGTTCGTCAGTCAATGCCACTTTCTTGTCAGGTAAATGTTTCTCAAGATCACTGACCAAAAGTGTATTATGCGCGCCGCCGCCACATAAAAACACTTCATCGGTTGAAGGATAGTATTGATTAATCGCCGATACAATGGAAAGCGCAGTCAGTTGTAAGAGCGTACGCTGTACATCTTCGGAAGACTCACTTCCCTGCAAATGATTCTCCAGCCATCCGGAATTGAACAGATCTCTTCCAGTGCTCTTGGGTGGCGGATTGATAAAGAAATCATCAGCATAAAATTTCTCGAGTAAATCCGGAAGTACCTTTCCAGTTGCGGCCCACCGGCCATTTTTATCGTAGGGGTGGCCGAGATGATCGGAACACCAAGCATCCATCAATAAGTTCCCAGGGCCGCAATCGAAGCCTGTAACCGGCACCTCAGGATCAAGATAGGTTATGTTGGCAATTCCGCCGATATTGACAATAACGCGCCGGTGCTTGGAATCCATAAACAGGGCTTGATGAAAAGCAGGTACCAACGGAGCACCTTGACCACCGGCTGCGATATCCCGACTCCTAAAATCTGCAACGACTGTTGTTTGCGTTAATTCGGCAAGTAGCGCGGCATTGACGAGTTGTATTGTATAGCCTTTACCGTTCTGAGGACAATGGCGGACAGTTTGGCCGTGACAGCCAATCGCTAAAACACTCTGTAACAAATATGGATCATTCTCCAGAAGTCCGGCAATTGCCTGAGCATACAGATTGGCTAATTGGTTAGCCAATAATGCTGCCTGATTCAATTCGTCGTTACCCGGGTAATGCAGCGTCAACAATTTTGTTTTTAGCGCATGATCATAGGGCAAAAAGAAGGTTTTGATCAGCGTGTGCTGATGCAATCCTAAATCGGCCAACACCACATCAACACCATCCAGGCTTGTGCCTGACATGATGCCGATATAGTAGGCAGATTCCAAAAATTGACAGTCTTTTTAGAAGATTAATCCAACGAAGCGAAATGAATATTTCGCATAATATCTAACCGCGCAATCAGCGATTCAGCTTCACTCTGAAAAACCAATCTATCTTTCTTGGCGATAGGTGCCGAAGTAGGGAGAGCTACTTTTGCAGGATCATGCTGCACACCATTGACTCTTAATTCATAGTGAAGATGCGGGCCGGTTGCCATACCTGTCATACCCACATAGCCTATGATGTCACCTTGCTTGATACGCGCACCATTTGCAAGCCCTTTTGCAAATCGGGACAAATGACCATAGGCTGTTTCGTAAGGACCACTATGTTTAAGAACAATCAGCTTACCGTATCCCCTTTGGGTACCGGCGAAACTCACTATCCCATTAGCTGTTGCCTTGATTGGCGTCCCGGTAGGCGCAGCATAGTCTATACCTCTGTGAGCACGCCATTCCTTGAGCACCGGGTGAAAACGAGCATGCGAAAAACCGGAGCTGATCCGCGAAAAATCAAGTGGGGCCTTAAGAAAAGCTTTGCGCAAACTTTCTCCCTCGGGCGTATAGTAACCAGAATCCCCGTTGGACGACTGAAAATAAACAGCCTGATACGTTTTATCCTTATTGACAAACTCTATGGCCAGGACTTTGCCAACTTTAGCATGCTCCCCGTTGTTATTTATCAAGGTTTCATAAACAACAGTGAAACGATCTCCTTTGTGCAAATCCCGGTGGAAATCAATATCAGAAGCCAGGATTTCAATCATCTGCAGCGTAACAGTATTAGGGACGCCCGCACTATCTGTCGCTGCAAATAACGAGCTGTTCACGACACCAGATTTCATTTGAATCTGAGATTCAAGTTCAATTTTCTGTTCGGACATTTTGAAACCATCGTCCGTTTTTTCCATCAGGAACAATTCCTCATGGCCAAAAAAATAGCGCAGCGTTACTAATCCACCGTCTGCCGTAGTCTGCGCCTGTATCGTTTTACCCGGAACCAGCTGGCGCATTGCGCGACTGTTCCGTGCGACACGCATGAATTCCACCTTATCCTGCGGATTAACATTCAATCGGTCGAGAATTGCCGAAACGGTATCACCGCGGCGAATGTTCTCCTGTTGCCAAAACGGCTGTTCGGAACTGGATTCAAGTTCAGGCAAAACATCGGGGAGATACAAATCCCGTACGACTTCTTCAATCGGAACATCCTGATAAGATGTCGAACTGGGCGCTATACCAAACGCAGTAACAAAACCAAATAAAGGTATGGTCGATAATACAATTAACCAGCGTAGCTTTTTTTTGGTCAATCGAGATGATTTTTGAGCTAGAATTCTTGATTTGCTGCGTATTGGCATAAATTGCATATAGGATAATCCCCCTTTTGCTTTAAATTTAATGTCATGCTACAAAAAAATTAAGCGATTCTAACATGAAAAATTGCAAGCGATGTACTAAAGTACAATTCAAAATTGCGTGATCGTGTCATTGGATTTTTCCGGACGGGTCAGTCCCGATGAATGATTTTTAAGACTTATTTATTGTGAATACATCAATTAGCCACCATTTGGAAATCATAAAATATGGTAGTCATGAGCTATTAATCGAAAAGGAACTAGAAACCAAACTGCGTTCTGGAAAACCACTACGGGTCAAAGCCGGATTCGATCCTACCGCACCTAATTTGCATCTGGGGCATACCGTATTACTCAACAAAATGCGACGGCTACAGGATCTGGGACATCAGATTCTGTTCCTGATTGGTGATTTTACCGGCATGATTGGCGATCCGAGCGGCAAAAATGCAACACGCCCGCCACTGACACGTGAACAAGTGGCTGAAAATGCGGAATCCTATACAACTCAAGTTTTTAAAATTCTGCATCCTGAAAAAACCGAAATTGTGTTCAACTCAACCTGGATGAATCAATTCAATGCGGCGGATCTCATCCGGCTGTCTGCAACTTATACCGTTGCCCGCATGCTTGAGCGCGATGATTTTGAAAAGCGCTACCGCAGCAACCAACCCATTGCAATACATGAATTTTTATACCCGCTAGTACAAGGTTACGATTCAGTTGCGTTAAAAGCAGATCTCGAACTGGGCGGTACCGATCAGAAATTTAATCTGCTAATGGGACGTGAATTACAACGGCATTTTGAACAACCCCAGCAATGCATACTTACGATGCCGCTTCTGGAAGGACTTGATGGCGTCAACAAAATGTCCAAATCACTGAACAATTATGTCGGTATTACCGAAAGCCCCAAGGAAATTTTCGGCAAACTGATGTCCGTATCCGATCAATTAATGTGGCGTTATATTGATCTGCTATCTTTTGAATCCATCGAAACCATTCGCAAGTGGCGTCGGGAAGTCGACGATGGCCGCAATCCGAGAGATATTAAAGTATTTTTCGCACAGGAAATAGTAGCACGCTTCCATAATCGCAAAGAAGCCGAAGCCGCGTTGATCGATTTCGAAACGCGCTTCAAACGCGGATCATTACCGGAAGACATGCCCGAAAAAACTTTACACATTACAGATAATGACGTCTTTCTGACGCAACTTTTAAAACAGATCGGACTAACCACAAGCACCAGTGAAGCGCAGCGTATGATTGACCAAGGCGCAGTAAAACTAAACGGAGAAAAAGTCGAGGACAAAGCTTTGAAAATACCCCGTGGTACGGCAATTGTCGTTCAGATCGGCAAACGGAAATTCGCAAAAGTGGTAATTCAATAAATCGCTTGGTTTCACAATAAAGCACAGTGATTCCACTAAAAAAATTGTGCTACGGAAAACAAATACATGCAAATGAACCTTGAAGAAAATTGGAAATCTAATCGGCTATTTATATCTGATTGTCGATTCAATCCGAATTTCCTATGACGCTTGATAAAATCTATACCCTGCAAACAGATGTCAGTCTAAAAGTTTCTACTGAAACATTGCGGCAATTGATTGTCAGGAGCCGGAATGGTTACATTCTGCCGGAGTTCGAAAAAATTCGTTGCACTGCAGATTTGTATGATTTCCTGACCGTTACTGTTGTTCAAGGTGCTGAAGGCTTAATAAAAAGAAGACAACCATGGATTAGTCAAAAAAACAAAGCCGATTTAATCGCTGCACAACCTATTCCTTTTCAGGATTTCTGTCTCTTTTTCTGGAGAAATCTTGATGAAATGGACCCAGACGGCGATGAATGGAACCGGGCTATCGCTGCAGACAGTTTTAACCTCCAGTTGAGTACCGTTCTAAACAAACTGCGTATTGCCGTGCAACAGAAAAAACAGGATGTAACTTTAATAGCAGACTTGAATTTCGAACCAGCGTAAAACAATGCTCTAGGTTCTATTGAAATTTTAGCGAAGCCAATACTAAGACAAACCGCGTAAATCCCACGTAATTTCCGGCCATTTTATCGTGAAAATATTCTCCTTTAATGTTTGATTTTGAAGAAATATTCAATCAGATAGTGCTCTTCATTAGCATATAAGAACTACCACATAATTAATCTGAGTTCGGGATAAGAAAAGAGGAGGTGGACGTCAGTCTTTTTGCATAAAATTATGTTTCCGCACATCAATCAATCGCACCCAGAAGACGTCCATGGACAGTTTAACCGAACTTTTTTGCCTTATGGATGATTTTTGTCACCTGTTCGAACCCGCTTTAGAGTACCGCCTTCTGGAAACGGGGGCAAAAAAGCGTAAGCGCCGCAGCGCGTTGAGCTTGTCGGAATTGATGACATTGACCGTTTGTTCCATCAATTACGCTTTCGCCAATTCAAAAGTTTCTACCTGGCCTACGTGTGCGGCCACTTGCGGGCTGAGTTTCCGAAGCTGCCGAGCTATCAACGATGCGTGGAACTCCTGCCTCGCTGTGTGGTTCCCCTGGCAGCCTTGTTCGAGGTGCTCAAAGGTCAATGCGATGGAATTTCCATTGCCGACGCTATCTCACTCGCTGTTTGCGATAACCGGCGCATCGCCCGCCATCGGGTCTTCGCAGATAGCGCCAAGCGTGGCAAGACCACAAATGGGCTGGTTCTATGGATTCAAGCGCCACACCATTGTCAACTCCAAGGGTGAGTTGATCCACCTCAAGCTCACCCCGGGTAATGTGGATGACTGTCATTCAGTCCAAACCTGGTCTCTGCCAGGGGTTATTCGATCAATTGTCGCCGATAAGGGTTACATTGCCCATTGGCTCACTGAGGCATTAGCCCGAAAAACCTCCAACTCATCACTTCCTTCAAGAGAAGCAGGACAAGATCAGTAGCTTAGCCGAAGCTTAAGGGCTTATCCCGAATCCAGGTTAAAACAGGTAGTCTTTTGCCAGAGATACCGATAAATTTTCATCATTTAATCGTTCTATCTGTTTAATTAGTAAATCAACATTCTCCCAACCTGATTCTTCTGACGAAGGTATCCAGCGCGCACGTAAATAACCTGATCGATCAATTAAAAACTCCATATGATCCGGAATCGATCCACGGCCCAGTAAATCGGGATGGCTTATGGTACGTCGCGAAAGCGCATAGCTATCTGCTATTTCCTGCGCATTCTCGATGATCATCGAATAAGGCAAGTTTTGAATTACCGCTTCCAGGGTATCCGGTTCTAATTCATGCGCCGGAACGATCAGAACTTTTACATTCTGTGCGCTTAATCTTGTATAAGCCGCCTTGAGCTGCTCTATACGCACCTGAGATTGCGGCCATGAAATAACCACCAACAAAACAGGCATATAGTTACGGAAATCTTGTAAAGCCCCGCTCGATCCGTCATGCGTGCTATATGAAAATACCGGGGGTTGAACGTTCGCCCTATTGGGAATTATTTCGGGAGACAAAATCCTGGCCTGATAGCCACGAGACAAAGCAAACACATAATTTACCAAATCCCACCGATCCTCTTCGGTTAATTTGTCTTTGTAACCTGGCATATCCGTTTCCTTCATACCATAAGTAATCCAGTGATAAAAATCTCCAGGCGTATGCTCAACAGTATGAGGCTCAGTCAGCATATCAGGCAGAACAGTCGACAATGTGCGCGCCTTAATGCCATCTCCCTTTCCTTGATGGCCATGACACTCAACACAATACTCGGCATAATTTTTGGCCCCATACTCGATTGAAATTACATCGAAAGGTACTGGTGGCTTACGGTATGTTTCTGGATATGCTTCAATCGTCAACGGCGGTAACGCTATTGCCAGACCCAGGAAAAATACGACAGAAGGAACGATGATCAATGGTTTCCAGTTCCACTTTGCTGATCGGCCGAGCTGCATAATTCCAAAAGCAGCCACAATCAGCGCCAAACCACTCCAAACCATAATTGGCACGTTATCCGTATTCCATGTCGCGATAATAGAAAAGCGAAAATTGAATGGCCAGTTTTCAATCAGCGCATGCTTTGCGGGTATTGCATTATTAGCCAGAACGGTAGCGATCAAAACAAGAATCACTGCCCACAAAAACTCTATCCGCACCCATTTACGCATTCCGTTCGCGCTGCTTCTCGTTTCTTCACTACTTTTACTATTAGTGAAACGCGGTAGCCAGTACGACCGCACGTTAGATGCAATAATCAGTATTATTCCCAATAATACAAGTTTCGCTACGAGCAACCAGCCATACGGAGTAGCTACAAGAGCCGCATAGTTTCCGTCAAATATGCGATCTCCAACCCATACGCCCGTCGCGATAATCAGCAACATGACAGGCAACGCAAGTGTTGAGAATCGTTTTAAAATATGTACATCTAGAACATTTGCCCGCTTGCTTTTTGCTTGCTTCACGTATTCATACTTTAACAGCAACAAGGCTGGTAATCCGCCCAACCACACACCGGCAAAAATGATATGCAGTGCATACGGTAATACATTTACAGTTGTTATACCTTCAGCCGCCGTATGACTCACCAAAGCATCGGCGATAAGCGGAAACATGGCAATTACTGCTGTCAGGGTATATCGCCAGGGTATTTTTGCGCTTTTACGAACCAATATAACCGCAACCCACAGCAGTATGGCCAACACAAACTGTGCCGCCCAAATCGTACCAGTTCGCGTGTTTATTATAAAATTATTAAATACTTCTATTTCCAGAAGCTTACTGACATCTCCTGTTATCTGCGCTATTGTTGCAGCTATCGTAACTATTAACCCAACCAAGATGCCGATCGCCAGCTTAGGGAACAGTCCCTCTAGCTTATCAACCCACAGCGCGGTATAAACGCGCTTATTTATCCCTGCTATAGCTAAAAAAACGCAACTCCCCAGAATAATTAGATTCGCTGTCAGCTGAAACCAGCGAGCAGCCGCACCTAAGATTTCTATCATGTCACTGAGAACTGTCTTTTATTCTAAAACTATAATTCGAGTCAACAACATGGCCATCAATGGATAAAACTCGGAACTGAACCTTATATGCCCCCGCTTCAAGCTCAGGTAATGCAAGAGTGATCGATTTCGGATCATCAGTAACTTTCTCAGGTGCTGCGCGTGACACTACTTTATCATTCATATCAACAACAGTAACTGTTGCATATGCGGTTTCGATTTCCTCATTAAACCAAAGTTGAATTTTTGAAGGTGATTCTGAAAGCGTTGCTCTGCGCGGTGGGTCTGATTTAATCAAAGACGCATGTGCCCAAACATCATGTACCTGTATCATCAATCCTATAATCAACAGACAGATTACAAATCCTTTCATACCACCAACCATCCTTCCAGCATTGATAAATTGTGATGTGTTATTCATTCTTTGCATATTCTTGTAAAAGACGAAAATGTGTTCGTATGAGTTGTTTACAGTTTACCAAGTTCATATGCTTTTATCGAATATTTTTCAATGATCATACCGTTCTACCGTTCCATAAATTAAGCATCCCTTCCTTTTCCTCGATTTGCAATCCAGTTTTTAAAACGTCTGGATTTAAGTAGCTTGTAGCCTATCAGTGTTGTAAGCAATAATCCAATTACTGGTCCGATCGTCGCCCTGAATACTTCCGCATAATTAATCATCTCTACACGTAAATGATAGAAATATTTTAACGGTGGCATGCCATCAGCTGTTATCACCAATAAATGCTTCCCCTCCTCCAATACCTGCTGCGTACTAATGACACCATCTTCATATATCGCCGCCCGAATCTGTGTCAGCATTTCCCCCTCTTCACCACTCCCTTTGAACAACTTTACCTCTATCGGCATTTCCCGCAATGGTGGATCCACCAGATCGACAACCAATACTGTGTTCCCCACTGAGGGAATGTCTGTACAATAATGCCCGGTTATATCCACCTGCGGTTGGTATACGCTTAAATGCACGATATTTTCACCACTGCGGCGCATACAGCTGTCATCTTCCAGTGATTCCTTACCATGCGCATGTACCGCACCTGCATTGAATACTGCCGCTAATACTACCGCCACACTTAACAGCTTGAACTGTATTAACAGGCTATTCCCGCTCTTGCCAGTTCTCCTGTACTGTTTTTCCCGCTTAACTGGTCCCGGTATTCCATTTTTCTGTTCCTTTCCCTGCATGATGCGCTGCCCTGAGTTTTTTGTTTGTTC
>JAHBZZ010000007.1 GCA_019635215.1 Nitrosomonas sp.
GACTTTGAACAGGCTCTTAGAAACCGAATTGATCCATCATCAAACGTTCCATTCTCGGAAAGAAGCTAAACAGGCTGTGTTTGAATATATCGAAGTATTTTACAACCGTGAGCGATTGCATTCAGTTAATGGATATATATCGCCCGTTGACTTCGAGTTGCAGCAAAATGCTGCTTAACTTTGTGTCCAGAAAAGTGTTGACACATCACAACTTCTTTCTACGCTTCGGAATAAATACCGCATGATATTTACAATCCCAGCGTGTATGGCTCAAACTTTGATACTCCCTCATTTTTGATTCCTCATCTCGTGGTTGGGACGAGTACGTTACTGCTATTGCCGTAACGGTTAAACCTTTGGGAGTCCCCCGGCATAGCCGGGGGCTTACCTAACTTTAATTACTCTAGCTATCTATCAACAGCATTCACAGATAATCGGATTTATTTATACGATATACCTTCATTCTGTAAGCCAGCGTGGATGGCTTGATGCCAAGCAGTTCCGCAGCGCCATCCGTGCCTGAAATACGCCAGTTGGTACTTTTGAGAACGGCGATCATATTCATTTTCTCTTGCTCATGAAAATCCGCATCGGTCAGAAGCTGTACTTTTTCTGTCAACCTGGTAGACAGTTGATTCACCGGGCTGTCCCGGTGAATATGCTCGGGCATTGCAAGATCAAGCCTGAGCTTTTGACCTTTTGTCAGAATAACCGCTCGTTCAATAATATTTTTGAGTTCACGGATATTACCTGGCCAACTGTAGCTGCTCAATTGGTCCAGTTGCTGTCGGGTCAATTTGAGCGGGTCACGACCGAATTCCTGACAGATATTTTTTAGAAATTGCATGGCCAGCGGCCCGATATCCTCGATTCTTTCGCGCAGCGGCGGTACTTCGACAGGAAAAATACTCAATCGATAGTATAAATCCATACGGAAACGCCCGGCTTCAACCTCTGCTTTCAAATCACGATTGGTTGCCGCTACAATGCGCACATCCACCTTAATCGTTTTATCGTCACCCACACGCTCGAATTCCTGTTCTTGTAAAGCACGTAATAGCTTTCCCTGTAAATCCAGCGGAATCTCACCCACTTCATCTAGAAACAGTGTACCGCCGGTAGCCAGGTGCAACCGGCCGATCCGGTCACGATGCGCGCCTGTAAACGAACCACGCACATGGCCGAAGAATTCGCTTTCAAAAAGCGCTTTGGGAATGGAAGCACAGTTGACCTTAACGAGCGGCTTATCGGCGCGGAAACTATTGGTATGAATCGCGCGGGCAATCATTTCCTTACCAACACCTGATTCACCCAATATCAGAACGCTGGCCGATGTTTTAGCAACGGCCTCTATCTGGGCTAGCGTACGTTTCAGGGCCTGGCTTTCGCCGATAATTTCACCAAAATTGGCGGTGATATTGATTTCATCGCGCAAATAATCACGTTCCCGTTCCAGCTGTTCCTTCAGGGTTTTTATTTCCAGATAGGCTGCTTTGCGCTGTTGTTCGTTTTTCCTGCGCTCTGTAATATCCCGATAGACGACAACGGCCCCTTTCAGTTCACCATTCTCGCGGATAGGTGTGCTGGTATATTCAACGGGAACCGGTGTGCCGTCTGTACGCCAGAAGAATTCGTCATCTCCACGGTGTATTTCGCCATCTGTAAATGCGCGATAAATCGGGCATTCACCGCTTGGGTATAGCCTGCCATCCGGATAGGAATGGTGGTGGATATCGTGCAGCGACTTTCCAATGACATCTTCGGTGCGCCATCCCAGAATCTGGGTCGCCGCCTCATTGACAAAAGTTGTATTACCCTGCGCATCAACGCCGTAAATCCCTTCCCCCACCGCGTTAAGAATCAGTTCATGCGTCTTTTGCAACTGGTTGAGCTTATTAACTGCACGGCTGTATTCTGCTGTCTCTGTAAACACCAGCAGCGCGTATTGTCGTGTGTCGTCCGCCTGTTTTATACGCCATGCCGATAGCATGCCCTGAAGTACAGCGCTTCCGGCATAATCCTGTTCCGGCTGCAGCCGCGACAGCGATATCGGCCTGTCACTTATAACAGCACCGTTCTGTATGACCTGAGTAATCTGATTAACGAGCGCAGCATCGTTCTGCCAATTAAATAACGCCTCAAGTGGATATGAAACGGCATCGGTAGTGCCTGGCAGCCCCAGATATTTCCGCCAGATCATATTGATGTTACGACAGACATATATTTCATCGACAATCGCTGCAAACAGCGGCGAATGACGGAAGCACAAATCAAAATTAATCATCATCAGAGTCACAAATTTTTGTGAATCGTATCACAGAAATTTGAAAATCATAGCTCTTTGATACTACCATAATTACTAAATAACCATCGACTAAAGCCCGATGGATTCAGGCTATGGCTCAAAATCAGATTCACGGAACTATAATTGAAACCGCATCACTGCCGGAGTAAAACATATTCAATCAGCCGACCCTCGAATTCGATCATAAGCCGGTAAACTTGAGGTCATTTTTAAAGCAGTTTTTGTACGGAATAACAGGATATCTCTAAGAATTCAGAGAAATGAACATACATGATCCATTATTGGAAGCTAATAACGGCTATCTTTATTTCGATCCACATCTATTGCTGTTATCAAACGGCTACGATTTCCCCAGGTATTGCGTATATACGACACCACAAGTGCTACTTCCTCGTTGCGCAGAATCTGCTGGAATGGTGGCATTCCATAGGGTCTGGGATTTTCCGCTGTTGTCGGTGGATAGCCGCCATTCAGAACGCTGCGTATGGCATTTGATGGCGGATTCATCATGACGCTGCGATTACCTGCCAGCGCAGGATAAATACCCGGCACACCTTTGCCGTCAGCACCATGGCAGGCCTTGCAATGCTTGTCATACAGTTGCCTCCCTTGATTCAGATGCTTCAGCAAACTGCCCGTCATCACTGAGAAAGTAACACCAGACGCTACAGTACCGCTTTCATTTTCTGACAGTGATTTCAGATAAACCGCCATTGCGTCGGCATCTTCCTGCGACAGATACTGCAGGCTTTGCCTCACGACAGTCGCCATCGGCCCGGAAGTCACAGCACGTTCGGTCACGCCGGTTTTCAGCAATGTTACGATTTCTTCGGTGGTCCAGTCACCGCTACCGGCCTCCATCCGCGAAGACAGAGAAGGCGCATACCAACCCATACCCATAATCTGTCCGCCAGTCAGCGCATCATCCTTACTGGCACCCAATACATTACGCGTGGTATGGCAGGCATTGCAATGACCGAGTCCCTGCACCAGATAGGCGCCACGATTCCATGTGTCACTCTGGGATTGCTCCGGCTGAAACACACCTGCTTTGAAATACAAGGCACGCCAGATTGCCAGCAACGGTCTGAAATTATAGGGAAAGAAAATATCGCTGGGTGGATTGGATTGCGAAATCGGCGGCAGTGATTGCAGATAGGCAAAAATCGCATCGGCGTCTTGCCGCGTTACTTTGGTATATTCGGTATAGGGAAAAGCGGGATAAAGAAGACGTCCGTCACGTGATTTCCCCTCATGCAGCGCTTGCCAGAAATCCGCTTTGCTCCACAGGCCGATGCCTGTTCCCTTGTCGGGCGTAATATTGGGTGTCACGAAAATACCAAATGAGGTAGACAGCCGGAGCCCACCTGCAAATGGCTGACCACCTTTAGCCGTATGGCATCCCATGCAGTTGCCAACACGTGTCAGATAGGCGCCACGCATGAGCTGCTGCGTTTCGCTGGAATGTTTGGAATCACCAGCAAGCACATCGACAGCCGGTGTAAGTGAAGCAAACACCAACACTGCCATATATTTCCAAAATGACGTGTTGAATTTAAAGCAATTAACGCTGAATATTGGATAGCTCATCGGGCACCTCCATTTGCCGGGATAATTTGACCGCAGCGGTACGCCAACTCAGGCAGCAACGCGCTAAGAGGCCTGGATTCTCCCGTAACGGGCTGGCTTGCCAGCCATTTTGCAATCGCATCGGCTTCATCGTCGCTCAGCTGTTTGGCAATTTCGGACATACAATCCGGCGTCTGGCTTCGCATGATGCTGCCATTGCGCCAACCACTGAGCTGTGCCGCAATATACGCACGAGATAACCCGAGCAAAGCCGGAATCGCAGGCTCTATCCCCATCAGCACATCACCATGACATGCACTGCAGGGTGGAATATCTTTATCCGGATTCCCTGAATAGATCAAACGTTCTGCCCGTTTGATTTCCTCAGGTTGCATGTGGATCTGTTCAGGCGCCGGATAGGGTAATTGCAGTAAAGAAAAATACCGGGCGATTTCCAGCAGATATTCATCCGACATATTTTCCAGCAGAATCACCATGGGCTGATAATAGCGCCGGCCATCCCTGAAATTGCGCAGCTGATTGAAAAGATAACCCTGTGGTTTGCCTGCGATGCGCGGGTAATAAGCATCCCGTCCGGCTTTATCCTCAGCGCTATGGCAAATGGTGCACGCTCGAACGCGCTCAGCCATGGTATCCGGCACGATAATAGCTGTATCGCCATAAACATTTGTCAGCCCAGTGATACAGAGGAATATCATTAGAATCAAACGTAGCATCTGAGATCCCTTGGTCATAAGTTATCAGAAACGGATGTTATATATACTAGAGTCAGCTTACCGGAGCTGTGGCTGGATTGGTCACATATACTGGATAAACCAGAGTATCATCCCTATAAAACATAGATAGAATCTTCTTAGTCCTTCAAACATTCTTGCAAAAACCGCACCATCCCCATTTTCTTTAAAATTATCTGATTTCATCAATTATTGTCAGAATTTCTTAGAACCTTATTCATGATCTCAATCAAGAGGTGCAGTGTAAGACAAAATTGAACGAAAAAGTTGAGTTCGATTTTAACGCAGCAATGCGTCCTTCAGTGAGATCATGAACAGCTTCTTACAGGAGCTTTAGCATTAATCATGCCAAGAAATAAGATTATGATTTATCTGTATCTTTAATTTATGTGCAAAAACAGAATATTGAGATTCTCAATATTCTGAGGCATGATTCACAAAAAACTGTGAGTCATTTTGAAATAATCGATACTTTTAAAACAATGTTTCAGGATCTGTCTTTGTTGGCGACGCCGATAGATGGCGCACTAATTTGCCATGAACTCAATACCACCTGAATCTAAATCTACTCAAGCAACTCACCAAAACACTAATTGAGCGTATCCTGCAAGCAGGGACGATCAGACACATTTTAGTCACGATAAGCACGAAACTGTGAGCAATCTCACTGGCAATACCCAAACTATCATTAGGCTCTCATCGGACCGATTGCATCTCATTTGAATTCTCTCGTGTATTCCTTCCTTGTTGCCATGTTCTCCTCCAGTTATAGTCAATTTCCTCTTAGACTGGTGTGTCTGGATCTATTGGATCCGCATATCAATGAGCGTAGAAAATCTGTCTACGTACAAGCGCAAAGCTTGAGAGTGAAAATTATTTATTTTCAAATGAGAATAATAATCATTTGTAATGATAAAAAATGCTATGTATAATGAACATCATTCATCGAGTCCTTATCTACAGATGTATTACCGCACCAGTCAGCGCATAACAGTATGCGTAGTCGGATGATTGGAATAGTTTTATGATAGACATGTTACCCGGCACATCCCTGCGTTTAACCTCCTTCGGTGTGCCGGGATTTTTATTGCGTGTCAATCAAATTTCAGTGTTTGTGCTGTTGCGTTCCCGGTTACGGGAAAAATGCAGGCGTCACAAACACCCGGCAGCAGATTATCTGATAACCAGGTACCCAACGTACTGCGGTGTCCAGACAATGGGGTTTGAATGTTGATATGCAGATTTATAGTTGTGAATCATCTTTCATCTCCTTTTTAACAAGAACATCATGTACCCGCTGAAAAAGGACAACTCTGGTACATGCCGATTGTCAGCGCATCAATCCTCGCGATTCGAACCGGCAATCTCGATTCGATTCACATACAAACGATTTCTAGGGCCTCTGCCGCTGATCCGTTCGCTGTAGTGCACTTTCACCATGACCGCCGCTTTCAGGCTTTTGACGGCAAATTCGTACAGGTCGCGGTCGTTCATGATGAAATGGCTGAATCTGTTTCCGCTGCCGCCGACCTGCATCGTCAGGTAATACGTTCTGCTGATACTCCTGTTACGGACGGCATTGGTTATTCTGCCGTACTCAACGCCACGGGAAACTTCGAATTCAAAAGTGCTGATATTTCCTTCAAGTACTGTTTCATCAGGCGAATCGTTTTCCTCAACGGAATAAATGGCGGCAAATTCGGCAATTGCCGAACAGGAAAGCATGGATGATCTGCGCGGTGTTTTGAATTCGACCACGACGTCTTTCCCGATGAACGCTTCAATCATTTCATAATCATCCTTGTCAAAACAAAACGGCCAGGGATTATTGTCCAGACTTAGCGGAAACCCACCGTAACTGACAAACGAACCGCTACCGCTGCCGAGCAACAACTGGCCGGCATAGGCCTGATTAAATGCGTTATTAAACTTGTTCTGCAGTCCTACTCTGCTCAACTGGCCCGAAGCATAACCCTGTGTATCCACCACGGGCGCTGTCGGAATCACTTGGCCATCCTGCAAAAACTGGGCGGTGACGGAACCTGAATGTAAAACACCGCAATAGACCAGGATAATAAAAAGGAAGCCGGAAAAATTATTGTTATGGCTGACAGCGGTTATCATAAACACTCATTTTTATAGGGTACGGCAACGAAAAACGCGATTATACGGCATGCATGCGATCACACTGCACATACCCGCATATCGATGGATAAGTTCAGTTTTGAAATGAAGATGATCACACTGCTAGCCACCGCCATTCAGCCTTTGTGAAACTTCCCGCCACTGCTAATACAAGTTTCTTCTATAGTCGATGCGTCCCAATCATGTATTTTTTCCGTGCCGGAATAATAGTGTTTATCAAAAACCAGGCCATCCGGATCTTTGAATCGGCTGCAGTAACCGATACGGTCTTCCTCCGGACAGCGCACGCCAACAGTGCAGTGTTTGGTAATCAATTGCCTATCCGTAGCGGACAGCATATTCAACCTGTATTCCTCGCAAATCCCCTGGCGCTTGATGCGCTCGCAAATGACAAACCCTTTCGGGTCTTCATCCGCACTGCTATATGCAGCGCCTGTCTGCAGGATAAATAACGGAATTAAACCAATGATCAGTAAATAAGCTTTTGTCATGAATTGTTTCATTTTTACCACGTTCCACTTCTGTTTATTTCAGGAATGTTTATCATAATCGATTGCCTGCGGAATCGCCGCCTTTAAATAATAAACCATTGACCACAAGGTCAGGAGCGCTGCCGCATAAATCAGCCAAGTGCCAATTTCCTGCGCGTTGAATCCCGCCACCAGATCAACCTGATACAGCAACAGAGGAATCGCAATCATCTGCGCCGTCGTCTTGATTTTTCCTAAAAAGGAGACCGCAACA
Organism: Nitrosomonas sp.; assembly: GCA_019635215.1. Lineage (GTDB taxonomy): Bacteria > Pseudomonadota > Gammaproteobacteria > Burkholderiales > Nitrosomonadaceae > Nitrosomonas. Next base: position 7,519 of record JAHBZZ010000007.1, read on the forward strand.
CTTTTTGATTTGCCGATTTGCGCCATCCATTCGCGCAGGGCAGAGACGGCAATTTCACGACCGATAATAATCAGTGCAATAGGCGCGCCGAGCCGATCCAGATAAACGAGCACAATCAGTGCGGCTGCAACCATGAGCTTGTCCGCAACCGGATCAAGAAATGCGCCAAAGGCCGAGGTCTGATTCAAGGCACGCGCCAGATAACCATCGAGCCAGTCGGTAATCGCCGCACCTGTAAATATAAGCGTCGCCGCCAGATTTTTCTGCATCGGCGTCAACCAGCTGTCGGGTAAATAAAAAATACCTACAAATAGCGGTATAGCCAGAATTCTAAGCCATGTCAGTATATTGGGAAGGTTATAAAACATAAGATTTCATGCCGTTGCGGCATATTATTTCATCTATTAAAAATCAATTGCCGGACGCCCGCAAAATCCGGAAAACCAGAAGTTTACCTGCTACGAACTGCGCGGTCTTCCGGAACCTATTATTATTGTTGTTCATACCGAAAAACCGCAGTCCATTATCAATTAAACGGCTGCATCATATCACTTGTACATAAGTCTGCATTAAGCAAAATAAAGTATGAGCGGACATTCAGCAGGCGAAAAAACAGTCGTCGTCAGTGCAATTCCCGGTAAATTTTCTCCGCCAGCTTCCGGCTGATGCCTTCGGTCTGCGCAAGTTCTTCGATACTGGCATTCTGCACACCTTTCAGTCCGCCGAACCGTCCCAGCAGTCCCTGGCGGCGCTTGGCACCGATACCGCTGATGTCCTCCAGCGTAGAGGTCGTGCGCACTTTATTGCGCCGGCTGCGATGCCCTTGAATCGCAAAACGGTGCGCTTCATCGCGGATCTGCTGAATCAGGTGCAGCGCCGCATGGTCGTTCGGCAATTGTAATGGCTTTTCCTGTTCGGGAAAAATCAATTGCTCAAGGCCGGGCTTACGTGATTCGCCTTTTGCAATGCCCATCAGGCTGGCGTCATTGAGACCAAGTTCATCGAGCGCTTCCTTGGCGGCGTTGACCTGTCCGCGGCCGCCATCGATCATAATCAGATCGGGTAGACGCTCTTCGCCCTGCATGGCTTTCTGATACCGGCGGCTCAATGCATCGCGTATGGCCGCATAATCATCGCCCGGTGTAATGCCTTTAATGTTAAAACGACGGTATTCATTATTGCGCATGGCAAACTGATCGTACACCACGCAGGATGCCACCGTCGCCTCCCCCATGGTATGGCTGATATCGAAACATTCAATGCGCATCAATCCGCTCATATTCAGAACCTGCTGCAAAGCAGCCAGCCGTTCCTCCTGGCTGGCCTTGCGCTGCATCAGCTGCTGCAGCGCAAGCCGTGCGTTTTCAGCAGCCATCTTCAACCACATACGCCGCTCGCCGATGGGATTCTGGTTGATCGTCACTTTATGGCCGGATTGCTCAGACAATAAATCTTCCAGCACTTCGCGGTGTATTTCCCGATCGACGATGATCTGGCTGGGCACGCTGCGGTTCAGGTAATGTTGCGCCAGAAAAGCCTCGATGACCGAAGACAGGTTATAGCCGTCGGCATTCTGCGGAAAAAAGCTTTTGTCGCCGAGATGGCGGCCGCCCCTGACCATCGCCAGCGTCACGCAGACTTTGTCACCGCCATCCTCATGCCCGTCACACGCGACGATATCGGCGTCCATCGCCTTACCGCTGTCCATAAACTGTTTTTCCCTGATTTTGCGCAATGCCTGCATCTGATCACGCAAAACCGCCGCATGCTCGTATTCCGTAGCATCCGATGCCTGCTGCATCTTCAGCGCGATACTGTCGATAACTTCCGATTGCTTGCCTTGCAGAAACAAGACTGCGCTCTGTACATCCTCACGATACTCCGCCTGTGAAATCTGGTTGACACAAGGCCCGCTACAACGTTTGATCTGATACAGCAAACAGGGCCGTGTACGGTTGGCAAATACGCTGTCTTCGCAGGTACGCAGACGAAAAACCTTCTGCAGCAGCTGGATGCTCTCGCGCACAATGCCGGCATTGGGAAACGGCCCGAAATACTGATGCGTTTTTTCCAGCAGGCCACGATAAAATCCCAGCCTGGGATATTCATGCCCGCTCAGAATAATATAAGGATAGGTTTTGTCATCACGGAACAGAATGTTGTAACGCGGCTTGAGGCTTTTGATGAGATTGTTTTCCAACAGCAGCGCTTCCGCTTCCGAACGCGTCACCGTGGTTTCAATCCCCGTAATATGCGACACCATCAACTGCGTACGCGGCGCCAATCCGGTTTTCTGGAAATATGACGACACGCGTTTTTTAAGATCAATTGCCTTGCCGACGTAAATGACTTCACCCTTTTCGTTCAGCATCCGGTAAACACCGGGCTGCGCAGGCAGGTTCCTGCAAAACCCTTTGGCGTCGAATACCAAAACCGGCTTGCTCTCGTTATTTTCGCTATTTGTTTGCGTCAAACCTTTTCCTGTCCGTTTTTTTATCCGTCATTTTTCCTTGAACGGACTCTTATTCTTTCTTGCCGAGCAATTCACCACCGATCGCCCAGTTCTCATGCGGCACTTCCTCAAACGTGATATAGGTATACGACTTTGATTTATTGGCCACACGCGCAAACGTATCGGTGATTTCTTCGGCAATCTGCGCTTTTTGATCGGTATTCAAAGCACCCGCAACGCGGATATGGATATAAGGCATATCACTACTCTCCCTGAAAATGATGGTCTGACAGATCGGCGGCAATGCGCGTAAAAACCTGCCCGAACATCTCCGCCGTCAATCGCTTGGTCTGCGTATTGTAGCGACTGCAGTGGTAGCTGTCATACAGTTTGACAGGCAGATCCTCCAGCGTATGCACGGCGCCATGCGCAAACAGATAATCCTTCAGGCGTAGATCCAGACTGCGCAACACTGCCTGATGCGCAATCGCGCCCAATGCCAGCAGCGCCTTACCACCATGCCGCACAAATTCCCGGAGTTCCACTTGCAGATAATGATTACACTGGCGTATTTCATCGGGATTTGGCTTATTCTGCGGTGGCAGGCACTTCACCGCATTGGTGATACGGCAATTGAGCAGGCGCAGATCATCGTGCCGCGATACCGATTCTGCATGGCTGGCGAAACCGAATTTATGCAGCGTCTGATACAGCAGAATACCAGCATAATCGCCAGTAAAAGGCCGTCCGGTGCGGTTTGCGCCATGCATGCCGGGTGCCAGCCCGACAATCAGCAGTTGTGCGTTGCAATCGCCGAACGCACTCACCGGCCGCGCGTGATAATCCGGATAGCGCATCTTCACAGTATCCAGAAATGTCGCCAGCCGTTCACACCGGCGGCAATCCGCCGGTTGCGGAGGAAAATCCTGATTTGTAGTAGAATCTAAAGGCATGGCGCAAAAAATAAACAGTTTAAACGAGTGCAGCGTGATTTCCAGTACCGGCGATACCACTGCCGGAGCTTCGATGAAGCGCAGTTTTCCTGACAACCGCATAATGCATGCAACCCGCTCAACGCTCAGAAAAATACTTCCTGTTATTATCCGGATATCACTGTGCACAGGCACGCTTCTGGGCTGCCACGCCCCTATTTTAGCGGAATCCGCCCTGATGCCCAAGCCACTCCAGCAAACCGACTTTGTGATCTTATCTGCCCCTCAATCCGTAGAGGCGTTTCTCGAAGAACATATCAAACTGCCTGAAAAACCGTTTGCCAATGACATGGCGCAACGCGCCTTTCTGCGCCGGACCAGGCAGGATATCGAAGAGTTACTGGCTACGCAGGGTTATTTCTCGCCTGCTGTTACATTTGACAGGAAAGTCAAGCATGAAACTGAAATTCCGGTGATCCAGGTCGATCCGGGGCCGCTCACGCATGTCGAGTCCGTACAGATCGAATTTCAGGGCGACATTGCCGCCGCCGACAAAAAACAGCAAAAAAAAATGCAGCAATGGCGCAAAGCCTGGCCCCTCAAATCCGGCAAACCATTCCGCTCCGCCGATTGGGAAAACGCCAAGGCGGCGCTGCTGTCCGAGATTACTTATGAAAAATACGCTGCCGCCAGCATGGTCCGGAGTGAAGCGGTCGTCCATAAGGACAATGCCACTGTCGCACTGCACATCGTCATCGATTCCGGCCCTGCGTTTTACTTTGGCGAGCTTGAAATTACCGGACTGGAACGTTACAGCCCCGAGATGATCGAAAATTACCGGCCGTTCCGCACCGGCGACCCGTACAGCAAGGAACAAATGCACCTGTTTCAGATTGCACTGCAAAGCATTCCGCATTTCGGCAATGTATCCGTCAGCATTTCGTCGGATAGCTCAACACACGCCGCTGTTCCAGTCTATGTCAGCGTAACCGAAGCCAAAGCGCAGCGCATCGCCATTGGCGGCGGCTATAGCTCCAACAACGGCGCGCGCGTCGAACTGAATTTCAGCAACCACAACTTCCTGCACCGCGCATGGAATTTCAACACCCTGTTGCGCCTGGAACAAAAGCGCCAGACCGCATTGGTCGGCGTCAATACCCTGCCCGATCAGAACAACATTTATTATGCCGCCAGCGCCAGTATGCAAAGAACTGATATCAGAGACCTTGTCACGGTACGGCAACGTGTCGACGCCGCGCGCATTTACCAGACGCCCAACCTTCAGCGGCAATATTCGCTGAGCTGGCAGCGCGAGGAAAAACGGCCTGATGGTGCGGTCAACCAGACCAACGAAGCCCTGGCGTTCGACTGGCGCTTCCGTTACAACGTGATCGACAATCCGGTCAATATCCGGCGCGGCACTGTTTCGGAGCTGCGCATCGGCGGCGGCACCGAATTGATCCTCTCCGACCAGGATTTCATCCGCACCTACGGCCGCCAGCAGAACTGGTGGCCGATCGGCAAAAACGGCGTCCTCTATCTGCGCGGCGAGGCCGGCTATACCTTTGCCGCGTCGCGCTTCGGCATTCCGCAGGAATATCTGTTCCGCGCAGGCGGTATACAATCAGTACGCGGCTATGATTTCATGAGCCTGGGCGTGCGGGAAGGCAACGCCATCGTCGGCGGCCGCGCCATGGCGACCGGCACGATCGAATACACTCATTGGTTCATGCAGAACTGGGGCGCCGCCGCGTTTGTCGATGCAGGCAGCGCAGCCGACAATATCAAGGATATGCACCTGTTTGTCGGTTATGGCATCGGCCCGCGCTGGCGCAGCCCGGCGGGCCCGCTGGCGCTGGATCTCGCACGGTCACATGAAACCGGCACATTCCGCGTACATTTTTCCATGGTAGTCAATTTCTGATGGAAACACAGCCACAAAACGACCTGCCTGCGCAGGACGACAAGCCACAGCGTCCCCGGCGCCGTATTCTGAAAGGGCTGGCCGGTACCATGCTGGCCCTGTCGATCACGCTCACCGGCAGCGGCTATTGGATATTCAATACGCCATCCGGACTGCAGTGGCTGTTCTCCACGGTTCAGCGCATCAGTGGCGGAACGGTGCAGTTCGAAGCCGTGAACGGCACCGCCGCAGCGCTGCACATCGGCCGATTGAATTTCACCAGCGAATCCATGCAGATCGCCATCGATCAATTTGAAATACACTGGTCGCCGTACCGGCTGTTGACCGGGGAATTACTCATCCATGCGTTCAGTGTGCAATCCATTGATCTGCATACCGCGCCATCGGAAGAAGAAACCACACTGCCCGGGGATTTATCCCTGCCGGTCGGTCTGACCGTCGAACACCTGCGCATCGACGCACTGCGTACCTACTCCATCGATGATCAGCCGGCTCAGGAGCGGCAGCCCGACCTGACCCTGACCGATATGTCGCTGCGCCTGAAAAGCGATGCGCGGCAACACACGATCAATCATCTCGCACTGAATACCGGATTCGGCGTTTTACAAGCTTCGGGATCCATAGAAACCGCCCTACCCTTCCGTCTGCGATTCATCCTGCAACACGCAGCTCCGGAAAAATGGGGCACCACGCAAGCCACCGCGACCGGAACGCTTGAACAACTGAACGTCAAGCTTCGGCATCGCCATACGCAAATGCAGGCCTTCGCCGACGCCTGGCTGCAGCCGTTTACGTCAGACCCTACAGCCATGGTAACAGCGCTCAAAACCGCCGTTACCGGCTTCAATCCGGCAGATTTTTTCCCCGAAACGCCGCAGGCCGGCATTACGCTGCATACCGCACTTCGCCTGAACCCGGAAAACCGACTCGAGGGCACGCTGACGCTCGTCAACAAAGCGGCAGCGACACTGGATCGAAACGGATTGCCGCTCAGCGCTATCCGGACAGCAGTTTTGCTGGATGCAGAGACACTGAAACTGGACAACCTGAAACTATTGCTTACGGAGAAATCACACCTTTCCGGCCATGTCGCCTGGCATTTCAAGCAGGCATTCGGTCAGGCCGCAATCAGCGTCAGCAATCTGAATCCTGCGGCCATCGACACACAATGGCAGGCCGCCGGAATAAACGGCACGCTCCGCCTGACCGGCGATGCAGCGCAGCAGCGTATCGAAGCCCGCTTACACGATCGACCGCTGAAACTGAAACTGGATGTGGCTGCCGTTCACAGCGCCAACCGGATTGTGCTGGAACACGTCAACCTGAACCGCGGCCAGTCCAGCCTGAGCGGAAGCGGCGCAGTAAGCCTGCCCGACGCAACGGCGAGCGGGGAAACGCTGCCGTTTCATTTCACAGGCCGGCTCAGGCAATTCAATATCGCCGATTTTGTTCAGGGCTATACATCCAGTCTGAATCTGAAACTGGATATCACCGGAAACCATTCCCCCGAATTGACCGGCACACTCGATTACCGCTTCGAGGAAAGCCATTTCAACCACCAGCCGGTCAGCGGCAAAGGCCGGATCACATTCGCGCAGCCGCCATCCACCGCGATCGCCATCACCAGTGCGGCCGATCTTCAGATCGGATCGAACCATCTGAAAGCACACGGCAAATACGGTAAGCCCGGCGACATGCTGACTCTGCAGATCAGCGCACCCGCACTGGATCAAGCCGGACTCGGACTTTCCGGCGCACTCAATGCGCAAATCGATATGCGCGGGACAATCGACAAATCTGCGATTAATTTTGATATTGACGGCACGCAACTGGCGTTGCCCGGCGCTCAGTCGATCGGCAATCTGGCTGCACGCGGCAAAATACATCCCGAAACGTTAGCGTTGGCGCTTTCGGCACATCAAATCCGCTCTGCGGATAAAACACTGCTTGAACAACTCCAGCTCAAAGTGGATGGTCGGATACCGCAACACACAATACAGGCCGATTTGCATATCGACCAGAAGCAATCGGTCATCCTGCAGGCTGACGGCGGCCTGATCGGTTACGGCAAACCGGGCACGACAGCCTACTGGCAAGGATTGATAACCCAACTGACGATCAGCGGACAGCTGCCGGTAACGCTGCAAACGCAGGCGGCATTAACGCTCGGCAGCGACAAGGCAGTGCTCAGCAACGCACGGCTTGCGGTTGCGGATGGCGAAGTGAATATTGAAAATGCATTCTGGTCACCTGCAAAATGGGAAAGCAGTGGTCATTTTTCAAGCATCAGGGTTCACCCCGGTAGCGACCTGATTCCACAGGAAAACATCCTCCAGTTGCGCGGGCAGTGGAACATTCAGGCGCAAAAGCAACTTAAAGGTGAAATTTCAATTTCACGGGAACAGGGCGACTGGTACCTGCCCGGAGAACTGCCGTACGCCATCGGTTTACAGGATCTGCGCCTGCATATCGATGCGAGTGGTGACCAACTGAGCGGCCGGTTCGACCTGACAAGCGAACACCTCGGTCAGGCAAGCGCCAGAATAGCATTGCCGGCCGCATCCTCCACCAGCAGCGATTTTTTCCCGCCGCATACGCCGCTCAATGGTACGTTAAACGTGCAGTCCACCGATCTATCCTGGCTGGATTATCTAACCGACAGCGCGATACACGCCGGTGGCGGGATTACACTGGAAGCCGCCATCTCCGGGACACTCGGCAAGCCCGCGCTGCAGGGCCGTATTACAGGAGAACAACTGGCCTTTGCGCTGCCCGATGAAGGATTGAACCTCGACCAGGGCCAGCTGGCGGCACGGTTTGATCAATCGGCGCTGCATATCGACCGGCTCTATTTTGTTTCGCCACATGAAGCGCCACCCAAGGACCGCCTGCTGAACAAATTGAAACACAAGGGAAAACCGGGCTCGGTGGAAATCACCGGCTCGCTCGGCTTTGCCGACAATGCGCATCAGTTGAACGTTGCGATCGACCAGATTTATCTCGTCCATCCGCCGCATTACTGGATTGTCGCCTCAGGCTCCAGCAGCGCAAAAATGTCCGGCAACGTACTTGATCTCGACGGCGAAATCACCGCTGACGCCGGTCTTATCACACAGCCGCCGGAAACCCGGCCGCAACTCGCCGATGACATCATCCTGGCCGATGACACGGTAGAATCACCCGGCGATCCGGCCACAGATACGTCCACCGTTGTAAATCTGAACGCAACGCTTAACCTTGGCCAACAGTTTTACCTGCGCGTCGCCGGGCTCGAAGGACGGCTTGACGGCAGCCTGAAATTGCGGAATGACGCGAAAGGTTTAAGCGCAGTGGGCTCCATCGCCACACGGAATACCACCTACAAAGCCTACGGCCAGAATCTGACCGTGGAGCGCGGCATCGTGAATTTCCACGGCCCGCTCGACGATCCGGGACTCAATGTGCGGGCAATCCGTAAAGGGCTTGCCGTCGAGGCCGGCGTGGAAGTCGCCGGCACTGTGCGGCACCCCCAGATTAAACTGGTGTCGTCGCCCAATGTGCCCGATACCGAGAAACTGTCCTGGATTGCACTCGGCCGCGCGCCCGATGTCAGCGGACTGGACACCTCCCTGCTGGTTACCGCCGCCAACTCCATCCTCGGCGGGCAATCCGGCTTCGGCGTGACCGACCAGATCCGGGATTTATTCGGCTTCGACGAATTCTCCTTCCGGCAAGGCAGCACAGCAGGGAGTACATCAGACAGCGCCCAGACCGGCCAGGCAGCAACACAGATCAGTCCTTTCAGCAACCCCTATGCATTCGCAGGCAGTACGCTGAGCGGTCAGATCGGCACCATCGGCAAACGCATCTCCTCACGCGCCTACCTGAGCTACGAACGTGGCATCACCGCAACCACCGCCGGCATCACCAAACTCACCTACACCCTGACCCCCAGCATCACCGTCGTCACCCAGGCGGGCGAAGACAGCGCAGTGGATTTGTTTTATACGTTCAGGTTTGATTGACAGGTTGTTGAAGCGCAGAACGCTAATCAACGAAGCGCGGGTTCTTTTATCAAAGGCGAAGAAGGCCCGGTTTTTTACTTTTCTCATCAAGCATTCACTGAGTCGGATTATGGCGTTGTCATGCGATATTTTTTAAGCGGTTGACAAAGTCATGGTCGGAAATGGCTAGTGGTAAGGATTTGCCATCCTTGCGATAGAGCGCTATAGCCTCTTCGATAATTTGGCATAGTTCCTCAAACACCTGTTTTTCTTCGTCACCGTGACAACCGTCGAGGATTAACCCGGGCTTTTCGATGGCTTCCTTTACCACCACAACGACCAAGCTGCGCGGCGCAAACAGCGCACAGCGTTGTTTGCGTCCGTATCAGCGCCTTATTATGTGCATTCTTTACTTCAATATCCTATTTATACTTTCAAACAAACTTCTCCATTGACTGCGCTCAACTTCTGTTAAAGCGCCTAATTCATTCGCTCTCGTCCAGCGAACATATGCCTTAGCTAATTTATACTTAGAAAATTGATCTATTTCATTGGTAAATATACTTACTATAGGCCGTTCAGCTTGTTCTACGGCTTGTTTTGATACATCCACTCCGAAAGTATCTTTGGCTATCTTGATTAAAGTTTCCCTAAGAACCTGTTCAAAGTCTCTGGATTATGGGAAACTTATGAGATGAGAAAAAGTTACCCAAGCGATATCAAGCGCGAACAGTTTGAGGAGATCCAGCTGTTGCTGGAGAGTGCCCGCAAGAAGACAGCGCCACGCAAAGTAGATCTGTACGAGGTGTTCTGCGCGGTACTGTATCTGTTACGCACGGGTTGCCAGTGGCGTGCACTGCCCAGTGATTTTCCCCAGTCGGCGCACAGTGCACCTGCATTGACCATCTGGAGTGAGCCCTGTGAAGGAGGTAGCCTGTTGAGCAGGCATTAAAAATCAGGTTGGCGCGGCCCGAGAGAAACGGGGGCGCAACGCCTGCAGCACGCTCTTGATCGTGGACGCGCAGCGTCAAGAACATCGACAATGACCTGGAAAGCGCTACGACGCGCGGCAGCAAGAAGGTTTCAGGCATCAAGCGCCACATCGCGCGGGACAATCAAGGGTTACCACATGCTGTGGCAGTGAGCACGGCCGAGGTAACCGATCGCAAAGGAGCGCTACAGGCGCTGGGTCGCTGTAAACCTGGGCTTGAGCGGGTGCAAAGCGTGTTGTGCGACAGTGGTTATGTGGGCCAACCCTTTGTACAAGGTGTACGCGAAATCCTGGGTGAGCATGTGCAGGTACAGATCGCCAAACGCTGTGAATTACATACCTTCAAGGTCATGCCTAAGCGATGGATCGTCGAGCGTAGCTTTGCCTGGCTGGAAAAGAATAGAAGATTGTGGAAGAACTGCGAACGCTGGCTCAACACCAGTTTGCAGTTCATTCACCTCGCCTTCTTGGCCCTTCTACTTAAAAGACTTTGAACAGACTCTAAGTAAGTCTTCTATTTCCGCTTTTTGAATAGAACAATAGTCTTTTGTGCGTAAAATATTTTTATTCCCAAGAGTATGGACAAGCGTTTCCTGTTGAGCCGCCTGATCGCCAGCTGAATCAGAATCTAGAAGAGACGCTACCTTTAGGTTGTGAGCGTGCAGGATGGTTGCATAGTAAACAACCTTTCCCGCTGTATTCGCAAAGACCAAAGCTATTTTATCGTTTATGTTTGAATCTGAATTCGCACGGAATAGCTCAGAAGTTGTCTCGATGTACCAGTAGTCAGTAATCCCTTCTAATATTAAATTCCTTTGTTGAGAAAAGAGACTATGAGCCAAATCATACCCTAGTGCTTCTTGTAATGGCAGCAAGCCAGCAGGATCTTCTGACGATATTGTTGTATGAACTTTCGTCCCCGTAACTCTATTTTTCATCTCAACGACTCTAACAATATCAAGCTCGCCAGGGCCGACAAGAAATGGTGAATGAGTTGTAAAAAATGTTTGATTGTTTTTGGCGAGTCTAGAAATTGTCTCTCGAAAGTCTCTCTGCTTCAACGCATGTAAACTCATTCCAGGTTCATCTAAGAGCAGGATAGCGTTTTCATGCTTATCCATAGCTTCTGAAAAAAATACAATAAAGAAAGAAACAAGCCACTGGAATCCCTCTGATCGCTGATCCAATTCGATATCTACACCAAGATCGTCTTCTACTACAACCTTTAAATATTGGCCATCTGCTGTAACTTTTAGTTTATCTGCTTCTGGCCTATCAGGATTTGGCATCCATACCTGTCTAATTTCATTCGTTAGCCTAACACTTGCAGCATTAAGCTGATAGCTTCTACTATCTAGCTTGTCTTTATAAATCTTGAGAGCATCTGCGTCATTCGCATTAGGGCTTGGTGTGTTTCCTAGGTTTGATAACTCTCTGGCACTAAATCCAAGAAGCTTGAGTAAGCATTGATTGCCGTAGTCATAATACTCATCGTCAAGAATATTTTGTTCTATTCTTTGCGCCAAGTGTTCTAAGTGTATAGTCGGCTTAACCTTGAAATAGTTATTAAAAAGGATGAAAACTGGGATTCTCTTATCAAGGATTTTTAGGACTTCATCATACTTCCGATTGGTTTTTACTTTCTCCAGCAGCTCAGTATGTCTTTTTTCTTCTGTTTCATTATCCTCAGCTACGTATTTGTAGTTATCATTCAACCATTTTTCTAGCGATGTAATTATGTCACCTTCAATGCTTCTTGTATCTGCCCAAGTTGAGCTCAGTTCACTTAATGTTTCGCTAGGCTTCTTGCTATCTTCGGTTGCAGTGAAATTCGTATCCATATGTGATGCCATACGGATAAGAGTTTTTTTGATATCTGCATACTTGAGTTTATCGGGAACATTTAATAATGAATGATATCCCTTGTTATTTAGATTCTTGTACAACTTGTACTGACACTGATGAAAATCATCAGGTGAATCGGCCCGGGATTGCCGGAGACTCTATTTCTTGAGAGGATAGAGTAATGAAAAAACAAATGAGATATTCACCGGAAGTACGGGAACGAGCTGTCCGGCTATTGGGAGAACAGCAAGGCGAGTATGCGTCGCAGTGGGCAGCACTGGAATCGATAGCATCCAAGATCGGTTGTAGTGCTGAGACGCTGCGTAAATGGGTACGACAATCAGAAACTGATCAAGGTATTCGAGGAGGCATGTCAACCACGGAACGAGAGGCTCAAACAACTGGAGCGCGAGAATCGTGAGGTTAAAGCGGGCAAATGAGATATTGCGCAAGGCGTCTGCTTATTTTGCCCAGGCGGAGCTCGACCATGCCCGACCAGAAGAAATGACAATGGTATTTGTCGATCAACACAAGAGACAGTATGGGGTCGAGCCGATCTGCAAGCAAATTCCAGATTGCCCCGTCGAGTTACTACGAACACAAGGCTCGTGAACGAGATCCTAATCGCTACCCGATCGCATCCAAACGAGACAAAGCGCTTGAAGGAGAGATACAGCAGTATGGGACAGCAACTTTAAAGTCTACGGCGCCAGCAAAGTCTGCGACAACTGTTACGTGAAGGCATTCGCGTTGCGTTGTACAGTCGAGCGGCTGATGAAGAAGCTTGGAATACAAGGCGTCAGACGCGGTAAAGCGCTGGACAACGATTGCAGACGAATTGCTTGACCGGCCAACAGATAGGGATTAATCGTTCGTTGCTTGGCAATGCGCCGAATCAACTGTGGGTGGCAGACATTACGTTTGTTACAGCTTGGACAGGATTTGTTTATGTGGCTTTTTATTACCGATGTTTTTGCTCGATTTATTGTTGGTTGGCGAGTCAGTCGTCATTGCATACGGATCTGGTGCTCCGATGCATTGGGCAGGCGTTATGGGCACGACGGGAAACCGGCGGGTTGATTCACCACGGTGATAGAGGCAATCAATATCTGTCGATTCGCTATACAGAACGTCTGGTAAACCAATATTGATGCTTCTGTTGGTAGTGTCGGCGATTCTTATGACAATGCAATGGCTGAAAACGATTAACGGATTATACAAGACAGAAGTTATTCGACATCGCGGTCCATGGCGCAATAGTGATGAAGTCGGGTACCGCACGATGGGTTGACTGGTTCAACAATCGCCGATTACTGGAACCGATTGGAAATATTCCGCCGGCTGAATTTGAAATGGCATATTATCGCCAACTGGAAGAGTCAGCTGATGCTGCTTGACTCAAACTAAAAAGTCTCCGGAAAAATCAGGCCGATTCATATTGGTGTGTTGTGACTTGTACTCTCTTAGCGCATAAAGCACCCTTTCAAGGGTACCACCGGCCGATAACGCCTCTGTAGCAGGAAATCGCCCTTCTCCAGATGCCCAAGTAAGCATAATTGGACTCAAGTTGTATTCGATATTTAGGCCGCTCAACAACCCGTCATTAATCGCTTTACTTGGTTCATCACCTTTTCCATGTATGTAAATAACGATATTGTTAGCGGGATTATCCTTTATTAATTTGTCTAATATCGCCGGCAATGCATTTACCTGGTAAATATCGCCTGGCAAAACGAATAGTTCTGGTGTTTTTGTGTTCGGTAACGTCGAATTGGATTTTGCTATTTTTGCCTTTTCAGTTTTTGGCAAGGCACAAGCATTTGCTATTGGTTTTTCCTCTTTGGCAAAAACCGCGCATCCAGATAGCAATATGCAGGCAAGAAAAGCAGATATTGTTTTGAACTTATTTTTCATACGGTGCCTCCGTTGATTAGTGTTTCATTGCCTAGCTAGAATTATACGTCCGAAATGATGCAATATATCACATCAAAAATGAAATCTAACACATCCAACCGCATGCTATCCCATTAATCATTATAATAATTCTCCGACTCAGGTTTCATCATAACAAATTTTGTTAGATCCACAAATAAGCTGGCAATAGGGCGCAATGTTTGAAAAACAGAGAATGAATGTCAAACGATCAATGTGATACCTGTAGGGTGCCAATAAGCGAAGCGCATTGCACCATTTGTGGTTTTTATTGACTGGCTATGTAAAGCTGCGCTTTGCCGGTGGATGACGTTTCCTAAACCACTCGTGTATATTAAAACCGGACAGGAAAATTGTACTCGAGTGGCGCTGATGTCTCCATCGCCTCATATCCAACGGGGAAACTAACCCGATTTATCGCACATCCGAATCAGATTCCGATGATTTCATTTAACCCTTCGACAAGCTGAACCAACTCTTCAGGCGATGCCCTCCCGAACTTCTTGCCGATCCGCTCAACGGATAAAGTGCGAATCTGACTGATCTTAACCCACGAACGCTTGGGTAAATCCTCTGAATGCAGCGCCAGAGTCAGCGGAAAACCGGCTCGCTGAGGCTGGCTGGTAATAGCCATAGCGATAACCGTGCCGGAGCGTTCGTTAAAGATATCGTGGCTGAGGATAACCACCGGCCGCAAACCGGCCTGCTCATGGCCACGGGTGGGATTAAGGTCGGCCCAGCGGATATCGCCTCTCAATATTCGGGCCACTCATCCAACTCCCGGGAAACCCCTTCTTCAGCCAACGCCTTCTCAAAGGCAGGATCAAGCTTGGCACACTCCCGCGCAAGCCGCCCGTGTTCAAGACGCTCAATCTTCTCCTCTACTGCGGCCTCAATAGCCTGGCTGCGGCTGGAAAAAACCTGCTCGGCCACCAGCCTATCAATGCGTGCCAGAATAGGCTCATCAATCGTGATCGCAATTTTCGCTTTGCTCATATAAGCACCCTAAAGTATGAGGTATTATCATACTCCTGATAGTACAAATGACAAGGCGCAGAAAAAACTGACGAGGACATTGAGAAACCCATTTTTCAGCCTGATGGCGCATCTAGGCTTCAATTTTTATACAGCGTCAACATCTAATCCGGAGCCTTTCCAATTCCAGGCCTCGTTCGCGGAGAAGCGAATCAGAAAAAATAATTGACTGAAAAAATACCTTCGTGATTATGATCGAAACGGTTGAATTCCAGCCTGACATCGAGGTTTTGTGATAAGGCGTAGCGGGTTTCCAAATGCGTCGTGAAGAAACGCTTACTCTCGCCCAACACGAAGACGTGATAACTTCCGGCGATTTTGACCCTCAGGTTTTCGGAGATGTCATAGTACGCACCGGCTTCCAAGTCGCCACCCAGACGGTAATTTTGCTGTAAATGACCGGATAATTCAGCTTTGAGATCGATAAATGAAAATAACAGCAATGGCGAGAAAAAATCGGGCCGGTAGGAAAACCCTCTTCCATAAAAGGCTTTTAGCGAATTGCAATAATGACAATCCCGATCCCTGAGCGTATCGATCTCCAGGCTGCCACGCCATGAGGTCTTGCCGAACAAAGGATCGTATGGATTGAGCGCAGTAATCGAGAGAATATTGGCCCGGTCCAATCTGACTCGTTCGGACTCAAAATAATAACGGAGTTTGAAGTCCAGAAAAATAATCTCCGAGTGCTTGTCATAACCCGCATCCCTGGCCATCAAGTCATGGTATGCCGGACGGTATGCGAATTCCAGAAACGATTCTCGATCGTTATGCCCAAAACCCAGGCGAACGCGGTCTGTGCCGTGACCGAGGTGCGGCGGGCTGGAAAAAAGTGTGGCTTCCTCATTCTGATCGCTGGCCACACGCAAGCGGCTCCGGGCTGATAGAACGGCGTGGGGAATTTTCACTTCCTGGTCGCTTGCCTGTTGCATGCTCCGGTACTGAAGGTAGTCCATATAGGCATCCAGCAGCAGCGCCTGACTGCGCGCGGGAAGACTGTTGAAGCGGCCGCTTTCAATGCTCACTTCTCCCTTGATCATGGCATGCAGCAGCTGCCTTTCCGCGTTGTCCATCCGGGCGCGATGATGGTTCATCTGATTGAGAACGGCCGGGCGGTACGCGACCTGTTTAACCAAATGATCCTGCGCCATGACCGCTTTAACCGTATCCGCCGGAATCACACTGAAAAAAAACTCGTCTTTCAGGCGCAGATCCGGGTTGGCAATCTCTAAAAGCGAAAGTACGTGGTAAGAACAGTTTTCCTGGAAATAATAATAATCGAAATAAGTCCCTCCCAATTCCCACAAGTGCAGCAGCATCATGTGCAACTGGTCTTCGGTGAATTTGAGTTCATATTCCCACAGATCGCGGCTTTCCCAATTATTGTATTCCTGCACCTTGGTGTAATAGGGAAAAATTGCAAAGCGGCCTTCAAATGAACCGATCAACCCTTTCAGTGCATACAGAAAGGCATTTTCGGTATCGGGAACCGCGGCGTAGTTTACGCCGTAATTGATGAGGTTATTGTCCCCTGTCCTGCGGCTATCGATGCGTATCAGGGTATGGCCGAACATCGACGCGGGGTTGTTCAGGAAATAGGAGGCAAATACCAGGGTGACGCCAACAGGATCGAGAATGTCCAGCCAGCGGCCGAGACGGTCGCATTCCTGGATTTCCAAACGGGCCGGATCGAACGCGAGTTGCTCGCTCAGCCATTTGAAGCGCGCAGGAAAGTTACACTGCGGATGTTCTTTACCGCTGGTAATTTCAGCCAGCGGGACGAAAAAACTGGCCAGCGTAGCCGCCAGTTCCGATTCCGGATCGGTTCTTCCGGCGGGGGAATTGAAAAACGCCATGCCATCGGCTTCGCTCTCCATGCCGCCAAAACGCTTTTTGTTATATTTCAGGAGCAGATGCCAAACTCGCTGGTCGCTGAGTTTTTGCGCACGCGCTTGTTGTTGCAGCTCCACCAGATAACGCGCGGCATTATCGTCCTGAGAATAGGAAAAGGCGGGAAACGAAAAAAAACAGAACAGCAGGCTGACGGCAAGGAAAACAAATAGCAAGGGACAGTAACGCATAGACGCACGGATACAGGGTTCAGCCTGTATCCGTGCGGATGTTGTTTTAATTCAGTGCGGATAAATGGATATTGCAGGATTTTGCCAGTCTGGGATGCTGAGAGAGTTGATTCTCAAGCTGTGCCAGCAATTCGTTCGAAGTGGTCTGATCGTTTGCCACCAGATGATCGAATTTTTCCTGAGTCATCGCACCAAATTCCCCATGTGCTTCTGCAGGGCATCGGTACAGGCTTGCCAGGGTAGACAGGTTTTCACCTTTTCCTTGCGCCATCTCCTTGATCAGGCTGGTGTAGTTTTCCTGTGCAAATATTTCCCGTTCTTTGCTCAAATTCAGTAAACCGTGGTCACCGCAGTTTGATGTGCCGGAAGTAATGCCGAGTGTTTGTGACCCAAAAGTACCATTGGTGGTGGCCGCAAAAATCTGCTGCGCCCCTGGCTCTGACCCGATGACCATGGAACCTAACCCACAACCTGCTGCGCCATATCCGGCCGCAAAACTGGAAACAGGAAGGTAAAGTAGAGAAGCTGCGATTGCAATCAAATGACGTCGTTTCATATTATGCTCTCCATATAAAAGGTTGTTTCTGCCGCACCAGATGAACGCTTCGATAATGCTCAAGTTGGTTTAATTGAGTCTCAAAGCGTATAACTTTTTGTCATAAAAATTCAAGAATACGATCTAGGAAAAATGAACAACCTTTTTCGTTAGAACAGGCCAGAATCTACTGAAACTTCTACAGGTTGTCAAACACAAAACGGTTGTTTTCACAGGGTCGGCAAACAGCCTGCCATGATGTCCGGATAGTTTGCCATTGTGACATCCGGCGATAATATATTGATCATCTACGGATATTCCAATTTCTCCAGGAAAGTTAAGAATTTGGCACGGTATTGGTGGTTGTGGCGCCAGAATACATCGGTGTGGGCGCCTTCCGGAATTCGCCACAAGGTTTTAGGTTCGGCCAGTTTCTCGAAAACAATCTCGCCGAGTTCGGGCTCCACCACGCGATCGTTTTGTCCGTGAATAACCAGAACCGGAATCGGTGAAATCGTTGACAAATCCTGCGGTGCCCATTGATCGCTGACTAATAGATAACTCAAGGGTTGCAGCGGCCATGTGAGCCAGGCATGTGCGAGTTTGACTCTGACGATTTTCTGAAAAGAATCGAAGGTGCTGTCCGCAACAATGAGTTTTAAGTTAATCTCAGATTTCTTATCGATTGCCGTCCGGAGCGCAACGATTCCTCCCATACTTTGCCCGTAGATGATCATAGATCCACCAGGGGATTTGTTTTTTGCCACCCAATCGACCGCGGCATGGCCGGCCTCGACACAGCTTCCGGGCGTGGGTTTCCCTTCAGAAAGGCCATAACCCGGAAAATCGAAAATGAAAAGATTATAGCCTTCATCGGTCATCCAGACTAACTGTACGTAATGGGATGTCAGATTCTCAGCATTGCCGTGAAAAAAAACGACAGTTGCCTTTGCAAGAGTTTTCCTGGCAGGAAACCACCAGCCATGCAGCTTTCGTTGAGCGGCGTCGGTAAAAAAAATATCTTCCGGCGCGTATCCCGCTGCCTTCGGATCATAGTAAAGATGCTTTTTGTCGGGATAATAGAAAAGACTCGAACAACCGCCGAGTATGAAAATACCTGGAATAGCCAGGAAAAATAACAACGTGAGTTTCGCGCGCATGATTTTCATGAAGTGGGCGTTAGCTGCGTTTACGATCGGGTTGAATCCTAAGCTGACGAGTGCTCATTGAGGGTCGCCGGGTAACGCTCCAAGCTGCTGCATCAGTCCCATTGTATCCATGAGAAGGGAGTATTCGCCGGTAGCGGCAATCTCACCTGAAGAAAGAGAGAGTGGGCGAGCTATACGCCACAACGCTGGAGTTAAGCCGCGGCGCGTAGCGCCGTTGGCTTGAACGACTTGTTAGGCTGTCACTCAATGTAATCTTAATTTTTCCTTAAATTTCTTAATTCTATTGGTCAATTTTAAGTACCAAACAGGATGAAAAACGATGCGTCTACTCTGCAGCATAACACCCCTGACAATTTCATCTTGCAAATGATAGTTACTGCCTAGTTCAACTATTAAGAGCCGATAGTTCGTATCATATCTTACGCCTGTTGTATCCCAGCAAAGCAACTCAATGCAAAATGATAATGATTTGGAACCAGGCTTTCCTTCGATATTTTTCCAACATATTCTAATCTCGCCATCAACGCTTCTACTTTGATTTGATGGAATCAATGAATCTCTAATAGTACCCATTGTGGCTTTTGGGCGATTATCATCTGCATACAATATTGAATTTATGTGCACATGTAATGCCGACCCAGGCCCAGCATTTTGAACAATACTAAAACATATTTTTTCTACGCCAACTTCCTGAGATTGAGGGCGACTCCAGCCCGAAATAATTAACTCTGGCCTGAACGATTGCCGATAGCTCTGCAAACTTGTTCTCCACATTAAAAACGCCGTAAGAGCAGACGCAACGGCTGCTACAGCAGACCAAAACGCACTTGAAAATTCCATAGAAATTTCTGGATATTTTTATAAGCCTAACTAGAATTAAACGTCCGAAATGACGCAATATATTACGTCAAAAATGAAACCCAACATGTCAAACTGCATGCTATCTCCTTAAATTTATTGATAATACACCAGTTCAGCTCGCGTAGGTCCGACTAGCCCCGCGTAATCGGACTTCCTGTCACACCTTTTAAAAAGGTGTCAGGTTACGCTTCGCTAACCTGACCTACCCTGACTAAATTCATCGGGATTTCCATTAAATCATCCCGGCTGAACCCCTTGAATGGGAATATTCAATATAAACCGCGTTGGATTTTTATGCTGGATCGTCAATTCGGCCGAAATCTGTTCACTGAGCAGTTGCACGAGCTGCAGACCCAGCGATGATGAGTTTTCTATATCAAAGTCTTCCGGTATGCCTACGCCATTGTCCGCAATGTACAGTTGCAATACCGCCGGTTCGAGATATTTCAGGCTGATATCGATATTTCCGGAATCATGCTCGAAAACACATCCTACGCATTTCGAGTGCAAGTTCTGCCCTTATGCCAATCGCTGCTGGCAGGAAAGAGGAAAGCAATGAGTACGTTTCTTAAGTCTCAATCAAGTGCAGCGAGCGCTGCCTCAGGCACCTTATCCAGTATCTTGAGCAGAGCCTTGGCGGCCCCGGTCGGGCAGCGTTTGCCTTGTTCCCAGTTGCGGATGGTATCGAGCGGGACACCGATGCGCTCGGAAAACTCCATCTGGCTCAATCCCAGGCGCTTGCGCACACGGCGGGTGAATTTAGCTGCATCTTGCATGGCTTCCATTTCATCGGCTGCCTGCTGGGCAGCAATGTCCTGTTCGGTGGCAGTATCCACGCGCGCAGAATCAATACGCCCCAGTTTCATCGTAGTTGGATCGGCTGGGTCAATCTTCACGCGTATGGTCTTCATAGTAGCGGATCTCTCGTTGGTTGGCTTTGCGAGCGGAAATGATGCGCATCACATTCTTCTGGGTGTGTAGACCAGGACAAACAGGCGCCGTTCAATCCTGCCCATCAGCTGATATCGCTCCTCGCCATAGCTGTAGCGGACATCCAGCTGAATCACCCGATCCAGATCGAAAAAAGCGCGTGCAGCATAAGCAAAGTCGAATCCACGCTCGCGAAAGCAGGCTTCGCTCTTGGCTTCATCCCATTCGAAATTCATGGGCGCAGTGTAGTTCATTAGCCTATACACAGCAAGTCTGGAGGTAACTATGAAATCAACTTCCAAACTACACAAACCAGCTCGCGCAGGTCCGACTAGCCCCGCGTAATCGGACTTCCTGTCACACCTTTTAAAAAGGTGTCAGGTTACGCTTCGCTAACCTGACCTACCCTGAATAAATTCATCGGGATTTCCATTAAATCATCCCGGCTGAACCCCTTGAATGGGAATATTCAATATAAACCGCGTTGGATTTTTACGCTGGATCGTCAATTCGGCCGAAATCTGTTCACTGAGCAGTTGCACGAGCTGCAGGCCCAGTGATGATGAGTTTTCTATATCAAAATCTTCCGGTATGCCTATGCCATTATCCGCAATGTACAGTTGCAATACCGCCGGTTCGAGATATTTCAGGCTGATGTCGATATTTCCGGAATCATGCTCGGCAAACGCATATTTTATCGCGTTGGAGCATAACTCATTGATGATCAGGCCCAGGGGAATACTGATATCGATCGGCAGGAAAACAGGGTCCGTATCGATATTCACCTGTATTCGAGAAGAATCCAGCGCATAGGAAGATGCCAGGCTGTTGACCAGCAATTGAATGACGCTGGAAAAGTCGACACTGGAAAAGTCGGACGACTCATAGAGAATCTGGTGAATCAGCGCCATTGATTTCACTCTGTTCTGGCTTTCCTTCAGAATGGAAATTGCGGATTCATTGAATAATATATCGGATTGAATGCCGAGCAGGCTATCGATGATCTGCAGATTATTTTTGACCCTGTGATGTATTTCAGCCAGCAAAAGATCCTTCTCCTTCAAGGCAGCCATCAATTGCTGTTCCTGGTTTTTCCGTTCGGTAATATCGATCACCGAGGCCAGCACCATCATGCCCTGCGGTGTCCGGATCGGATTCAATCCCACTTCGACCGGAAACTCTTTTCCACCCTTGTGTAACCCATAAAGATCTCTGCCATGTCCCATGGCACGCGCACTGGGCTGCTTCAGATAATTTTTCCGCAGCTCCGGATGGCTGCTGCGATGCGATTCGGGTATCAGGATTTCAATCGGACGACCTATCAATTCCTCGCGGCGATAACCGAACAGCATCTCGGTCGTTGAATTCACCATGACAATCACGCCATCGTAATTGGTCATGACCATGCCATTGGGGGAGGCTTCAACAGCCAGATGGATCATTTCCTCGGCATGTTTGCGGTCGGTGATATCGACTATGGCGGCCAGTACAAAAACGCCATGATTGGTTTCGACCGGATTCAGCCCCACTTCGACGGGGAATTCATTGCCATTCTTGCGCAAACCGTAAAGATCCCTGCCATGCCCCATCGGGCGGCTTTTTGATTCGCTGAGATAGGATTCCCGATAGCTGGGATGATGATGCGTGAATCTTTCAGGTATCAGTATTTCGACGGACTGGCCGATCAGCTCCTGCCGTGAGTAGCCGAAAAGCCGCTCCGTGGTGGAATTGACCATGACAATGATACCTTCACGGTTTGTGATCACCATGCCATTCGGCGAAGCCTCCACGGCGAGATGCATCATTTCTTCGGTATTATTCAAATTGTCCAATCGAATCAGCGGTGGCATATTCCTGAACTCCAGTTTTCCTGATATAACTATTTCACTGAAAAATCAGCTTCCCAACGTCGTTGGATGATCCGGCCGATTTCTGATCAGATCGGGTATCTGCTCCGGCGCAACCGGCTTGCCAAACAAAAATCCCTGCAAATCGTTACACCCCAGGTTATTCAGAAAATTAACCTGCTCCGATGTTTCGATACCTTCCGCAACCACCTTCAAATTGAGCTCTTTGGACAATGCCAGAATTGCGGCTGCAATGGCACAATCATTTTTATCCTGAGGAATGTCCTTGATAAAACTCTGATCGATTTTCAAACGATGTATGGGCAGATTCTTCAATGAACTCATACAGGAATAACCGGTACCGAAATCATCGATGGAAATCGATACCCCCAGCTTTTCCAATTGCTGCAGGCACGTGATATTAACCAGGTCATTCTGCAGGCAGGATTCCGTTATTTCCAATTCAAGCAGGTGCGCCGGCAGATGATATTCCGCCAGTAATCCCGCAATGAAAAGCGGCAGATGATTATCCGAAAATTGCCGTATCGAGATATTCACCGAGATCCGAAGGTCATGGAAACCGGCCGCGCGCCACACACTCAGTTGCCTGCAGGCCTCTCGCAATACCCAATTCCCGATCGCGAGGATAAGCCCGCTCACCTCCGCCACAGGAATAATTTCCGCCGGAGACAACAGACCCTTGACCGGATGTTGCCAGCGTATCAGCGCTTCCACGCCGGTTACTTCAAGTTCCGATGCAGAAAGCTGCGGCTGATAGTAAAGCAGAAATTCCTCTCTCTCCAAAGCAAGATGAAGTTCATGCTCTCTCGTCAAATAATGCACCGCTCTCTGTGTCAATGACGGGTGATAGAACAAAAAACGGTTTCGCCCGTTACTCTTTGCCTCATACATGGCAGTATCCGCCATTTGCACCAATCCGTCATGGTGGTCGGAATGATCCGGATAAACACTGATGCCGATACTGCACGAAGGAACGATTTCCATACCGCCGACAATAATGGGACTGGACAGACAATTCAGGATTTTTTCGGCGATTTTGGCGAATGCATCCCGGGAATCCGCATTCGTGACAATCACGACAAACTCATCGCCGCCGAGTCTGCCCAAAGTATCGCTCTGCCGCAGTATCGCCAGCATTTTTTGCGAAATATGGCACAACATCGAATCTCCGGCTTTATGGCCAAGCGTATCATTCACCCGCTTAAAGTTATCGATATCGATAAACAGCACACCCAACAGTAATGATTCTCGCGCTGCTTGTGCCAGCGCCTGCTTTAACCGATCCATCACCAGCATGCGGTTCGGTAAATTGGTCAGATTGTCGTAATAGGCAAAATAGGACAACTGCTCCTGCGCTTCCCGCACGGCGGTGATATCCGATACCATGACGATAAATTGCTTCTCTTCATCACACTTCCTGACAGGAATCCGGCCAATGGATAACCACGCATAGATTATTTCATTATTCTTTTTGTACGCCTTGATCTCGCCCTGCCAGCTATCGTGATCATCCATGCTTTGCCAGATTCTTTCATAGGCCTCTTTACCCAGAAACTGGCTTGTCAGGAACGGTAATTCCTGATTTTTCAGATCATTTTCCTGGTATTGGGTCATGACAAAAAAAGCATTGTTCGCGCAGTCAAACTGCCTGTTTCTAAGAATGACGATACCCTCCGTCGCGCATTTGAAGATGGTGGCCGCTTGTGCCAGCCGGTTTATAATACGGCGGCTCTCGGTCGTTTCCTGTAAAATGCCGACGATCTGGAGATCGTCCACCTTTCTGAATGATTTACCATACAACTTATACCAGGCATTTTGCCCGCCACCGGAATTGACACGGAATTCGATCTCGTCGGTATTATCCGGTTCGCTGCGCAATCTCTCGATAAATTCAAATACCTTCCGCTTATCATGCTTGTCTATCGACTGGAAAAACGCTTTCCAGTCAGTTAACGGCTCGAGGTTACCTTTACTGCTTTTCCGCATGAATACTTCGCAAGGCTCTTTCGCGATTTCCCAGGTACCCAGATGCGCGGCCTCCAGTGCAAGCCGGAAATGCTGTTCATTTTTTGTGATCTGCATATCTCTTTCATAGCGTTCTATGCTGATCTGAATCATGACATGCAGTTCCCTGTCGGAAAATGGCTTTAACAAATAACCATAAGGCCTGGTTTCTCTTGCCCTGCTCAAGGTTTTTTCTTCGGAATAAGCCGTCAGATAAATAACCGGAATACTGTGCATTTTCTGCATCATGGCGGCCACTTCCACACCATCGGCATCGCCCTGTATATGGATATCCATAAGCACGATATTAGGCTGTTCTCTCTTTACCAACGCCAATGCCTTATTACCATTGGCCGCCATTCCGGTAATCTGGTACCCCAATTTCGTCAAACGTCTTTTCAGATCGAGCGCTACGATCTGTTCGTCTTCAACTATTAATATTTTGATAGATTTATCCATAAAATAGCCCTACAACCATTCGTCATTTATCCCCGACATTCAACAGAGCCAAAGCGGGAATCCATTTGAAAACAGCCTGCATAACTTTAATTATCGCCACTGATTTTATCAACAATTCTCTCAGAACTTGTGCAATATCTCATTGAAGGACACATTGCTGCCGCGTTAAAATTGAACTCAAAATGCGCACATACTTCAAGTATGCTTCGTTTCGCCCTACGGATCAGCCTTACGGCTGTTTGCTACGTTTTGCTTGCGTCGTTCAATTTTGCCTTGCACTACACCCCTTGATCAAGATTTTGAGCAGGCTCTTAGAAACTATTTGGAAATGCTGAAACCGAACCAAAGAATACAATGCTTTAAGCGATGCTCGAAGCAAATTCAGGTTTTCTTCGGTAAGCTACGCCAATCAAGGCTTCCATGCGGAATTTCCAATGTGAACCCACCATAACAGAATAAAACTTTAAATCGATACGATGCAATCGAACACTATATTTTTACCATGGTTCCGGGATAGCACCAAAACCTACGCACACGTATGGTTTTTTACGGCGGCATGCCTATATGCCCTATTGATGGTGCCATTGGCCATGCTGGCAAGGCATGGTTATGGACCGGCAGCACTGGCCACCCCAACCGGCCATGCTTTCGAAATGCTGTTTGGTTTCGCCCCGGCCCTGATTGCCGGTTATCTGCTGGGGCCGATGCCAAGACGACGGCTGGTTTTATTTCTATTTTTCTGGTTGCTGGCACGGATTATGGGTTTGATCGCCTTGGCCGGCTGGTTGACCGCGGTCAGTAATGCCGTGTTTGTCGCACTACTCGCTTGGCATTTATTGCCCCGCCTGTGGGTCGCGAAAAAATGGCGTAACCGGACATTGGTACCATTGCTCGGCCTGATTTGTGCGATGACGATTGTTATCGCCTGGATCGGTCAGTTTGATCATTACGGGTTACAGCGCTCTTTACTGATTGAAAGTGTGCAATTATTCGCCCTACTGATGCTTTTTATGGGAGGCCGCATGCTGGCACCCGCGGCAGCCGGTGAGTTTTACCGCCAGGGAATGGAGCTGGAGGCCAGGGTTCAGCCGCATATCGAAGCCGGGTTGATTGTAACGGTCGCCGCTGCTTTCGTGCTCGCCCCCATCGCGGCTTCCGTCTCAGGCGCTTTACTGATCGTCAGTGGCATGCTGGCCGGTATCCGTCTGATCCGCTGGCAATTGTGGCATTGTCTGGCGCGGCCTGATCTGATCTGCCTCGGACTAGGCTATGGTTGGCTGGCGCTGGGACTCATATTGCTGGGTATTGCCAAACTGAACGACGGTGATTATTTCAGTACGGCGGTCCACGCGATCACAGTCGGTGCGTTAGGAACACTCGCCACCAACATCATCGTGCGTGTGACCCTGCTGCATGTGAAACAATATCCTTCACGCATACCGCAGATCACCACCATGACCGGCATCATAACCATTGCCGCAATCACACGCATCAGCGCGGATTTCAGCGTACACCGGGAAATGCTGTTGGCCATCGCGGCGATCGCCTGGAGCACGAGTTTCCTGTTTGCGTTGTTTATTCTGCTGAATTGCCTGACTCATATGCCACCCCGAAAATCCAGACAAGAAATACTCTCTGCGTATCGTGACCGGCAGGTTCACGATAACAAAACCGACTGAAACCTGGCTTAGCATGGTCAAATAATACTTATCCCCGTCTAGAAATGATTGAAATTTCATCAGGTACGCTTTTGATATGAATATCCTGATGCGGGAACGCAATTTCTATTTTTTCTTCACGGAAACGTTGATCGATTTCCATCAACAGATCGTGGCGTATCTCGAGCTGTAGATCCGGGTCTGGAATAAAAACGCGCAATTCGAATTTAAGCGCACTGTCTCCAAAACCGACAAACCGTGAACTCGGCTCGGGGTCTTTGAGTACATTAGGGTGATTCTTCGCGACAGATAGCAGTATTTCGTTTGCGTGTTTAGTATCTGATCCATAGACGATATTGACAGGAATGACAATACGCAAAATAGGGTCGGTCAGCGACCAGTTGATCACTTGGCCAGTGACGAATTCCTTGTTGGGAATGATCAATTCCTTCCTGTCCCAATCAATAATGGTGGTTGCGCGCATCTGGATACGCGACACCTTACCGCTAATGTTGCCCACCGTAACAATATCGCCTACGCGTACCGGTCGTTCAAATAGGATGATCAGACCGGAAACAAAATTGGCAAAAATTTCCTGTAATCCGAAACCAAGTCCAACGGTTACCGCTGCCGCAAGCCACTGGACTTTGGACCAGCCGATGCCCAGCGCATTAAATGTCATCGCGAAGCCGATAATGATGATGAAGTAGCGTGCGATGGAGGCAATCGCATAGCGGCCGCTGGGTGTAAAGGGCAAGCGTTGCAGAATAACGATCTCCAGCAATCCCGGAATATTGTTACTGATAAAAAATGTCATCAGAAAAATGATGATAGCAAGCAACAGGCTGGCTAGCGTGATCGGAACCTGGCTGGTGATTTCCTTACCGTTCTCGCTGCTGGTTATTTCAGTACTCCACAATATGACGTCATTAAGCATGGTAAATGCCGGCAGTACCTGTGACCATATCAACGCAATTCCGATAACGATGGCAAACCAGTGGGCGGTATTGAGCAGCTTCATGGTTTGTGTACTAATCGTTTCGACATCGAGCATTTCTTCTTCAGCAACGATTTGTTCTCTCGTATCCGCTGACCGGATCTTTTCATCCTCCTGAGACGATCCGGTTTGTGCGGCAAATTTTCTGCGCCATTGTTCAATGGCAAGCTTACGTTGCGCAATATTCAGCCAGCGTATCAAAAGTGCTCTTGCGATGGTCACTGCAAAAATAAGCAATACCGAATGGATGATGAGCAGTGACAACTGCCCGGCGGTATACATGTAGCCGATTGCCGCAGTGAATGCCATACTGAAGGGCGTGATCAGCAGAATCGGAAACCAGAGACCGGAAAGCCGGTTAATCCAGCCTTCGTCGTTTCTTTCCAGATAATTGGCCAACAACCCTCTGGATGGATGCATCAACCGGTAGATCAACACGGTAGCTACGGCCATGAGAATGAAGAACACAAAACGCCCCAGTGACTCATAATGCGCTTCTGTCGGTTGTTCCATAGTTACGACGAATACAAAAGCCAAAGGCAAGGCAGCAGGCAGAAACCAGGCCAGTTGACGCCTGATCAATATCATATTCTCGGATTTCCAGCGGAAATGCAGTTCTCCCAGCCCTTCCTTACGGCACAGATGGCGCAGCAGCAATCCGGCAAAAAGCAGATAGGCCAACACAACCAATCCGGGCGCAAATGCAATTACAAATGCCGAATCGGTGTTCATCTGATGCATACGCCAGCTGATCAGGTAAATCAACAACGGCCAGGGCAGCGCCATGAGTACGGTCACCATGACTGCCCAAAGCGTATCAATGAACCGGGCTTTGCTGAGTTTGGTCACATAGCGCCCCAGTGCGGATAATTTTTCTTTCAGGTAATACTGCATGAACAGCAGCACGGTAATGGCGAACAATACCGGCATAACAATCAGGACATTCTCGTCCAGGTCCCGGCCTAAAAGCGTTATCGTTATAATCCAGGATTCCGGATCAAGCAGCCATGCCGTAGCGGCACCCAACCGTTCGATGTCCTTCAACTGAATCATAGGCGCACTCTGTATCCACA
Source organism: Nitrosomonas sp. (assembly GCA_019635215.1). Classification (GTDB taxonomy): domain Bacteria; phylum Pseudomonadota; class Gammaproteobacteria; order Burkholderiales; family Nitrosomonadaceae; genus Nitrosomonas. The sequence goes on from JAHBZZ010000007.1 coordinate 36,248, forward strand.
GAATACGGGTATCAATGAAATCCTTATAATCCCTGATCAGGATGATTAATTTCTGCTCTTTATCGAGCAAGGGATATAGTTTTTTCTCGAAATAAACGTCATAGGCATTGATCAGTTCATCCAGATAATCGTCTTTCTGCTTCAGCAATGCCTGATAAATGATCGGCAGCAGTTCCGCTTCTTCTTCTTCATTTAATGCTATCTTGGCGCCTTCCAACCGGCGTCGGACTTCCTTGTTCAGGTCAACCCTCTCCAGCAACCAGTCCTCAAGTTCGATACGCTTGAGTTGTACACGATTGATTTCGAGATTACGCACCTTTATTTTCTTTTCATGCAGACCGATATCCGGTAACAACTTACGATCATTACGCAGTTTTAAACCAATGGCATTAGTCAATCCCGTCTGAGCGATTTTTTCCCGAATTCGGTCATAATTGCGTTGAATTGATGCCAGCAACTGGTTGAGTGATTTTTGTTCCTCGCTGAGTGCGGCGCTATCGACGGTTATTTGTTCCAATTCCGCTGCGAGCAACTTGTTTTCTTCCATGATCGCACGAACCAGTGGATGCTCTGTGCCGGCGGCCTGAATAGCGGTGTCAGCAACTTCCTTGGCGCGTGCAGCGGCTTCGGATCGCAGCTTATTGACCACCTGTTCAAAAACATTATTATTATGCTCGGCAATCAATACTTTACGTTCAGCAAGATGTCGCTGCGCACGTGACAGTTCACGCTGCTGATTGTAGCTATTGTCTTCCAACTCTAATTCCTGAATCAGCTGATTTAAATAATCCAGTTCAGCTGTTTGCGCAACCTTCTGCGTTTCATTTAATAGCTCGCTGGATTTTTCCGGTACTGTAGCGGCAGTCCGATTCAGTTCGTCGATCCGTTTCCGCGCAAGCGATTGCTCTTCCTGCAGCTTAGGTTGCCGCTCATTGCGCCGGGCAATTTCCTGTTCCGTATCGTCACGGTATTTTTGTGCAGCTGCCAGTTCTTTTCTGATGGCTTCAAACTGGGATTCCAGGATGTTAAGCGGTTGTTTATCATCAATATTCTCCAGCTTCAGCTCTTCATCCTGTAATGGTGCTTCGAGTGTCTGTTCAAAAGCTTTCAGCTGTTGCGGCGCAATTTGCGATGACCGGATATACTGCACAGACCGACCGACAGACTCAATGCTTTTAAGCAACCAATCCTGTACCTGAATCAATAGCGACAATTCGGATTGTTGCGCTTCGTTCAGCGCATCAATCTTTTTCAGAACAGCAATACGTTCTTCGATATTGTTTAATGTTGCACTGAATTTGCTGCGATTTTCATTCAATGAAGCTTCGATGGTCAGATATTGATCAGCATTCTCAGCCGCCAAAACAGCATTAAAAGATAAAATGAACGAAAAATACGCAAAAAACAAAATACTGAAACAAACTGCTGCAGAATTCTTCTGTTTCCTAGTGCTGCTCAACAAAAAAATGGAACGGTTTCTCAAAAGTTGTATACCTATCTGATACTTAAATAAATCGTAATGCATGCACCTACCGGATGATTTTTTTCTATGGATAAATGACCGCCATAAACCTGGATGATGTCGCGCACGATTGCCAGGCCGATGCCATGCCCCGGAATAGACTGATCGGCGCGTACACCGCGTTCGAGTATTCTGGTGATTTCATTCTCCCGAATACCCGGCCCGTCATCCTTAACCTGAATAATAATACGATCCTGATTCTGCCTTGCAGCGATCACAATCGACCGGTCGCACCACTTAAAAGCATTGTCAACTAGATTACCAAGCAGTTCCATGAGGTCGCCTTCATCGATGCGCAAACTGATCGTTTGATCGATATCCTTGGAAATTTCAGGATCCTTGTCGTGATATGCTCTTCGAACTGTCTTGACAATACGATCGACTACCGGATAGAGCCTGACCAACCGCATGCCTGGAGAACTACCCGCTGTGGCCGCACGCCGAAGCTGGTACTGAACAATATTGTCCATGCGTTCGATCTGTTCACGTATGGTTTTTTCCTTATCCAGCTCACCACTCCCGGCAGTAGCCGCACCCTGCAAAATGGCCAAAGGCGTTTTCAGACTATGCGCCAGATCAGCCAAGCCATTGCGGTAGCGTTTTTGCTGTTTCCGCTCATGATTGATCAAGGAATTGATATTGTCGGTCAACACCTTCAGTTCACTCGGATATACGCCATTGACATTCTCCTGCATGCCCGATTCGATTGCCGACAATTCGGTTGACACCCGGCGCATCGGCTGTAATCCCCAACGCAGTACCAGCATTTGTGTAATCAACAACAATAGCGTCATGACACTTAGCCAGCCCCAGAGATCTTCACGATAACGTTCAATCTGAGCATCGAACAATGTTGTATCGGTAATGACATTAAAAGTCAACGGATAGTCACCCGCTTCAGTCGCCCATGCCACGCCATAGCGGTAAATGAAGTAAGTCTGGTCATTTATGCTGATTTGCCCGAAGTCCTTGACGCCTTTGTCCAGCAGTATCAACTCGGGAATTTTTTTGTTTAATGCCGATGTCGACTGCCAGACTATAGTTCCAGACTGATCGACAATATAGGCATAGGTGCCCGCATTCGGACGGCTGAATTCAGTATCGAGCAGATTGGTCGGCATATCGAGCCTTCCATCCTCTTCCACTTCCGCATCGCCCATCAACATCAACAGTCTTGCCAACATGCGATCTTGCACACCGAGACGCGCGCTGTCGTGAAATGCCCGGTCCAAAGCCAGCGCGATACCCACGATAAAAATCAAAAGAACCAGTGTGGCGCTTAATAGGATGCGCTTGTTAAGCGACATCATGGCGCTTTTTCACATACGATCGTAAAACGATATCCGCGTCCGCGCAATGTCTCTATAGGATTCAGATCACCCTGGGGATCCAGCTTGCGCCGTAAGCGGCCTACCATGACTTCGAGCACATTGCTGTCGCGATCTTCATCATGCGGGTAGAGATAATCTGTCAGTATTCTTTTGGACTGCACTTCACCCTGATGTCTGATGAGGTGTTCAAGCAGGCGGTACTCGAAACTTGTCAATTCAACTCTATTATCATTAACGGTTACCTGCTGCGCTGAAACGTTGAGAACAATCGGACCACATTTGATAATTGTGCCGGGTATGCCTGTCGCACGGCGCAGCAGTGCTTTGATTCTGGCCAGCAACTCTTCAACCTGGAACGGCTTGGTTAAATAATCATCCGCGCCGATCTCAAGTCCTTTTACTTTATCCTGCCAGCTATCCCGGGCGGTCAGAATTAAAATCGGCAGCAAATTCCCCTGCTCACGCAGGGCTTTAATCACATCCAATCCGGAAATACCGGGCAGACCGATATCAATCACCGCAGCATCAAGAGGATATTCATTGACGATATATAATCCCTCATTTCCATCACCGCAGGTATCGACCATAAAGCCTTCAGATTCGAGTTTCCGGCGAATCTGTTCCTGCAATGTCACTTCATCTTCAATAACCAATATGCGCATGATTTCTTAATCAGTGACCTGTGATGATTTCACCATCAATAGCGTTGACCTGCACGATATGAACCGACCCTTTCTCGCTTAAAATCTTGACACGATAAATATCACCGTGTTGTTTAATATCAAGAACGCGGCCCTTGATATATTTCTGTGCAATGGCAATGGCTTTGCGTTGTGAAATTTCACTGTGCTGATCCACGACTTGATCACGATAGATACTCCGAGTTTCTCCGCTGGTCTGCGCCAGAACAGGAGAAACCACGAGTAAGAAAACGATTAGAAAGAAAATAGTCAGTTTATTCATGAACAGGCTGCTTTTATGTTCCGGTAGACAGACGCTCACTGCATTGGTCCACGGCCTTGAAACCACAAATCTAAAGCCGGCGGTGCATTAATATTTCACACAATACCGGCCTTTTTATAGTCAATAGCGTAACATAAAGCTTCCATTCCCGGTATTGATGCCTATCATTCTGTTGGGTGGATAGCCGTAAACAGATGCAGGCGGATAGACATTATAGCTGCTACCATAACCATATCCAGACTGCGGAGGATAATACGGTTGTTTATAACCGCCGTAATGGCGTTTGTGCTTATGTTTATGCTTGTGTTTTTTCGGATAATGATTGTAATGTGAATGCCCATAACCATTATGATAATGTGTATGGCCATAACGATGATGATACTTACCAGCTTCGGCCGCAACCGGAAGTACCAGAACCAAACCCAGCAATATCATCAAAAGGATATTCTCAAGTGCTTTACCATTCGCTTTCATGGGAAACCTCCATATTACTTTGATAACAGTTTCAGATTTAATTTCATCTGGCAGCTTGACTATACGCAGATAAACATGAATGCAGACTGAATAAAAAAGATGCAGTTATCAGCGTTTCCAACACACACTACAGCTATTGGAATAACACAGCGCTGAACAGTTTGGCCGATGTCCGTATAAAACTGTGCGCTATCGCCACTGTGTCATGTCCGCATGGTAAAATGCGCTTATTTCAACAGGCAGCTACTTAGCGAAGCATCTGAACCCGAAATAATTTTCTCATGATACAACTCACAATCAATGGTGAAGTTCGACAGCTTCATCAATCCATGAATATTGAACAGTTCATTGATCAGAATAATTTACAGGGCAAACGTATTGCCATAGAACGCAATGGTGAAATTGTGCCGCGCAGTCAATATGCTGAACAATATTTGATTGATGGCGATCAACTTGAAGTTGTTGTAGCGGTTGGTGGTGGTTAAAATTTTTTCTCTAACAGTTAAAGAATGACATGGACAATTTTGTCATTGCCGGTAAAACCTATTCGTCAAGGTTATTGGTCGGCACAGGTAAATACAAAGATTTCACGGAAACACGTGCTGCTATTGAAGCCAGTGGCGCGGAAATTGTAACGGTTGCAATCCGCCGCACCAATATTGGTCAGAATGCCGATGAACCGAATCTGCTGGATAGCGTACCGCCGTCGAAATACACGCTTCTTCCCAATACGGCCGGTTGTTACACGGGAGACGATGCGATACGCACCCTGCGCCTGGCACGTGAGTTGCTTGACGGACATAGTCTTGTCAAACTGGAAGTGTTAGGTGACGCCAAAACGCTCTTCCCGAATATGATGGAAACGCTCAAAGCCGCGGAAATACTGGCTAAGGAAGGGTTTGATGTGATGGTTTACACTTCGGATGATCCCATTGCCGCAAAACAGCTTGAGGAAATCGGCTGTGTGGCGATCATGCCCCTGGCCTCGCTGATCGGTTCAGGTATGGGTATTCTAAATCCCTGGAATTTGCAGATTATTATTGAAAACGCGAAAGTACCTGTACTAGTTGACGCCGGTGTAGGCACCGCTTCAGATGCCACCATTGCACTGGAACTCGGCTGCGACGGCGTATTGATGAATACCGCCATCGCCGCCGCTAAAAATCCGATTCTCATGGCGTCGGCGATGCGCAAAGCGGTTGAAGCAGGCCGGGAAGCCTATCTGGCGGGACGCATGGCCAAAAAAATATACACCGCCAGTCCCAGCTCACCTGTGGAAGGCGTCATCGCCAGCACAAAGGCGCTTTAACATTAGAGACTTCCTTTTCTGTTTATGACACACACCATACGCAGCTTCGTCCTGCGTCAGGGAAGAATTTCCACCGCCCAGCACCGTGCCTGCGAGCGTCTTAAACCCAAATACGGTATTCCGTTCAGCAAGGCATGGATTGATCTAGAATCGGTTTTTAACCGTAAAGCACCCAAGATTCTGGAAATCGGCTCTGGCATGGGCGAAACTACCGCAACCATTGCCCAAGCGCATCCGGAATTCGATTATCTGGCCATTGAAGTGCATACACCGGGGATCGGCAGTCTGCTCAATCAGATCGAATTACGGGAACTTGCCAATTTACGCATCATTCAACATGACGCTGTAGAAATCATACACCACATGCTCCCCTTAGAATCATTGGACGGCGTGCATATTTTCTTTCCCGACCCCTGGCCCAAAGCCCGGCATCATAAGCGCCGATTAATCCAGCCGCCGTTTATTGCACAGCTGTGCCAGCGCCTAAAACCCGGCGCCTACATTCATGTAGCAACCGACTGGGAAGAATACGCACAGCAAATCCTCGCAGTATTATCCGCTGAGCCATTACTCAGCAATACTACTGAAAATTATGCCGAACGTCCGAATTATCGCCCTTTGACCAAATTCGAACAACGCGGTATTAAACTCGGCCATACCGTCCGAGATCTGATCTTTCGCCGCAACGGCACTACCACTCATTCAGCGGACACACCGAATGCATCTTGATTGATAATTATTCCTATTCATAATATAGTTAGTTATATTCACATTCTATTCAAATCGTTCTTACACGTTTTTCTGGAAGTCACATGCAAATTCCAAGCTTAAAATCCCGCATTATTTCAACATTACTCTGGATCATCCTGTCTGTTTTTATTACCAGCCCGGTCTACGCCGAGCAGGTTGTCGTCTATTCGGCCAGAATTGAACAACTCATCAAACCGATGTTTGATGCATTTACTCAGAGAACAGGTATCAAGGTCAGATACACTACAGACAATGAAGGTGCGCTCATGGCGCGCCTGCAAGCCGAGGGTAAAAACACACCTGCGGACATGCTGATAACCGTTGACGCCGGCAACTTATGGGCTGCATCGCAGGCTGGATTACTTAGGCCTTTTGATTCCCAGATTCTCAAGACGAATATTCCGGAACATCTGCGCGCTCCTGATGATGAATGGTTCGGACTGTCCATACGCGCCCGCACAATCATCTACAATACTGAGAAAGTGGATCCTGCGGATCTATCGACTTATGAAGATCTTGCTGATCCCAAATGGAAAAACCGCCTGTGCTTGCGCACATCCAAAAAAGTGTACAACCAATCACTGGTGGCAATGATGATTGCCGAACACGGCGAAGCAGAAACCGAAAAGATCGTCAAAGGCTGGGTCGCTAATCTTGCAACAGATCCGTTATCTGACGATACTCGTGCGATGGAGTTCGTAGCCGCCGGACGCTGCGATCTGACCGTTGTCAATACCTATTACTATGGTCGTCTGATGCAAAAGGACCCCAATTTACCGCTTGGTATTTTCTGGCCTAATCAGAAAAACGGTGGTGTTCATATCAATGTTTCAGGTGCCGGATTGACACGTTATGGCAAAAACCAACAGGCTGCAGAAGCACTACTGGAATTTCTGTCGTCCATCTCAGCACAAAACCTGTTTGCAGACGTCAATATGGAATACCCGGTGAATCCCAACATTGTACCCGACCCGGTCGTCGCCGCTTGGGGAAAATTCAAACAAAACCATATCAACCTCACCAAAGCGGGTGAACTGCAAGCTGAAGCAGTCAAACTCATGGACCGTGTCGGTTATCGATAAAAGAAAAACATCACGCCTCATGCATAGCACTCAAGGATACAGTCAAGGGTAATGTGGTTGCGGGCTGGCGGCTGATTCCTTATATCGCGGCAACGCTGGTCATCGTACCGATCGGCGTTGTTATTTCATCGCTATTTACATCAACCAGCGATATCTGGCAGCATCTGATCGACCACACCCTGCCACTGTTGCTGATCAATACACTTTGGCTGACGCTGGGTGTTCTGCTAGGAACAGGGTTTCTTGGCATCAGTCTTGCATGGCTTATTGCAATCTATGAATTCCCGGGCCGCAGATTCTTCACTTGGGCTTTGCTGTTGCCGATGGCAATTCCTGCTTATGTTACGGCATTTGTCGCATTAGGATTGTTTGATTTCACCGGCCCTGTTCAGACAGCGCTACGCGGCTGGCTGGAATCTGATCTGCACGGATTCCCGGAAATCCGCGGTCGCACGGGCGTCATCATTGTCATGACACTGGCGTTTTACCCCTATGTTTATCTACTCGCGCGGAATGCTTTTGTAAGCCAAGGCAAACGCTCTCTGGAAGTTGCGCAATCATTGGGTTTTACACAGCGCACTGGTTTCTATAAAGTCGCATTACCAATGGCGCGCCCATGGATTGCCGGCGGTCTGATGCTGGTACTGATGGAAACGCTGGCCGATTTTGGCACAGTGGCAGTATTTAATTATGATACCTTCACAACTGCAATCTACAAGGCATGGTTCAGTCTGTTTTCACTACCGGCCGCCTCACAGTTGGCCTCCCTACTCGTCATTATCGTTTTTGTCATTATTGTACTCGAACAACACTTCCGGGCACGCATGCGCTATGCTGAAAACAGAAAAAGTCCACGTGCTGATCGCATTCAGCTAACAGGCAAACAAAAATGGATTGCACTCAGCTTTGTCATGACGGTATGGTGTTTTGCATTCCTGCTGCCGTTACTGCAACTCTTGCACTGGGCTATACAGTCAATTGCACTGGGTTTCGATCTGGAACGTTACCTCGAATTCCTTTTACACTCACTGACCTTGTCCAGTCTGGCCGTATTGATCATCTGCACCACTATCACCATGATTGTCTATGCTGCGCGCCGTTTCCCGGGCAGAAGCATGGAATTTGCCGTACGTACTGCAACTATCGGTTATGCACTGCCAGGAACCGTACTGGCTATCGGTATCTTCATTCCATTAGCTTGGCTGGAAAACCTGCTCAGCGAATGGGCTCTCACGCTATTCCAGCTTGAAACCGGCCTGCTGATACAGGGTACAATCATCGTCATGCTGCTCGCATACCTGATACGTTTTATGGCGGTAAGTCATTACCCGATTCATGGGGCAATGCAGCGCATCACCCCGAGCATCGAAGAGGCAGCAATGGGTATGGGATTGTACGGTTGGACTCTACTCAGAAGAATTCATTTACCAGTTCTGAAATCCGGTATCTTCACCGGTGCAACACTGGTTTTCGTCGATGTCATGAAGGAGATGCCGATTACACTGATGACACGTCCTTTCGGCTGGGATACTCTGGCGGTACGTGTTTATGAAATGACATCCGAAGGTGCATGGGAACAGGCAGCCGTACCCGCTGTGACGCTGATACTCGCCGGATTGCTGCCCATTCTGTTTTTCATGCGCCAAACTGAGAATTAACAGTTTTCTATCAAACATAAACCACTAAAAAATGCAAAACCCATGATAAAAAACCAGACGTATTGCTGATCAAATCTGTTTATTTCCGGGTGATAGCGAAATAACTCGTCATCAGATTCCGGTAGTTCGGAATATAATCAGAAAATAAGGCGCCCAACCCTTCCACATCGTTGCGCCAATCGCGGTGCAATTCACAGGCCACACCGAACCATCCCATCAACTGCACACCGGCTGCTTGCATACGCACCCAGGCGGAATCACGGGTTACTGTATTAAAAGTACCGGAGGCATCAGTAACCACAAATACTTCATAACCTTCCTCGATTGCGGACAATGCTGGAAATGCGACACAGACTTCAGTTACCACACCGGCGATGATAAGCTGCTTACGGCCAATCTTTCGGATCGCCCTCACGAAATCTTCGTTGTCCCATGCATTGATGTTGCCTGGGCGCGCAATATAAGGTGCATCAGGAAACATCGCTTTGATTTCCGGAACCAACGGACCATTCGGACCAACTTCGAAACTCGTCGTTAGGATAGTTGGCAGTCCAAAGTATTTTCCACAAGCTGCGAGAGCCAGCACGTTATTCTTAAATTCATTCGGTGAGAAATCTTGCACGAGCGAAATCAAACCTGCCTGATGATCAACTAGCAGTAAAACGGCGTCATCCTTGGAAAGTCTGTTGTACTTGAAAGTTTTGTTCATTGCTGCTCCTTAGTCTTTGATTATGAAATATTTGCAACATGCTTCAACGCCCTTGAATAATTCGGATTCCCGTTCTCCGGTTTACTCCAGAGCCTTTGCTGCCCTATTGTTTCAACCTGTTTTTCCACTTTGAATCCTCTGAAAGTTAATACTTCACCTTCTGTACAGCCTGAGCTTTATCATAGCTTTCAATTAACAGTCTGTAATGCGGCATCGGATGATCGGCAGCCACTTTGATGATCGATCAAAAGCATGAGTGCTTCGTCGGGATTGATATGACTCATGGTATTTTCTCCCACAGTTCGATCAGATAAAAAGACTACAAATTAATAACAGAACTACCTAATAATCAGCAGTCTATGTGTCAGTGCCGGTGTATTTTTCCCATCTTGCCACTTTGGTAATCCGCCATTGCCTGACGTATTTCCTCTGCAGTATTCATGACAAATGGGCCGCTTCCTGTGATAGGTTCATCGATTGGTTCACCACAAAGCAGCAACGCTGTTGTATTGTGCGCATTATCAATACGGATATAACTGCCTGTGCGATCAAACAGACCGACTTCTGCTGCACCTATGGTTTCAGATCCATTGACGCACACCGACCCCTTGAGTACTGCCAGCAGCGTATTGTAGCCATCCGGTACGACAAGGTTGATGGGCTGTTCGCTCGTTAAATGCAAATCCCACACGTTGATGGGTGTAAAGGTACGTGCTGGCCCTGCAATTCCATCGAATTCTCCCGCAATGACGCGCACTTTTCCTTGATCATTTGGAAAATTGACAGTGGGAATCTGATGGTCCAGAATACTCTGATAACGAGGTAATGACATTTTGTCCTTGGCAGGCAGGTTTACCCACAGCTGCACCATTTCTAGAACACCGCCATACTGCGCAAAATTCCGCCCGTGGAACTCTTCGTGAACCAGGCCAGATGCGGCCGTCATCCATTGCACATCACCCGGACCAATTTTACCACCACCGCCGGAGCTATCACGATGTTCCACTTCGCCGCTATAAACAATGGTAACGGTCTCAAAACCACGATGCGGGTGTTCTCCAACGCCACGGCGTTGCTCGGTAGGTGCAAATTCTACTGGTCCTGCATAATCGAATAATAAAAAGGGACTGATTATTGGTCCCAGTGACGAATAGGAAAAAAGAGTACGTACAGGGAAGCCATCACCAACCCAGTGTTGGTCAGTTTTTTTCTGGATGCGCAATAGTTTTTTCGCTGATGCTTCAGATTTTACTGTCTCCATAAATTGTAACTCCAAAGAAGTATTGTTCTACACACAATAGAATAATATTGCTGGATTAAATTACAAGTACGCACAAAAAGGATACTGCTCAAAATAAGGAGATTAACAATGCCAAATAAAGAAGTTTGTTGTCCTGTTGAAGTTACATTGAAAATAATCGGGGGACGCTGGAAGGTTCTGATTATCCATCATCTATTAAACGGCACGATGAGATTTAACCAGCTGCAAAAAAACTTAACCGGAATTACGCATCGCACTTTAAGCCGACAATTACGCGAAATGGAAATGCATCAATTAATTATCAGAAATGATTTCAATGAAATTCCCCCACGCGTTGAATATTCGTTATCTCCTTTAGGATATTCACTTAAAACCATTCTGTTTGCGATGGATGAGTGGGGAAAAAGATACAGTATTGTGATTAAATAGAACGGATGTAAGGATTCCTGCCACTGGATTCTTCGTTACAGGAGCGATCCCACAAATTGCAGGCAAAAAAACAGCAATTATGGATTCAAGTAGCCGGATACCACCAACAGCAACAATTACCTGAAATCAAGCAGAATCGACTTGAGGCGTTTACCAAAGCGCTCAGGAATAAGCTGTTGGACAGATCAACCGGATTCGGCACTCACACATGCGATTGATGAAACAAAAAAGCACTCCTTTGAAAAAGTGCCCAGTTTTGTACCCAATTGGCTCGGCAATCATGCATCGTGCTATTCTTATCCGTGTGCCATCCGGCATCGCGCCATGTTGCCGATACCACAACAATGCAGTCTATACCCATGACACTTTCCGAAGCCGCTGAACGCAACAAACACCCGATTCTGGAGAAATTGCGCCCGCTATTGCGCAATTATACGGCGGTACTCGAAATCGGCAGCGGCACTGGCCAACATGCAGTCTTCTTCGCATCCGCCCTGTCCCACCTGGTTTGGCAACCCAGTGAATTGCCCGATAAACTGATTTTACTCACAAGTATGTGTAGAAATTATCCGTCGAAAAATCTCACGATGCCATTGCCGCTTGATATTGATGATGACCGCTGGCCCGTCGTTCATGCCGACGCCGTCTTCACCGCCAACACGTTGCATATCATCCACTGGCCGCAAGTGTGCCGGTTATTCCGCCATGTCGGCGCATTATTGCCGCAACAAGGCCTCTTCTGTGCTTACGGACCTTTCAACGTTGATGGCCGTTATACCAGCGCCAGCAACGCGCAGTTTGATGAATGGCTGAAAAGTCGTGATCCTGGCAGTGGCATACGCGACAAGGCTGATTTACAATCATTAGCTGAAAAATACGGTTTATCGCTACAGAACGATCTGATCATGCCGGCCAATAATCGTTTGCTGGTCTGGCGCAAGAGCTGAACACCTAAAACGTCCGCATAACACGTACCGTCAGTAACCAATCAGTTTTAGCCATTTTGTCCAGATTAGATGGTCCGCCACCAACCTGGATTGCTTTGTCGGAACTTATACTGTAATGAATCTGTGGCGTCAGCCTATAGCGCCATAGTTTACGCGTACTTATTTCACTGTTGAGTTCGACACCGAGCGTCAACAATCGGGAATGATGGTAAAACAAGCTCGTGTTCAGGAGAGTAACAATTTTTTCCGGCTCGCCAAAATCAGTGTGCCGAATACCGATCATATTCATAGCACTCCATTTGTTAAAAAGCCGGATCCCATTTAAATAAAGCATATCCGCTGAATATATCTCTTCACGTTTGCCATACCGGCCTAATGCCTGCCATCCATGAATCATTCGTCCATTGAGTAACTCACCGAATGTGCCTTGCGAACCTATCTTTTATTGCTCTAATGTGTTGTTTCCAAAAGGCAATTCCAATTCAACGGCATAACCATCATAAAAGGCATATTCAATTTCCGGCGCCCATGAAAATTTGCCTGTTTGGGAAGAGCGATTAATAAAAGCATTGACCTCAAGCTCACCTTTGGGGGAGTTCAATGGCCTTACCAAATCGAATACCAGAGGTTCCGGGATACCCAGTTCCTGACTGCTCAGTACCGCGTCGTTTGTTGCAGAATAAACATTATTAATTGGACCACTGCCGCACAGAATGCACAAAAACACGATGCGGTAATTAATATTTCTTACTCTATTTAGAATTAACTGATTAATATCATTGAGGGGCATATAAAGAAAAAACCCGACCGCTAACCGTTGTCAGCTTAGCATAACCGCTCCCGCTTGACGTCCGGTTTATCAGCCCGTCATCCTTCAAACGCATTGGTAATCGGATACCGCCAGGTGGTGCCAAAATCGCATTGCGTAATACGGATGCCGGGTGGTGATTGGCGGCGTTTGTATTCGTTGATTTTAATGAGGTGAATGACACGATGGACATCAGCTTCGCTGAAGCCTTTTTCGATGATCTCCGCTGCGGATAAGTTGTGTTCGACGTAAGCTTCCATGACGGCATCGAGCACTTCGTAGGGCGGCAGACTATCCTGGTCGGTCTGGTTATAGCGCAGCTCGGCCGAAGGCGCGCGTTCGATGATACGCTGCGGAATGACTTCGGCTATCTGATTGCGGTATTTGCACAACTGATACACCATTGTTTTGCTGATATCCTTAAGCACCGCAAAGCCGCCGGCCATGTCGCCGTACAATGTGCAATAACCGACGGCCGCTTCCGATTTGTTACCCGTAATCAGAACGATCGCACCGGTATGATTCGACAGCGCCATCAACAAGGTACCGCGGATGCGGGCCTGCAAATTTTCCGGTACGGTACTGGTATAAGCACTATCGGGCGAGATATGAAAGTCATGCTCCAGCGTCAGCAGAAAATGATCCAGTAACGGCTTGATCAGACTCTGGTCATACCGGACGCCAAGCGTTTGGGCCATTGTTCCGGCATCTTCTAGGCTGATGCTCGAGGTGTATTGCGTCGGCATCATCACCGTCTGCACCCTGTCGGGGCCCAGTGCATCCACCGAGATGGCCAGCGTCAGTGCCGAGTCGATACCGCCTGACAACCCGATGACCACGCCCGGAAAATGATTCTTCTCGATATAATCCCGGACACCCATGCAAAGCGCCTGATAAATACTCGAGACTGTCGATGGAGGCGGTTCGATGTACCCGCTAACCGGTTCTTTATGTTCGATTTCAATCCAATCGAGCGTTTCCCTGAATTCGGGAAACTGATGCGTCAACACACCCTGCCTGTTCATGACAAAGGATGCGCCATCGAAAACCAGTTCATCCTGACCACCGACCAGATTGGCGTGAATCACGTTAATGCCAGTATCCTGGATAAAATGTTGGGTCAACTGATAACGGGACACCTGCTTGTCGATGTGATAAGCGGAAGCGCTCAACACAATCAGGTGATCGATATCCGCCGCCATCAGCATATCATCCGGCGCACTGTGTGCCTGCCAGAAATCAGCACAGATCATGAGGCCGAATTTCTCACCCGCCAGTTCAAAACGGCAGGGCTCCGTACCTTTATCAAAGTAGTAATATTCGTTAAAAAATGGCGCACGATTGAGTGTATGCTTGTGATATGTTGCGATAATCGTACCATTCTGAATCACGGATGCTGAATTATAGAGCCTGTCCTCCTGAAAATCCGGATGTCCTACAATCAGCGTGATGCCCGACATATGCTGCATCAGATCGTCCAACGCCCTGGCGCAGGCCAAGTGAAAAGTTTCGCGTAACAACAGATCAACCGGCGGATAACCGGACAAGGCCAGTTCGGGTGTTACAATCAGATCCGCACCGGCATGCTTCGCCTTTTCCGCCGATTCAATGATTTTTGCCGCATTACCGGCGATATCGCCAACCGTAAAATTGATTTGTGCAATCGCAATTTTCATGGATACTGGAACCAGGATTAAAAAGGCAGCACAGCATCCGGCTTGATCCGTCGAATATTGTCACGAAAATCCTGTTGAATGCGCGCCAGCGCCGCCGCATTATCGGCTTCAAAACGTAGTACAACCACCGGTGTGGTATTGGATGCACGCGCGAGACCGAATCCGTCGACATATTCAACACGCAGTCCGTCGATCATGATAATCTGCTGCGCACGGCTGAAATCCGCGTTTTGCTGCAAAGCGGCAATCAGCGCATGGTTTTCGCCTTCCGCAACTTTGATTTGCAGCTCGGGAGTATTGATCGAATCCGGCAGACTGTCCAGTACCGCATCAATGTTTTCGACATGACTCAGCAGTTCGAGAAGCCGTGCTCCCGCATATAAGGCATCGTCAAAACCATACCAGCGTTCCTTGATAAAAAAGTGGCCGCTCATTTCCCCTGCGAGTAAGGCATTGGTTTCTTTCAGCTTGGCCTTGATCAGGGAATGACCGGTTTTCCACATCACCGGCACGCCGTTATGCTGTTCAATCCAGGCTGCCAGATTACGTGTGCATTTCACATCGAATATGATCTTGCCGCCCGGGTTGCGTGACAGCACATCGGCCGCAAACAGCATCAGGATCCGGTCGGGATAAACAATAACGCCTTTTTTTGTGACAATACCAAGCCTGTCGCCGTCTCCATCAAAAGCCAGCCCGATTTCCGCATCCGTTGCGGCAAGTGTTTGGATCACATCGCGCAGATTATCCGGAACGGACGGATCAGGGTGATGATTCGGAAATGTACCGTCCACCGCGCTGAACAGTTCGATAACTTCACAGCCAAGTTTTCGATAAAGCATTGGCGCAAAGGCCCCGGTGACACCATTGCCGCAATCCACTACGATTTTCATCGGACGGTCAAGCCGGACGTCGTCAGCAATACGCGCAATATAACGGTTTGAATCATCCAATTCGGCGTATTGACCCTCGCCATGCGCCAGATCGTTATTTTCGATGCGCCGGCGCAATGCCTGTATCGACTCTGCCGCCAGCGTTTCGCCGCCCAAAACGATTTTAAAACCATTGTATTCAGGTGGATTATGACTGCCGGTCACCATCACGCCGGAATAATCACACCGTTCATGTGCGGCATAGTAGAGCATGGGCGTGGCCACCATACCGACATCCAGAACATCGATGCCGCTTTTCATAATACCTCGTGCCAGCGCCTCGGAAAGCGATAATCCGGATAACCGGCCGTCCCGCCCCACCGCGATTGATTTCAGTTGACGTGCACGGCCTTCTGAGCCAATGGCGTGGCCGATTTTTTCAACCGTAGAAAGGGTTAGTGTCTTGTCGACAATACCGCGGATATCATAGGCCTTGAAAATCTCACCGGGGATGTTCTTGTCTGTATCATTCATTAAAAAAGTATTGATCGTAACGATTTGTCATGCGTCATTCAGGCTGACTGCCAAGCTAGTGATGCCCGGCCAACGCGCCACCCTTGAGGGTATAGTGTGTTCCGCAATATGGGCAAAGTGCTTCACCCGTCTTCTCGATGGGCAGATAAACCCGTGGATGCGTATTCCAGAGCCTCATTGCCGGTGTAGGGCAATGCAGCGGCAGATCGTCGGCTGTAATTTCAATTTCTCTTGCTTTGTTATCCGTTTGTTGATTCATAGATCCACTTGCTCCAATTGAACTTATTTGACAAAAGTAAGCCAGTCTTTATGCTTGTCATTTCTGCCCTTGACACAGTCAAAGAACAGCGATTGCAGCTGCGCCGTGATCCGTCCGCGTTTACCGCTGCCTATCATGCGGTTGTCCAGTTCACGGATCGGTGTAACCTCCGCTGCAGTTCCCGTAAAAAAGGCTTCATCCGCGCAATAAATTTCATCACGCGTAATCCGTTTTTCAATGACCGGGATCCCCAATTCGGCCGCCAGTTCTATCACTGATGCGCGGGTTATGCCTTCCAGACAGGAAGTCAGGTCAGGCGTATAAATTCTACCCTTCTTGACGATAAAAATGTTTTCCCCCGATCCTTCCGCAACGTAACCGTCGACATCAAGCAATAATGCTTCGTTGTAGCCATTCTGGGCCACTTCCTGATGTGCAAGTATCGAATTGGCGTAGGTGGTTACCGATTTGGCCCGGCACATATTGATGTTGACATGATGGCGGGTAAAGGTTGAAGTTTTCACACGAATGCCCGTCTCAAGACTGTCGGCGCCGAGATAAGTACCCCATGACCATGCGGCAATGGCAATATGCACTGACAGTGTCGTTGCCGAAAGTCCCATGGCCTCGGGACCGTAAAACACAATCGGGCGAATATAACCTGAGGCCAGGTGGTTCTGTTTGACGACATCGCACTGCGCCTGCATGATCGTTGCCTTGTCATAAGGCATTTTCATCATGAAAATATGCGCCGAGTTAAACAACCGGTCCGTATGCTCCTGCAGTCGAAAAATTGCCGGCCCCTGTTCCGTCTCATAAGCACGCACGCCTTCAAACACTCCCATTCCATAGTGAAGCGTATGGGTCAGTACGTGCGTATTGGCTTCCCGCCAGGGAACCATTTCACCGTCATACCAGATAACGCCTTCACGATCAGCCATTGACATCCAGAGACTCCCGAAAAGATCAGTAAAAGCGATATTCTAACTGATTTTTTATCCGGCGTTGAACTCCATATTATCCGTAGTTCCAAAACACTAAACTTTGCATGACATTTCAGGGTACGGCCATCGGATCAGCCAGAATTATTCCCGGGAATCTTTGCCTGAATTAGATGAACACTGCTTTGAAGCAGGCATAGGAATTGCACCCGGAATTCCATGACAAACCACACAATAACGCATAAGATAACGAAATCAAGGCAACTTTAATAATCACGCACGCCTTCATGCCAACAGCCTAATACGATCATATGGATAATTTTGTCGAACAACAGCTCTATCCATCGAATACAGCGTATTCCCGCTTGTTACACACTCAGACAACTAGCATGATTGTTGCCGGCGTTATTGCGCTCATTACGCTTTCCGGTTGGCTCATTCCCTCGTTTGAGCGGATTCTACCCAGCGGCTGGTGGCTCATGAAGCCGAATACAGCACTTTGCATTTTGCTCGGCGCGGCTTCCATTTTACTTATTCAGAAAAGCGTCAGCGTTCTTGCTGTGCGTCTCTGCGGCGTATTGATCATTTTTTTGGCTTCGCTATCGTTATACGGCTACGCCACAGGACAGTCTCTGCCGGTGGAAACCTTTCTGGCTACGGATGAACACGCCGAATTTCCCGGAAGAATGCCGGTACATTCAGCGGCTTTCTTCTGCATATTGGGTCTTTCGTTCATTATTGCCGAGAAAATTGAGGATCACAGCAATAACTTCCGTGATGTCCTGACATTGCTGCTGATCAGCTTGGTTATGGTATTTTTTTCGGGTTATTTTTTCTCGGCGACCAGTCTGTATGGCCACTCCACCGAAATCCTGGTCGATACGTACACGTTCATTGCCATGTGCCTGCTGACATTCGGCAATTTTGTCCGTGGCATCCACGGCGGCATTTTTTCATCGTTCATGGGGTTCGGGATAAGCAGCTATACCGCCAGAACCACATTACCCTGGGCGCTGTTGGGACCGTTCGCAATCATCAGTGCGATCAACTACCTGTCAACCATTCTTGGCATCTCTCTGGAAAACCAGATTGCGCTATCGGCAACCTTACTATCGCTCATGCTTTTTTTCATCATCGTCGGGGTATCCAACAAAATCAGCCATCTGGAGGATGATTTGCGAAAACTGGCGCTGACTGACGAAATGACAGGCTTATACAACAATCGTGCATTCTGCATTCTTGGTAAGCAGGCCTTTCTGGACAGTCTTCGCAAAGACTCTCTAATCGTCCTGCTCTATTTCGATCTCGACGGATTGAAGACCATCAATGACACACTGGGCCATCAGGTGGGTTCTGAAATGATTATCGAATTTACCAATCTGCTGAAAGCCAATTTCCGACGCAATGAAACTATTGCACGTATCGGCGGCGACGAATTTGTCGTACTGAGCCAGCAGGACGGCATTGAAATCGCACTCAAGCGACTCGCCGATGCTACTGAAGCTGCAAACCGGAAAGACAACAAGCCTTATATCATCAGCTACAGCCATGGCAAGGTTACCGGCAAAGCGAAGGAATATCAGTCGCTCGACGATCTGCTCGAACAAGCCGATGCACTGATGTACAAAAACAAAAGTAACAAGAAGCTGAGCAAGAAACAACCCTGAATGTTTTGAATGACGGCCAGCAGAGCATTCTGGCGGTGAGCCGCCGTGCGCCGATCAGCAGACTGAAATCATTCGTCTCTGTTACCTCGCAATTCATCACCGCTTTCCATTTCCTGAGTATTATCTGTTTCACAGGGAATTGCCACTTCAGCCAATTTCTGTTCCGCCGCCACCTCATTCGATGGCATCCGAACATCCTTGACTAAGGCGATCTGATTAACCATGTCAACAATCTGGCAATCGGGGATCATACCGTCGGCGACTTCGTCAGCTTCCTTAAATCCGTCAGAAGAGTTTTCCATGCTCATTGCAGCAAGCCTCCACAAATTTCAGTCAATTGGAGTTGCTATTAGATACCATAACATTCAATACCCAAAGCGAAGACAATCACCTATTTACCTTATAATTCCGGTATCTACACGAATCAGGTCATCCGCAAGGCTACCACATGGAGCAATCCAAGAAACAGCTGTGAAACGCTGTTATCTGGAGTGTCGGATATGGATGTATCTAAACGATTCTGGCAGGCAAATTTACTCAAACCGGATAGCCTCACCTGTAAACAAGATAACTATCGGATCAAATTTAGCAAGCTGTTAAACCACTATATCAATCAAATCACCTGACAATTTCCCGAACACCATCAAATGAAAAACCCGATGCTTTTTCTCCTTATAAGCTCAGGATATCCACCGTTATTTAACCCATACAGTTTTGACATTCACAAACTCGCGGATACCGTGATACGACAGTTCCCGCCCGAATCCCGAATGCTTGATACCACCGAAGGGCAATCGTGGATCACTTTTAACAACACTGTTGACGAATACACAGCCGGCATGAATTTTTCGCGCCATATCCTCTCCCCGTTTTATATCGCCGGTCCATATACTGGCGCCCAAACCGAATTGTGACCGGTTCGCCTGTGTAATGGCTTCATTTGCATCGTTTACGCGCACGATCGCTGCAACGGGACCGAATAATTCTTCGTCGAAAGCGGGCATGCCCGGTTGTACATGATCCAGCAGGGTGGGCGCATAAAAGGTGCCTTGCATTCCCATAAATACACCGCCCGTCACAAGCACCGCACCCAATTTCAGACTGCGCTCAACCTGAGTATGCAAATTGTCACGCAAATCGGCTCTCGCCATGGGTGCAATAGTGGTTGTTTCCATTCTGGGATCTCCGCACTGCAACTGACTGATTTGGCGTTTGAAATGTGTTACAAACTGATCGGCAATGGCATCTACCAATATAAAACGTTTCGCAGCAATACAGCTTTGCCCCGTGTTTTGGAAACGGGCTGTAATGGCCTGTTCCACGGTCACAGCGATATCCGCATCTTCAAGTACGATAAAAGGGTCTGACCCACCCAGTTCAAGCACGCATTTTTTCAGATATCGACCGGCTATAGCAGCCACTTTGCGTCCTGCAGACGTGCTGCCGGTCAACGTTACCGCAGCAATGCGATCATCCGCAATTACAGATTCCGCCTGCGTTGTGGTAATCAGTAAACTGCGAAAGGTATTGTCAGGAAAACCCGCCACTCGAAAGGCTTCCTCTAATGCAAGCGCGCAGCGCGGCACATTGGCAGCATGTTTTAACACAATCGTATTGCCAGCCATCATCGCTGGTACAGCAGCACGCATCACCTGCCAAAAGGGAAAATTCCAAGGCATAATACAAAACACCGTACCCAAAGGTTGATAAGCAACATAGCTGCGCGTAGCATCAGAAATCACTGGTTCATCGGCAAGAAAATCTGCGGCATGCTCAGCATAATATTCGCAACCCCATGCGCACTTTTCCACCTCTGCTTTGGCTTCTCTGAGCAATTTGCCCATCTCTTCAGTAATAATCGTTGCGTACGTGTCACACTGCTGGCGCAGCAATTGTGCAAGATTCAGCATATAGCTTGCCCGCTGTTCGACCGTAAGTGCAGCCCACTGCGTTTGCGCAGTCGCCACAAGCTCAAGTACTGCTGTGATCTCATCAGCCTGCAACACTGGAAATTGACTCAAAGCCTGACCCGTAGCCGGATTAATGGATTGCATCAACATGTGAAATTCCTTCGACCATTTATAGTGCTGTTTACCTATTTTCGCATAAGCAGGCAGATGTTATTGTAAAAATTGGTTTTATGAAGACACATAACAATCCCTTCAGCTGATCCGAGCTGTTAACCGATAGGGTTGACATCAGATTAAGATATTGAAATTTTTCGAGATATACCGCAGAATTTTTTGACTATGCCCTTTATTTTTTACAACACTAACCCCATTAAATAGATTGTAGTGGTAACACAGATCGTTTTTCAACAGCCTGCTAAAACAGTCTCGGCACAGTCTGTTAGTATTAGGACGCAAGTTAAATCAACGCATCGATATAACCCGGAATGCAAGGAGAATGAAGATGAATGACGAAAAGAAAAAACTGACCACCGCTGCAGGCGCACCAGTTCCAGATAATCAAAATGTAATGACTGCAGGGCCGCGCGGGCCTCAGTTGCTGCAAGACATCTGGTTCCTGGAAAAGCTCGCGCACTTCGACCGTGAGGTAATCCCCGAGCGCCGCATGCACGCAAAAGGTTCCGGTGCCTATGGTACGTTCACCGTAACGCATGACATTACGCAATATACCAAGGCGAAACTATTCTCACAGATCGGCAAAAAAACCGATCTTTTTGTACGTTTTTCAACAGTCGCCGGTGAACGAGGGGCTGCCGATGCGGAGCGCGACATCCGTGGTTTTGCGATCAAGTTCTATACCGAAGAAGGCAATTGGGATCTTGTCGGGAATAATACCCCCGTATTTTTCCTGCGCGATCCACTCAAGTTTCCCGATCTCAATCATGCCGTAAAACGTGATCCGAAAACCAATCTGCGCAGTGCGCAAAGCAACTGGGATTTCTGGACTCTCCTGCCCGAGGCATTGCATCAGATCACCATCACGATGAGCGACCGCGGCATTCCACTTTCCTACCGCCACATGCATGGCTTCGGCAGCCATACTTTCAGCCTGATCAATACCGCGGGCAAACGGAGTTGGGTGAAATTCCATTTCAAGACCCGGCAAGGCATCCGATCCCTGGCCGATCAGGAAGCGGAGCAATGCATCGGCAAGGATCGCGAAAGCCATCAGCGAGACCTTTTCGAAAGCATTGAGAAAGGCGATTTTCCAAAATGGGACATGAAAATTCAGATCATGACCGAGGAACAAGCCCGGCAGACACCATTCAATCCGTTTGACCTGACCAAGGTATGGCCGCACAAGGACTATCCGCTCATTGATGTGGGCGTACTGGAACTGAATCGGAATCCGCAAAATTACTTTGCCGAAGTCGAGCAATCCGCGTTCAATCCAGCGAATGTCGTGCCTGGAATTGGTTTCTCACCGGATAAAATGCTCCAGGGACGCCTTTTCTCTTATGGCGACGCGCAACGCTACCGCCTCGGTGTGAACCATCACCAGATTCCGGTCAATCATCCGCGATGCCCATACCATGCTTTCCATCGTGACGGCCAAATGCGGATTGACGGTAACTATGCCGGAACACTCGGTTACGAACCTAATAGTTACGGAGAATGGCAGGAGCAGCCGGACACCAAAGAACCACCGCTCCAGCTCGATGGTTCAGCCGATCACTGGAATCACCGCGAGGATGACGATGACTACTATTCCCAGCCCGGCAATCTGTTCCGGCTGATGGACTCCGGGCAACGGCAGATACTCTTTGAGAACACCGCCCGCGCGATGAGTGGTGTTCCGGAAACAATCAAGTTGCGCCATATCGCCAACTGCCTGAAGGCCGACCCGGCCTATGGCGAAGGCGTTGCTAAAGCGATGGGTATCTCCATCAGTGATACCAAGAAATAATAACCGGTGAACAAATCGGTTTCAGCCGCCGGTACAACGCCGGCGCTGAACCGGAACGTTCAATCAAACTTTTCTCACCTTAAATCTGTTTACTCAAATTGTACGGCACGGGTCAGATTAAGCACCAGAATATCCTGTAGATCGATATCCTGTTTCAGATGATTGACATGAACAGGCTTTTTATCTTCGATACGCCGGATACAACGCCGCAGGGATTCCAGTTTCTCAGCCAGCACTACTGTATCCATCGGTCGCGCCTTTCCTTAAGTAATCTTTGCTGCAGCGGAACAAAATCGGCGGTATTCAGCAGGTGACGTGTCAGCAGCTGCGCATAGGCCGTATCGTCGCCCAGCAACCGCCAGCCTTTGAAAACTTCTCCAAGTATCGGCTCTGGCGCTTCATGCACATCGACAATATCCACCGGATAACCCAATTCGGTACTGATTGCTTCCATCAATTGCATTTTAAAAATGCTGTTTATCGGCGCAGTAGCCAGTATCGCCAGATCGATGTCGCTACCGGAATATTTTCGTTGTGCGGGATTTGCCTGAGAACCGAACAATATCGCCAACCTGATATTGGGATATTGTGACAACAATTCGGTCAATTGCTGCGCAAGCCGTGACTTTGACTTGATGGATGTCCTATTCATGAAAAGCCCAAAGTATAAGAAGCAAGCTGACTGACATGATAACACTGATCATCATCTCATTCATAACAGAGCCGGTAAGCGTATAATTATTCTTCGTATTCCATACGCTCATCCCCCGCTTCATCTTCATCACCTTCCCGAACCAATGTGCTCCGCCCGATCTCCCGCAATGCATCGACGGAAAACTCCGCCACGGTAAAGTAATATGGCAGATCCGAGCGCTTGAGGATGTAGTAGTCGCTTTCTGCATCAGGCTTTGAAAACCGGTAATTGAAGACATCGCCATTTTTTAACGTCACGTCGATTTCGAGTACCGGTTTATTCAGTTGATAGTCTTCACTATCTTCAATCCCCAGTATGGATTGAATCTGCAGGCCGGCAATCTGATGAATCAGGTTGCTGATCGCCGCCGTATCCGGTTTTTCCTGCTCTGAAAGATCATCAGGTTGCAAAGTCATATCGGAGCGGGTTAATACCACATCGGCCATGGCGAGCCGGTCGATATCCGGCGCATTAATTAACAAACGATCCTTTTTCAGCCAATCATCAGCTTGTGCGCTGACTTTCCAGCTTTCCAAGGTAACGGCAAAGATATGATCATCCCCGTTCAGACGCACATGCGCTTTGCGGAATCCCGGCGAGGTACCGATATAAAGAGTCGCCTGCTCCTGGTTGCCGGTCAGGAATGCAATCTTCCGTTCAAAATCATCTTTTGCGACTTTGAAGCGCTCGGCAGCGCCAGATGTGGTTGCGACCGGCCAGCCTTTGTTGAGTGCGGATAGTGTATTCAATAATCGGGTCACTGCATCGGTATCAGCCGGATAATTCCATGTTTCGGGCAATATCCACCGGCCGTCCTGTTTTTCCAGTGTCACATATTGATCGCCGCTTTCCACTTTCAATCGATCAATGGTTTCAACATTGAATGCCAGCAACTTTTCTTCTGCCCGGAATGCGCCATAATCATCGCCCGACAAATTAACCACGGTCACCAATACCAGTTGGAACGCCAGCAATCCGCCAAGTACCATAATCCATTTTTTCATCGCCGCGCCTCCTTACACTATTGAACCGGATGCGGATGACGCATTCAGGATTGCAGCATAGCGCAATTGCGCCTGCCGTTTCATCCAGCGGCGGGTTAATCCGATCAGCAGCAGGCCGGTCAACGCCAATCCATAATTCAGATATTCCCAGAAAATTTGTTCTTCCTGATTTAAGGGATCCAATGTGCGCGAAAATTGACTGCGGCCACGGATGGCCAGTAATTCCCGCTCTTCCAGCGACCAATCGATGGCATTCTCGAGCAATTCAACCGGTTTAGTGTAACGGGTGCCCAGACCCATCGAAGCAAGATTGATCATGTCATCCGCCAGAAAATCATTGGAGGCGAACAGAATGATACGCGCCGATTCCGGGGAATGATCAATGACACGGGTAATCACCGGTTGCACCGTTTCTTCAGATTCATCGGCATCCGGTTCGTTGATATCGGCGTCATGCCCATGATCGTGGTCATGATCCGCATTGTCCGATAATGCTGCAACGGCCAGCGGTGAAGCCTTGTCTTTGAAATAGGATTCAAAACGGCCTTCCGCAATCACCGCGAGCAAGTGGCTTTGCTGTTGTTCATCGGATGGGAAACCGAAATCCGGATAGGTTTCAAAATCCGGTTTGACGATTGGATTGTCCGATGTCCATGACCGGCCGGAACTTTCCAGAAGGCGGATGATTTTACGCGACTCGGGATATTGTTCATCCAGTACAATCGGCGAAGCCCAGGTCATGGTAATCTGGTTAATGCCAGATGCCAGACTGCTGTCCTGATCGATACCTTTTTCGCGGATATCGATGAAATAAGGGTAGTCGATCATGCGAGTTTCCTGCAGTACAAACCCGCCGATACGCCGGTCAACCGGAACCGGAAATGCAGCATTCTGCGCATCGAGCACCAACTGCTGCTCTACCGTAATGCCATGATAACTGAGCCAGTCACCCAGACCGGATTCATAGGGCTGTGCACTCATTGAGCCCTGCAATTCGATCAGAAATGGCGAAGTGGCGGCGACAACCGTGCCGCCACGCATGAGGAATTGATCGACCGCGAAAAGCTGTTTTGCATCAAGATTCTCGGGCGCCATCAATACCAATAGGTCTGTTTCATCCGGTAGCTGACCGCTTCTCAGATTGGTTGAAACGAGATCATGCTCTTCTGACAGCGTTTTCTGCAACCAGCCATAACGCAGCTGGCGCCCGGGTTGGCCGAATTGCGCCATACTTTGATCCACGGCGGGCGCATGAACCGCAATCGTTTTCAGGAATCCTTTGGAAAAACGTTTTAACGTCGCCAGAATACTCTGTTCCAGCGCGTTCTTTTCCAGATTTTCCGGCAATGGCACCTGAAACAGCCGGCTATTGCCTTCCAGCATCATATAAAACCAGAATGTTTCCGTCTCAAAAAAGCCAGCCGTCATCGGCCGCAGGCCAAAATCAGTTTCGATCTGCGCGGCCAGTGCACCTCCACCGTCATCCGGATCCAGAATTTCAACACTGAGCTTACCGTCCGAACGCTGCTGCAGATCCAGCAACACACTGTCCAGATCGGCCCGGAAAGTCTTCAACACTTCAGGTAGTTTGTCATCCGCGGAAATATAGCCTTTAAAACTGACCGGATGCGCAATGTTGTCAAATAATGTGCCACTGCCCTGATAGGCATACAGGGTTTTCTTGATAGCTTGGGTCAGGTCGTATTCCGGATTGCGCAGATCCACAGTCAGATCGCTGTCGCCTTGTATCTTAAGCTCGATCAGATCCTGAAAACCCAGCACAACATGCTGATCGCCGTACTGAATCAAAATGTTGAAATAGGAATTCACCACAGATGACTGGTATTTACTGGCAAACTGAAACGGTACAGCACGGATACCGTATTTTTCATTGGCTTCCTGCTCGAGTTCCGGGTGTTCCTGCGGATCGACAAATTCGACTCTCAGGCGGCCATCGCCTGCCAGTGCATATTCTTTCAGCAAATCCCGCAGACGGGGAACCAGCGGCGCCAGCAGTGGATGCGTTTGCGCACTGAAATAGCCACGGATCAGCATCGGTTCCTGCAGTTGCATCAGATAGCCCCGTGTGACATCGGATATCGAATAAATCCTGCCCTGCGTCATATCGGTACGCAGCGAACTAACCGGCGCCAGCCACAGATTGACAGCGATAAAATTGGCTGCCAATAGCCCGATCAACCATTTCCAATTGCGGTGATTGGGATTGGCGGGATTTCCTGCCCAGCGTACCTTCTCCAGCGCCAGAATATTCAACGCCAGAAAAACGCCAACCAAGCTAACGTAATAATACAGGTCGCGTACATCAATCATACCGCGGGTAATTGAATCGAACCGTGCGCCCGAACCCAGCAACTTCAGCAACTCAGCCGCCTCATTGCCGAACAATGCAGTCAATTTATCCGCACCGATCAAATAAAAAATGCCGCAGATGCTGACCGTCAGAATCAGACTGAAAATCTGGCTCAGCGCACGTGAACTGGCGTACAAGCCAATGGCAATATAAGCCGCCGCCAGGAAAACAGCTGCGATATAACCGCCGATCACCGGCCCCCAATCCAGCGGGCCGATCAAGCTGACAGTGACAGGCAGCGGCAGCGTCAGCGCCAGAGCCAGTACAATCAACGCCAGGCAGGCGCTGAATTTACCCAACACCAGATGCAAGCTTTTAACCGGCGCGGTCAACAGAAATTCCAGCGTACCGGAACGGCGCTCTTCCGCCCACATGCGCATCGTGATTGCGGCCACCAGGAAAATCATCAATACCGGCATCCATTCAAATAACGGACGCACATCGGCGATATTACGGGCAAAAAACGTTTCTACCCAAAAGAAAATGAACAGTGTAATCGCCAGAAAAACGCCAAAGAAAATATAGGCGACAGGCGTAGAAAAAAAACCGGTGAATTCTTTACGTGCAATTTTTATCACATGATCCATTTGAATATGTTCCCTTAATCCATTCTTTCACTAATGCTTTTTATTGCTGGAAATTTCATCAAAAATCGTTTCGAGATCATGGCTTTCCGGTTGCAAGGCATACAGTTTCCAGCCCGCCGAAATGACCTGCGCTGCGACCATCGCTGCCGTTTCGGATAATTCAGATTGATTGCCCAATTCAAGCACATAGCGGTATCCGCAGTATCCGGCATCCTGCGTAGAAAGATGCGCCACTGACTGCACCGCGCTGAGCGCATTAAAGTGTGCAAGCGCTTGTTCGGGCGCGGCATCGACTGAAACCAGCAACCGCTTGCCGGCGCGCAGTTCCTGCATGGTGGCATCCAGTGCTTTACGCCCGTTGCGGATGATAATCACACGATCACAAATCGCCTGCACTTCATGCAAAATATGCGTGGACAGAATAACCGTGGCGTGTTTGGCCAGCGACCGGATCAGATCGCGCATCTGCTGCACCTGCGTGGGATCAAGCCCGTTAGTCGGCTCATCCAGAATCAACAATTTGGGGTTGTGGAGAATCGCCTGCGCCACACCGACACGTTGCCGGTAGCCACGCGACAAAGTGGCAATGATATCCCCCGCTTTGGCGGCCAGCGCTGTTTTATGAATGGCATCCTGAATACGCTGCAGACGTTCACCAGGGACAATACCATGCAGTGCAGCGGCGTAATCCAGATAATCAATTACTGTCATCTCGGTATATAACGGATCGTTTTCCGGTAAATAGCCAATCACCTGCTGCACGGCTTCGCGTTCCCGTCCGATATCGCGTCCGTCTATCAGAATGGTTCCCTCAGTGGGTTCCAGGTAGCCGGTCAGCACTTTCATGATCGTTGTTTTACCCGCACCGTTATGGCCCAGCAAACCGACAATCTCTCCTGCCCCGATTTCAAACGAGACGTTATCCACGGCCGTCAAATGACCGTACATCCTTGACAATGCATCGACTTTTATCATGTCGGTAACTCCTGAGTATGCGTTTTAAAACCTGTTCAAGATCTCGATCAAGGGGTTCAGCGCAAGGCAAAATTGAATGAAAAAACGGAGCATACTTGCAGTATGTGCGCATTTTGAGTTCGATTAACGCCGCAATGTGTCCTTCAGGGAGATCTTGAACAGGTTCTTAATGTCAGTAGCGCCAAACACAATGGTTCTTTGATAACGCTACGACATGAGTATCTGCAATAAGCTGTCCATCAAAAAAATGGCCCCTATGATAGCAATCGCAGTCAAATTTTTGCAACAGAAACGCTAGCAGGCTAAGGATAGGTATAGCTCGACTGTATGCCCAGCGGCAGCCCTACAAGGGTATAGAGCAATAGAAATAGCGTCCAGGCAACAAGAAACGTTACTGAATAAGGCAACATCATCGCTGTCAGCGTACCGATTCCGGTATGCTTCACGTAGCGCTGGCAGTACACCACCACCAGTGGAAAGTACGGCAGTAGTGGCGTGATGATATTCGTGCTGGAATCGCCAATACGGTAGGCCGCCTGCGTGAGATCCGGCGAAATGCCGAGCTGCATCAGCATGGGCACGAAAATCGACGCGAGCAACCCCCATTTGGCGCTGGCGGAACCAATGAAAAGATTAATAAAAGCCGTGATCAGTATGACGCCGACAATAGTAACGGTCGGCGGCATCGCAAGCGCTTTAAGCCATGCCGCCCCCTGCAGCGCAAGTAGAATGCCCAGATTGGACTGGCCGAACGCGTAGACGAATTGCGCGATGAAAAACATGATGACCAGATAATAGGCCATCTGGTGCATGGCCCGGGTCATACCATCGATCAGATCCCCGGTGTTTTTCACGGTGCCCACCGCAAGCCCGTATACGTACCCCGGTATAAAGAACATCAGGAAAATCAGCGCCACTATGGCACGCATCAGCGGCGCTGTACCCGATGTCAGATCGCCCGCCTCATCCCGCCATGGCGAGTCAGCGGGCCAGGCGGTCGCAGCCATAATAAAAACACCGAACAGGAAAACAAGGCCTGCCGCGCGCAATCCCTTGCGCTCATCCGGTTCAAGCGCCTGCATTGTGGGCAGATCGCCAAGATCGCCATCCAGTTTTGTACCGTTCAGCCGCGGCTCAACAATCTTTTCAGTCACATACCAGCCCAAACCGATAATCAGCAATGACGAAGCCGTCGTAAAAAAATAATTATTCAACGGATTGAGTACAATATCCGGATCGAGAATCCGCGCACCCGCCTGCGACAATCCTTGCAACATCGGATCCAGCGATGACGGTACAAAATTCGCCGAAAAACCGCCGGATACGCCCGCAAACGCCGCCGCAATACCGGCCAGCGGATGCCTGCCCGCCGCATAAAAAATCACGCCACCGAGTGGTATCACCAGCACATACCCCGCATCGACTGCCGAATGACTGATGATGCCAGCAAAAATGACCATCGGCGTCAACAACCGTCCCGGCGTAATATTCAACAGCGCACGCAAGGCAGCCTTGATGAAACCGGTATGCTCAGCTACGCCAATACCGAGCATCGCGACCAGTACCACCCCCACCGGATGGAAATGCGAGAAATTGGTCACCATCACCGCTAAAAATTCGGTCATCGCCGTGCCGGAAAGCAGACTGTTGATAACGAGCGCTTCGCCGCTGCGCGGATCGACAACATCGAATGTGACGTACGATAACAGCCACGACAATCCCCAGACGGCAAACAGCAGCACGATAAACAGCACTGCCGGATCGGGCAGCCGGTTTCCAATCCGCTCAACCGAGGCGAGGATACGTGTCGTTAATGTTGTTTTTGTAGTGTGCTCTTCGGGCATTCCGAACTCCGCCTGTGAAACTGATTTTTGCTGACCGACATCTTCCGGCAATAGCGTACAATAATCACCGGTTTACCCGCCCGGTGTCGCATTCTGATAACATACACACTGCGTCAGTATCTCGATTACCCTTGTACTGAGTTGGCCGGTTATTCTGAACCACACTTTCACGCTGTCATTTTTCCGTCGATACACGAATGATTATATACAACGCTGTCTGGCATGGCATCCGCATTTTTAATCGCTTAATTGCAGCAGATTATCAGAATCACCCTTATCAGAACATAACACCATGACGACGGTGCTGCTGCAACTCGACCGCATCCGGCAAAGCTACGGCGAACATCATGTGCTCAAAGATTTATCGCTCACTTTGCACAAAGGTGAAATCGGCTGCCTGCTCGGCCCCAGCGGTTGTGGAAAAACAACCGCATTACGGTGCATTGCCGGGTTCGAATCGATCTCGGGTGGTGAAATTCTGGTGAACGGCAACTGCGTCAGCAGTGCGAAATCGTCCGTACCGCCGGAAAAAAGACAAATCGGTATGGTTTTTCAGGATTACGCGTTGTTTCCACATCTGGATGTCGCCGACAATATCGGTTTTGGCCTGCATCGTTTACCCCGGAACGAACGCAGGCAACGCATTGCCAAATGGCTGAGTATCGTTCAACTCGAGAACACCGCCAGGAAATATCCGCACGAACTCTCCGGCGGGCAGCAACAACGTGTGGCGCTTGCACGCGCTCTGGCGCCGCATCCGGCGCTGCTGCTGCTGGACGAGCCTTTCTCCAACCTGGATGTCAGCCTGCGCGAACATTTGAGCCTGGAAGTGCGTGAAATACTGAAAGCGCAACATATCACCGCGATTCTGGTTACGCATGATCAGTCTGAAGCATTCGCCATCGCCGATAAAATCGGTGTCATGTTTGAAGGTGAAATTCAGCAATGGGATACTGCCTATAATTTGTATCATTGCCCTGAAACTCGGTCAGTCGCTGATTTTATCGGCCAGAGTGTCTTTCTGCCCGGCAAAGTGATCGATGCGCATCGGATTGAAACCGAACTGGGCATGCTGCACAGCAGAATTCCACCGGAATGCGCTACGGGAAGCATGGCCGATGTGTTAATACGCCCTGATGACATTGTTCACGATAAGACCAGCCTGCAACAGGCGGTGATTACCCACAAAACCTTCCGGGGTGCGGAAATTTTATATACGCTGCGGCTGCCGGGCGGTCATGCAGTGTTATCTCTGGTACCCAGTCATTACAATCATGAAGTGGGCGATAAAATCGGGCTTAAACTCGTCGCCGATCATTCTGTTGCGTTCAGACCGGAATATTGAGCATCCCGGTCATACCGTCCCTTTATACGATGTCTGTACCTGCGTAATATTGCTGCCCGGTGGAACACTGTGCGTCAGCCAGACATTGCCGCCTATCGTCGAACCGTGCCCGATGGTGATCCGCCCCAGAATAGTCGCTCCCGCATAAATCACGACATCGTCTTCCACGATAGGATGGCGTAAATTGCCTTTCACCAGTGTGCCATTTTCGTCGACAGGAAAACGCTTGGCGCCCAATGTCACCGCCTGATACAGCCGGACATTCTGTCCGATAATCGCCGTTTCACCAATAACTACTCCCGTACCGTGATCAATGAAGAAACTGCCACCGATCTGTGCGCCGGGATGAATCTCAATACCCGTGACTGAATGCGCAATTTCCGAAATCATGCGTGCTATCAGCGGCACACCAAGTTTGTGCAGTTCGTGTGCCAGGCGGTAATGCGTAATCGCCATAATACCGGGATAACAGACCAAAACTTCATCCACATTACGTGCCGCCGGGTCGCCTTCATAGGCTGCAATAATATCGGTATCGAGTAACGCGCGGATTTCCGGCAGGCGTTTGGCAAACGCCTGTGTTATCGCTACCGATTTCTCCCGGTCTTCAACACTGAGTGTTTCCAGTCCGGAGCTGTAGTGCAGTTCATGCTGAATCTGCACCAGCAAATCCCGTAACGTCACATTGAGCGTATGGCCGACATAATGATCGATACCTTCATCCGACAACTCGGATGACCCCAGCCGATTCGGGAATAACGCCGCACTCAAACCCTCGGCAACGCCGACCAATATCTTACGCGATGGCAGTTTCGGCGGCCTGTCATGACGCTTACGGCTTTCCAGCGACGCAATACGCAGCGCTCTGAGTTTTGAAACAATATCATCAATCTCCAGATTAGTGCTTCTGATCTGGATATCCCGCGATCTTTTCATAGGAGCCACGTTAATTTCAATCCTTGATTAACCGATAAATTCAACAAAACGGCCTGTCTGCCGCAAAAATATCACTTTAAAAATAATGCGCATTATAATGTAATACATCATTCTTCATGTAGGCGTTAGGAAAGGATTATGTCTTGGTACTTTAATCAATGGCGGCGCAATCATATTCTTCGACATGAGGCAATTCCGGAAATTATCTGGCAGAAACTCATACACCTACGATGCCTGAAGGGCTTGCGCCTTGAAGATTTACAACGGTTGCATGAACTTGTTTTATTATTTCTACATATCAAGGTTATCAATGGCGCGCATGATCTGGAAATTACCGATGAAATGCGCGTCACAATTGCAATCCAGGCTTGTATTCTGATTCTGAACCTTGATCTGGAATATTACGATAACTGGATTGAAATCATCGTCTATCCCGGTGAGTTTATTCTGGATTACGATTATGCGGACGACACCGGTGTGGTACATCATGCCCACGGAATCGCATCCGGCGAAGCCTGGCATCGCGGACCGGTCATCCTTTCCTGGCAGGATATTGCCCATACGGCCCATTCGCCGCCCTTTCCCGCGCGAAATGTCATTATCCATGAGTTTGCCCATACCTTGGACATGCTGTATGAGGGCGCGAACGGATGTCCGCCATTACACGTCAATATGAGTGCACTGACCTGGCATGATGTTTTCAGTCAACATTACACATCGTTCTGCGAGCTGGTAGATGCAGAACAGGAAACGCTCATTGATCCGTATGCGGCGGAAAGTCCGGCGGAATTCTTTGCCGTGCTGAGTGAGGTTTTTTTTGAATCGCCGCTGATCCTCCAGCAGCATCTACCCGCAATTTATGAACAGCTGGCGCTGTTTTACCGCCAGAATCCGGCGGAACGATGGGCAAACACTTGATTACCGGATAATTCCCGGTTCCATCTCTGACCGCTTAACAGGCTGTTAACCACCGCCGTCCGTAAAGGATCCGTTCAACCACCTGCCTATATACGCACAATCCGGGCGACTTCCTTTATCCGCCGCAGACCCCGTATCACTTGAGCCAGATGATGACGATTCCTGACCTGCAATATAAAACCCATGGTCGTGTAATCCTTTTCACTTTCCATGGCGACATCGTCAATATTGGATTTCGTTTTGGCAATCGCGGCGGCTATCCTTGCGAGTACACCATGCCGGTTTGCCGCAACAATCTTGAGTTTGACCTCGAAAGTCCGGGTAATATCCTTACCCCATGCGACATCCAGATAGTTCTCCGCGTTTCTTTTGTTTTGCGCGATAACCAGGCAATTATGCACATGAATCACCAGTCCATGTTCTTTCTTGATCAAGCCGACAATGATATCTCCGGGTATGGGATGACAGCATTTGGCAAACTGTACGGTCAATCCTTCGGTGCCGAGTATCGTAATCGGCTCACTCGCCACGAGCTTGCTTTCCTGCGACTCCAGCGGAGAGACCAACCGTTTTGCCACCACAGCGGGCAATTGCTTGCCCAATGCCATATCGGCCAATAACGCTTTCTTGGATTTGGCACCACTGTCGCGTACCAGCTTATCCCATTCCATTTCACTGATCAGCGATGCTTCGACATTCAGCGCGGACAATGCCTGGTTCAACATGCGCTCGCCCAATTCAACCGATTCCTCATACTGAATCGTTCTGAGAAAATGCCGGATATGCGAACGAGCACGCCCCGTCATGACATAGCTTAACCAGGACGGGTTGGGTTTTGCATAAGGCGCCGTGATGATTTCCACACGGTCGCCATTCTTGAGTTCGCTGCGCAACGGTGCATTCTCACCGTTAATTTTGGCTGCGACACAACAATTACCGATATCGGAATGAATCGCATAAGCAAAATCGACTGCAGTCGACCTACGTGGCAAGGTCAGGATCTTGCCTTGCGGCGTGAATACGTAAACATCGCCTGGAAACAAATCGACTTTCAAATGCTCAAGAAATTCCAGAGAGTCGGTGGTATCGCTTAACATCTCCAACAGGCTTTGCAGCCACTGATTGGTTTTCATATGCAAATCATTCAGATTTGCGTCACTGCTTTTATAAATCCAATGTGACGCTACTCCATCTTCCGCGATACAATGCATCTCCCGGGTACGGATCTGAATTTCTATCGGGATATTGAAAGGCCCCAGCAATGTACTGTGCAGCGATTGATACCCGTTTTCCTTGGGAATAGCGATATAATCCTTGAATTTTCCAGGTATCGGCTTGTACAGGCCGTGCAAGGCACCCAGCGCAACATAGCAGGCAGGTATATCGCTGACAATGACCCGGAAACCATAAATATCAAGTACCTCAGAAAATGACAATTGTTTCTCGACCATTTTCTTATAAATACTGTAAATATGCTTCTCGCGCCCGCTGACCTGGAAATCGAGACCTGCCTCCTTCAATCGGCTGGTGATTGCCACCTGGATTTTACCAACGACTTCGC
The DNA here is from genome assembly GCA_019635215.1 of Nitrosomonas sp. GTDB lineage: Bacteria > Pseudomonadota > Gammaproteobacteria > Burkholderiales > Nitrosomonadaceae > Nitrosomonas. The sequence continues at coordinate 71,551 of JAHBZZ010000007.1, forward strand.
GGCGGTTGCCGCGCGCCGCTTTGGTCGCTTTAACCAGAACACGGTAGCGTAACGGATAGGAATACCGGAAGCCAAGTTCTTGCAGTTCCTGGTAGATGTTATTTAACCCCAAACGCAGCGCAATGGGCGCATAAATTTCCAGTGTTTCACGCGAAATTCTGCGCTGCTTCTCAACCGGCATGGCTTCAAGTGTCTGCATATTATGCAGCCGGTCGGCAAGTTTGATCAGAATAACGCGCACATCCCGCGCCATCGCCAGCAGCATTTTGCGAAAATTCTCTGCCTGCGCGTCCTCCTGGGTCTGGAATTGGATTTTATCCAGCTTGGAAACACCGTCCACCAGTTCCGCCACCGGACCGCCGAATCGTTCACTGATTTCCTCTTTGGAAATATGCGTATCTTCCACGACATCATGCAACAGTGCGGCGGTGAGCGTCGGCGCATCCAGATGCAATCCACCCAATATCCGTGCAACCGCCAAAGGATGCGAAATATAGGGTTCTCCAGATTTCCGGAACTGCCCCGAGTGTGCGCCTTGCCCGAAAGAATACGCAACCTTCAGCTGTGCGACATCTTCCGGCCGAAGGTATCTGGCAACTTCGGAAAACAGCTTATCAGCTTCTGACATTGATGCGTATCAAACAGGCAGCGGGGTTAAACAAACAAGATGAAAAAAGGAAATATGCTGACAGAAAATTACAGGGATTTGGGATTTAAAATATCCATATCGACCCTACCCTGGGCAAGTTCGCGCAGAGCGATAACGGTGGGCTTGTCACGGGCCGATTCAATCATAGGCGTAGCGCCCATTGCCAATTGTCTGGCGCGGGCTGTCGCAACAAGCGTCATATCAAAACGGTTAGGTATCTTCATTAAACAGTCATCAACAGTTATGCGTGCCATGTCACTTATCTTTCAGTCGTTAATCACATTTTTGATTTAAAAAGACATCAGCCGGGAAACCAGCACTTGATTTTTCTGCATTTGCAGTTGTCTTTCCCTTTTGAGGCGCTCAGCTTTGACGATGCATGCAAGATCGCAAATTGCATCCTCAAGTATGTTGTTAATAATAACATAATCAAACTCATTTACATGACTGACTTCTTCACACACAGCATCCAAGCGTCTCTGGATAACATCGGCGGCATCCTTGTCCCGCAGAAACAATCTTTCCTCCAGCGCCTTTGCTGAAGGCGGTAAAACAAAAATCCCGATGGATTGCGGAAAAAACTTGCGCACCTGTGCCGCACCCTGGCAATCGATCTCCAAAACGATATCCTGCCCGGATTGCATTGTGTCGCTGATCCAACGCTGCGAAGTACCGTACCAATTGCCATACACCTCCGCACTCTCCAGGAAATCCCCATTAGCCTGCATCTGCTCGAACATTGCACGGCTGACAAAATGATAATCACGTTCATGCACTTCACCCTCACGGGGAGGCCGGGATGTATATGAAATCGACAAACGCAGATCCGCGTCGTTCTCAAGTAAAGCTCTGACTAGACTGGTTTTTCCTGTTCCTGAAGGCGCAGTAATGATAAATAAGCAACCGGTGCACATAACCATTTCAGTGTTAACAATCAAATTTTTGATCGCACATATATATAATGCAGCCAGCTAAAGCTGGCCTGCTTCTCAAATAGTATTGATGATGGCCGTATATACTCAACCGACATATTGATTCCTATCCCACCGACCAGATTTATTGTTTCACTTTCCGTGCCATATCAATGACTTTCTCGAGAGTGTTCACCATATCCTGCGGCGTACCGCCCTTTTTACCGGTTACCAGATATTTGCCTTCGACTACCAATATGGGTACCCCTTGCAATTGATACTGCTGCATCATCTGCTTGGATCGGGCGATCTGATTCTGTGTGGTAAACGAATGGTAAATTTTCACAAACTTATCTTTATCGACGCCCTGCTTCTCCATCCAGCCGAACACGGTAGCGTCATCGGTCAAATTGACTTTATCGCGGTGAATTGCATCATAGATTTTATCGTGCAGTTCATCCATACCGCCCATGGTTTCCAGCGTATAAAATATTTTCGCACCAGGTTCCCAATTGCTTCTGAGTACCGCCGGTACATAATGGAAGTCGACATCGGCCGGTTTGTTTTTCAACCAGCTCTTAAGCGGCAAATGGAGATTATTGCAATGAGGGCAACCATACCAGAAAAACTCGATCACTTCGATCAGCGCTTTATTCTGGGTCGGCTGAGGGTTTGCGAGCACTTTATAATCCTGTCCTTCGACAGGATTGGCATAAACACTCACAGCACTACACAGACCTGATATCAGAAAAACAAATAAAACGACACATTCTCTCAACTGTTTCATTTTCATAATACCCCATTACTCAATGTCAAAACATGACCGGATGGCAATCACCGCATCTTGATCAGCTGCGCGTCGATACCGTTTTCTCTCAATGTGACATGGATATTATCCACTTGCGTTTTCTGTGTGAACGGGCCGACACGGACACGGTACCAGACACCTTTTTCAGCCAGATCGGCCGACTGCACAGATGCAATCAGGCCTAGAAATGCCAGCCTTGCCTTGAGATTATCAGCCTCGGCATGGTTCCGAAACGAACCAACCTGAAGATAATAGTTTTCTGCAGCCACAGGACTGCTCGGCCTGCTCTGGGGCACGGAGGACGGTGGCGGTGGCGAAATCGTCGCTTGAGGCGGCTCAGGAGGCCGTGGTTGTATCTGCGGCGCGATGTGTTGCGGGACTTGCAGCTGAAGCTGTGGCTGCAGCTTTGCAATGTCCTGCTGCGGTGGTTTTTCTACCGGCTTTTTTTCTATCAGCTGAGGTTTTTCGGCCTGTTGCGGCGCTTCATAATCAAACATACCGGTATCTTCGCTGGACAGAATATTATAAAAATCGAACTGTGTTTTCGGTTCTACCTTGGCAGCAGTCGTATCTTCGTTTCCAGATTCACGATCCGTTTCGCGAGCTTTGGAATCCGTTTTCTCCAGAACCTTTTCATTGACAGAAACCTGTTCCTCGTTGATAAAAGGACTCGGCGCGTTTTCCAGATAAAACCATATGCCAATGGCACTGACAATACCCAGCGTATAGCCAATAAAAATGCCCAGCATCAAGCTGCCTTTGCTGTCCGCCGATGCTGGTGACTGGCGGGACTTATAATCTCGGCTCATGAATATCCTATTTTAGCGTCTAAACTTACATTTTTTCCGGTGCATTGACACCCAGCAATTCTAATCCGTTCTTCAGTACATGCCTGATTGACATCACAAGCGCGAGCCGTGCTTCCATGATCGGAATTTCCGGTACCAGAAAATGCGTTGAATTATAGTAGCTGTGGAATTCGCTGGCCAATTCACGCAGATAAAACGCGATCAAATGGGGTGAAAATTCCTGTGCCGCAGCTTCAATTGTATCCGGAAAATCAATCAGGCACTGAAGCAGAACCCGTTCGGCCGGACCTGTCAGTAAGTCCGTTTCCGCATCAATCAACGATGCAGCATCACCATCCCACTGTGCCAGCACACTACAGATCCGTGCATGTGCATATTGCACATAATACACCGGATTTTCATTACTTTGCGATTTAGCCAGATCCAGATCAAAATCAAGATGCTGATCGCTCTTACGCATCACGTAAAAGAAACGTGCGGCATCATTACCGACTTCATGGCGCAATTCACGCAATGTCACGAATTCACCCGAGCGGGTTGACATGGATGCTTTCTTGCCATCCCGATACAGCACTGCAAACTGTACAAGCGCAATTTTCAGTTTATCCGGATCCTGTTCCAACGCCTGCAAAGCACCTTTAACACGCGGTATATAGCCATGATGATCCGCGCCCCAGATGTTGATCACTTTTGTATAGCCGCGCTCGAATTTATTGAGATGGTATGCAATATCCGAAGCAAAATAGGTATAGTGACCATTTTCCCTTTGCACAACACGGTCTTTCTCGTCACCGAATTCCGTCGAGCGGAACCACAACGCGCCGTCCTGCCGGTAAAGCTGTTTTTTCTCATCGAGCAACCGCACGGCTCTGGCAACCAGCCCGTTGTCAAACAGTGATTGCTCGGAAAACCAGATATCGAATTCCACGCCGAATTCCATCAGATCGTTACGGCAATCACCGAGCTGCTCGGTCAAAACAAAATTATGAATATATGCATAATCCTGGCCCAGAATTTTTTTGGCATTGGCAATCATCCGGTCAAGCTGTTCATCGGTATTGATAACCTCTTCGTGCGCCGCCTCGGACAATCCATCCAGAAGTACGGCGGGTTGATGTACATAGCGGTCTGCATGCGCCTCATAAATCAGTTTAGCCATCTCTTTGACATACTCACCCTGATAGGCATTTTCCGGAAAAGGAACCTGCACATCATTTAATGCCAGATAACGCAGCCATGCCGACAATGCCAGAATATCCATCTGCCGTCCGGCATCGTTGACGTAAAATTCGCGCGTTACCGAAAATCCGGCCTTTGCCAAAACATTCGCCAGGCTTGCACCAAAAGCAGCACCACGACCATGACCGACATGCAACGGTCCGGTTGGATTAGCCGACACGAATTCGACCTGAATTTTTTCGCCGTTGCCGAAATCGCTGGCGCCATATCTGTCACCCGACTGCAGAATATGATTCAAATAGAGCCGCTTGGCATCATCCTTGATAAAGAAATTGATGAATCCTGCGCCGGCGACTTCGATTTTTTCAACATAGGCCGATTCCGGCATTGCATCAATCAGCATCCCGGCAATCTCACGGGGATTTTTATGCAGTGTCTTGGCCAGCTGCATGGCAAGATTGCAGGAATAATCGCCATGACTCACCTGTTTGGTACGCGTTATTTCGATATTCAGCGCATGATCAACCTTCAACGTCAGCGCTGCTTGTTGCAGAAGTTGTGACAAATGCACCCTAAAATTGGGCAATTCTGATAATTTCACCATGTAAACGGTACCTTTCTCATTTTAGATTCACGAAAGATGTATTGGGTTGCGATAATGCCTTCTTCGCGATCAAGGCTGACCGTGACCGGATTTCTGCGCATGACAATTCAAACATGTCAACTATAGATTATTGCTGTAATGATTACTGTTCCCGAGTGCCAAAAAATTATTTTCCAGTCTGTTGGCGCTGGCGGTATGTCTCAAACAGGCAGATCCCTGCGCTGACAGAAACATTCAGACTCTCCACACTGCCCTGCATGGGAATGCGGACCAGTTGATCGCAGGTTTCCCGGGTAAGCCGGCGTATGCCCTTTTCCTCCGATCCGAAAACCCAGGCCACCGCACCTTCGATGCGAAAATCGCTGAGATCATGATCGGCATCGTCGGCCGTACCAATAATCCAGATATTGCGCGCTTTCAACGCCCGCAAGGTACGTGCCAGATTGGTGACAACAATGTATGGCACGGCATCCGCCGCACCACTGGATACCTTGTGAACGGTTGCCGTCAATCCGACTGCCCGGTCCTTCGGTGCGATTACGGCATGAACACCGAATGCATCCGCCACCCGCAGGCAGGCACCCAGATTATGCGGATCCTGAATCCCGTCGAGCACAAGCAACTGCGCCGGTTCGCTCAATGTATCCAGTACATCGTCTATACTCACATACGTGGAAAAAGCATCGATCGCGGCGGCCACACCCTGGTGACGCCGACTGCCGGCCATCTTGTCCAGCCGATCGGAATCGCAGGCAATCAGCGACACTTTCTGTGTCTCGGCAATATTGGTCAAACTGCGGATACGCTGGTCATTCCGCCCCTCATCGAAAAAAATTTCTTTGATGCTATCGGGGTTCTGGCGCAAACGGCTTGTCACCGCATGAAAGCCGAAAATCAGACGCGTCGCGGACATATATTAATTTTGTGTGCAATTCAAAGTGGATCGAAAAGATCGTCAACAAACATTTTAAGACAGTTTAGGTTTGGTTTTTTTCCTGGTCTTGGTTGGTTTTTTCTGCTTATTTTGCTTATCCGGCTGCATATTCTGCTTGCTTTCTGCCAGCACAAAGTCAATTTTACTGGTTTCCAGGTCAACGCGCACCAATTTAACACGTAGCGAATCACCAATGCGGAATTGCATTCCGGTACGTTCGCCGAGTAAGCGTTGCCGTACCGCGTCATAATGAAAGTAATCGCTGGGTAATTCCGACACATGCACGAGTCCTTCCACATAGAAATCATTCAAAGCCACAAACAGGCCGAATCCCGTAACTGTACTGATAACGCAATCAAAGCACTCGCCGATTTTATCTTTCATAAAAAAACATTTCAGCCATGTTTCAACATCACGCGTGGCTTCATCGGCACGCCGTTCGGTCTGTGAACAGTGACGCCCAAGTTCGTGCCAGTTATCGCACGGATAGTGTTCACCTCTTAACACCGCCTTTATGGCGCGATGCGTCAGCAGATCGGGATAACGCCGAATCGGTGAGGTAAAATGCGTATAAGCATCGTAAGCTAGCCCGAAATGACCACAATTGTCGGGACTGTAGAGCGCCTGCGGCAAGGAACGCAGCATAACGGTCTGCAACAAACGCGCATCCGGCCTGCCTTTCACTTTCTGAATCGTTTTAGCATAGTCACCCGCTTTCGGTTTTTTTCTGCCACCCAATTGCACACCGACTTCCTTAAGAAAATTGCGCAGCGCCTCGATTCTGTCTGCTGCGGGCTGCTCATGAATGCGAAACAGCACAGAATGCCGATGTTTCTGCAGAAATTCGGCTGCGCAAACGTTCGCCGCCAGCATGCATTCCTCGATTAAGCGGTGCGCATCATTACGCTGCACGGGTTCGATTTTCTCAATTTTTCCCTGGGCGTTAAAAAACATTTGCGTTTCGGTCGTTTCGAAATCGATGGCACCACGTTTATTTCTCGCCTTCAATAGTGCCTTGAATAATCGGTTAAGCGATTGTAAATGCGGCTGAAGTTTACGATATTTAATGGCCAGCCTACCCTCCGGTTCAGCCAGAATCTCGGCTACCGCCGTGTAGGTCAACCGGGCATGCGACTTCATCAATGCCGGGTAAAAAACATAATCCAGTCTTTCGCCATGTGTATCAAAACGGATTTCACACACCATGCACAACCGATTTTTGTTCGGATTTAATGAGCACAGATCATTCGACAACACTTCAGGCAGCATGGGAATCACACGTTGCGGAAAATAAACCGAATTGCCGCGTTTTAAAGCCTCCTTGTCGAATGCGTCGTCGGGCGTCACATACTGACTGACATCCGCAATCGCCACATATAATGTATAACCATCGCTATCCTGTTCACAGTAAACCGCATCATCAAAATCACGCGCCGTCTCTCCATCGATGGTCACCAGCGGCAGCGCGCGGATATCACGGCGTTCGGCATGACTGTTTTTGTGCACAACGGTCGGCATACGAGCGGACAACTGCTCTACTTCCACCGGAAAAACATGCGGCAAATCGTGCTTGCGCAAGGCGATCTCAATTTCCATTCCGGGATCGGTATATCCACCCAGAATGGACACAATATGGCCAATCGGTTGCGTGTGTTTGCTGGGCTGCTGAACAATTTCGACAATGACAACCTGACCGGCTTTTGCATTCAACGACTGATCGTTCGGCACTAAAATCTCCTGATTGATACGCTTGTTCTCCGCCACCACCACCAGAATGCCATGTTCGATGTACAATCGCCCGACAACCTGTCTGTTGACATGCTCCAGTACTTCGACAATAGTCGCTTCGCGGCGTCCACGCCGGTCAAGCCCGGATTCCCGCACAAGCACACGATCGCCATGTAGTGCTTTATGCATTTCTTTTGCCGGCAAAAACAGATCAACACCGTCATCGTCAGGAATCAGAAAACCAAACCCATCGGCATGGCCCTGTACGGTTCCTTTGACCAGATCAAGTTTTTCCATCACGCAGATATCGCCTTTGCGGTTACGGAAAATCTGCCCTTCACGCATCATCGCGGCCAATCGGCGCGAAAAGATTTCCTTTTCACTCAGGTCGATATCCAGCTGTTTGAGCAATTCCGTTTCACGCATCGGCACGCCTTTATCCTTGAGCACTTTAAGCACATGCTCCCGGCTTGGCAGCGGGTGGCTGTAACGCGCCTTCTCTCGTTCAAGAAAAGGGTCCTGGTTTCTCAGCTTACGTTGCTTCTTAATTGACAAAATAGTGATTTCCTATAGAATGTGGCACTCTTTATCGGTCTGAATACTCAGATATCAGACCAGACATTGCCCAGATGGCGGAATTGGTAGACGCGCATGGTTCAGGTCCATGTGCCTTCGGGTGTGGAGGTTCGAGTCCTCTTCTGGGCACCAAACCAATGAATAAGTCACTGAATAAAAATGATTTATTCTTAATTCCTTATTTCCCATACCAAAGACTATACCATTAAAATAGTTACTGTAGATTTTTAGCGTTTATTTGCTCAAAAATATGCAAAGCAACATCACCTGTCATTCGGCCTAATAATAATCTGGCACAGTGAGTGATATCCAGGATTTTGAGGGGAAAAACTGGGTTGATGTAGCGCTTTCGAATAACTCCACGAGTTGAATAATTGGTATCACCAAATTTTTTGAGTTTCTCGACAAGCCCATGTTATATTTAATCAAAAAGGAAATTTCTTACTTCTCTGAAGTTAAAATCAAGAAATTCTGAATAAAATCATCAAGCCATAAAAATATACAACTATTTAATATTCTAAAGGATTGCCGTTAGCATGATAGTCAATAAAACAGCCTCGAATCCGTTATATTCAAATTACTACCGGTAATTCATCGCAAACTCAACCGGCAACCTTAAATACACATCAACTCCGTCAGATATGTTTGAAAACAAACCCATCAAGGTACTGCATGTACTTGATCATTCCCTGCCGTTACATAGTGGCTACACATTCCGCACACGATCGATCTTGACCATACAGCATCAAATGGGCATAAAGACAGCCATGATCACAGGCTGCAAACACGCTCAAAACAGCGCTTGCGTCGATGCAATTGAATATGTCGACGGACTGACTTTTTATCGCACATATCCAACTTATCTCAGTAAAATCCCCGGTATAAATCAGCTGGACGTCGTTTTGACTCTGAATAAAAGACTTGAATCCGTCATTGCCCGCGAACGACCCGATATCCTGCACGCCCATTCACCCTGCCTGAATGGACTGGCAGCGCTCCACGCAGGAAAAAAACATGGCATACCGGTACTCTATGAAATGCGCGCATCGTGGGAAGATGCGGCCGTAAGTCACGGCACATGCACAGAAAATGATCTGCGGTACAAAATTTCCAGAGCACTGGAGACCTATGTATTAAAACGCGCTGATCATATCACCACGATCTGTGAGGGACTAAAAGGCGATATTCAGATACGCGGTATTCCTTCTGAGAAGATGACAGTCATACCCAATGCCGTCAACATCGATCAATTCAAACCAATAACTGAGAAAGATACTGCGTTATTGACAGATCTCAAACTTGAAGGCAAAAAAATCTACGGATTTATTGGCTCCTTTTATGAATACGAAGGCTTAGAATTACTCGTCAAGGCAATGCCCGCACTGAAAAATGACTATCCCGATTTGCACCTGCTGCTGGTTGGCGGCGGGCAAACCGAAAATAAACTTAAAGCAATGGTGGCGCAACTTGATCTCTCCGGCCACGTCACTTTCACAGGTCGCATTAATCATAAAGAAGTAATGCGTTATTACAGCATTATAGATTTATTGGTTTATCCACGATTGTCAATGCGTCTGACCGATCTGGTCACGCCGCTCAAACCGCTGGAAGCAATGGCAATGGGGCGACCATGCCTGGCTTCTGATGTCGGCGGTCATAAAGAACTTATAATAGATCAGAAAGATGGTTTATTATTTAAGGCTGGTGATATTGATAGCCTCATCTCACAATTGAGGCAAGCATACACAACAAGCAATTTTGACGTCATTATTCGAAATGGATTAGATAAAGTAAAAATGGAACGCAACTGGAACGTCAGTGCCGCACCTTACAAATCCATCTATACGGCGTTATTGCACAAACAACATACCTCTCGGTAATCGATATACATTACATTAACGATCAATGAATAAACCGCGTTCATTTGAAAAATTATGGCGCAAGAGATTCGAAAACTTCGCCGCACGTGCTGAAGACGATGCCGGCATTGCCGGATGGTCGACAACCGGCCTGGATGCACGTTTACGCAAATTCAAGGAGATCTGGAATAATAGCCCGGAGCTAAAAAAAAATATCTGGCTGGACGCAGGATGCGGCGCGGGCACTTACACACGCTTTCTCGCCCAGCAGGGTATTGATATCATCGGGCTGGATTATTCTTTTCCATCGATACAAAAAGCCAAATCGAGAAGTGACAATTCGATTGCATGGTGCGTAGCGGACATCAATAACATTCCGATCAAACTACACTCTTTCGATGGCGTCATTTGCTTTGGTGTTATACAAGCACTCGGTAATTCCAATACTGCGATCCAAGGCCTGGCAAAAATAGTCAAACCTGGCGGATATGTCTGCATAGACGCACTGAACGGTCGATGCCTGCCGCATATCTGGGAGCAATTTATACGCTGGATATTAAATAGACCGATACATTTGCGTTATGAAAACACGCACCATCTGTCTCATCTGATGCGGCACAATGGTCTGACCGATATTCAACTCCACTGGCTGCCAATCCTGCCGGCACGCTGGTATCGTTTTCAATGGATTGTGGAAACGCGCGTCGCCCAATGGATATGGTATCGCATCCCAATCATTGGTCAACTGTTGTGTCATGCATTTATTCTATGCGGAAAACGATCGCAGGATGAAAACAATACCTAACTTAGCAGATCGACTAGGCGCCATCCCCGCAAATTTTCTGGCATCAATATTTTCACCTTCGGGCAAGCGCGCGCGATTATCAATCTTGATTTACCACAGGGTTCTTACAGAGCCCGATCCATTAACAGGTAATCAGAGTGATAAAAAATTTTTTGACATACAAATTCGCATGCTGTCTCGATATTTCAATGTACTGCCATTGTCCGAGGCCATTGAACGACTAAAAGAAAAGAACTTACCCAGCAAAGCAGCTTGCATCACTTTCGATGACGGTTATGCTGACAATGCCGAAAATGCATTACCTATTTTGCAAAAATACGACGTTCCGGCTACATTCTTTATCGCAGCCGGTTTTATTGATGGCGGTATGATGTGGAATGACAAGATTATTGAACTCATCAGGCACGCACCGGGAGACAACCTGAATCTTAGTGCGATCAACCTGGGAAAACATGAAATCGATTCACTTGGGCAGCGCCGTCAGACAATGCATACACTGATTAACAAATTGAAATATCAATCGCTTGACGACAGACACACGCTGATCGAACAGCTGTGCCAGTTAATACCGATACCATTACCCGACACCATCATGATGACGGCCGATCAACTCAGACAACTTCATCGCGCTGGAATGGAAATTGGTGGCCACACACTCAATCATCCGGTTCTTGCACGTACTGAATATGAAACTGCTTATGCTGAGATCGCCAACGGAAAATCAAAACTTGAAGACATCATTCAAGCACCAGTGCGTTTCTTCGCCTACCCCAATGGCAAGCCGGAGCAGGATTACTTACCTGAGCATGTGGCGATGATTAGAAAAATCGGTTTTGAGGCAGCTTTCGCCACAGCACAGGGTGCTGCGGATTACGGCAGTGACATTTATCAGTTGCCCAGATTCACGCCTTGGAATACCGGCCGTACCCGATTTATCTCACGCATGATACACAATATGTTCCGCACTAGTGATACTGTCCCCCTATCTGAACCGACAAAATAGGCTGTTCATGCAACCCACCGTACTCATCAATCACCACCGTCAAACAGCCATAATCGTTGCGAAACAAGGCAACAAATTGCAACTGATCAAACTGGAAAAAGGACAATTAACTGTATCATCACTGACAGCGGCTAAAATTGAAACCTTAGGTTACCGAGTCAGCGATTACTCACCATGCGAAGCCGCACAGACTTATCTCAGGCATGGCGCAGGTGTCAGCAAACGCGCCAGAATGTATCTGGAACAAATCGTACACAATAGAATTCCTGGCACTCTCAATCTGATATAGATTTGCTATCTGCTCTTATCGCAGCTTCACTCCAATTCTGTCTTACATAGACTGCTCACAGGGCATCCGCCAATTACTGGGCGAAACGCCACCAAACTTTTCACCGTACACGTTCCGCACATTGGAAACCAATTATATTTTCATACAACGAAACCCGTTCCGGTTCCGTCTTCGCGGGTTTCTATATCCTCATGTGGCTCAGGACTTATCGTATAATCGCGATAAAGCTATATCGTAGATTTCATTGCGATTACGTTTACCGATAGTGATTACCGTTACCGTGATAATCCGATCGTCAACGGTATACACAAGCCGATATCCAAGCTGACGTAGCTTGATTTTATATGTATTTTTAGCTCCGGATAAAGCAGCTGAAGACACATGTGGATTTTCCAGTCGTTCTCTGAGTTTTTTCTTGAATTGCGCTTTAATGGTGTGACCCAGTTTTTCCCATTCTTTAAGCGCGGATTTTTTGAATTCCAGCCTATAGCTCATCGAGTGAAACTTTAATACCGGGTTCATCCTTGCGTTCTTTAACGATCCTGAGTAGCTCAGTATCATCGAGCAATTCCATCATTGCCTCGTAGGCTGCTGCGGGTACGCAATAAAAGACTGGCTCATTGTGGTTCAAAACAGCGATGGGCATGCCATCACCGCTGGTGACAACCTTCATTGGGTTTGCCTTAAGCTCGGATATACTGGCAGCAATTTCGGTGAGTATTTGATTGGGCATGATTTATGTCCTTACAATAGCATAATGAGACCTGATTATAGTACTCAATAATGGTCTCGTAAAGACTATGATCAGTCGTGCATGACGATTGCACTACGCACTGACATGAAAAAATGCACTGCTGTAATTTTGTCAGCTTACACTTTTTAACGATACAAACGGAATCGAAAACCGGTAGATACCGGATTTTTACATACATCCGTTTTGACTATAACCCGCACAGCGATTATTATCACCCTCTAATTACCCGATATTTAACCGGATTTTTATATATATTTATCGAATATTCCCAGCGCCTTCATGCAATCTACAGAAATTGTCTTATCAAATTTCCTCAGAGAAATCGGGTTGGCTAAGAATACCGAAGAAATGTTCGCCGCACTGGAAAAAGCGGCATTGTCGCTTGGCTTTGATCATATTTCGTATACCTACGTCCCTTTAGTTATCGGAAACAATTTAAACCAGCTATCCCCCATATTTCTTATTTCACAATCCTATGAGAAGAAATTCATTACACATTACGCTGCAGAAAATTTTGGCCAGGATGACTTCACAATCAAAAGGATACAAAACGGTGATCTCGAATCCATGATCTGGTGGGATGAATCAAAAAAACAAACATTAACGCACAAAGAAAGCAGGGTGATAGAAGTTGCACGCTACGATTACGGCATCCAACACGGCATTACAATACCCACTCACAGCAGTAAAAAAGGCATTGCCGGCGTGAGCGTTACAAGCACTGAAAAAGACAGAACCTTCACCATACTTTGTAAGGAAAAACTGGAACACATGTGCATCATCGCGCAAATTTTCAGCGATAGAATTTTAGTTTCACCGAATATGCACATGCGTTTTATCCAGCCGTTTCTTAAAACTCTGACAAACACAGAAATAATTGTATTAAAGAAGCTTTCTCAAGGTTTAGTGCCTAAAGTCATTGCACATCAACTCAACAGTTCACCAAATTATATCAATCACGTCATTACCCGACTCCGTGAAAAATTCGGCAGCCTCACACGGGATCAGTTGCTTTACTACGCTGGTCTAATTAATTTTGATGAAATTTACCCTGGGGGTTAAACACCATAATAATTGAATTGACAAGATCAAAAGCCAGGATCCGATTGCATCTCCATTATTTCACTAACTCATAAGAACACGCCGCCAGTATCGGTAAATAAATCGGTTCTGCCGGTTTCGATCAGCTCCAGCATCGATACCGTGGTAACACCGATCAGTGACGTAATCAGAATATCATCAAAATCATTTCGCATAATGTCATCAATCAGCCCATCGGTAACCTGATATACGCCCCGCGCCAGTTGGGCATCATCCCTGTAGATGGGATCTGATGATGGATCGCCAAAAACATCGTTCATCAACGCGGTAAATTCGGATGTGACTGTATCGTCGATTGGGTCGGGATGGGAACCAAGATAGGAAACAATCTGAAAAATCTCCGATTCGTCTATAGCCCGGAATGCATTGATCAGCGTGCCATAAATCAGCGATTCCATCGTTTCCCGGGTTGCCGGCAGATTCGACAAATGCGCGACACCCAGTTCTTCAGCAGTAAATACACCGTCCGATGCACCCTGGTAATTGCTGGGATTGAAAACTGCGGCATAATCGGGCTCATACGCATCGGGCAAAATATTCGCTCGTAATGCATCGGTAGACAAAACCCCTGAATTGGCATTGAACACGATCAAATGACTTAACGACGCCAGATTGTCCGGCAACAATTTATGACCGCTAGGAATAATTGGCGGAATGACACCGTTCAACTCATCGGTATTCATGCCAAACGAAGCAAAGAAGCCGCGAATGACATCGGTAGAAAAACCGCTAATCTCGCTGAGCATGGGTGCCGTCACACCAAATTGTTTCGCCGTGGAAAAGATCACAGTCGGTTGGCTGGTGTTTGACAGAATAAAATCTTTGGCTTGCTGAACCGTGACACCGTAAGTGGCTAAATGCGTCTGTGCTAATGAGGGCGTAACACCACCCGTGTTATTTGATGGGGCAGTGTCGATATCTTCGTAGATGGACAAACTATAGAAAGAAAACGGATCTGTTTCATTGAATTGCCAACCCGGACTTATATAATACGCACCTGTATAAGGAGCCACCCAATTCCATATCACATCAGGCTGGCCTAGGGAAGAGCTACCGTCATCAGATTCATTGTTATCCAGAATCGCATTGCCTTGACCATCATATAGGAATACAACAGGGTCTCCGAAGCTATTCACGAAAATATCATACGTTGCGCCTTCAATCGCGCTGAATCGATAAAGTGCATCGGGAATATCTCCAAAATTTCCATGCGTGCCTCTGACGACTATAACATTGTTGTCCCACTCAAGCGCAACTGAAGTGCTTTCGTAAGGACTCAGGGACAACATAACCGCCCCAGCCATCTGCTCAGCAGTCAGATCAGGATAATTATCGAGTGTTTCATAAGTTGCCAATTTGGTTTCCCCTTAAAAACAGATGGTCGTTGTATACAATAAAAAAAACCGATTTGCATCAATCAAGTCCCGTTACGTTATTAAACAGCACACGTAACGGGAAACACCAAACGATACCTGTTAAGCAGCTGTTCCTACCAGCGTTATTTCACCGAATTCAAATTCGACGGCATCCACCAGATATTCGCTGGCATCCCAAACACCGTTACCCAGATTCTGGGGATCGCTCTGATACTGTCCGGTTGAATCGGACAAGCCGCCGAAGATGAAATCAGTGCCGTTGTAAACACCCGCAGTCAGAACAGCGGCAGAGAAACCGGAACCGTGTTCAAGCGTGATTTGCTGATCACTGGCAAATGCATCCGCATTGAAAATCAATTCATCAACCACCAGACCGGCATCATCCAGCAATTGCAGCCTGCCCGCATCGAAATGACCGTTGGAACTGTTACCATCAAGACGGGACAAATCAATGGTGACTTTGGTCGCCGCCTGATCCAGGTCGAAACGCAGTGCTTCCGTACCGTCGATTTCCTGGCGGATCGTACTGGAGGCTAACGTCTGACCGCTCACACCCAGATCACCACCAAAGATATCGCCACCGCTGAGTACACCGGCATTGTTTCCGTGAAATGCAGCGCCGCTCCAGGTTTCGGTGGTATCCAGATAATCGGCTTTGTGACTGATACTGACCGCTTCATCTGTCCAGGCATTTTCCCACGCATTCGGATCAGAACGGGAAACGCGCAACGGCGCATCGCCGATGCTGACGATTACCGGCTCTATAGTTCCTTCGACATTGATGACCAATTGCCCGTCAACAGTGGTCAGGCCATCACTAACGGAATACACAAGATTTTCTGTGCCGAAAAAACCGGCATCAGGCGTGTAGGTGAATGATCCATCCGCCGACACATTCAGAATGCCATTTGCCGGATCAGAGACAGACACGACCTGTAATAAATCACCATCGTCGTCAGTATCGTTAGCCAGCAAACCGGATACCGCATCGATATTCAACGTATTGCCTGCCTGCACGACGTAAGTATCGTCGCCCGCTACCGGCGCATCGGGAACAGGTCCGACTTCAACCAGCACCGTCCCCAGCACCGCGTTACCCATCCCATCGCCCAGTTGATATGAAATCACCGTTTCGCCACTGAATCCCTGCGCAGGCGTAAAGCGAAGCAGATCATTCACCACTTCAACCGTGCCGCCGTTTACATCGCCTGCGCCGAGAATGACAAGTGTATCGCCTTCGGGATCTTCGTCGTTTGCCAGCACATCGATATCGACGGTACCGTCTTCGTCTACGGAGGCATTGTCCGGATTGGCTATAGGCGCTTCGTTCACTTCAACTGGAACAATGAGCCCAAAATCAGTCTCGGGATTAAAATCCGGATCAAATGCCGGGATATCCTGAGTTGCCTCGGCGAACGCCGGATCACCTGACAATGCCACATCAAGAACCGTCGTTTCGAACTCAAATGTTCCGGGAACCAGACCGGCATCTCGGGCAATCTGCTCTGCGGCGGCCCGAACCACTGGATCAAGATCATTGAGCGTGACTATCTCACGTGGGAAGCTTAGATCCGTAAATGTCTCTGTACTTTCACCTTCCAGGTAGTCGAAAAAGGATTCCTCATTCGTAATCCGCCAGTTGTCTGCAAAAACGCCATAGAGGTCAGTTGCTGCAACAGGCTGAGTGAGCACCGTACCATCACGAAGTGCGAGATCATTTTCGCGAATACCATCCGCGTTCCCAAACAACCCCTCGACACCAGCCCCCCGCTCTGGAGCAAGAAAGTTCTGGATTGTCAGAAAATCGGTGAAGCCGCGCCGAACAGCAGCAACAACGCCATCACCGAACTCGTTGGTAACGACGTAGGTATTGCCATTGCGATAGACGCTGCCATTCCCAACGGCGATGCTTTCGCCATTTTTCAGTTCCACGGCTTCACCATTAATGACCAGAGGGATAATTCGATCTGCATAGACCCCAACCGTATTACCGTTAATAACTGTCGCAACTGCGGAGTTGACCGAAACCAAATTATTTCCGGGAAGTGGGGATTGCCGTACCTGGAACTCAAATTCATCGTTCTGGCCTCGGAACATAATAAACTCACCCACAGTTTGAAATGAGTACCCCAAACCGTCAAAAGTTTGAATATGTGGATCACCTCCCGTTCTCGGTCGGGGAATCGCTTCAGGAGATACGGAACCACCACCTAGTGGAGGCTGTTCTACAGGTGACGCATCCGACACAGGATTGCTTGTAGGTTTGTCCTCCGTAGCATCTTCAAGAGCTTGTTTAACTAGCTCTCCATTTTCTAAAGCTTGATCAATTGCATCAGCTGCTTCAGCCAGTTTTTTTAACGTTCCTCCAATGACACTTGCACCCGACCGTGCAGCAGCAACTACTTTATTGACAAGAATACCATCAACCAAAGTGTCGGCACCATCCTTAAGATTTTGGCCATAATCCCGTTGGTAAGCTTCAAGTTCTTCATCTGTTATGCTATCACTCAAATTATAATTGCTTCGCCTATCTTCTCGATCTTTTGCTTTTTGGATTGCATCGTAGGTAAATGCCCCAAATGCAACTATAGCAGCTGCAACTGCCCACCAATCACCATTCGGATCCACATATTCGTTAGGAGAGTTAAGAGCGAAGCGGTACATGTTCTCAGGATCCCCGTTTAACCATTTAGGATCTTCAGATTGAAACCTTCCGAGATTATCAGAGTAGTGTCGAGCCCTCATAAACGTGAGTCCATCGCTATCCTCAGCAACCCCCAATACCCCATTAAATTCGAAACTGTTGGCAAGACTTTCGACTTCAAAGAGTTCCGTCCCAAACGGCGTAAAAACATAATGGTTCTGAATATCACCCGACGCCCCGGTCAAAGTCGTAACCGTGCCCACCGCATCCGCATCATAGTAGGCATCCTGCCCGCCAATCTCGCCCGCGGCCAAGCCCAGCCCATGCGTGTAAGAAGCACTGAGCGACCCGCCAGTAAATTCAGACACGACGTCACCAAGCCCGAACGGATCGACCAGATATTCCGTCTCAACGCCATCGACGGTCTTGGCCACCCGGTTGCCAAATAGATCGTATTCGAACGTCAGCACCGTGCCATCCGCTTCGGTCACCGCAGTCAGGCGGTTATCGAGGTCGTAGGTGTAGGTTGTCGTGCCGGTACTGTCGGTACGCGAGGTCATGTTGCCGTCGTCATCGTAGGTGAAAGTCGCGCCGCCCACCTGCGTGTACTGATTCAGCGCGTTGGCGGTGTAGAGCGTTTCCACGCCGTCTTCGACTACGCGGGTGCGGTTGCCTGCGGCGTCGTATTCGTAAACCAATGTCTTGTTTGGAATGGCCGCATTGGTGGAAACAAAATTGGCAGCAGTGAGTTGTCCAATCGCATCATAGCCGTAGGACCAGGCGCCATCCTGGGTTTCGTTCGTTACCCGTTGTCCCGCTGCATCGTAGGTGTAGGCATTGAACGAGTTGATGCCGCCATCAGGCGCCTGGTTCTCGATGCGGGTCAGGCGGCCTGCGTTATCGTAGGAAAAGATTGAAACAGTGCCGTTGCCGTTTTCCTCGCGTACCAGATTGCCTGCGCCGTCGTAGGCGTAGCTGACGATCTGGCTGTCCTCGTCGCGCAGTCCGGTGAGTCGACCGAGCGCGTCGTAGTCGTAAAACACATTGTAGTCGCCACCGTCGGATATCGAAGTACGCAGGCCCGCGTCATTATAGGTGTAGAAAAGCGATTTGCCGGTCAGGTAATTGATTTCGGTCATTCTGTCCGCGCTATCATAGGCAAGCGAGGTTGTGCCCTGATCATTGGTAGCCGAAATCAACCGTCCACGGTCGTCATAAACATAGCTCGTTGGTCCTGCGGAACTGTCGGACTCCGACAAGAGCCGCCCACGCGCGTCGTAGGTGTAATCAACATTGTCGCCGCGCCGGTTGGTGAATGATGTCAGATTACCTTCCGCATCATAGTCAAAAGCCAGTTGCGTGCCGTCCGGCCAAACTGCCTCAGTAATACGCCCACCGGCATCATAAGTGAAATTGCGCGTGCCGCCACCGGCATCGGTGAATGCAATCGGCGCTTCACCGGTTTGGTCATAGGTAAAGGACAATTGCGCGCCGTTTGCATCGGTGATTTTGGTCAAACGATTCTGACTGTCAAACTCAAATGCGGTAAAGGTGCCGTCCGGTGCACGCACACCCAGCAAATCGCCGCTTTCGTTATACACCAGTTCAGATGTATTGCCATCGCCATCAGCAAGCCGGCCGGCAATGCCGCCTGGCAGCAAATTCAACTCGGCAGTACGACCCGCGCCGTCGGTAATGGTCACACCGCCTGTTGCGTCGTAACTGTAGCTTTCTGTTTGCAGACCACCCGCCAGAGAAACCTGTTGCAGCCTTCCCGCGCCGTCGTAAGCGAGGTGCGTGGCAATATTGCCCGGTGCGATGGCACCAACCAGGTCGCCCGCCGCATCGTAGGAAAACTGCGACTGCCCCTGGGAACGGGTCACTGCTGCCAGCTCGCCGTTGGCGCTATAAGACAGAGCTGCGGTTGATCCATCGGCGTCGATAATCTGGGTAACCAGCCCCTGGCTGTCGCGGGTGAATGACAGGGCATTACCATTCGGCGCGGATAGTCCGGTGATTCTCCCGGCACTGTCATGACTTGCAAGCACTTGACGGCCATCGGCTGCAATCATTCCCAGAAATCCACCATTTACGTCAAATTCGAGACGATCGCCATCTGATTTAATCGCCGTATAACCACTGGTTGTTTTATGCAATGCGCCGTCAAAAGCACCGATTGTACTGAATGAGCCGTCGATTTTACGCTCAAAGGCAGGGCGTGCTGCCGCATCAAATGCCAGTAAGTTACCACCTAGTGTCATGGTGCGCCCAACCGAAGCGGAGACCGTATAGAGTGCCGCCGAATCAATGGTCGGACTCATCAGCGCATCGATTTCAGTGAGGCCGCGCATGCGCACCGAACCACCGTCTATGTCCAGCCCGATATCCGCAATGGTTGACCAGCCTTTACCCAGCGAACCGGTTTGGCCGCGCTCGGCTATCGAGCCAAAATCACCCGCGCTGTCGATAGCAAAAGCCAGTGCGGAAGTGGCGCTGCGTGCTTCCAGTCCGAATGACGCCAGCTTGACGCCATGCTCGGCCAGTGCACTGGTGAACGTTGCCACGGTATCCCCCAGACGTAAAACAACATTGTCGGAAAGTTTATTTATAACACCCGCTGAAAGGTATGTGGGTTGAAGTGCTTCATAGCGTGCGCCGATTTCGGTCACGGCGAAGTGATCGGCGACCTGCGCCTCAACACTGAGTGTTGAACGTGGGCCGGCGCTGCCCTTGACATTGAGCGCGATCGAACCGCTTTCACCGCGGGACAGAATGCCATCGTCACCACCTGTACCCAGTACAAATACCCGGTCAGAAAATGTTCCCGTCAACGGGTCTGCAATCAGTCCACCTTTCGCAGCGACAGAAATCAATACGGCATTGGGTGCTTCGATCGTGGTCGAGATGGAATTGCTTGATATAACGGTTAATGGATCGTTAGTAGTCGTTGTCGACGGTGCTTCTTCACCTAACCCGCTATTCAGATAAGTTACTTCCGCAATACCAACCTCGCCAGGCGCCAACCCGTCCTGGATAGTCAGATCCAGTTCAATGGGCGCGGGCGTATCAATATTGACCGTAACCGTTGCAAAATCGAATCCGCCCCGGCCATCGCCAATTTGATAATTGAAACTATCGGATGCGCTTTGCCCGGTAAGCAGTGTGTCAGCAAGATTCGGATCGGGTGTATAGCTTGCGATACCCGCAGCCGAAATCGATACCGTCGCGCCGGAAGGCAGCAGAATGGGAATATCCGGCGTAAATGCCATATCTCCAACGGCTGTAATCGCAAAAGGATCGCCATCGGGATCAGAATCATTCTGCAACAAATTGATTTCAACAGGCGTGCCGACTTCAGTATCAACTGAATCATTTTGCGCGTTTGGTGGGTGGTTGGTTAATGCGCCGGTTTCATCAACCTCGAGCAAATTCAAGTCAATCTGTTGACCGTTGGCAAATTCGATTTGACCGATGACACCGGTAGAAGACGCGGCTATTGATGTGGAGCTGAAAAAGGAATCGACACGAATACTGTCGGCGCCGACTTCGATAATCAAAGCACGTAGATCATTGGCTGCACGAAAGAAACCTAGGTCATCTGGAACAATGCCTTCGCCAAAGCGGATAATGCTGTTATCGTCATGGAATGGATAATCTTCGTGGAAAATCCTATCCTGACCAAATCCCAGCTCAAAGTAATAAATATTCGAGCCTCTGCCACCAGACATGTGATCGTCTCCAGCAAGACCGATAATTGTATCCGACTGCACCGTCCCATAGATTAGGTCACTTTGATCTGTGCCTGTAAACGTCAACGGCTCCAAAAGATTAATAGATTCTGCATTAGCAAATTCAATTTGACTGATTATGCCAGTAGGTGATGCAGATGATGACGTTGTATTAAAAAAAGAAGGAATACGAATGCTATCAGTATTTGCTTCAATGATCAGATCACGGCGGTCATTGGATGCGCGGGAGAAGCGCAAATCTTCCGCTGTGATTCCCTCGCCAAAGCGGATAACTCCACCTTCGTCGCCAGATCCTGTTTCGATAATCGTATCTTGGCCAAATCCAGGTTCAAATTTATAGACATCAAGCCCTCCACGGCCTCTAAGTACGTCATCACCTGCCATGCCATTAATCGTATCGCCAAGGCCGCTACCATAAATTGTATCGTTCTGTACTGTACCGGCAAATTCCAGTGATTCCAGAAGATTTATAAATTTACCATCGGCAAATTCAATACGGCTTATGTTACCTGATGGAAAAATATCAGAGTTTACTGAATCGTAGAACCCATCAATACGGATACTGTTTGTACCTGCTAGGATATTCAAATGATAAAAAGAGCTGGAAGGATCTATAACAAAACGTAGCTCCTCAGGTGTAATGCCTTCAGTGAAGCGTATCATACCGCCGTCTATTACACCGCCATTCTCACCAAAAAAACTTTCATCGATCGTGTCATGACCAAAATTTGACCCAAACTCATAGATATCATAGCCTTTGTTACCCATTAGTTTGTCATTGCCCGTAAGACCATTAATCGTATCTGCTAACCCACTGCCGTAAATAGTATCGTTTTGCTCCGTACCAATGAATGCTAATGGTTCCAGAAGATTTATAGGTTCCGCATTGGCGAATTCAATTCGACTTATAAAACCTGATGGCAAATCTTCATAGCTTGCTGTGTTATAGAACGAATTAATCCTGATGCTATCTGAATTCGCTTCAATAATTAAATCACCTGAAGCTTTTGAAGTACGAATAAATCGAAGATTCTCTGGCGCTATATCATCGCCAAACCGTATAACTCCGCCATCCTCCCCAGAGCCGCGTTCAAAAATTGTGTCCTGGCCAAATCCTTGCTCAAATTCATAGATATCTAATCCGTATCCACCTAAAAGCCTATCATCGCCCGCGAGACCATTGATGGTATCAGCAAGTCCGGTACCGTAAATATCGTCGTTTTGATTGGTACCGATATATGTGAGTGGTTCCAAGAGGCTTATGGATTCCCCACTGGTGAATTCGAGCGAACTTATCCTGCCAAATGGTTCGCTGGAGGAATAATTAGATGAATTATAGAATAAACGAATACGTATACTGTCACCTCCAGCCTTGATGATCAAATCCTCAAAATTATCTACAGGACGGATAAAGCGAAGATCTTCGGGAATAATACCCTCACCAAATCGTATTACACCACCGTGTAAACCCCACCATTGTTCATTAATCGTATCCTGACCAAATCCTTGATCAAAAACATAAACATCAAACCCTCCTTCGCCTATGAGTACATCATTACCAGTCAGTCCATTAATTGTATCGGCTTCATTACTCCCCGATATCGTGTCGTCTCCTTCCGTTCCGGTAAAAATTGGCGCAAGTACGTGCGGATAAGCGGCAACCGAATTTACATCAAAAGGAAACAAGCATTGAAACGGTTTTGTGTAACTGTCCAGATTCCAGTTGGTTTGTGCTCCAAGCTTGCCGATCGGCAACGTAGATGACGCCACATCTGCGTGGGTCAGCCGTGCGAGTGTGTGAATAAAGCTTTGACCGATATTACCTTTGGCCAGACTGCATGCATAGACACAAATTCTTGCATCATCCGTAATCAGGTTGCGCCAGCTGTAGAGTTCATCTTTGTAGTTTTCCAAAGCGGCCCGGTCGATCGGATAATTAGTAAAATCAATTTGTCCTGGCTGGGCATGCACTAATAAGGCGATTTCGTTTACCGGTGCAAAAACAGATAAAGACCGGGTTATTTGCAGAATCGGATTCGTTTCAGCTAAGAGCTGGACGACATGAAAATCGGGATGCAGGTTTTCGAGTAACCGGTTTGATTCCAAAACGCCCGCATCAACAAATAATAACTTTCTTTCATTGCATTTAGATTGACTGGTTAGAAACATGGTGATTTTCCTATTGTTTTTTTAAGTGTAATGATTTGATTTCTTTCAAATCACGATTCTGGCGCAACACCCTGTTGATAGGTATCAAACAGGGTATTCATACGCATTGTTTAACCTGAATAACACTCAGGTTCAAAAGAATGAGCTCCGGGGCTAACTGAAAAGATCAGTCAGTCCGGAGTCCGAATTTTGATACGAATTACATCAATCTCATACCGAAGGCAACGCGTGTAGCGCTATGACCCTGGACCGCGTACGATCAGCCGATATTTCTTCTTGCCAGACCGGCAAGCCACAGCATGGGCAGAAGCATCAAGGACAACGTGAACGGTTCCGGGATGCCGGTTGTCACAGTGTCGGCAGTCAATTGAAACGACATGTTCAGCGTTGCCGAATCGAAATTCCAGGCATCGCCGTCGGCGGCCCGGCTCCAGCCGGTGTTATTGCCTGTTGCGCTTTCCAGCCAATACCAGCCTTGATTGCCGTCATTATTGAAGACAGACAGGTAGTAATTCGTGTTGCCTTGCAGTACTTGATTGACGCCGAGGTCGTATTGATAGACGGTGCCGCCGAATAAGTCAGTCAGACCGACGCTGCTGTTTCCGGTGCCTGAGAAAACCGATTCAAAAAGAAAACCGGATTGCGGATTGCCGAAACCGTCATCCGCAAAAATACGCACAGTGAGTGATTCCGTAACCGGTGCAGCCGGATCGTAACTGCCCCACCAGCGGATATTGGTCAGTTGCACATTACCGGTGAACTGAAAATCATCGGTGGCAATTTGTACGCCGGATAGCCCGACACTCAAACTGCCGTCTCCGCCATCCAATGGTGCCTGCTCCAGAATTACCGCACTGGCAGACAAAGGTAAAATACTTAGAAATATCAATAAGGTTAGTTTTCGAATGCTATACATTGTTATTGTCCTTTTAATTCATCATTTAGATGTTCTCGTTACTCTCATAGCGCTTCAAAATCCGGTTTTTAATCATCAATCACCTTCTCCGGGCAGGAGAAGGTGATTGATATCGAATTCTGAAACGCGATAAGTATTATTTAAGCTGTTGTTCCTACGAGTGTTATATCCCCGAATTCAAACGTAACGGCATCCACCAGATATTCGCTGGCGTTCCAGGTACCATTGCCTTGATTCTGTGGGCCGCTCAGGTATTGTCCATTTGCATCGGACAAGCCGCCGAAGATGAAATCAGCGCCGTTGTAAACGCCTGATGTCAGAACTACCGATGAAAAACCGGTAGCATGATCCAGCGTAATTTGCTGATCACCGGAAAGTGCATCCGCATTGAAAATCAATTCATCCACCACCAGACCGGTATCGTCCAGCAATTGCAGCCTACCCGCATCGAAATGCCCGGTCGAATTGTTGCCGTCAAGACGGGACAAATCGATGGTGACTTTGGTTGCCGCCTGATCGAGGTCGAAACGCAGCGCTTCCATACCGTCGATTTCCTGATGGATCGTGCTGGCAGCCAACGATTGCCCACTGACGCCCAGATCGCCGCCAAAAATATCGCCGCCGCTTAATACGGTAGAATTGTTTCCATGGAGCGCAGCACTGCTCCAGGCTTCTGCTGTATCGAGATAATTCGCTTTATGGCTGATACTGACCGCATCGTTTGTCCAGGCGTTTTCCCACGCATCGGGATCGGAGCGGGACACACGCAACGGCGCATCGCCGATACGGATTGTCTCGGCAGGAGACGAGGCATTTACGGAAACAGCCAGATTGCCTGCATCGACATGTGTGCCGTCCTCATCAATCAGATCGACACGGATCGTGTAATGACCATCGGCAGCAAACGTATGCGTAACTTCTCCGGCACTATTGTAAGTATCGCTGCCGCCATCACCCCAATTGACGATATAGCTCGTCACTGTATCGTCCCCCGGATCGGTGATCGCACCGAGATTCAATGTGTAGCTGGCACCGGTATCGATTTCAGCAGCGCCTGACAGGGCGATGGTTGGTGCAACATTGTCCACATTAACCGTAAATTGCTGTGTCGCGGTATCGTCACTGCCATCCGCAACCGTGATGCTGACCGCATGACTGGCATTGCCGTCTGTAAAAAGATGATTGATGTTGAAGTTAAAACCACCTGCGGCAACAGCACCGGTCTCAATTGGTGAGCCATCACCCCAGTCGATGCTGTACGTTCTGCCATCGCTGTCGCTATCGGCGTCATCGGTAAAGCTGATCAGGCGGTTGAAGGTATCGCCTTCGTTCAATTGTCCATCTCCGCCGGCATTCAGCGAGAACCCCGTAGAAACAGCGCCGAATGCTTGCAGGATCTCGAACGCAGCCTGCGCGAATTCAATATCACCTGTCAGCGCTACGTCCAGCACGGCATTTTCGAATTCAATGGTACCCTCGGTCAGGCCGACATTGCGTACCGCTTCTTCGGCTGCCGCGCGCACCGCAGGATCCAGGTCGTTAACGGTGATAATGCGGGCAGGAAAATCCCGATTGGTGAAGGTCTCGGTGGATTCGCCATCGCCGTAGACGAACAGCGATGTTTCCGGCGTCACGCGCCAGGAATCGGCATAGGCGCCGTACAGGTCCTGTTTCGTCAACGGGCCGGTTAGTACGGTGCCATCGGCCAGCACGATATCGTTGGTTTTATCGCCATCGGCATTGCCGAGCAGCCCCGCAATTTCGCCCAACCGTTCCGTGCTCAGGAACGTGCCTACATCGACAAACGAACCACCGACCAATGCCCAGAAACCATCGCCATGTGCATTGGTCACGATATAGGTGTGCCCAATCCGGTAAATCGAGCCGTCGCCGATAGCCACCGTTTCGCCATCGGCAATCGCAACAAATTCGCCGTTGATATTAACGGGGTTGGGTTGTCCCCGGTAAATCCCCACCACATCGTCGCCCACCTGCATCGCCACAGCGGTATTGACGGATACTAGACCACTGCTCCCCCGAGATTCCTGACGCACCTGGATTTCCAGACCGGGATCGGCGCCCTGTGCCAGCGTGAATTCACCGGCGGCTTGGAAATCGTAATTGTATCCGTCGAAGGTATGAAGATGAGGATCTCCCACGGATCTACCGAGCAAATAGTTTGTTAGTGCAGCTACTGCTTCTTGAAAAAGAGATAATGCGTTAAATACCAAATCAAAAAGTACCTCAATACTTTGAGATAATGTTTCTTCATTGATATTAAAAAGCTCCAAATATTTTTTAAATGCGATTACTTGTGGAGCTGGATTAGGATTATCTAGTACTAAAAAAAATAATCCAGCGGCGGCATCAGCAAAAGATTTCTTAGCACTATTCCAGTCATCATGAAATAGTGAATTTAATCCATTTAGAAAATTATTTGCACTAGCATCAATTTTCTTCTCAAATTCTATTCCAAATTTTAATTGCTCTATAATCTCCAGAGGGTTGTTATTGGAAAATCTATACAAATTACTTAATCCTGCACCAATCTGTAATGAATTTTCTGAAATGTATCTACCTATTTCATCATTATATGGCCCTGCTCTGAAATAACTCAGACCATTCGCATCTTCTGACACACCCAACGCGCCGTTAAACTCAAAGCTGTTCGCGATAGTTTCGTCTTCGAACAATTCATTGCCAAAAGGCGTATAGCCATAGCGGTTCACCTCAACACCTGAACCGTCGGTCATACCGATCACCGAGCCCACACCGTCGATGTCGTAATATGCGGTCGAACCATCGCCCGCAATGCGGCCAGCCAGCCCCAGACCATGGGCATAGGAGGCGATCAACGCGCCGTTTGCGGCATATTCACCGATCACATTGCCCAACCCGAACGGATCGATGAGAAATTCAGTGCGCACGCCATTTTCGATGAGTGCAACGCGGTTACCGAACACATCGTATTCATACTGCGTCACGTCACCGGTTGGCGTAGTCACTGACGTCAAGCGGTTTTCCAGATCGTAGGTATAGTTCCAGGCACCGCTCGAATCGGTTTTGGCGATCAGATTGCCGTCCGCGTCGTACGACAGCGCCGCATTTCCCGCAGTAACATATTGATTCAACGCATTGGCGGTGTAATGCGTGGTGACGCCGTCTTCCGTCTGACTAATGCGATTGCCCGCCGCGTCGTATACATAGTCGATCTGCTTGTCCGCCAGCCCGATACGGGTTGACGTGAAATGGGCTGAGGTGAGCTGCCCGGTTGCGTCGTAACCATACGTCCACGAGCCGTCCGCTGTTTCCATACCGATCCGCTGCCCCGCGATATCGTAACTGTAGATGATGCGGGAATTTTCATTGCCGGTAGCATCAAAGTTGTGAATTGCCAGCAGCCATCCGACGGCATCGTAACTGTAGGTGGTTGCCGTGCCGTTGCCGTTGTCTTCGCGGATCAGGTTACCTGCGGCGTCATAGCTATAACTGACCAGAGTGCCGTTATTGTTGCTGAGATTGACCAGACGGCCTGCGGCATCGTACTGATAGAATTGCGCGTTGCCGTCCTGATCGGTCATCGCCGTGCGGTTGCTTGCGGCGTCGTAGGTATAACTCAACGAACGGCCGTTGGGATATTCGATTTTGGTGACGCGGTTTGCCGCATCGTACGTTAGTGAGGTAGTGCCTGCGGCTGTCGTCGCTGTCAGCAGATTCCCCGCGGCATCGTACGTATAACTCACCGCACCGGAAGTACCCGCGGATTCAGTCGTCAGCCGCCCGCGCGCATCATAATCATACGTTGCGCTTTCACCACGCCGGTTGGAGAAACCGGTAATCTGGCCATTGGCGTTATAGCCAAAATCCAGATGCGTGCCATCCGCCCAGGTTGCCTGCACCATTTCGCCCTGATCGTTATAGGCAAATGACCGCGTTGCCCCATTGGCGTCGGTAAAGCTGACGGGCACGTTAAAATGGTCATGATACGTATAAGCCAGTGTCGCCCCATTCGCATCGGTAAGCGCTGTCGGGCGGCCCAGAGCGTCAACGGACAATGCTGCGGTGGTGCCATCCGGAAATTCAACACCGACCAGTTCGCCCTGTGTGCTGTATAACAATGAAGCGGTTGCCGCCGTGCCGTCGGTAATCGCGGCAACCTGACCGCCGGGTGCAAGACTGATATGCGCTGATCGGCCCGCACCGTCGGTGACAGTGTAGCCACCCAATGCATCGTAACTGAAGGTGGTTTGTTCGATACCACCCGCCACTGAAACCGATGCCAACCGCCCCGCGCTGTCGTAAGCAAAATCGATATCCGGCCCGCCAGCGGCTGTTGCCCGACTCAAGTCGCCATTGCCGTCATAGCTGAAATTGGCCGTACCGACAGTGCCGGTTGCTGCAATTAGTTGATCGCCATCTGTGCTATAGCCGAGCGTCACTGTCTGGCCGTTGGCGTCGGTCATCGATACAACATTACCCGCAGCATCCCAGTTGATCGTCAGTGTGTTACCGTTCGGGCCGGTAAAACCGGTTATTCGCCCGGCTGTATCGTAAGTCGCGCTAGTTTCCAGTCCATTCACGGTGATGGCTTTTACGAATACGCCCGACTGATCGAACAGCAACGCATCGCCATGCGCATTTTCCAGCCTGAATCCATCCGCAGTGCGTATGAGCTGTCCGTCAAAATCACCGGATGTGGTATACGACCCATTGATATTTTTGCTGAATACCGGACGGGTTGATGCCACGCCGCTTAGTACATTTCCATTCAGACTGACCGTCTGCCCTACGGACGAGGATACGGTGTAATAGGCCGATTCTTCGGCATTCAGCGTAAACAACGTGCCCAATAACGTTGAGCCTTGCAGGATGGCGTCTCCATCCGCAGCGATATCCAACTGTAAATCGCCGAGAAAAGCCCAACCGCGGCCTGCCGTACCTTCCGTTGCACGTTCCGCCAGCGATCCGAAGTCACCCGCCTGCTCCAGTTCAAAACTCAAGGCAGCCGTAGCGCTGTCGCTTCTGACCCCGCGTGAGGACAGATACTGGCCATTTTCCGCCAGTGTGGCGATGAATTCACCTGCATTGTTTCCGACTTCAGATTGAAAATTGGTGTAAATACGGTGCCATAGCGTAGCGGACATCGAATCGGGCTTGAGCTGCGCCTCAAGCGCAGCCCAGTCAATTGTCTGGCTGGGATCGGCAATGGCGGCTGATACGGTCATGGAGCCTTTCGGTGCATCGGCCATCCTGGTGTGAAAACTGAGTGTGCCGCTCTCCGTACCCTCGATTGCCCCTACGCCATCGCCAAGCCCGAGCAGGAAAATACTGTCTGCATACTCGCCGGTCAACGGATCGGCCAGCAAACCGCCGCCAGTAGCCTTGGCTAACACCAATACACCAGCCAAAGCGGCGGAAGAATTGTTTTGATAAGTCAACTGACTCGTGCCGATTCCGGCTGGATACAGACTGTCAGGCACAGTCAGGTTGCCGGTAATACTCGGCAATCCCGTCGAATTGACCGCTATGGCGACGGTGGCCGGTGCGCTGTAACCCGTGCCATCAAACGCGCGATAGGTGAAGGTATCGGTACCGGTAAATCCAGTGTTCGGCGTATAGTTAAACGAGCCGTCCGCATTCAGATTCAAAACGCCCTGACTCGGCGCATCAACCAACGAGGCCGTTAAGGAATCGTTTTCCGTATCGGTATCATTGGCTAATATGCCTGACAGCACGTTTACGGCGAGTATCGTATCGCTGACCACGGTATAACTGTCGGGATTTGCAACCGGCGGATTTTGCGTATTTTGCGCATCATCCGAAATAATGGTTGCAATCGCCTGGAAAATCTCCCCGCCACCCTGAGGCGTAATCGCCAAGGTGAAGGTTTCGTCTGTCTCCAGGTCGGTATCACCATTGATTGCCACCTGTATCGTTGCCTGGGTCTGTCCGGCGGGGATGGTCAATGTTCCGTTGGCAGCCATATAGTCTGATCCGGCAACTGCGCTGTTATCCATCGTCTGGTAATTCAAAACCAGATCGGCTACAAGGGGCTGCAACAGTTTGACTGAGAAAACTGCCTGTTGAGTGCCCGCATTTCCTTCGACAACATTGGGGCTGCTCACGACAATCGGCGAAACAGTAATTGGAACACTGGTTGGCGCACTATAGCCGATTCCATCGAAGGCGCGATAGGTAAACGAATCAACGCCAGTAAACCCGGCATCGGGCGTATAGGTAAACGAGCCGTCTGCATTCAGATTCAAGGTGCCCTGACTTGGCGCGCCGAACAGTGATGCAGTCAACGTGCTGCCTTCGATATCGGTGTCATTATTCAGAACACCGGAGGATGCATTGACGGTGAGCGGTAATCCGTTGATAGTGGCGTAACTATCGGCAACGGCCACGGGCGGATTCTGCGTATCATCGGAAATAATCGTGGCCGTTGCGGTTACAGTTGCGCCACCACCTTGCGGCGTAATGGACAAATTGAATGTTTCATCTGCTTCCACATCGTAATCACCATTGACTGACACATGCACCGCCGCTTCAGTCTGCCCGGCCAGAAACGTCAACGTGCCGCTGACCGCCGTGTAGTCCGATCCCGCAACCGCACTGCCATTCACCGTCTGGTAATCAAACACTAGATCGGTAGCCGCCGGGCGCGACAGCTTGACGGTAAATATCGCATCCTTGCTGCCCGCATCGCCTTCCTTCAATACCGGACTGCTTACCAGCAACGCGCGCTTCTCGCTCGTGCCGTCATCGTCCAGAATGATCCCCATCGCACTCTGGCGGTCTTCACCGCCCGCAAAGGTTGCGCCATTGATATTGGTGAGTTCGAGCACAACGCTTTCATCCGCTTCATCCGTTGCGTCCGCATTGATGCGCACGTTGATAAACGCGCTGGTCTGTCCTGCCGCAATGGTCAATGCACCGTTGTCAAAATTGAGGTTTGAGAGATCGTTTTGATCCGCCGTACCGCCCAGCGTACGCCAATTCAGCGTCACAGCCGTCGTTGCCGCTTCCGACAGAATCACTTCAAATCTCAGATAATTGGTATCAGAGCTTGTAGTCGCTTCCAGCATGCGCGCATCCCGCATCGACAGTACCGGGCCGGTGCCGGTTGTATCATCGTCAAGGATGAATGCCTGACCGGTGCTGCTTTCCGTGCCGTTGCCGATCGCACCAACTGAGCCGGCTTGCGGGCGCAGCGATAGCGAGAAGCTTTCGCTCTTCTCCGGAGCAGTGTCGCCATTGACCGGTACGTGCACCGCCGCCTCAGTCTGCCCGGCCAGAAACGTCAACGTGCCGCTGACCGCCGTGTAGTCCGATCCCGCAACTGCACTGCCATTCACCGTCTGGTAGTCGAATGTCAGATCGGTAACCGCGGGACGCGACAGCTTGACGGCGAATACCGCATCCTTGCTGCCCGCATCGCCTTCCTGCAACACCGGATTGCTCACCACCAGCGCGCGTTTTTCTCCTGTGCCATCGTCATCCAGAAGGATTCCCGTCGCACTCAGTCGATCACCGCCACCTGCAAATTCCGCGCCCTGAATATTGGTGAGTTCGACTATTACGCTCTCGTCAGACTCGGCTGTACTATCTGAATTTATAGAGAGATTAATAAATCCATTGGTCTGTCCTGCTGCAATGGTCAGCGTGCCGCTTGCAAATGTTGAGTTGCCAAAATCATACTGATTGGCCGTACCGGCAAGACTGCGCCAGTTTAACATGACGTCGCTGGACGCCGCTTCAGACAATACCACTTCAAAAACCATGAAATTCGAAAAGAAACCTGATGGCTTCTCAACTAAACGTGCATCCTGTACCGAAAGTACCGGGCCGGTGCCGCTGGCATCATCATCGAATATAGTTGCTTGTCCCGTGCTGCCATCTGCTTCATTGCCAATCGCACTGACCGAACCGGCCTGCGGGCGTACCGACAGTGAAAAGTATTCACTGTTTTCGGAAATCGTGTCGCCATTGACCGGCACATGCACCGCCGCCTCAGTCTGCCCGGCCAGAAACGTCAACGTGCCGCTGACCGCCGTGTAGTCCGATCCCGCAACCGCACTGCCATTCACCGTCTGGTAATCAAACACCAGATCGGTAGCCGCCGGGCGCGACAGCTTGACGGCGAATACCGCATCCTTGCTGCCCGCATCGCCTTCCTTCAGCACCGGACTGCTTACCAGCAACGCGCGCTTCTCGCTCGTGCCGTCATCATCCAGAATGATCCCCATCGCACTCTGGCGGTCTTCACCGCCCGCAAAGGTTGCGCCATTGATATTAGTGAGTTCGAGCACAACGCTTTCATCCGCTTCATCCGTTGCGTCCGCATTGATGCGCACGTTGATAAACGCGCTGGTCTGTCCTGCCGCAATGGTCAATGCACCGTTGTCAAAATTGAGGTTTGAGAGATCGTTTTGATCCGCCGTACCGCCCAGCGTACGCCAATTCAGCGTCACAGCCGTCGTTGCCGCTTCCGACAGAATCACTTCAAATCTCAGATAATTGGTATCAGAGCTTGTAGTCGCTTCCAGCATGCGCGCATCCGACACTGAAAGTATCGAAGCAAGGGTATGTTGATAACCCGCCAAAGAGGTTAATTGGAAAGGTATCAAAACCTCAAACGGCTTTGTCAAAAAATCAAGGTTCCAGTTTTGTTTCTCCACCCATCGGCCAATCGGCAAGCTTGAAGCCGCAATTTCTGCGCCTGTTAGGTTTTTTAGTTGCTGAATAAAACTCCTGCCAGCTTCACCGGATGCCAGTTCACAGGCATAAATGCAAATTCTGGTCTTGTTGTTGATAAAATTGTCTTGCCAAACTTCAAATTCTTCAGAGCGCCTGTGCAGTTCATTTAAATCCAATGTGTAGTTTGAAAATGCGATCTGACCGGAGCGAGCATGCACAACCAATATCACTTCCTGAACACGCTTACTCATGGAAAGCGCGTCAGTGATCTGAACAATCGGATCGCGATTGGACTCGAGTTTTATGATGTGATATTCAGACTGTAAATCTTTTAGCAGGGTCTCTTGATTCAGAATACCTGCGTCGATAAACAAAAATTTTTGTGCAATGACGTTGTTCTTTTTGTTTTGAAACATTTCGGCCTCTTTATGAATTTAAAATCAATTTGCGTTTTTACTTCTCAAGTTCAACCCAATAAAAAAGCCCCGAATTAACAGAATCCATCTGATAATCGGGGCCTGCACAGAAATGAGCGATTTATAAACTACTTACATTTCCGATTTTCTTCTTGCCAGACCGGCAAGCCACAGCATGGGCAGAAGCATCAAGGACAACGTGAACGGTTCCGGGATGCCGGTTGTCACAGTGTCGGCAGTCAATTGAAACGACATGTTCAGCGTTGCCAAATCGAAATTCCAGGCATCGCCATCCGCGGCCCGGCTCCAGCCGGTGTTGTTGCCCGTTGCGCTTTCCAGCCAATACCAGCCTTGATTACCGTCATTGTTGAAGACAGACAGGTAGTAATTCGTGTTGCCTTGCAGTACTTGATTGACGCCGAGGTCGTATTGATAGACGGTGCCGCCGAATAAGTCAGTCAGACCGCCGCTGCTGTTTCCGGTGCCTGAGAAAACCGATTCAAAAAGAAAACCGGATTGCGGATTGCCGAAACCGTCATCCGCAAAAATACGCACAGTGAGTGATTCCGTAACCGGTGCAGCCGGATCGTAACTGCCCCACCAGCGGATATTGGTCAGTTGCACATTACCGGTGAACTGAAAATCATCGGTGGCAATTTGTACGCCGGATAGCCCGACACTCAAACTGCCGTCTCCGCCATCCAATGGTGCCTGCTCCAGAATTACCGCACTGGCAGACAAAGGTAAAATACTTAGAAATATCAATAAGGTTAGTTTTCGAATGCTATACATTGTTATTGTCCTTTTAATTCATCATTTAGATGTTCTCGTTACTCTCATAGCGCTTCAAAATCCGGTTTTTAATCATCAATCACCTTCTCCGGGCAGGAGAAGGTGATTGATATCGAATTCTGAAACGCGATAAGTATTATTTAAGCTGTTGTTCCTACGAGTGTTATATCCCCGAATTCAAACGTAACGGCATCCACCAGATATTCGCTGGCGTTCCAGGTACCATTGCCTTGATTCTGTGGGCCGCTCAGGTATTGTCCATTTGCATCGGACAAGCCGCCGAAGATGAAATCAGCGCCGTTGTAAACGCCTGATGTCAGAACTACCGATGAAAAACCGGTAGCATGATCCAGCGTAATTTGCTGATCACCGGAAAGTGCATCCGCATTGAAAATCAATTCATCCACCACCAGACCGGTATCGTCCAGCAATTGCAGCCTACCCGCATCGAAATGCCCGGTCGAATTGTTGCCGTCAAGACGGGACAAATCGATGGTGACTTTGGTTGCCGCCTGATCGAGGTCGAAACGCAGCGCTTCCATACCGTCGATTTCCTGATGGATCGTGCTGGCAGCCAACGATTGCCCACTGACGCCCAGATCGCCGCCAAAAATATCGCCGCCGCTTAATACGGTAGAATTGTTTCCATGGAGCGCAGCACTGCTCCAGGCTTCTGCTGTATCGAGATAATTCGCTTTATGGCTGATACTGACCGCATCGTTTGTCCAGGCGTTTTCCCACGCATCGGGATCGGAGCGGGACACACGCAACGGCGCATCGCCGATACGGATTGTCTCGGCAGGAGACGAGGCATTTACGGAAACAGCCAGATTGCCTGCATCGACATGTGTACCGTCTTCATCAATCAGATCGACACGGATGGTATTGCTACCTGTTACTGAATAAACATGGGCCACATCTCCGGCAGCGCTGAACGTATCGACAGTGCCATCACCCCAATTGACGATATAGCTCGTCACTGTATCGTCCCCCGGATCGGTGATCGCACCGAGATTCAACATGTAGCTGTTACCGGTGTTGACCTCGGAAGCGCCGGACAAGGCAATAGTGGGTGCGACATTGTTGACCGTCACATTCAATATTCCGGCTGCAGTGTGCGTACCGTCTTCATCAACAAGGTCCACGCTGATCAGCGGATTGCCCGCGCCGTCTGCATAAACGTGAGTCACATTGCCTGACAGGGCTTGTATTTCCGCTGACGTCAGTGCCGTAGCCGTTCCGTCACCCCAGTTGATGATGTAATCCGTTATGGTATCTGCACCGGGATCGAAAACAGATCCCGTTAGCGTATAGATTGATCCTTCATCGACCGACGCATCGCCAATCAATGTCATCACCGGCGCAACATTATTGACACCCAACACAAACTGCCGTGTATCCGTATCGCCCGCGGTATCAGCCACGGTGACACTGACGGTATGCGACGCATCGCCATCGGCAAACAGGCGGCCGATATCGAAGGTATTTGCACCAGCTGCAATCACGCCATTCTCAACAGCAGAACCGTCACCCCAGTCCACGCTGTACGTCCAGCCGTCTGCTCCGGCATCCTCACCGTCATTGAAAGTGATTGTGCGGGTAAAGAGGCTGCCTTCGTTAATGACTGCATCGACCCCGGCATTCACCGAAACGCCATCGGGGATAATGACCGTGTTGACTGCAACAGCCAGCGTGCCTGCGGCAGTATGCACACCGTCCTCGTCCACCAGATCGACACTGATCGTGTAATTGCCTTCGGCAGCAAATGTATGGATAACCTCTCCGGCGGTATCATAGATATTACTGCTGCCATCGCCCCAATTGACGATATAGCTCGTCACCGTATCGTTACCCGGATCGGTGATGGCACCCAGATTCAGCATATAGTCAGCGCCCGTATTGATCGTATCAGCGCCCAGCAGCGCAATCGTCGGCGCGACATTATTGACGTTAAGCTGGAATTGTTGCGTATCGGTATCACCCGCAGTGTCGGTCACGGTGACACTGACCGTATGCAATGCGTCACCATCGGCAAAGAGGCGGCTGATATCAAAAGTATTCTCACCAGCTGCAATGCTGCCTGTCTCAGCCAGAGAACCATCTCCCCAATCCACGCTGTAAGTCCAGCCGTCCGATCCGGCATCTTCACCATCGCTGAAGATGATCGTGCGGGTGAAGAAGCTGCCTTCATTGATGACTGCATCGATGCCGGCATTTATGGAAACGCCATCAGGGATGATTATCGGGTTGACTGCAACAACCAGCGTACCGGCGGCAGTATGAGTGTCATCCTCGTCGACCAGATCAACACTGATCGTGTAATTGCCATCGGTAGCAAACGTATGCGTAACCTCTCCGGCAGTATCGTAAGTATTACTGCTGCCATCGCCCCAGTTGACGATATAGCTGGTGATCGTATCATCACCGGGATCGATGATTTCTCCCAGATTCAGGGTATAGCTGACCCCCGCATCCACTTCCGGCAGTCCTGACAATGCAATCGTCGGGACCACGTTGTTCACATCGAGCTGGAATTGTTGCGTATTCGTATCACCCGCAGTGTCAGTTACGGTGACGCTGACGGTATGTGATGCATCACCGTCAGCAAAAATGCGGCTAATATTGAAACTATTGACACCGGCTGCAATTGCACCATTTTCAGCGGCGGAATCACCCCAGTCGATACTATAGGTCCAGCCATCTGCGTCAGTATCCTCACCATCCGTAAATAAAATCGTACGAGTGAAAAGGCTGCCTTCGTTTAAAGAAAAGTCTTCTCCAGCATCCAGAGTGATTCCTGCAGGCGGCGTATTGACGGCAACCAGAAGACTGCCTGCATTGGTATGCGTGCCGTCTTCATCAACCAGGTCAACGGTTATCGCGGTATTCCCCACCGTTGAATAGACATGTGTAACATCACCCGCGCTGTTATACGTTTCACTGCTGCCATCCCCCCAGTTCACAATGTAACTGATGACCGTGTCTAGCCCGGGATCGGTGATTGCGCTCAGGTTCAGCGTATAGTCAGCGCCAGTATTTACCGTATCAACGCCCAGCAACGCAATCGTCGGCGCAACATTATTGACGTTAAGCTGGAATTGCTGCGTATCGGTATCACCCGTAGTGTCAGTCACGGTGACGCTGACAGTATGTGATGCGTCGCCATCGGCAAAGAGGCGGCTGATATCGAAAGTATCCGCACCGGCTGCAATGCTGCCTGTTTCAGCCGGAGAACCATCACCCCAGTCTACGCTGTAAGTCCAGCCATCTGCATTAGTATCCAGGTCATCAATAAAACTGACGGTACGAGTAAAAAGGCTACCTTCATTTACATTTGCAGTGTTGCCGGCATTGACCGTAATGCCTTCAGGTGGCGGTAAAATATCGCCATCAAGAATCGTTATGGTACCCGTAGCGCCCGCCGATCCATTGGCTATGGCCGGTGTCGGCGTCACTGTCAAGCTGAATGTCTCGCTGGGTTCATCAATAGCATCGCCAATAATCGGTATGATCGCTGCCGCCGAGGTCTGTCCGGGTAAAAAAGTCACTGTTCCCGTCTGCGAAGTATAGTCCTGACCTGCAATAGCGTTGCCATCCGACGTCTGGTATTGGAATGTCAAAGTCTGATCTGAAGGGCGGGATAAATGAACAGGCACCGCGACTTCCCGTGTTACACCATCCGCGCCTTCGACGATTTCCGAATTCCCAACGAACAACCCTAAATCATTGCCAACACCGTCATCATCATGAATCAGGCCGATCGCTTGCAGGGTATTTACACCATCAGGGAATACCGCATTGCTGGGATTGTACAATTCCAACACCACGCTTTCGTCAGCCTCGTCAGCATTGTCACCATATACCTGAACATAAACCGTCCCGCTGCTCTGACCGGCTGCAATCTGGATATAACTGGATGCTTCGTTGTAATCCACTTCGCCCGTCGCCGTACCGACATCATCCAGTGTCCGGTAGTAGATGCGTACCGTATCTGCCGCAGGCTCCGATAACGTAACCGTGAATTCCATGTACCGGTAGCTGCTGTTACCTTCACCGACATGCAAAACAGATGTGCTTCGATTAACAGAGATCACAGATTCAAGTGTATGCGCATAATTTAGCAATGAATCTTGATGAAACGGATTTGAAGCAGAAAAGAATGTTGTAAAGCGATCAAAATTCCAGTTTTTACCTTTTCCGGTATCACCCATTTGCAAACTCGACGCTGCAACTTCGGCGCCGGTAAAATCTTTGAGCGTATCGATAAATGCCAGCCCTTCCTTGTCTGCAGCCAGTTGGCACGCATAAATACAGAGTTTCGCATCCGTTGACAGTGATTCGCGCCATGTCTGCAATTGTTGACGATGCCACTCCAATTCTTCAGTACCCACCAACCCGCCGGAAAAATGAATTTGACCTGGTATCGCATGCACAACCAGAACAATTTCTTCTACAGGTGAATGTGCGTGGACCGCATTGGTGAGTTGTGCGATAGGTTCTGATTCCGGATCGAGCCGGATGACCCGATAACCCGGCCTGAGGTCTTTGAGCAGGATTTCCGTATCCAGAACATTTGCGTCGATAATCAGCAGTTTGTTTGCATTGATTTTATTCTTTTGAGACATCTTTTCTCCCCGTCATTTTTCATATTCGTTTTTAATTTTCGATAAATGCCAATCAAGCTTTCTGGGCATCGAGAAACAAAGTCTTCATTCCATGCTGTTGCGATCATTGGGCGCATTTCATCCAGAAATAATTGATTTATTATTTTTCCTGCCTAACCAGGAAATTCTCCCTTTTTGGGATTGTAAAGCATGAATAAAGCAGGAAAAATATGGTATTTATCACTTGACAAATCTTAAAAAATAAAATCTATCTGTGATAGATGGTTATAGCAGTGTATTAGAAAATATAGGCAGCCTGGATGGATTCGATACGATTATGCGATTACCCGATGACCATCCGGGCCGATGACATAGTCGTTAAATACAAGAAATCCCCAGCGGTGGGCTTTGATCAGGACAGATTCAATCTGCGTTTTGCCTGTGTTGTTACGGAATGATGCGGCTAAGCGAATCACATCCGGTGCTGATGCCGGGTGTGCTGTAAAAAGTGCTGTCGTCAGCGTATCCGATAATGCAGCGTGGTCTTTAT
The DNA here is from genome assembly GCA_019635215.1 of Nitrosomonas sp. Taxonomy (GTDB): domain Bacteria; phylum Pseudomonadota; class Gammaproteobacteria; order Burkholderiales; family Nitrosomonadaceae; genus Nitrosomonas. The sequence continues at coordinate 111,476 of JAHBZZ010000007.1, forward strand.
CGATCGCTTCAGACAGCATATCCATGAATTTTTCAAGTTCCACCTGGGTCAACATCGATGGCATAAGTGCCGAAACGGCCAGAGCCTTGATGTCTTCCGGAAGCTCGGTATTCATAACCAACCGCATTAAGATTTGCTGGATGGTCTGTTTATTTTTTCTTTTCTGTAAAAGATCGACATGCTTGAGCGTACATTTGTGAATCGGCGTTGCTTCTCCTTTAAGCAGTTCATTCAGCACATTGTCCATATAAGGCGTCAATACCTTGCCAATCGGGTGATTTCCGAATTGCCGCAGCGTGCGTAAAAACAGTAAAAGCAGGAGCTGTTTTTCATGCTTGTGGTTGTCAAGTGTCAGGAAATACCCCCACAACCAGGCGTAATCATAATCAACAGGAATATATGAGCAGGCACTCATTAACTGATTGCGAATTTTTTTATGGGGCTCTTTTTTCAGCAAATCGACAGCTCTCGCTATTGAGCAAGCATCCGTTATCCCACGGAATACACTGACTACAGTTTTACGCAACTCGGCATCTTCTTCCGTATTTTCGAGTATTTCCAGCAGTCGTTCTGGCGGACAGGGGATGACAGTTCCTTCCAGTGCATTCAGAGCCAGTTTGAGACTATCGATGTCAGTAATGACATTGATCCTGGAGAGTAGGTAATCCCGGGAATATGACTCGATGACACCATAGCCATCGACAGTCAATGCGTTTAACAGTGTAGAAAATGTTTCTATACATACCGGTGTTTTCAACAACAACTCGGCCATTGCCATCGCAACCTGACGGCCGCCGATTTTTCCAAACATTTCAATGGCTGCATTGGCGATCTCTGTATTTTCATCATTCATCAAATTCAATAACCGCGGTACACACGCTATTACCCTTCCCGCACCCAAATCACGTAAAGCAGCGATACGATCCGCTTCGGCCAATTGCGTATCCAATGCGCATGCAATCAGTTCTTCTATTACCTCTTTTGCAGGAAATGCTCTGGCAGGCAAACCGATCATCCAGCTATATATAGGATCCGCTCGCAATTGTTCATCAAGTAGGCTGCGGCGAAAATGAAACGGAATTTTGCGGTAGATAACTTCATTCAGAATCCCGTCTTCTATTTCTTTTTCCTGAATTTTCTGCACCAGGAATTCAGTATCCAGAACCAGCAACGCCGACAGATTTTCTTCCAGCAGAATGCGTTCGGGCTCTTTAATTTTTTGCCAGAGCAATTCTCGCAGATCAGAATTCAGCAAGAAACATCCGCCATCCTCAACACCGATGACCGAGAGTATGCCCGCTATACGCCGTATTATTTCACCGCCTGAATCCGGTGTTTCAAGCCAGTACTTCAGTGTAGACCAGAACGCATTATCGGCATCGCCTGCCAGCTCACCACCGATAAAGCCGATTTCTTCACGCCATGCCAGTGATAAAAATTTATTCGCTATCCAGCCGGTATTTTTCAATACATCTGTCTTGATCACATACTGAGCGGCAAAGAATTCCTGCAACCGCAAATGGGAAAATTCAAAGTTGCAGTCGCCAGGTACAGCATGCTGATTTTTCCGGCTCACGTTGAAAAACCGGGATATTGCCAATGATGAATCCAGAAAATCTTTTCCCGACGGCAATTGCATCTGTGCAGCCGAAAAAATGGTTCTTTTTTCATGCGCACCGAATGACAGTTGAAAAGCGATATTTTTGATGGTTTCAAAATCGGATTCCGCAATATGGCGCTGATCCGGGGTAATAAAAATGAAGTTATGATCGTCTCTCATCAGCTGTGATGCCTGCATCATTACCCAGTGGGGTGCATAAGCCTGATAATCCGGGAGTTTGATATGCTCAAAGTAAACTTCGCAGAATAGCGTTAAAAGATAGGGGTTCTTTGCGACCGGCATCAAAGACGGGGTGCACTCCAGTATATTGAACAATTCCGGGATACGCTGCATGGCGTTACGTTGCTTTCCATACTGCTGGCACAGCTTCGCAATTGCATAGTCTGTTAATGGGCCGATTTCATAAAATGCTGTCCGCCCGTCCTGAAGCAAGTCGGGCATGCCGGATTGCCGTGCAGTAATCAGCGTACAGTATCGCGATGTTTCTGCATTGATCTTGTCGCGCACGCGATTGCGCATGGAGAGCGGCACTTCATCCCAGCCATCCAGTAAATAGATCATAGCGGGAATATCACCGCTTTTCAGCGGTGCCTGCAGAATACGGCTACCTGTTTCAATCTTAAGCTGCTGCCAGGCAAATTGCAGCAATGTGCAATCTTCATCGTCTTGTAATTGATCTGCGTATTTTCGCAACTGAACCGGGATCGGATACAACCCAAGCTGTTCGATTGCATCCAGCAGATAAACACACAACCAGCGCAACAAAGTCGATTTGCCGGACCCGGGCGGCCCCACGAGTACACTGCGATGCTTTGACCGGGTTAACAGGCTTTCAGCATTCATGTAATGTGTTGCACGGTCTTTCTGGTAAAAATCGTTCTCAACTGTAAAATCTCTGCAGCCATAAGTACTCAAGCCTTGCCGTGCATCCGCCAGTATCCTGAGTTCAACGTACAGTTCTCGGATATCGATATTCGGACTCCTTCGCAGCACGGACGGTACAGTCGTCCACTGTTCACTCCGCATCAGTATTCCGGCCAATTGTCCCAGGTCATGGCCCGCGTTTTTTTCTACTGCCGTTAATTGTGTTTTTTCCGGCAATGTCTGACCCAGTTGACGCCATGCCTGGTCATAAAACTGCACCGCGGATACTTCCTCTTCCTGATAAACTGTTTTCCGATGCTTGTTAATTGCGTGACATATTTGGGTAATATCATCAAATATGATACCGAGTTCCTCTCGCCGTTTAACACCGGGTTTAAAACAATCGTTCTTCAGATCATACGCATAAAGCATCTTAACCAATGCATGTTTACTAGCCACAGTTTTACCATTCAATTGGTGAGCTAGCTTTCCTTGCGTGATCCCCTGCGCTTCGATTGCCAGCCACTGGGCGGTGAACTTGTATTGAGTCTCGGCAGGCAAAGCATTAAACCAAGCTGCCAGTTTTCTTACTTCTTGTTCCATTTGATTCTTAATACCTTAACACCGAGTTATTTTGGGATACCTCAGATGCGCTCAAATGCGCCCGGATTATCTTTCCGCCCTACGATAAGCTAACCCCACATGTACATATCAATATCGTTCTGTATATACGAAGAACGATATTCATCCAAGCGCTTGGACTTCCTTTTAATTTTTTAAACAGGAGAAGTCCTCATGACTAAAGTTTTGACGCAATATATTGATCTGGGAGCCATTTATACACCATTCAAATGCGTTACGGATGCCACGGCTTACAACAGAACTAAGCTATTCTGCCACACGGTGTATCAGCATTTATATCCGGATATCCAATTGCTCGAACACGACTCGGGCGACCGGAACGCGCTGATATTGTATCGGGAAAATACAGCCGGTGAAATTAGCGCCACGTTTCGCCTTGCGCTGGATTGCAAGAACGGACTCCCCGAAGAATGTTTTTTAAAACCTTTACTCGCCAAGCGGCGGGAGCAGGGTATGAAAATCGGCGAATTCGGCAGATGGGTCAACATCGACGGCATTAAGGGCGTCAAAGAAAGCTATGCGTGTTTGTACCACATCGCAAAATTGCTGCGTCTGGATACGATAGCAATCATCACACGTATGCAGTATGCCAAATTTCATACGGAAAAAATCGGCGCCGAACTGCTTTGTCCCGATATTGGCGCGCACTTTGGCAGCCACCATGTATTCGGTGCTTTTGCCTGGGACATTTTGAATACTGATGAAAAATTCTTTAAATGGGCTGAAATACAATTACAGGCCGATGCATGGGAGGCTCACGATGACTAAAAGTAACACAGCGATATACGGACCGGGCACCTGGAACACATACGCCAGATATTTCTTCGGTGTTACGACGTCATTTCAACTCGATCTTTATCGAGAAGCCGCGAGACATTCACAAGGTAACGTTATTGATCTAGGTTGCGGAACGGCAAAACTGGCGCCGATAGTTTTGGATAATCCAAGCGTAAACAGCTACACCGGTATCGATGCTTCCGAAACGATGATTTCCCTGGCACAACAATTATCGGAATTGTTCGGCCGGGAAAGATTCAACCTGATTCACGGTGAAATCGAATCCCTGGCGCATCAACGGTATGCTTCCGGTGTTTCCATTAACAGTTATTATTCATGGCCCGATCCTGCGAAAACTCTGGCGCATATTTATGACGTGCTGGAAGACGGTGCAATTTTTGTTATGGCGACACCAAACGATAAATTAAATATGCCTGAAATTCTTTATCAATGTGAAAAGGAACTGATCGGGCATCCTTATTTTGAGATTTTCAAACAAATGAATCTATCTCTGGCCGAAAATGATGATGCCGGATTCCTGGCAATGGATGCACTCATCCGACAAATACAGCACGCTGGATTTCGCGTCCAAAACTGTAATCAATCTTTTTATGCGGATGGAATGAATTTTCTGGTAGCGGCAAAATGATTGTTTGAATAATCTCCATCTATCCGCTATAAGAAAAAAGATAGATGGAGTGATCGCTTCAGGCGCAATGCCTGCGTATCACCTCACCTGCCGCACCGATAACCAGTGCCAGTGAAACAGCACCCGGATCTGGTGAACCGAGGCTTTTTTCCGCATGCGGACGTGCACGGCCGATTCTGGGCAGCAGATCGCGGGTTTTTTGCGCTGCCCGATCCGCAACATCGGCAGCGTCTTTCCAGGCAGCAGCCAACGGAACACCGCGTGCTGCCGCCTGATCCAGCGCAGCCGAGAAAGGCTGCAATACATCAACCAGCGTTTTATCGCCAGGTTGCGCGTTGCCGCGCTGCATGATCTCGCGCAGTGCGGCGGCTATACCCGCCGCAACGGTTGCGGTATCGGGTATGACCGCATCACCCAGTGCGTGCCCGAGATTGCACAGCATGACACCCCACAGCATACCGGAAGTGCCGCCCGCACGATCAGCCCAGGCATTGCCAGCCGCTGCCAGCATTGTCCCTGCACCCGCCTGCGCGTCACGGGCTTTTCTTGCGGCTTCAACGGCCGCTGCCAGTCCACGCTGCATGCCGATGCCATGATCACCATCGCCCGCAACGGCATCCAGGCGTCCGAGTGTTTCCCGCTGTGCGTCAATGATGCATGCAGCCGATTCCAGCGCTTCCAGAACGATTGCCGCAATCTTTTGCGAATCACGGGAACCGGTTACCCCATGTTGCCGCACGGCTGCAGACGGTGTTACAGCAATATGTCCAGGATCACCCAACGTCCTTGACACACTGCCCCGCCTGAATGCCGGCGTATCGGCCGGAGCCAACCAATAGTGTTCGAGTTCATCATTCAGCCAGAACAGCGTCAGCGAAATACCGGCCATATCGAAGCTGGTGATGACACGGTCGACAACCGGCGCCACAATAATCAGCCCGCGTTCGCGCAACAGCTGATCAATCCTGCGATAAACGACAAACAATTCTTCCTGCGCCACGCTACCCAGACTATTCAATATCACACCGATGCGCGCACCATCCGGATGACCGGTAACTGGCGGCATATCCTGCAGCAGTTTGCCGACAAGCATTTCCGCCAGGCCATCGGCATGCAACGCATCCATTTGGTATAAACCGGATTCGCCATGTATGCCCATACCGACGGCCATCTTCCCGTGCGCCACGTCAAACAGCGGTTGCCGGGCGCCCGGCAGCGTGCAGCCCGAAAAAGCGACGCCCAGCGTGCGGACGCGCGCATTGGCTTCAGCCGCGATGCGGCAGACTTCATCCAGCGGTTTTCCGGCATCAGCCGCCGCGCCTGCCGCTTTGAACACCGGCAGCGTACCGGCGATGCCGCGGCGCAGATGACATTCTGCTGCCGGTGCGGCAGCGACGTCATCGGTCACCACCACGGCGCGCACATCGACACCCTGTGCCTGCAAACGTTCCTGCGCCTGGTTGAAATTGAGCACATCGCCGGCATAATTGCCATAACAAAACATAATACCGCCGCCCGCATCTGCGGTCTGCGCCACATTACAGATTTGCTGCGCCGATGGCGAAGCAAACACATTGCCCATCGCTGCGCCGTGCGCCAACCCCGGCCCCACCAGCCCGCCGAATGCCGGGTAATGCCCGGAGCCACCGCCAATGACGACTGCCACTTGCCCGGCCTTTGTGTTATGCCGCCGGATTACGCCGCCATCAACCGGAAGAATATGGCCCCGGTATGCCGCCGCGAACCCCTGGATCATTTCATCTACAAACGCTTCCGGTTGATTAAAAAGATAGGTCATGCGTATTTCCTTGTGATATTGCGTTATGGCATTCCAGATAATACATGCCATCAATGTTTAAATGACTGAATGCGCAGTATATCGCATGGCTGCGCCATTCCGGAAACACACAGAAAAAAGAAAAACTGCACTGCTGTTAACAAAACGAGAATCGATACAAGCCGGTAAAATGTCATGACACATATACACGCGCAAGCAATCCGGATTCATATTAAAATTACGGGTTTTGACTGCTGTGTAGTCAATCGAACGCATCATAATCCGTTTATTTTCAGTGTCATTCCGATCATCGCTGTAGAAATCTATCTGTAAAGAATATGGCGCATAACACAACACATTGAATCATCGCATGGAAAGACAAAAACGCAATAATCACACTTTTTAATGTCCTCTTAACTCTCTTAACTTTGAATCAAATTTATGCATCCCATGTTGAACATCGCGGTTAAAGCCGCTCGCCGAGCCGGCGACATTATTGTCCAGGCTTCCCGAAATCTGGATTTACTCAATGTTTCAAAAAAATCGCACAGCGATTTTGTCAGTGAAGTCGATCGCACAGCGGAAGACGCGATCATCAGAATTTTGCATGAATCCTATCCGGATCATGCGATTCTGGCGGAAGAAAGCGGCGCAAGCGGTGATGCCCGGAATACCGAATATCAATGGATTATCGATCCACTCGACGGCACCACGAATTTTCTGCATGGTTTCCCGCAATATTCGGTTTCGATCGCGCTGAAACACAAGGGCGTCTTGACTAGGGCCGTTGTTTACAATCCCAATAACAATGAATTGTTCACTGCCAGTAGAGGCGGCGGTGCTTATCTCAACAACCAGCGTCTGCGCGTAAGCAAACGTATCCGTCTCGAGGATTGCCTGATCGGCACCGGCATCCCGTTCAGGGATTTAACCCACATGGATGCTTATTTGAATATCTTCAAGGATATTATTCCCCGCGTCGCCGGTATCCGCCGCCCCGGATCTGCGGCGCTCGATTTATCTTATGTCGCCGCGGGGCGCTATGACGGATTCTGGGAAATCGGTCTGGCGCCCTGGGACATGGCCGCCGGCGCTTTGATGATCCAGGAAGCCGGCGGATTGGTCGGCGATCTGGAAGGCGACGATACCTACCTCGAAAGCGGCCAGGTTCTGGCGGGAAATCCCAAGGTTTTTTTCCAGTTGCTGCAAATTATTGCGCCGCACCTGACCGAAGTGCTGAAAGCCAATCATCGTGCAGCCAAAAAGAAATAACCGGCGATGAGCCGGGGCAGTAAGATGCATCATTATCGAATCAATTTTTTAGTATCTTAAAAAATGGGAATCCGTTCTGTGAGGATTGCGGAGATCTCTTTATGGATTGCCTAAATTTCAGGTTTTCTCAAAATTGACACACTTAGTGGTAAAAATAGTGGCGTATTTATTCATACAAAACAAACTAACCTTATGCTATAAATAGACTATTAGTGGCAAAAATAGTGGCATATTTATAGGTCATTCTATGACAGAAAACACCGGGTTAATGGAACCGCTTTTACCACCCGAAGGCACGGGCAGATTGGACGATCTTGTGGTTGATCTCGTCTCCAAGGCAAGCAGTTTTGCAGGGATGCTCAATCCTGTCGTTGGCCGATCTATAGGGAATCTTGTTCGATCGATGAACTGCTACTACTCGAATTTGATTGAGGGGCATGATACGACACCCAGAGAAATTGATAGCGCACTTGCGGAAGACTATTCAAATGAACCGAAAAAGCGTGCTCTTCAAAAAGAAGCTGTTGCCCATATTGCCGTTCAAAAAATGATTGATGATGGTCTCGCGCCGGATTGCTATCCCATCTCTTCCGAGTATGGACAGTGGATACACAAGGAATTTTGCGACCGCCTGCCGGAAGAATTGCTGTGGGTTAAAAACCCCGATACGGGAGAAAAAATAAAAATTATTCCCGGCAAACATCGACGCGGGATGGTTATGGTTGGACGGCACATACCCCCTCTGCCTGAAAACCTGGACAGGTTCCTGAAACGCTTTGATGAAGCGTATGACGCAAGCAAGCTTTCCAAGCTTCAGCGCATTATTTCCATTGCGGCTTCACACCATCGTTATGCGTGGATACACCCTTTTTATGATGGAAACGGGCGGGTTGTACGCCTGATGTCCTACGCCGCCCTTAAAAAAACTGATGTTGGCAGCGAATTGTGGTCGGTGGCAAGAGGGCTTGCTCGCCGAAAGGATGAATACAAAGCCTTATTACACGCGGCGGATGAGCCACGCCGTGGTGATCTGGACGGGCGCGGCACTTTATCTCAAATCGCATTGGTGGATTTTTGCGAATTTTTCCTGAGCATCTGTATAGATCAAGTGGAATATATGAGTAGCCTTTTGGACTTTAAAACATTATCCCAGCGCATAAGGATTCATGTCGAGGAAATGATCGCCATGAAAGAACTGCCGAAAGGAAGCTATGCGCTCTTGCGGGAAGCGCTGCTGATTGGTGAGTTTGAGCGCGGCAGGGTTGATGAGATTACGGGTCTTAAAGACCGTGCAGCCAGAGCGATTCTATACGCGCTGACCAAAAAAGGCTTGTTGATTTCGGATACCCCGAGAGGGCCGGTGCGGTTAGGATTCCCCATTGATGTTGTAGAAAGGTGGTTTCCGTTGCTGTATCCGAATACGAAGTAAGGGTAAAGTTTTTGGTGCGGGCCGGACTCGAATGTTGTTCAAGCAAAGGAGTAATTAATGCTCGAACAGACCACAAAACATCATTCTCCTTGCTGCCTGTGCATGACGCGAGTTTTTGACGAAAACCGCGCCAAGCAAACTCATTCCTGGTCTTCAGGATCGATTGTTGTTTCCGCTTCAGCGGATGACGCATGCCCGGCATCCACCTCCACCAGCGCACCGAGTTCCTGCAAAGGCGGCAGCGCTTCGAGTGACTGCAATCCCAGATCATCCAGAAACTGTCGCGTTGTTACGAGCAGCGCCGGTTTTCCAGGTACGTTGCGATACCCGACCTGATCGACCCAGCCGCGTGATGTCAGTGTTTTCAGCACCGATGATGATACGCTGATGCCGCGTATTTCTTCGATGTCACCGCGCGTGACCGGTTGATGGTAAGCAATAATCGCGAGCGTTTCCAGCACCGCACGGGAATAACGCGGTGCTTTTGGGGGATCGAGACGGTTAAGAAAAGGCTGCATTTCCTGCCTGGCCTGGAAACGCCAGCCGCTCGCTACCTGAACAAGCGCCATGCCGCTATCTGCCCAGTCTCTGGCGATTTCATCGATCACGCCGGAAATCTGCCTGGCACTCAATGCATTGTCGAACAATTTACGCAGCGCCACTATGGGCAACGGTTCTTGTGCTGTCAACAACGCGGCTTCCAGTACACGCTTAATCTGTGCCTGCTCATAGCGTAGCGGGGATTCCGGTGGCGTTCCTGTTTCCATATCCGCTGTATCGGCATCGGCAATGATTTGCGCGCGCTGATCAGGCTGTGTCATCGACGGATCGGACATAAATGGTTCCCAGTGATTCCGGTTGCAGGATTTCGATCAATGTTTCCTTGGCGAGTTCGAGTATAGCCAGAAACGTGACAATCACTTCCGCAGTCGTTGCCGCCGGATTGAACAAATCGTAAAAAGCGGTCTGTCCGCGACGCTGCAACGCCCGCAACACCAAGCTCATATAAGCCCGCACTGACAAGGCCTCGCGGCTGATCTGATGTTTACGGTTGATTCTGGCTCTGGCCAGCAACACCAGCCAAATCTGGCGCAGGTCGTCAACCGTAACATCCGGCAGGTATTCAGGCAACTGTGCATCCATCCATACCCTGGCAACCATGAAATCACGGTCGATCTGCGGCAGCTCGTTAAGCCGTACAGCGGCCAGTTTAATCTGTTCGTATTTCAACAGCCGCTGCACAAGTTCGGCTCTGGGGTCTTTTTCTTCATCGGTTTCACTGACAGGCGCAGGCAACAGCATGCGCGACTTGATTTCGATCAGTAAGGCTGTCATGAGCAGATATTCGGCCGCCAGCTCAAACTGCTCCACACGCATCGCTTCCACGTAGGCCATATATTGCTGCGTCAACTGCGCCATGGGTATATCGAGAATATCGATATTATGTTTGCGTATCAGATAAAGCAGCAGATCCAGCGGCCCCTGAAACGTGTCCAGAAACACTTCCAGCGCATCGGGCGGAATATACAAATCCTGCGGGATTTCCATCAACGGTTCGCCGCAGATTCTGGCGAATGGTTTTTTTTCCAGCGTACTGGCAGTCACTGTCACAACGGATATTCTATCCTTTTGCCGTCAAACCCCGTTCGGCTTGATCGAATAAAAACTGCGGATGCAGCGCATCACGAATAATCGAGCCCCATCGCCGCACGGATATCGCGCATGGTTTCTTCAGCCAACTGATTGGCTTTTTCACAACCATCTTCAATGATATTACGCACCAGAACAGGATCTTCTTCGTACATACGGGCGCGCTCATGCATCGGCTCCTGCTCGGCCAGCACCTTATCGATGACCGGTGCTTTACAGTCCAGGCAGCCGATAGACGCGCTGCGGCAACCCTGCTGTACCCAGTTGCGGGTTTCGTCGTCGGAATAAACCAAATGGAACTGCCATACCGGGCAGACATCGGGATTACCGGGATCGGTACGCCGCACGCGCGCGGGATCGGTCGGCATGGTGCGGATTTTTTTGCGCACACTGTCCGCACCCTCGCGCAAACTGATGGTGTTGTTATACGATTTCGACATTTTCTGGCCATCCAGGCCCGGCATGCGCGATGCTTTAGTCAGCAATGTTTCCGGCTCGCACAGTATCATTTTGCCGCCGCCCTCAAGATAACCGTATAACCGTTCCTGATCGCCCATGCTCAGATTCTGCTGTTCCTCCAGCAGGGATTTGGCTTCCGCCAGGGCATGTTCATCGCCCTGTTCCTGATAACGGTTACGCAGTTCGATGTACAACCTGGATCTCTTCGAACCAAGTTTTTTAATCGCAGCCTGTGCCTTTTCTTCGAACCCGGCTTCCTTGCCGTAAATATGATTGAAGCGGCGGCAGATTTCACGCGTGAACTCGATATGCGGCGCCTGGTCTTCCCCGACAGGCACACGGTTCGCGCGATAGATCAGGATATCCGCGCTCTGCAGCAATGGATAGCCCAGAAAACCGTAGGTGCTGAGATCCTTTTCACTCAGTTTTTCCTGCTGGTCCTTGTACGTCGGCACACGTTCGAGCCAGCCCAGCGGCGTCATCATGGACAACAGCAGATAGAGTTCGGCATGCGCGGGAACTTTAGACTGGATAAACAAAACAGCTTTTGCAGGGTCTACACCCGCGGCAAGCCAGTCGATTACCATGTCCCACGTATTTTTTTCGATGATCTCGGGGGCATCGTAATGCGTCGTCAAAGCATGCCAGTCCGCCACAAAAAACAGGCACTCGTATTGCTGCTGCAGTTCTACCCAGTTTTTCAATACCCCATGATAATGCCCCAAATGCAGATTCCCGGTAGGACGCATACCTGACAAGACACGATCAGCAAACATGTTTTAAATCCTAGAAGTTAATCGTTATAAGTGAATTTCCGGTGGAAACAATGAACCGCTATCGATCATCTGTGCCGCAGATCGGACTCAAATCCGGCAGATGCCTAGACATATAATCCGAAAAAAGAAACGATCATCAATTTGATCAATTTAATCATCGGCCAGACGATCACACCCAGCACGCCGCTGATCAGCAGAACCAGCAGAATCATAAAACCGTAAGGCTCAATTCTGGAAAACGGATAGGCTATCCGGTGCGGCAACAGACTCATTGCCATACGGCCCCCGTCAAGCGGCGGCAAAGGCAGCAGATTCAGTACCATCAGAATGACATTGATTTCTATTCCGGCAATACCCATTAAAATCATTGGCTTGGTGAATTCAGTGATGGGTAGAATCATCGCCAGTTTGATAAGTAGCGCCCAGAAAAAAGCCATCAACAGATTCGCACCGGGCCCTGCGGCGGCAACCCACAACATGTTCTGCTTGGGATGACGGAGATTTGAAAAATTCACCGGAACTGGCTTCGCCCAGCCAAACAGAAAACCGGCGCCCATTGTCATTTTACTGATGATAAACAAAGCCACAGGCACCAGTATGGTGCCGACCGGATCGATATGCCTGGCCGGGTTGAGGCTGATACGCCCGGCATTGAATGCGGTAAAATCACCAAAATGCCGGGCGACGTAACCATGCGCCGCTTCATGCATCGTGATGGCCAGAATGACCGGCAGCGCATAAATCGCGATGCCTTGGATAATGCTGTCAAAATCCATCTGTAAGTCCGAAAGGCGCTAGGCTCCCTTTCCCGGTCCGCACCAGTTCCGGCGCATCACCGGTCAAGTCGATTACCGTGGTCATTTCCAGTCCGCAGGAGCCGGCGTCCATGACCAGATCAACTTGATGTTCCAACCGCTCGCGGATTTCTTCGGCATCATTCATCGGAAATTCATCATCAGGCAGGATCAATGTCGAACTCAGCAGCGGCTCATTCAATTCTTCCAAAAGCGCCAACGCCACGGGATGATCCGGAATACGCAGGCCTATCGTATAGCGCTTGGGATGCTGCAAACGGCGCGGCACCTCGCGGCTGGCCTGCAAAATAAATGTATAGCTGCCGGGCGTATTGGCCTTGAGCAAACGGTATTGGGCGTTATCCACGCGGGCATACAACGAGATTTCGGCAAGATTCCTGCACACCAGCGTAAAATGATGTTTGTCATCGACCTGACGAATGGCGCGTATTCGTGTCATCGCATCTTTATCGCCAATCTGACAGCCCAGCGCATAGCAGGAATCAGTCGGATATACGATCACACCGCCGTTGTGCACGATATTGACAGCCTGCTTGATCAATCTGGAATGCGGATTGTCCGTATGAATCGAAAAAAACTGGGCCATCAGGTTAGCGTCTTGGATTAGAGATAGGGATGCGAATCATGTTAAGCATGCAGCGGGTATTTTCCAGTCATGCCATACCGGAACACACCCCGGCGGCAGGTCAGGCAATTGTCCGAGATCGTAAAAACTCTCATCGGGACCGTGAAAATCCGAGCCGCAGGATACCAGAAAACCCCTTATCCGTGCATAATCGGCAAAAATCTCGACCTGCTCCCGTGTATGGCTGGCGCTTATCACTTCAATTCCGGTACCACCCAACGCACAAAATTCATCGAACAAATCATTCAGGACATTTTTACCCAGATTATATCTTGCCGGATGCGCGATAACAGCCCTGCCGCCGCTGCCGGTAATCCAGTCGATTGCGCCGCTGAGTTGAATCCACTCATGATGCGCATAACCAGGCTTGCCTTTAACCAGATATTTTTTGAAAACCGCTTTCATGTCCTTGGCATAGCCCTTTTCGACCAAAAACCGGGCGAAATGCGTGCGGCCGATCAAGCCGCGTTCACCCACATAAGCAAACGCGCCTTCGAAGCTGCCTTCGACGCCAACCTTTTCCAGTTCATCCGCAATCGTGCGGGCGCGCTGTGTGCGCCCATCGCGAATACTTGTCAAACCCTCAAACAATGGCTTGTAGTCAGGATCAACATTCAGACCCAGGATATGAATCGTCCGCCCCCGCCACGTGACGGATATTTCCACGCCGTTTATAAATGTGATATTTTTCTCGGCAGCGACACGGCTCGCTTCATCTAGTCCGGCAACATCATCATGATCAGTCAGCGCAAGCACCATAACCCCGCGCCGGTGTGCGCGTTCAACAAGCTGCGTTGGTGTCAGGACTCCGTCAGAGACATTAGAATGGCAATGCAAATCAATATTGAGCATGAAGAACCTTGAACTTTGTTGCGCATCACTGGACTGAAAAGGACACGCATCATAACAAATAACCGGATATTAGAAAAACAAACATCGGAAATGCATTATATCAAATGCTAAAACAAAGAACGCAAAAGGAATTTTTAAATGCAAAATAATTCAGGTCTCTGGCATCATATTTCGGCTGCACCGCACCGCAGTCTTTTTCTCATGGGTGCATTGCAAGGCGTTCTCACCTTGGCCTGGTGGCTCTATGATCTTGCCGGACGTTATGCGGTTGCAGGCACGGTTACCGTGTGGAGCACCACACCGACATGGGCGCATGCCTTTTTGATGATTTATGGTTTTTTCCCCTTTTTCATTTTCGGATTTTTATTTACGACCTACCCGAACTGGATGAATGGCGCAAAAATCCCGCCACGCATCTATATGACTACCGTGCTTTTAATGACCGGCGGTATTGCGTTGTTTTATACCGGACTAATCTACGATCAAAGTATTGTCATGCTTGGTGTTCTTGCGCTGCTGGTCGGCTTTGGCGTTGCATTTAACGCCTTACTGCGTGTACTCCTGGCAGCCAAAGGTCAGGACAGGCGGCATGCGATCGTCACCAGCACGGCGCTTTTCATGGGTTGCCTGGGAATCGCAGCATATCTGCTTTGGCTGATCACCGACATGAATTTTCTGCTGAGCTTCTCACGGCATGCCGGTGTCTGGTTTTTCCTGATGCCGATTCTGCTGGCGGTTTCGCACCGCATGATCCCATTTTTCTCCAGCCGCGTATTGGAAAACTATGTCATCGTAAGACCGTACTGGATGCTCTGGGTCATGCTTACGTGTGCTGCGGCGCATGGCATACTGCAATTGTCCGGTCAAATCCAGTATCTATGGACGGCTGATTTTCTGCTGGCGTTATGCGCGCTTTATTTATCGATCCGATGGGGGTTTTTGCGCAGTTTCCAGGTCGGTCTGCTGGCAGTACTGCATATTTCGTTTGCCTGGCTCGGCATTGCAATGCTGCTCTATGGCCTGCAAAGCTATTTTTACATGCAGGCCCCGGAGAACACGCTGATTCTGGGTTTCGCGCCATTGCACGCACTTGCCATCGGCTATTTTGCCAGCATGGTGCTCGGTATGGCGTCACGCGTCACCCTCGGGCATTCCGGCCGCCCCCTGGAACTGGATCGTTTCACCTGGCAATTGTTTATCGGTTTTCAAGCCAGCACCGCAGTCAGAATCCTGCCTGAGATCATACCGGTATTCGGATCATTCACACCCCTACTCTATTTGCTCGCGGGATTGATCTGGCTGGCCTGCTTCTTTTTGTGGGCAGCTCACTATGTGCCGATATACTGGCGCCCTCGAATCGATGGTAAGCCAGGATAATCAACTCGTTACGATGCATAATCTTGACAAGCGGATAGGGCTTCGTTAGTCTCATCAAGCCGGGTGGTATCGTATAAGCAGCGTTATTTTCCTGGCAGGATTCATCAACAAATACCACGCTCGTGCGCAATGCCATATAATTTATACTATGCTTGGTGCATACGATATAGACTGATCACAATAAAAACAAATGAAATGGTCTTACTTTTTTAAATTCGTCACATATACAAGGAGAAAGGACAATGGAACTCAAAGGATCCCAAACTGAAGGTAATCTCAAAGCCGCATTTGCCGGAGAATCGCAAGCCAATCGCCGCTATTTGTACTTTGCTGCAAAAGCGGATGTTGAAGGCCAGAACGATGTCGCTGCGGTTTTCCGTTCTACCGCCGAAGGCGAAACCGGTCACGCGCATGGTCATTTGGAATATCTGGAATCCTGCGGCGATCCGGCCACCGGCCTGCATTTCGGTGCAACCCGCGACAACCTGAAAACCGCGATCGCCGGTGAAACGCACGAATACACCGACATGTATCCCGGTATGGCAAAAACCGCGCGTGAAGAAGGTTTCGATGAAATCGCCGATTGGTTCGAAACGCTGGCAAAAGCCGAACGTTCACATGCCAATCGTTTCCAACGTGCATTGGATAGCCTGACTGATTAATCAAACCACCGAACCTGGCTGAACAGCCGGTTCGGGCGATAAAAGGATAGGGTTTATGGCAGCATGCATAAACCCTGTTTGTTGTTTTTTTGTCTTTTAATATTGCATTTTCGCCCGAAATTCTATGACTACTCGTGAAGGCAGTCTGGAGGCGCCCAAACGCCATTCCATCGACTGGAAAAACATCGAATTCTATAATGAAGCCAGTCTGATGGATGAGATGGAACGTGTATTTGACATCTGCCATGGATGCCGGCGTTGCGTCAATCTGTGCACCGCATTTCCACGTCTCTTCGACCTAGTGGACAATGGTGCCACAGGTGAAATCGATGGCGTGGAAAAACAAAAATTCTGGGAAGTCGTCGATCGCTGTTTTCTGTGCGACATGTGTTTCATGACCAAGTGTCCGTATGTCCCACCGCATGAATGGAATATTGACTTTCCGCACCTGATGCTGCGCGCTAAGGCAGTCAAGTTCAAAAAACAGGGCGCCAGTTTCCGCGATACATTGCTATCCAACACGGATGCGGTCGGCAAACTGGCGACAATTCCGGTCGTCGTTCAAACGGTCAACGCTTTGAACAAGGCGCCCGCTGTCCGTAAACTCATGGACAGCAAACTCGGTATACACGCCGACCGGGTTTTACCGGACTACGCGCCCAATACATTCCGCCCGACAGCCCAGACCAATGACACGCTTGCCGTTATCAACGGTGAGCGTACCCCCGGAAAAGTCGCAATCTACGCCACCTGCTATATCAATTACAACGAACCCAGTATCGGGCGCGACTTGCTGAAAATACTCGCACATAACGCCATCCCTACCACACTCGTTGAAAAAGAAGTATGCTGCGGTATGCCGAAGCTGGAACTGGGTGATCTCGATACCGTCGAGAAATTTAAGGATATCAATATCCCGCATTTAATGAAGCTGGCCGAGGGCGGTTATGCCATTCTATCCGCCATACCGTCATGCACGCTTATGTACAAACAGGAATTGCCTTTGCTGTTCCCGGATGACCCGGCCGTGCAAACTGTCGCTGCGGCAATGTTCGATCCGTTCGAATATCTGATGCTGCGCCATCAAGATAAATTACTGAAAACCGATTTCAATGCTTCACTGGGCAAAGTGGCCTACCATATACCGTGCCATCAGCGGGTTCAGAATATCGGCAAAAAAACGCGCGACGTCTTACAGTTGATTCCAGGAACCGAAATTTCCGTTGTCGAACGTTGTTCCGGGCATGATGGCACTTGGGGCGTTAAAAGCGAATTTTTTGCGGATGCGATGAAAATCGGCCGTCCGGTTTTCCGCCAGATGGCAGCGAGCAAACCTGACTATATCAGTTCGGATTGCCCCATTGCCGCACGTCATATCGAACAAGGCATAGGAGACGAAAACACGGCGCAGAAAATACATCCGCTGACGCTATTGCGCTTCGCCTACGAGGGCCGGATGCATACCGTCAGCGGACAGGAAGCTGCTGCACCATCTTCAACCCATCATGAAAAGAGCGATTAGAAAATGCCCCGAATAACCCGCGACAGCCTGTTGACACTCGAAGATTACGCCAAGATACGCAAACAGAAACGCGCCGAAGTCATGGCGCATAAAAAATCACGTAAAATCGCGTTGGGCGATCACATTATGCTGATTTTCGAAGATGACGTCACGATCCGGTATCAGATCCAGGAAATGCTGCGTATCGAACGTATTTTCCAGGAAGATGAAATTGTTCATGAGCTGGAAACCTATCTGCCCTTGGTGCCCGATGGCACAAACTGGAAAGCGACCATGATGATCGAATACCCTGATCCCGTCGAACGCGCGGAACGGCTTGCGCAAATGCTCGGTATTGAAGACAGGGTATGGGTCAAGGTCGATGGTTTTCCATCGGTTTACGCCATTGCCGATGAGGATCTCGATCGTGAAAACAGCGAAAAAACATCCTCAGTGCATTTTCTGCGTTTTGAACTGACACAGGACATGATCCGGGCACTGAAACAGCAACACCAATTGTCTATTGGCGTCGACCACCCCGCCTATCAGATCACTATCGATGCCGTCGATGAACAAAGCCGCGCTTCTCTGATTAACGATCTTATTTCAGAATAATCGCAGGAACACTCGAATATGTTCAACAAAGCATCGCTACTGGCATTCACGCTGCTGTCCTGTCTGTTGATCGCCGCTTGTGCAGCCAAAAAAGAATTCAAGGAAACACTCGATACCGAAAAACCCTGGCTGGAACAGCTGGCGCAACTGCCACCCTACCCTGACCTCAACAATTTGATTTCCCTGACCGTACAAACCAGCGCCGATTATCAGCATGCTGTCGATCCGGAATCCATCAGCATCGGTGACGATGGCGTTGTTCGCTTTACGCTGGTTTCCCGTTCCTCGGCCGGCGCGATGAATATCAATTATGAAGGCATCCGCTGCGAAACCAACGAAAGAAAGCTCTATGCCATCGGGCGTGACGATAAAACCTGGTCCAAACCCAGAATATCCGAATGGCAGTCTCTGGTTTTCGTCAAGCAATTCTATGCACAACGCGAATTATCCAGAAACCTGCTATGTCCGGACAAATATCCTGTCAAAAGTAAAGAAGAAGCCATCAACATACTGAAAGCTGGAAAGAATCCAGCGATTTTCCGCTTCGTGAGATAATACGACTTCCGAGCATTCAGAATATCCGCGCAATTGCGAAACCAAGCGATCAACACCGCATCGTATTGATAGCAGTTACAACGAAGTACCCTCAACACAAGCTCCTGTAGTTCATTGGCAGAGATCTCTGCATGCTCTTCGAGTGACTAACCCATAAATAATAACTTTATGAATAAAAATAGTATTGCATCATTCTCGCTTATCTGATGCTATTTTTACCGTGCAAAAATCTCTGGCAATATCCTGGCACGGCTCAGAAGAGACAGGGATTTCATTGATTTCAGTCATACGAGCGTCCCTCCTGCTGTATCGGTTTACTCTGTTATCCCTAAGAACCTCAGTGTGGACCAAGCAATCGATTGCAATTGATGAGCCAAAAGAACGAGGCTGAGGCCCAGCGCAATTGGTGATCCGGCAATTAACATAGATTCACTAAAAGTTAATGATGGCTTTACCAGCTTACCCATCATCCAATGACAACCGAACCAAAACAAAGGTGCGACAAGAAGTATCACCAAATAGAAGACAGCAAGGCCTTCCATCCCAGAAATGCCATGCGTTAGCATAATTACAGCTGCAGCGGTAATTAAAGTAAGACCTTTGCACGGTGTCATGAGCGGTACGAGAATAAGGCAAAAATTTGCGAAAAAGCGGAGTTTGCACGGGGTAAATGAGCATTTTTCGCAAATCTTTAACGCAATTATCGTGCCGCGTAGTAGCCGTGCAAAGGTCTCAAAGTGATAGGAATCGTTGCACTCCTTACCCCAATCCAAGCACCATGCTTACCTAAATGCTTAAAATGAATGCTCTCCCAACGGATCAACAAAACAAGAGCCGGTATAGAAAATAGCGCGAAAGCCAAAATCAATATTTGAAACGGATGCAAAATGAATGTTAGGTTCCGGGTATGCTGAGGAAAAAGAAGATCGAAACTTTTCTGATGCATCCGGCGATAAAGCGCAATACCGCTGCATCCACGTAAAGTCAAACATTATGCGCACCGCATTCTTAAAGTAGCGCAGTAGACTCTATCTGGCATTTTATTGATCTGAATCAATGAATTTAACTTAGTCCGACTCATAATGCTACTTCGACTATTTCATAATACTGGAGATAATAATGAATATGCTAGAGGTAGAAGATGCTGAAACGTTTAAAAAACTGGGTATCAATTTCGCATTTATAATCGCAGTAGCGGTGGCTTTGATTATTATATCGATATACTTTTCGTAAGCGATCGACGCAAACACCTGGAATTTTCTGAATTCAATTTCATTCAATGAAAGGCGCGTCAATTTACAACAACGTGTCAATCACATCAAAATTAAGGCGGAAAGTCACGCATTTTCCGCTTTAATCAGCATAAGCGTTTTTGGCTTATCACCAGTTGTTTTAATTATTTTTAAATTTTATGGAATGGTGTTTTGCAGAAATCTCCTGTTCATTCTGTGTCCGTTTGAAGGGGACAACTCTAACTGGCTGATTACGTCACCCATAGTACTAGCGGGTTTAATCCGGATCAGACATCATTGCTCTCCGCTCTCAGAGCGATTCTACTCAGAAAATGTTACCGACTGGCAACCTTGCTGACAACATAACGGAATTTACCTGATTTCTCGGCGGGTATCTCTGCAACCTGCCTAATGACAATATTCACGGTCTGCCCCAATCTTGTTTTGAATGTTTGTTCAATTTGTTGTAATAATGACTGATCAAGATCTGGCTCACTGACGATGTAAATATGAACTTGCTCCAATGCCTCCTGTACAATTTTAAAATATTTTATTTGTGGTTGATTCCTAAGAATACTTGTAAAATCAACCTCATGCATCATGACTCCATTAGCAGCGACTAAAAAATCATTACTACGTCCTTGAATTTCTTTAAGTAAAGGAAGATTTCTACCACAAGAACATTGTCGATCTTCCAGAATACCAAAATCACCTGTACGATAACGTATAAAAGGAAAGTCATGGGAAAAAAAATGAGTGATAACAATTTCTCCCGATTGTCCTGCTGGTAATACATTTCCATCAGAATTTATGATTTCGACGATCATATCCTCAGCAGTAATATGCATTCCACCCTCAGCACATGTATGTGCGATAAACCCCGCATCACGTCCGCCATAACCATTAGCAACAGGACAGCCAAAAACTGCACTTATTAGTTGAGATTGTTCGTTATAAAGCCGCTCTGCTGTTACAAAAACAACCTTTATACCTAAATCGTTCATTTTTTGATTTTGCGACTGCGCATATCGCGCCAGAACGAATATGGAAGAAGGGTAGCCAAATAACATTCTTGGACGAATTCGTCTAATTTCTGCAAGATACTTAGTAAGAATTTCAGGAGACATTACCTTAGTTGGAAAAAGTCGTGTTCTAAAAATCTTGTCACGCAAATCTCTCACGTAATTTTGCACGCCTAATTCGATTGGCGAACCCCAAATTACAATTTCCGGATCACCGATATCTACGCCCCACCAGCGTGTTGCACGCCACTTTGCCGCAACATCATGACTTATGCGATCATTACTTAGAAAAAATATGAGAGGCTCACCACTAGAACCACTTGTACATGCTCTTTCTAATTTATTCTTGGGCTCAGCTTTTAAGGATTCAATCTGTTCGCGAATAGTCTGTTTATCAAGTAAAGGTAATTTTTCTAAGTCCGATAAGGATTGAACTTTATGAACATCAAAGTCTAATTGGTTGAATAATTTTCTATAATACGGTACCGATTGCTGTACCCTAGATAAAAGCCTCCTCAGACGCAGTAGTTGTAAATGATGTAAACGATCAATACTCCACCATTGTGTTATTTCCATTTCATTACGAATCGCAACTGTGTTGTGATTCTTTAAAAATTCATGTAGTGGAAAAACAAGATTAGAAATTATAGTGGTATATAAGCTCTTTCGAATGTTAAAAATCGTTTTCATGGATACCTACCATCTACCTGCTTTTTTGTAAAACTTGCCTATATACTGACAGTAATTGATTCTTAATGACAAGCCAAGTAAATTTTTGAACTAATCGTAAACCTTGTTCTCTCAGATTTTTGATTAATGTTTGATTATTAAGTATTCTCGCAATGGCATCAGCCATCGCGGCGGGATCTTTTTTCGGCACCAGCAGCGCCGTTTTGTCATGCTCCACCAGATAGGGAATGCCACCTGCATCGGTACTCACTACAGGGACGCCGCTGGCCAGCGCTTCGAGGATCGAGATCGGCATATTGTCCACCAAGCTGGCGTTGATCATCAGATCCGCGCTCCGGTACAATGCGGCTACTGCATCGTTATCGATACGTCCGGCAAATCGAACGGCATCCTGCACTCTCAGTTCACTGACGAGATTTTCCAGCATGGTTTTTTCAGGCCCAGCACCGGCAACGGTCAACCTGGCATTTGGATAGTTTTCTTTTACGCTTGCAAAAGCACGTATAGCAGTAGCATTGTCGTAAATGGCTTCAAGGTTGCGGGTGACCACAATATGCGGAAAATCATTACAGCCACGCCTATCTTCGGGTGCACGTGCAGCAAACCGGCTCAAATCGATAATATTGGGCACGATTGTTACCGTGTAACCGCGTTGACCGAATACTGCTTCAAGAAAACCGGATGGGACGATGATCATATCGGTGATATCGAGGCTCGGCCTCACCCAAAACCAGGATTCCCGGAAAAAAGCCTCCGCTTCGCCACCACGGTAATTCACAATTACGGGTATTTTCCTGAGCCGCGCAATCCAGATGGCGGGTGCTGCGTATAAATGCCACGCCCAGCCGGAATTCGCCATGATATGAAACAACTGCACTTTCCCGGCGCTGCACCAGAGCCTGAAAAGATAAGGCAGCAGCCTGACAACAGCACGCAACCCTTTTATCTTTCCAGTCCACGCGGGCCGGTACGCAGCGTTTGTCTGCACCCATTCAACATGCACGCCTTCCTGTTCCAGAAGATTCCCCAGTTGCCGGGTCTGATTCGCCATGCCGCCATAAGGCGGCGGCAATGGACCAACAAGACCAATACGCGTTATTTGCATTTTCTCCCTGACATAACGTGATCAATTAAACAATTCCACCTCAACAGCTTTTGGTATTTTGTTATTTAAATGGTATTCACCGTTTTTTACCTCTGATTATAAGGTATCCATTTCACCCTGCCACAGTGCAAATGCATGCAAAATTCATTTTCTACGCACCAGCGGCCTAAAATACTGTTGATCGTCATAATAATCGCCGCACGCATTGGCTTCCGTCCACCCTGGATAGCCCAACACCGGAATGGGTGATAAATCGGCATTGGAGGACAGCTGATGTAACAAAAAACCGGCCAACCATCGATCAACGGCATGCAGCTGCTCAGTCAGCGGCTTTTGCAGAAATGCTTCTTCCACCTTGAAAAAACCCCCCTTCCCGGTCATTCCCGCATAGGGATTGAGCGCTTTTTCATACAGGGCATGGCCGAACAGGATAAAACGCATGGAGGTCAGAACCGATGCTCTGTGCTGCCAGAACACGGTCTTCCACGCATGCTGCCGTAACAGCGTTATCCATTCAGACTGACTGCTCAGCACGATTACACCAGATTCGTCAAACAGCGTCGCCGCATCCCTGAGCGGACCACGCACTGCATTTTTACGCTGCGCAGCCTGGTCCAGCGATTGAACGTGAATTTGATTCAGTGCTGCTTTGGCGTGGGGAAATATCAGCCATACCAGCGCATTAAAAAAATCATGCCAGTTTTCCGGGCGTGTCGGTACTGCACCAGTCAAATGAATGCTGCGTTCATACGGCAAAACAGAAGAATCATCGTTTGCAGAATTATTGTTTTCGCACACCTGCGGCACGAACCGGACCGGCATTCCTGAAAATGTCACGATATCAACAGAAACCTGCTGCTTGAGCGCGTTCAGATCCTGAAATGTCGGCCAGGTGTTAAACACCGAAATGAACGCCGACAACGGTAAAAAAGGCTCAAAAATCGGTGATTGTGTAAAAAAGTGTGCGTCCCACTCCGTCTTCTTCACTGCGCATCAAGCTCAGCAATTGTCTTGAGCTGCACTGCAAGCACAATACCGATAAGCGTGATCACCGCGGCAATCGTACCAACCGTATCGAAATTCACAATTTTCCCCTGCACGGTCATCACCATCAGATAACCCGCCATGAGCGATCCCAGACCTGCCGAAAGTTGCTGTATCGACATATGGAACGTCAAAAAACTGCCGCGCAGATGTGGCCTCACACTGGCCGTAATCAGTGCCATTAAAGGAATAACCCGCCCGGTAACCAGTATCATGAACAATGTTGTTGCCGTCAGCGCCAGGTAAATCGATGCTTCCGAAATATGCGTGACCCACAAGACGGGTACAACCGACAACACCGCAAGAACACAGAACATCCGCCTTTGACCATAACTGTCCGTAAACCGGCCGATCAGGTTTGCGGTAAAAAAACTGAACAATCCGCCAAAAAAATAAAGATAGGGTAATTCAGCTTCCTGCATACCGACATTGGTCACCATGTAAACGCTGATGAATGGAATCACCAGGTAGCCTGAAAACATCAGCATCGCGATCAATAAAAAAGCAAACACATGATTGCGGTTCAGAAAAATGCTGTTGAAATGAAACTTTAAACGATGTATGCCACGATGATGCACAACAGATTTATGCGGTTTTACCTTCGGCAATATTCGATAAGCGCGTAGCGCGATCAGAAATCCCAAGATGGTCAGCACAATAAACGGCACGCGCCAGTTGACCGTATTCACCAACAGCAATCCGATCGGCATACCGGCAACCGCGGCAAACGGAAAAGCCGACATCACTGTGCCCATCGCTTTGCCACGCCGGGATTCCGGAATGAGATCGGCGATAATGGAAAAAACAGTCGCGCTTAACAGCCCGCCGAACATGCCTGCAACAGCCCGGCTGCATAACAGCGTCAGGTAATCGACAGAAAGTGCGCACAACAGTGTCGCAACCGAAAAGCCCGCACAAAAAGAAACAAGCACGTGCTTGCGGTCAAAGCGGTCAACAACAAATGCCACCAGAAAACTGCATATCGCCGCGCTGAACGTGTATACCGTCACCAGAAACCCGAATTGTTGCGGTGTAATAGCATAGCGCCGGAGAAACTCAGGACCCAGCGGCATAATCATCATGAAATCCACAATATGCACAAACTGGATGGCGGCCAATATCAGCAGCACCGGCCATTCGTGAATGGTTTCCGTATCGGGCAGGACACCGCAATCAATGATTTCTGAACCGATGCCGGGCTCCAATTCATGGCCGGAACCGGCAGGTGGCGTTTCACCGGATTGGTGCATTGACAGCGACCCTGACGATATTGAAGTCATTTGACCCGGAAAAATCTATTGAAGAAACAGCGCGTATCTGCGAGGAAAAATCCAAATATTTGTACACGATAGACGATTAAATGCGGTAAAAATGAGTGATGCGGAGATTGACCCCAACCGGGAAATCAATACGTCTGCTGCTGCGTTCTGAAGTCAATCGTACAGAAGTTACCTCAAACTGACCAAAACAATCTGCATCAGAAGAAATACCATGCCAAACACTAGCCAGATCTTGCCCGCTTTCCGGGCTGCCGGATCGGTTTTTCTGAGATAGGTAAATCCCATAATAATGCCGATAATCGGAAAAAATAAAGAACCTGCAATAACAGCCAGATTCAACACGCTGGAGACAACCGGTTTTCCATCCGCCGGTGCGTCGAACTGCATATCGAGATTGGTTATACGCGGATAAGGTGACGCAGCATCCAACTTCAGCGGCGCTCCGCACTTTATGCAATGTTCCGCCTGTTCAATATTTTCCGTTCCACACTGAGCGCAAAGCATATTCAAATCCTCAAAAGCGATCGTTCAATCACTGGTTTTCTTAAAATGGCATCGAATGGTTTTCGATCAATCGATACTTTAACCCATTATCATGGTCTCTTAAAATAATATATGTTTTTCAGACTTGGGCGGTTGTTTCTATACCCGCAAACTGTTCACAATGACAGCATCACGGTACTATCGTGAACGATACCGAACTTTGATAGGTTTGGTCATAGCGCTGATCCGGATCATCGACGGCAAACGTAATTGTATAATCACCGACAGGAAGATTGAACGCCGCGCTTTCAAAAATGGTCATGACCGGCAAATCGATCAAAGGGCCGCCGTAAACGCGTATCGGCGTATCCGAACGCACAAACTGCAACTGTTCATTAAGCCAGTAATCGCCAAATGGGGTTACCGCCTTTACCCAGTAATCCGCCTGCCTGCCTGCGTGTTGTCCCGGCATCAGTGCCACTGTCAGCGACAGCAATGCCACTGACTGCAATTCAATACCGCTGCCCGATTGATTATTCATCCAGATCGAGACTATTGGCTGATCAGAAGCGAATGGTGTCAATTCCGGATTAAAAAACCAGGCGAAACCGGAATTGAACAGTATGCGCCCAGCCTGAATAACGATATGGTTATCACGGCGCGAGAGGAAAGAACCAGTAATCCGGCATGCGGAAAAAGTAATCGTATCGTCAAAATCCACAACAATATCGGCATCCTCGGTAAAACCGACATACTGCAGAACAGGCGCGTAATCATCGGCAGTATCCTGCAGCCCGTCCAGGCCACTCATCGCGATACGCAATGTGGCGATATCATCCGCAACCAGCGTACGCCGCGCTTCGCCGGAAAAAATGCCCTGCTGCATAACCGCCTCACTTTCAGGCAGCCCCAGCAAAAGCGAGAATCCACGATCGGCATTCGCGGCAAAAAGATGACCTGGAGGCAGATCTGCAAGATCCTGGCTATAGGTCGTTCTATCGATAATCTCCGGCAACACGAAAGGATTGTTACTCTCTTTATTGAACCAATGCAGATTAACGTCATCGCCGCGCCGGTCATCACCGGAACCGATGACGCCATCGGCCCCACGGTTCAAATCAAACCGGTTGTTATTACCGCGGGTAGTGCGGGTAAAATTTTTATCATCGCCACCAAGGCCCGATTCACTCGCCAGATTGGGATGCCCGAGCCCTATGCAATGTCCCAATTCGTGCAGCACAACCGATTCGAAATCAAACATATGTCGTGGCACCATTGCTTCATCAAACCGAACATTCCCCAAAGTCGGCACCTGTTGATTCCATGTATTGATCGCATTCCGAACGGATACTTCCATATCAACCGCAAACGGTGACAAGGGGGCAATGCCGACGGTAACCACCAATTCTCCGCCCTGTCCGTTATAACCCGGAGGATGCGCGATGACATCAATGCCATTGGACTCGTCTGCAAACTCAAATACCCCGGCATTTGCTGCCAAAACCCAAAATGCCAGTCCGAACAGAAATCCCGGATAAATATTTTTCATCGCTATGCTGTACTGATTAAACCGAGGATAAATACATTAAAAAATGTCTTGGGGCCTGTTCAAAACCTTAAACAG
>JAHBZZ010000008.1 GCA_019635215.1 Nitrosomonas sp.
TGCCGGTGCGTACATCGGCCAGTAAATAAACCGGCGGATAGTGCAGGAAAAAGACCCAGGCCGGCAGGGCCAGCGTAACGATCAGCGCCAGCATTGCACCCAGTTTTCCGGCGTGCGCAGTTCTACGTTTCTTCGTCAAGGATGCTTCCATGGCGGCGTGGGCGGAAGCGGGGTGTGCGGTGGTGCGTATCCATTTGGATTGCTCGATCACCGCCAGCATCTTGCGGGCGGCTTCGGCATGATGCGGGCTGAGTTGTTGCCATTGTTCAAACTCGGCCTGCAGCGCCGCAAGATCAGCGAGTGTCAGATCATTGTCCGACAAGCGCACGATCCACTCGGCTGCCTGATTAACGACGTCATCGGATGGCGGATGAGTGTGCGCCGGTCGAGCCGATTTCATCTCCGCCGTACTACAGAATCCGTTAATCCGGAATGTGAAACTGGTGACAGTGCACGAGTGCCTGCACCAGATATTTGCGTACCATCCGATCCGATACGCCGAGTTGCGCGGCAACAGCCGCATGCGTCAGTCCGTCAAAATAGTGTAGTAGAAAGGCCTGGCGGGGTTTTTCGGCAAGCCCGGCCAATATCTGGCTGATTTTGTCCAGGATCTGGACAACCGCTGCGATATCTTCCGCAGAAGGAAATCCATCTATAGCTTCAGCAGCCCGCGTCAGTTCAGCAAGGTAAGCCTGTTCAATACGCTGTTTGCGCGTTTGATCAATCAGCAGGCGTTTCGCTGTCGTAACCAGATAAGCTCTGGGTTCCTGCAGACAGGGCAAGTGCGACAGAGAGAGGAGGCGCGTAAACGTATCGTGCGCGATGTCAGCCGCCTGATGCTGACAACTCAGCTTTTTTCTGAGCCAGGCAAACAGCCAATGGTGATGATCGCGATAGAGTGTATCAATCTCGACGATAAGCGCATCTGTGGATGTTCCAGCGGTACTGACCGAGGGCAGCGTAGATTCTTTATCACGATTGAAAGCAGACTGCTGCATTGACTCTGGCAAATGCGATTGAAATTAAAATTCAGCATTATCCCTGTGATATTTTTTGATTGGAATGCGGCAAATTGCCGCAGTCGCCGGTATTCACGTTGTTTATTCCGAATGCAGGCTGGGGTGAGGCACGAATCCCAGGCAAGACAACCCATCATCGTAGTCCGCAAAACCACCCGCTATCAATAAAGGCTTACTTTAACAATTGGGGTTCGTTGCCTCACCCCTACGCCGCACTTGACCAAGTCATACATTACAGACTAAGATTTTAAGGCGTGACTTGTGGCTGATAAAGTGTCAACGTGACACATTAAATCTGTTGATCAGCACTTTTTTTAATAACAAAGGAGATTTTCATGAAATATACGCTTTTAGCCGCCATCCTGTTAATTTTAACCGGTACAGCCCTGTTATCCGGATGCGGCGAGCCTAAGCCTTATAATAGACCGCCAAGCTTATATGAGGATCCTGAATCAGGCGAAAGACTGGGCGCTCCTGCCGGTAAAGAATAGGCTGATTGATTCTCAGACGGCTCCTGTCAGTTTTCAGGGGCCGTTTTTTTATCTACTGAAGTTTCACACTTTTGTCCGATGTCGTTACCCGGAAGTCTTTTTTCGCCGCCAGATAACAATACCGGTTATGGAAAGCGCGGCAACGATCAGCCCCGTTATGCCGATCAGAATCTGCATCGGCAGGCCGAAAACGCGCGCGGTAACTTAATATTCAATCCGGACGGATCCCAGAAACACACGCGGCGTACCCACGGCAATGCGAACGCGATTAAATCCGCCGCTGCTCGGGAAATATTCCTCATTGAACAGATTGTTGGCATTCAACTGTGCAGTCACCCGGGTTTTACCCATTTTCATTGCATAGCTGGTCATCAGGTTAAAAACCGCGTAACCGGGCATCTGAAAATCATTTTCCTGATTGCCTTCACGTTTCCCTCTGAGCGTCACACCCCCGCCAATTTTTAACCCACGTAAGGTTTCAGTCTGAAAGGCATAAGTGGTCCAGATATTACCAGCGTGTTCGGGTACATTCGGAAAGCGATTGCCCAGCGTATTATTATTGGTTTTGGTAATTTCCGAATTGATATAGGCATAATTGGCGATGACATTCCATCCCGGTAATATTTCCCCGGAAATATCCAGTTCTATACCTTCATTGCGTGCCTCTCCGGTCAATACTGAAATTCTCTGCAGCGCCAGTTGTGGATCAGGGTGCAGGGTTGCAATGTTTTGCTTGGTGAGCTGGAACCAGGCAAGCGTTGCACTGAGACGTCCGTCAAAAAATTCTGTTTTAATCCCGGCTTCCCATTGCTGTGCTGTTTCAGCTGGAGGTGGCTGTCCATCGAGTCCTATCGCATATAAATTTGGAGCACCGAAATTCTCGACATAATTGCCGTAAAATGAAAGGGCTGGAGTCGGTTGCCACAGTACGCCAACACGCGGTGAAATTCTATCCTGCTCGCTTTTGTTCCCGGATATGTTTTTTATCTCTGTATTGTCGTAGCGAAAACCTGCTAACACATGTACGTTATAAGGTAGTTTTATCTGATCCTGGAAATACAAACCAAACCAATTTTCTTTGGTGTCATAAGGACTATCATCTGCAGGATCGCGCACAGTCGTGCCACTATATACGGATTAAAAATGTCAATTGACGGAAAATTAAAGTTATCAATCATGAGGCCACGATTACTAAAATTATAATAATCGCCACCCATCAGTACCGTATGTTGGATCCCGAATGTTTCAAAATTGCCCGTCAGATCCATATTTGTCGTATAGGTATCTATCTTATTGTTTCTGAATCCCGCATAAAAACGATCGAGAGTACGGTTATCTGTTCGTAATGCCGACGGCAAGGCAACATCATCGTCTTCGTCAGTGCGTTGCAGATAGAAACGGTGTTTTATCTCCCAATTGTCATTGAATGCATGAGACCAGTGGAGTCCGGCTGTAATTTCATCAAATTTAGCGCTATTAAACGACTCGCCCAACTGACGATTGATCGGCAGATTGGCTGGCCGGTTGCCAATTGCAGGAAAACCGTAATCATGCGCATATTTTCCTGTTTTATATTCCATTTCGGCAGTAATTTGAGTGCGGTCTGAAATGCGCCACTGGATTACCGGTACAACAAAGAAATGATGATTGTCGACAAACTGCCGGAACGAGCCTTTATCTTCATAGGCAAAATTCAACCGGTACAGCAACGAATTATCCTGATTCAACCCACCCGTAGCATCCAGTGTGGTACGAAACAGGTTGTATGAGCCGAATTGTTGCTGTAATGAATAATACGGCGTGGCCTGCGGTGTTTTCGGTACCAGATTGATCATTCCGCCCGGTTCGATCCGGCCGAACAGAATCGATGCCGGACCTTTCAATACTTCGATTCTTTCCAGATTGGCTACTTCCCGGTTACCGGTTTGTGACAGTGCGGATTGAAACCGTACGCCGTTACGGTAATAATCCCAAGTATTAAAGCCGCGGATATTAAATGTTTCGACTCCGTTAAATCCAAGTCCGGGAAAAACGCCGCTGACGTTGTTTAGCGATTGTTCCAGCGTAATGGCCTGCTGATCGTTGATGACGGCCTTGGGTACTACCTGGATGGCCATCGGCGTTTCCATGATCGGCGTGTTCGTTTTGGTTGCCGTGACCGCTTCCGAAACGCTGTAGCGGGTGTTATACGGTGAATCCGGATCAAGATCGCTGCGGACAGTTATTTCCGGCAAACGGGCCGGTACAAGATTGTTCGGTTTAAGCGCAACCATGCTGTTATCCACCAGTTCATAACTCAATTGATTGTCGGTTAATATCCGTTTCAAGGCTTCGGCCAGTGTGAAGTCGCCTTGAAGTGGTGGTGCCAGCTTACCCTGCGTGATTTCATCGGCATAAACAAGCTTGATGCCGGTTACGTCGGCCAGATTGTTCAGTGTGCTTGAAAGTGATTGTGTGGGGAGATTGAAAGAAAAAGTAGCGTTGTTCTGTGCGTTGACTGAGTTGATAAGCAATAAAAACAGCAGCAATGATCGAAGCGAAAAATTCATATCAGCATATTCTCCGGAAAGGAATTTGTATTTTTTATAGCCCTTCCGGTTAAGACGTAAATAAGCTTGCGAACTGGTCACCTATTTTTATAGGCTTGATTCTTCCGGTGAATGATTGAGAATTCTTGTTTCAGGATAAAACAGGGATTTCCGATTTATTGCCGGGAAATGTTCAGTGTGCCCAGTCAATGAGCAGGGATTGGCTGTCTTGCAGTCGTTTTATTCTGACCGGCATGGTTTTTTCGAGGCTGTTGAGGAAAAGTGCCAGATCGTCAACGTCGAATGTTCCACTCACGGTTTCGCGTGCAATGGCGGGATCGGCAAACATGAAATGGATCGGATGATAGCGTTCCAATTCCGCGGCTACATCCCGCAAGGGCGCGCGGCGGAATATCAACCGCCCATGCTGCCAGGCCTCAATCCGAGCGATATCAGCCGGCTGCGGCAACATGGTGCTGGCATGTGCTGTGGCATGCAACTGATAGCCTTCATCCAGACGCATGCCGTTGATTTCTACCGCACCCTGCAACACCGTGACTGTGATTGCATCCTGTTGCCTGCGTACATTGAATCGGGTGCCGATGTCGCGGATCCGCAGTTTGTCCGCATGGACAGTGAATGAACGGAAAGTCTCGTGCCGCACGTCAAAAGCGGCTTCCCCTGTATCCAGAGTGATTTTACGCTGCAATGGTGAAATACGGACATGCATGCGTGTGGCTGTATTCATGGCGACAGCACTGCCATCTGCGAGTACGATGTCACGTTTCTTGCCCAATCGGGTGGCGTATGTCACGGTTTCAGTGTTGTATTCCAGCCAGCCGATTCCCGTCATGGCGCATCCGAGCAGAAAACCCGCGATCCAGCCGGAAAGGTGGGGTGTCAGGCGTTTCGGACGGCGCTGTCTGGCTTCGGAAAGACCGGGGATATCGAATGCCGCTTTGAGCTGACCGGTTTCAGTCCATAAACGCTCGGCATGCGCATAAGCTGCCTGATGCGCTTCGTTTTGCCCAAGCCAGCGATTGAATTTGCGCCTGTCTTCATGCGTGCAGTTTTCGGATTGCAACCGGAAAAACCATGTCAACGCCTTCTTGAGTTGCCGGTCATTAAATGGCGGGGAAGGGGGTATAAGGCGGTTTTAAACAAGTAAATCATTCATGCGGCGATGACAAAACAGCATGGCCTGCACCAGGCGCCGCTGCACGGTTTTTTCGGAAATATTCAAACGAATGGAAATTTCACCGTAGCTGAGTTCATCGATTTTACGCAGCAAAAACACATCCCGGCAACCCTGTGGCATGGCGGCAATCGTATCCAGCAGAATTCGGCATTGCTGCCTGAGACTGGCGATTTCATGCGGTTGCAGCAGTGGGCAGGGTAATGTTTCATCAAGCAGGAGGTTTTCTATCCGGTACGATGGCGCGCGTTGATGATCTATCGCCAGATTGTGACCAATCCGGAACAAATAAGCTGACAGACTCAGAATATCCGGCAGATCATGACGGACCATCAGTCGTATATACGCTTCCTGTGTTAGTTCAGAAGCTGTTTCCCGGCAGCCGATCAAACGGGTGATGTGGTTGACCAGACTTGAACGATACTGCGCATAGAGTGCGGTGAGATTGACAGAATTACTTTGCCCATTTGCTGCATCCTGTGCGTCATGCGTCTTGTTATTCCTGCCGCTCATTAAGATTTTCGAGATGCCTGTAAGGTTATTGATCGGCAGGTATTATCGCAATGGGATCAAAGCTTGAGAATGCGGCAATTTGTCGCATCGGATCTTGCCGCGCAAGGGTATTTATGAGTATTCAAAGGGTTGCGCCAGAATTTGAGTTGCTATAAATGATCTAATCGCGCTCAGGTATGACCGTCGAACTTCCGGCTTTTATGTGCTTGCCGCTCGTCCGCTGGCGCTGCCCGGAAGCTCTTTTTCTCCACCAGATGACAGTACCAGTTATGGAGAGCGCTACGACAATCAATCTTGTCATACAGATCAGGATCTGTATCGGCAGGCCGAAAACACGTGCGGTATGCAGCCAGGTGATCCAGCGGTGGGCGATGTCGCCAATAGAATCAGTATCAGGCAAGGTAAGAGAAATGAACGCGCCAGTATCGGCATCCAGTGTCACGACTGTTGCGCCATATTTTCCCCAGTCTTTATTGGTTTTTACACGATAATGATGAACACCGTGTATACGGTCAAGGGAAAGCACCTGCTTACGCTCGATCGTGAAACCATACTGTGCTGCCGCGCGGCGGATGTACGCTTGCCCCTGCCAGCGGGCCTCACGCCAATCCAAGTGAGGCGTTTCCATCGGAATATTCTTGCTATGACCATATAAATTGGCTGCGGCACCTTTGACCACTTCCATGCGCTCAACATTGGCCAGCGACATATTGGTGGATGGAATACGATAACCATCACGATAACCAAAAAACCCCCGTATTAAACCCCCGTAACATAAATTGACCAAACACCGCGCCAGCCTGAAATCCCGAAAATACGCCACTCACATTCTTGATGAGATCCTCAACCATGACTGCTTGCTGATCCTCAAATACGGCGCGTGGTATCACCTGAACAGACATGGGAGTCTGCATGATCGGCAAATTAGCCCGGGTAGCAGAAGAAGCGTTGGTACGGGTATAACTCGGATTGCCCGGTGCATCCGGGTCTGTGAAGCCGGTGATTTTCATTTCCGGCAGTCGCACGGTTTCGCTACTGCTGCGGGTATTCGGATGCTGCCACTAGTGTATATCGGCCGGGTGCGCTTTCAACGGCGGTAAGTCCGCTGCCCTTGAGCAGATACATGATTGCCTGCTCCGGCGTATACCGGCCGTTCAACGCCTGTACCTGTTTATTTGCAATCAGGCTCGCATCCGCGCCGATCAGAATGCTCGTCTGTGTGGTCAGCTGTGTAATTGCTTGGTCCAGCGGTTGTGCGGCGATATTGATTTCGATAGTGTGTTGTTGTGATTCCGCATATGTACCTGCTGCGAATACGGAACACGAAAACAGAATAATATCCGCAAAGCATTGCGTGACAGCCTGAGATCGCGCGTCTTAATATGTTCATGAAATCTCCGTGACGGGGTTAAAAATAATGCTTTAATAGCCATGACACGTGAGATAGAAAAACGGGTAGCTTTTGCTGTGCTGTTTTAATAAAAAGCAGGGTTGCTTAAAAAAATACCTGACTTGCAATTCATGATCGCAAGTCAGGTATGAGCGGGAGGTTATAGCAGAGTGTTGAGTTTGATGTACAGTTGGATGGCCGCTTATGGCCGTTTGTTAATCCGTATGATCCATCCACCGTACCGTGTAACCTGGATCGGCAGCGCGTTTTCCAGAATACTCAGCGCCGCTTCCGGATCGTTTGTGGGCAGAACACCGGTAAAGCGGAGTTGTGCGGCCTGTGCATGAATACTCAGGTAGTTATTGCGGTAGCGTCCCAGATCATTGATGATCGTGTCGAGCGGTGTATCCTGGTAAACCAATCGCTGTTGCGCCCAGCTTGCAGCGAAAGGCGATGCTGTTTCCGGTTGCTGCAATTGCTGGCCGTCGAAGCGGATACTTTGTCCGTCCCGTACGGTCGTGTACTGGTGCGGTCTGGTGCGGCTGGCAACAGCAACTCTCGATTCGGTGACTGTGACGATGCTGCCGTTATCCGTTTGCTCTACGGTATAGCGTGTCCCCAGTGCCTCTGCGGTTCCATCGCGGGTTTCGACTGTGAAGGGCGGTTGTTTTATCAGTAAAACCGGCGCCACTTCTGCCAGCAGACGGCCGCGATGTAGGATGATACGCCGCTGCGACGAGTCGAACACAATATCCACGGCGCTGTTACCGTCGAGCGTCAAGTGACTGCCGTCGGGTAAGGTGATACGCCTGATTTCAGTCATTCCGGTGCGTTCGTCCGCCAGCCATACAGAGAACGGAAACCCATAAAGACATCCGAGGAGCAGAAAGACCGTCCCCAGAAGCACTGTAACGCTCGAACGCTTCTGATGCTTTTGCGGTGCTGTGTTTTTCCAGAGCATTTCAATTTCTTCGTAGGCTTCCCTGTGCCGAGGATCTTTGGTCAGCCATGCTTCGAATGCTGCGCGTTGTGCCGGAGTGATCTGTTCATCCGACATACAGACTACCCATTCGGCAGCTTGCTCACTAAGCGACAGCATATTCGGGCCGGTCGTTTCAGTCATACAATCCGGCCTTGAACTGATAAAGCCGCTGATGGCAATACGCCAACGCTTTGACAAGATGCTGCTTGACCCGGCTTTCTGAAATATTCATGGCGTGCGCAATCTCGGCATAAGTCATGCCGTCCACGTGTGACATCAGAAAAGCGTTTCGGGACCGCTCGTCGAGCTCATCAATGAGCATATACAGTACGCGTTCAAGCAGCTGACGTACTGCGGACGCATGTGCGATATCCTGGTCGGATAAATTGCAGGTCAGCGTTGCCACGCATTGCAGAACCTCTGTTTCAACCCGGTGCCTGCGATTCAGATTGATCATTAACCGGTTGGCGGTAACCAGCAAATAAGCACGCGGTTCGCGCAGATTGGGTATTTCCGGCAGTGATAACAGGCGGATGAACGTGTCATGCGACAGATCGGCAGCATGGTGGGGGCAGATCATTTTTTTTCTGAGCCACGTGGTAAGCCAGCCGTGATGCGCCCGGTAGAGCGTATCGATAATTCCGGCGGTATTGTTTGCAGATGAAGCCATAAATTCCGAGTTTTGACCGGTGTAATTAAAAACAAACCGGCACAATGTATTGATAGGCTTGCATTATCGCAACGAAAAGTGCTGATGAGAATGCGGCAAATTGTCACATTCTCAAATGCCGCTCCTGATCTAAGTGCGTATATCCGGGAGCAAGAAAAGGAAGATGAGCATTATGATCATGGAGCTGGATATAGACATGCCGCTTTAGCGGCTAACAACAGCCCTTTTGATGGACTCAATCAATAAGACTCCGGCTCTGCCGGAGGTAATTTAACTGTAGAGAGATGGGGATAGTGGAGTACACTCGGAAGCAAATCTGTATAAATGATTCTGTATTAACATCAGTTGAGTTTTCCAGTGTTCCCTGATTATTTTGACTAAAGGTGTTTTCTAACTAACAGACTTGTGAGAAACATTCTATTACAGTGGCGATTTTTAACTACATCAAAGGAGAATGCTACAGTGAAACTGATCTCACCTCGTACTCATGGATATTTAGATTTTCTTACAGTTCTCATATTCTTATTGGCTCCAACGTTATTGAATTTAAGTAGCGTACCTGCTTTGTTGTCCTACAGTTTAGCCGGCGCTCATTTGATTGTAACGTTGATTTCTGGATTTCCGGTTGCTGCTGTTAAGCTCATCCCATTTACTGTACAAGGATGGGTTGAGCGAATTGTTGGACCAGTGTTAATTGCTGCACCATTCGTCTTTAATTTTTTCGACGAAATATTTGCAAGAAATTTTTATTTTACGATGGGTGCGATCATTATTATCGTCGGGCTGCTAACGGATTATCAAGGTAATAATCGTTCCTATCGATAACATCTATGATGTGACGACGTATTGGATTATCAACTGAAAATCCCGCGTAAGCCCGATTTGAAGTGTGTTGTCAAATAATAAGCCTCCGGCTCTGCCGGAGGTAATTTAACTGTGCTTACCACGGAACGGCTGGCGCCAACCAGGTCGGCCAATTCCTGTTGGGTCAGAAAAATTTCCCGTGAATAGCCATGTGTGCAGCGCGCCCCGAACAGCTGGGCCAGATCTAAAAGTGTAGTAACAAGCCGGTCTTCGACAGACGGGGTTAAATTCTGCATAGCTTATGCTCAATCTGCTGTTGCCGGGCATATATCGACTGAAAAAACAGCCATGCCAAATCGATCCCGATACATGTTATATTCATAATCTTCTTCCACCTGTTGATAACTGAAATCTTTAGTGCTTTTTTCGGAGATGCTTGAAATTCCGTGCTTTCAAGCGAAATTAAGTTAAGCGACATGTTCATGGAATATCCGCTGAAACATTTTTTCAACTTGATGTTCGGGTAACTTCAAGTTGAATCGAGATC
This sequence comes from Nitrosomonas sp., assembly GCA_019635215.1. Taxonomy (GTDB): domain Bacteria; phylum Pseudomonadota; class Gammaproteobacteria; order Burkholderiales; family Nitrosomonadaceae; genus Nitrosomonas. Next base: position 10,140 of record JAHBZZ010000008.1, read on the forward strand.
GGTTTAAAGCGCATAATTTAAGTTTTATAAATTAATATGCACAATATCGTACAAGTAACAAAAAAAGCTATATGCCGAGGTTCTGCTGTCGGCCTAGAGTAGGACGGTACTGCATTGATCAATACAAATGTCTGACTTAATATGTCAAATCAAAAAGCGCAGGTAATGCTGGTAGATGATCATGCCATGATGCGTGATGGCATTACATTACTTGTCAACAAGGAACCTGACATGAAAGTGTGCGCTGAGGCCGGTGACGGCAGTGAAGCCTTGGCGCTGCTAAAAAAAAATGGACGAGTGGATATCGTTCTGCTGGATATAACACTCAGGACTGTCCCCGGTTTTGAGGTTATTAAAGGCATGCATCTTCTGTTACCTGCATTACCTGTGCTCTTTGTTTCCATGCATGATGAAGAGGTTTATGCGGAACGGGCCTTACAGGTTGGCGGGCGCGGTTATGTTTCGAAGCAGGAAACAGGCGCAGTATTGTTAACCGCGATTCGCGAAGTGCTAAAAGGTAATATTTATCTGAGTAAGAAAATGCATGTCAAACTGTTGAGAAAAATTACAACGGGATATTCTGAACCCGAACAATTGATTAACACGCTCACTGTCAGTGAATTTGAAGTTTTTCATTTGATTGGAGCAGGGCATAGCAGTCAGGAGATTGCCAGATTGCTGAACCGCAGTGTTAACACGATTGAAACACATCGCTTTAATATTCGTGCTAAATTGAATTTAAAAGATGGCGCGGACCTGATTCGTTATGCATCGCAATGGAATTTAGCTGAACTGAGAAAAGCGATGTCTTAAGAATCCGCATCTCAACCGGTTAAATCAGTCCGATTCATTCAAGTATATGTCTGGCTGATGGATGCGCCGGCGTCTTTCCGAAACGGTTTGCTGTTTTCTTTCTTACTGCCTGTCCGGGATGTACCGTGGAAGTTTTTTTCCGGATCCATTATTCCGCTTTACCAATCTGCTGTTATTAATTGTTGTGCAATCGGGTAAAATCTGGAAATTACGCCTGCCGAACAAAGTCTCGTATTCACAAAGGGATTCGGTGAGTTTTCAGGTCTGTTCGGTTTCCACCGTCTGATGAACATCGGGTTAGGCGGAATATTGAGGGTCATAATTCTGGCCAGCCCTGAAGGATGCTGACATTAGATAATCTGCGTCTTGCACTGGATGCTACTGATTTCGTATCAATATACTAATAATAATTTATTTAATTATGTCAACCTCAAAAGCACAAGTAATGTTGGTGGATGGCCATGCCATGATGCGGCAAAGCATCGCGATACTCATCAACGTGGAGCCTGATATGGAAGTATGTGCTGAAGCTAAAGATGGTTGCGAAGCATTGGCAGCATTAAAGCAAAACAGTCATGTGGATATCGTGTTGTTAGCAGTGACTTTCAGAACAGTGTCAGGGCTTGAAATCATAAAAGATATACAATTTCTATATCCTGAACTGCCCGTACTTTTTGTTTCCATGAACGACGAAGAGATTTATGCTGAACGCGCCTTGCAGGCAGGTGCGCGTGGCTATGTTATGAAGCGGGAATCCGGCAAAGTACTGGTCAGAGCTATTCGTGAGGTACTCAAGGGTAACATTTTTTTGAGTAAGAAAATGTATGTAAAACTCTTGAATAAAATAACAATAAAACGTTCCGACACTGAACAGCTGATCAATACGTTAACCCCGAGTGAATTAGGCGTACTGAATTTAATCGGACAAGGATACAACAGCCAGGAAATTGCCAAGCTACTTGAACGGAGTGTAAAAACAATCGAGACGCATCGCTCCAATATTCGTGCCAAATTGAATTTGAAAGACAGTACCGAGTTGATACGTTATGCAACGCGATGGGTCAGTGGGCAACAATAAATCCGCGGATACTAAAGTTGGTTGTTATAAAATTCATGGTTTAGCATTTCTTGTCATTTTTAGTTTCATCCGTGTGATCATGATGTTCGTTGTCGGCCGGATGCGAATGAATCAGATTGCCGTGACGATGCAGATTGGTTCGCAGGGTGATTTTTTCCCGGATATGTCTGATCATGACGGAAAAGCAAAATATAAAAGCACCGAACAAAACTATGGTTGCGCCGGAAGCGACGTTAAAAAAATAACTTAAATACATACCGCCGGCCCCGATCACAACACCGATTGCAATAGAATAGAGCTGCATGACGCTGAAACGATCGGTCAGCATGCGTGCCGTCATTGCAGGCATAATTAATGCCGCTGCAATCATCGTCACGCCAACGATGTTCATGGCAACTATTACGGACAGCGTGAGCAGCAAGGCAAACAATAACTGCAAGATTTCCGTTTTAATACCGAAAATCTGAGCCGCTTCCTGATCAAAAGTCGCGAACAGCAACGGTCGGTATGTCAAAAACATGATGATCATTGTGACCGTTGTAACCCATCCGATGATCATCAAATCGCTGTCCGTTATACCCAGAATATTGCCAAATAATGCGGATTCGAGGCTTTTGTTTAAATTACGCTGCTGGCTGATGACTGCCACGCCAAGCGCAAAAATAGCGGTTGTGACAATACCGATGGCGGCATCTGATTTGATTTTTCTGTTTTTTGTCAGTTGATTGATCAATATTGCGGCAAACAGCCCCATAACGCCGGCGCCAATGTAAAAATTGAAGTTGAGCACGAATCCGATCACAGCACCGCCAAATGCGGCATGCGATAAACCATGCCCGACATAACTCATTCCGCGCAGCACAACATGCACGCCGACCAATCCACATAAAGCGCCGACCAGCACAGCGGCGATCAAACCATGCCGGAAGAATTCGTAATGAAGCGGTTCGAGAAGAATCTGCATGGCTGCGTTACGTATTATGATTGAATTTTAAGGGTGTGCTGTTGGCGATCAGATGATAGTCTCCATGTTCAATAATGATAATGTCGCTGCCATAAGTTTTGGTGAGAATATCGTTGGTAAAAATGTCGCGCGGGCGGCCTTCAGCAACGATTCCATTGTTAAAACAAATCACCCAGGGCAGGTGAGAAGCGACAGCATTTAAATCATGTGTTGTCAATAGGATGGTCATACCCTGGCTGTTGATATCGCTCAGCAAATGGAGAATTTCGTGTTGTGTTTTAATATCCACGCCGGAGGTGGGTTCATCAAGCACTAAAAGCTTAGGGTGACTGATTAAAGCACGCGCAAGAAACGCGCGCTGACGTTGCCCGCCGGATGTATGCGCAATATGCTGGTGCAGGCAGTTATAAATTCCCAATTTCCCGGCCAGATCCTCAACACGTTCATGCTCTTCTTTACTCTGCCATGGCAGGAAGCGTTTGCCGGTATAAAGCCCCATCATAATGACATCTTCCACCGTAACCGGAAAACTCCAGTCAACACTTTCCAATTGGGGAATGTAACCGATTTGCTTATTGCGGATACGGTCAACCGGCTGGCCGTTCAACAAGACCTGACCGCAAAATACCTTTTGCGCGCCCAAAATCGTTTTAAGCAGCGTGGTTTTGCCGCAACCGGTCGGACCGACTATACCGACAAATTGCCCTGCCTCTATTTCAAGGGACAAACGCGTAAAAACAACATTATTTTCATAGCTGGTCGTAACATCAATCAACTGAATGGCAGGGTTCATCCTGCAAATCAATCAGACAGGTTACTGGTGTCTACATGACTGGCACAGGCCGGATTGCCGCCTAACGCCTCTGTAATAATTCTGATGTTGTTGACCATCATGCCTATGAATGAATGATCGGGTTTTTCCGGTAACTCATCATCTGAAAGCGCATCAACAAATGCGGCGCCCGATTCACGGGCAATTTGTTCCATAATTTTGCTGGGAAAAACTTCGGATCCGAAAATCGCCAGAATTTTCTCGCGTTTGATTTGCTCGATGATACGCACAATGTCACGGGGGCCAGGTTCCGTAAAACTTGCCGGTTGTATTGCCGCGATAACTTCCATGCCGTAACGCGGTGCAAAATAGGCAAACGAATCATGATAAGTGACCAGCTTGCGATTGCTTTCAGGAATGGTCTCGACGCAGGCGAAAATCGCCTGATCAAGCCGGGTCAGTTTGGCAATATACGTCGATGCATGGGCGGCATATGAATCCGCATGACGGGGATCATATTCAGCCAGCCGGTCGCGCACGATTTCCGCATACCGTATTGTCAGCGCAATGTTGGGCCAGAGATGCGGATTGGGATTACCTTGTTCTTTAGGAAAACTGAAATCATATTGCCATTCTTCCTCGGGCAACGTTTCGTTGGCCAAGCGCACAATCGGTGTATCGGTTTTTTTTACCTTTTCAGCCAGCTTGATTGTCGGTACTTCGAGATTCAAACCGTTGACAATGATCATATCTGCGTTAGCCAGCGTTTTGGCGTCCGTCGGAACAGGTTCGAATGTGTGTGAATCCATTCCGTTTGGAACAATGCCGGTTACCGTAATCAATGAACCACCGATATTTTCTACAATATTGGTTATTGGCGGTACCGTTGTCACAACGTGCAGGTTTTTGTTCGTTTTTTCAGCATGTACCGGATACAGAATCAGGCACAGTACCGCAAACATCAATCGGCGCAGTAATTGTAGCGATGGTTTTTTCATTCGAGTGTATTGGAATTTCTTGAACAGATTCTCAGGACGATTGAGCGTCGGTTGCACGGTGTATCTTCTGGCGTGCCGGAATTGGTGCCAACGGGCCGTGACCATGACTATGATGATGGTGGTCATGATCGTGCGTATGTCCGCCGTGATGATGTTCGCCTGTACTGTAAGCGCCTGATTCCGGCTCGAATTGTGCTTTTTCTTCAATTACTGTTGCACCGAGCCCTTCCAGCATTTCCTTCAATACACTATCCTGATAGATTCGTAGATAGCCATCCGCTACCTGGGTAACTGTATGACGGTTGCCTAAATGAAAAGCGCAACGCAGCAGATTGTGTGCTGAATTACACGTAATGCGGTACGTCGGTTCCTCAGCGGAAATAATTTGAACGACTTTACCGTCATCGCTGCTTAGCAAGTCGTTATTACGTAAAATGGTGCCGCGTTGTGTAATAATGGCAACTTCCTCACCTGAAGCCAGTGCAGTTCGCAGGCGACTGTTCACACGTAACTCATAGGGTAAAACTAGCCACGCATAGATTGAATCTGTGTGCGATACTTTCGCATTCAATATCAGCATTGATATTCCTTTATTTCATTGAGTCACTCGGCTGCTTTCGGAATGACCAGAACCGGGATCTTGGCCATTCGTAAGACTTTTTGTACAGTACTGCCTACAAACAAACTACCCAGCGCACCTTTGCCCTGACCGGTCATGACGATGGTATCGATAGCATTATCGTCCGCATATCTGCATATTTCCGCTGCAACATCTTCTTCGCATACCACAACGTCGGTATGCACATTTGCATCGGAAAAATACTGGCTGACAATAGCGTCGAGTTTGTCTTTCGTTTGTTCCAGAACTTGCTTGCGATATTCCTGAACAGCATCCGGGTTGGGCATTTGCTGTAATAGGCCGGGCGGTACAACACCGGTTTGCAGGATACTTAAGAGTGTAACTTGGTTTCCTTTCGTTTTCGCTGCATAAGTGACTGCGGCAAGTGACACATCGGAGAAATCTGTAGTGACTAATAATTTTTTGGAATCCATATCGGGCAGATCCTCTTCATTAATTAAGAATACTTATTGGTTTTTGTCTGAAACTTATGATAATGCCGATGCATCTACATACTGACTTTCCTGGTATGGCGGCCTGAAAAGGTAATATGTGCCCATGTTACGGCGTTCGCTGGTATCAGAGTTCTAAATCTGATGCTAGTAGACTTCAACTCCTATAAAACTGTCAATACTTTCCGATTGCGCCTAAAAGCGGTGATAAATGCCATTTTTTATCTTTCAAACTTTCAGTATTGATGGATTTCAACTGAATTGCCTGTGTTTAGCCGACATTGGCACTGTCATCTAATACTTTGCCTTAGAGAAAAATAAAAGTTACCCTGATTCAAAAATAACAATTCTCCTGAACCAGAAATAACAGTTTTCCTGAGCAGAAAACAAAAGATTCCCTCATGACAGAGGATCGTTAGTTGACTTAATATCTTCAACCATTGAGTGTTTTGTATTTAATTTTCTGAAAAAATACGAATTTACAATCACATGTAGAAGTCAAGAAATGGGGGAGATGAATGAAGTTGAGTTCCTTATGGATGTTCCCGGTATCCGGTATAAGCAAGCGTTGGTCAGAAAATATACAACGAGGGCACCCGTACCTAAGCGATGTATGTAAAAAACAACGGGAATTTCTTGGATGTCTTGTTTTATCTGCGACCGTAATGCTTACGGGAACAGTTTACTCATCAGATACCCATGCGGAAATTTTTGGCGACAACGGCTTTAAAGCGGCTCCCGGCCATGATGAAACCGGGGGCGTCGGTGACCGGGAAAAACAGGATTGGTGGCTTCGTGGCAATGATTTCCAAACTAATCATTCCAAAATTGGCGATGTCAAAGTCGGGTTCGACAAATTTAAATTCCGAATGGAGTACGATGATTATCGGTGGTTAACCATTGGCGCCGGTTATCGAGGTTCCGGTGTGTGGGCGCAAAATGCACAGAACAATTACCGGGACCGTTACAGTAATGACAATGCCCGTATCTATGTCAATGGCCAGATTCATCGCTATATCAAGTTTGAGTTCAATACGGAATGTTTCTGGTGTAATAACACCGATAAAGGTGATAATCCGAAAATTCTTTTTACTGTACTCGATGCGGTTGGCAAGTTTGAATACAACCGCTATTTTAATGTCTGGGGCGGGCGTATGCTTGTTCCAACGGAACGGGGGGAATTGAGCGGTCCCTTCTATCAGGCTACGCACGACCCGTTCAAAACGCCTTTTTTCTCCAGCGATTTTAGTACGCATTTCGGCGCAGGCGGCGCAGGCCGCTACGGCCGTGACGACGGCGCTACATTCTGGGGTAGTTTGGAGCCCGGCTTTATTCCGGGAACCCTCGGTTATGCGGGCGGTATTTACCGCGGATTGAGTTCCAAAAATAATCTTGGGCCCAATCAAACGGACGATGTCATGTGGGCGGGCCGTTTGACTTATAATTTTTTAAATCCCGAACAAAATCCCGGTTACTACACAAGCCAGACTTATTACGGTAAAGCCGGCGATATTCTGGCGCTTGCATTCGGTTTCTCGTATCAAAAAAATGGCGCTGGTTCGTACCTGCATAGCAGTGATTTTCTGGGTTGGGTGACGGATGCGGTCTTTGAGAAAGTGCTTCCCGATAATCTGGGTGTTCTTACCTTTAATGGGGAATATAAGAAATTTTATGCGAACTATGACAGGGCCGCATTTTCAGAGGGAAATTGTTTCTGCATATTTGACGGACAATCATGGACGGTCACCGGGCTCTATTTATTTCCAGTCAAAATTGGAATCGGTCAATTTCAACCCTACGGCCGGTTTACCAGCGTACAGCCCGACAACAGCAGTAACCGTGAAGAAATTGAAGGGGGGCTGAATTATATTATTGATGGCTTTAATGCCCGGGTTTCAGCCTATTATCAATATGGCGATTTATTTACGAAAGGCTTGAATTATGCACCGGATGCCTTGGGAGAAAAGGTCAATGTGTTTAAACTGTCTTTCCAGATACAAATCTAGTCTTCGAAAAATGAATAGCATAGAAGGCGGCATGGAAGCTGATGCGATGAAGCACGTATAAAAAATGGCTATTTATCCAAATTTACAACACATTCCAGAAACAGAGGCTTTCGTTATTGACAAAATAAATAGCAGCAATCCCCCGGGTATCAGTGCGTCGTGGACAACCGGACAGGCACAACTCAAACCGGTGCAGAAAAACGCGGATATGAAACCGGATGCGAGCATATTTCTGGCGTTTGACAAAGATGCGGAAAAATCCAGACTGGCTTTACGTCAGCATTTTGGACAACTTTATGTGCAGAAACCCTTTTATCCCGAGGGACCGGAAGTTTGTCATGTTGTATTGGTTCATCCACCGGGTGGCGTTGTCGGCGGTGACAGGCTGGAAATTGCCCATCATGTCGGTGCCGATGCCAATGTGCAGGTAACGACACCGGGCGCTGCAAAATGGTATCGCTCCAATGGCCACATTTCGTATCAGCATGTCACACTTGACGTAAAAACAGGCGGCGTAATGGAATGGCTGCCGCAGGAAACCATTTTTTTTGACGACGCGCAGGTTGAATTGGTCCAGAATGTTAATCTGGAGAAACAATCAACCTATATCGGGTGTGAAATTTTTTGCTTTGGCCGCACCGCTCATGGTGAATCGTTTAATTCGGGGCGGATCCGGCAAAGATTCAGCATACGCCGTGACGATAAATTAATCTGGTATGAACAACTTAATTTGCCTGGTGGCGGTAAAGCAATGCGTAGTCCGCTCATTCTGGCCAATAAAACGGTTTGCGCCACGCTGCTGGCCGTGAGCGATTCAATTCATTCCGGTGATTTAATCAATGCGCTGCGTAGCCAGGTGGCTGACGTCGACAATGGCGCCGGATTGCTGGGCGTTTCCCAGGTAAAGTCAGTGATTGTGGCGCGTTATTTAGGCACTTCCAGTGAAGTTGCGCGGGCAGTGATGTTAAAACTCTGGGGCGTTCTGCGTCCGGCTTTACTCGGGCGCGCAGCAATAGTGCCGCGCATGTGGAATACCTGAGTATCGGTATCACCACTTAGTTTATACAAATTCAGTAACCCAAATACAAGGAGGCAATCATGGATCTAACCCCAAGAGAGAAAGATAAGCTGCAAATATTTACGGCGGGGCTGCTTGCGGAAAGGCGTAAAGCGCGCGGCGTGAAGCTGAATTATCCGGAAGCGGTTGCATTGATCACATGCGCTGTGCTGGAAGGGGCGCGTGACGGACGCACCGTCGCCGAACTCATGTCCGAAGGCGCGCGCATATTAACACGCGCGGATGTCATGGAAGGTGTACCTGAAATGATCCATGACATTCAGGTTGAAGCAACGTTTCCGGATGGCACCAAGTTGGTCACCGTTCATAACCCGATATCCTAATCTTTTACAGCAGGAGAATATAACCATGATCCCCGGAGAAACCATTATTGAGCCCGGTGAAATTGAACTGAATGCCGGCCGCAGAACCAAAACGATCCGTGTCGCCAATACGGGTGACCGGCCCGTGCAGGTGGGTTCGCATTTTCATTTTTTTGAAGTGAATTCCGCACTGAATTTTGACCGACAGGAAGCCTACGGTATGCGATTAAATATTATGGCAGGCACTGCGATCCGCTTTGAACCGGGACAGGAACGCACTGTCGAGCTCGTTGATCTGGCAGGGAGCAGAATAGTCTATGGATTCAACCAAAAAGTTATGGGCCCGCTTGTTTAATCGCTCTGGCGATAAGCAACAACCACAGGATAAACAATCAGAGGGAGCAGAGAAAATGAGCTTTAAGATTTCGCGTCAGGCATACGCTGAAATGATGGGACCAACAACCGGGGACAGAGTTCGCTTGGCGGATACTGAGCTGTTCATCGAAATTGAAAACGATTACACCATTTACGGCGAGGAAGTCAAATTCGGTGGCGGCAAGGTCATTCGCGACGGTATGGGGCAATCGCAGCGCAATCACGCGGATGTCATGGACACCGTCATTACTAATGCCATTATCATCGATCACTGGGGTATTGTGAAAGCAGACGTCGGTCTGAAAAACGGCAGAATCGCCGCTATCGGCAAATCCGGGAATCCTGACATACAACCGGGCGTCACGATGGCGATCGGCGCCGCCACAGAAATCATTGCCGGTGAAGGTCAGATTCTGACGGCAGGTGGACTGGACGCGCATATTCACTTTATCTGTCCGCAGCAGGGAGAAGATGCCCTGATGAACGGCATCACCACAATGCTGGGCGGCGGCACCGGCCCGGCTGTTGGTACGCTGGCGACAACCTGTACACCAGGTCCGTGGCATATACATTCAATGCTGCGCGCTTCCGACGGCATGGTCATGAATACTGGTTTTTTTGGTAAGGGAAATGTCAGTTTGCCGATCCCGAACGAAGAGCAGGTTTTAGCCGGCGCTTGCGGTTTGAAACTGCATGAAGACTGGGGTACGACCTATGCGGCAATTGATAATTGCCTGACTGTCGCCGACAAACTGGATGTGCAGGTTGCGATTCATACCGACACGATTAACGAAGGCGGCTACCTGGAAAATACCATCAAAGCCATGAAGGATAGAACAATCCATACCTTCCATACGGAAGGTGCGGGTGGCGGGCACGCGCCGGATATCATGAAAGTCGTTGAACTGGATAATGTATTGCCTTCGTCGACTAACCCGACACGTCCCTATACGCGTAATACACTCGACGAACATCTGGATATGCTCATGGTTTGTCATCATTTAAGCCCGTCTATTCCTGAGGATGTCGCCTTTGCCGAGTCCCGGATACGCAAGGAAACCATTGCAGCCGAGGACATCTTGCACGACATTGGCGCCATTTCCATGATGTCATCAGACTCACAGGCGATGGGGCGTATCGGCGAAGTGGTGACCCGGACATGGCAGACGGCGCATAAGATGAAGGTGCAACGTGGTGCACTCAAAGAAGATTCGGCAAGAAACGATAATTTTAGGGTTAAACGTTATATCGCGAAATATACGATTAACCCGGCGATATGCCATGGCATTTCTCACGCGGTGGGATCGGTCGAGGTCGGAAAATATGCCGATCTGGTACTGTGGCGGCCTGCGCATTTCGGCGCTAAACCCTCAATGGTGTTGAAGGGTGGCATGATCGCCGCTGCGCTGATGGGCGATCCGAATGCATCGATTCCGACACCGCAGCCCGTTCACTATCGGTATATGTTTGGGGCATACGGCACTGCGCTCCGGAATACCTGTTACACGTTTGTATCGGCAGCGTCTTTGGCGGCTGGTCTGGCTGACCATCTTAAAGCCGACAAACCATTGATCGCGGTTAAAAACACGCGCGGTCTGCGTAAAAAGGACATGATTCATAACGGCGCAACGCCAAAAATGGAAATCAATCCTGAAACCTATGAAGTGCGCGCTGACGGCGAACTGTTGGTCTGTGAACCGGCGGATACGCTTCCATTGGCGCAGCGTTACTTTTTATTCTGAAGACAAGTCGCCAGCGCTTTGCAGTAAAAGGAAGATTGTATAAGTCTTCCTTTTACGGGGAGTACGTTAGAAGTAGCGTCTTTAACCATATGAGAAAGTTGAAAAAATAATTTTAACGCAGGGGATTCGATGCTTTCGCCATCAGTATAAAGAAGCACCGGTGAATCATGTCCGCTTATTGCCCGTGAAAAAATGACTGGTATACAACAAATCACTGAGTTATTACGTTTGCTTCATCTGGCCAGTCCATCGCTGCCGATCGGTGCTTATACTTATTCGCAGGGACTGGAAGCGGCAATAGAAACCGGTAATGTTACAAACGAAGAGTCTGCGCAGGCTTGGATTAAAGAATCCTTATCCGTTATTGCCGATTTTGAAGCGCCAATTTTCTGGCGCCTGCTGCAAGCCCTTTCAAATCATAATGAGCCGGATGTGACGTATTGGACGGAACTGTTTCTGGCAGCCCGCGACACGCATGAATTCCGTGCCGAAACGATTCAGATGGGTTATTCACTCAATAAACTGATACTCGATTTGAATATCGCGGATGAGTCATTGCGGATGATCATGGCAAATCAGGCGGAGATTCCTCTGCCGACTGCATTTGCCTGTGCGGCTGTGGCATTGAAGATTTCCCCTGATGCCGCTTTATCAGGGTTTTTGTTTTCAATCGTCGAAAATCAGGTGCTCGTGTGCGTAAAATCCGTGCCCCTTGGGCAAGTTTCAGGACAACGTTTACTACTTTCTCTGCATCCGGATATAGAGACAACGGTCAATCATGCCAAGCAGCTTGAAGATGATGCGCTTTCCAATTGGTCACCGGGTTTATCGATTTTGTCAATGATGCATGAAATACAATACAGTCGGATTTATCGATCTTAATTAAAACAATTACACGGGATATAACATGACACATCAATCAAATCCACTCCGTGTCGGCATAGGTGGGCCGGTTGGTTCCGGCAAAACCGCGCTATGTGAAGCACTGAGCAAAAAAATGCGCGACCGTTACGAAATGGCGGTGATCACCAACGATATATATACCAAGGAAGATCTGGAAATATTACTGCGCGCGGAGGCTTTGCCGGCAGAACGGTTGGTTGGTGTTGAAACCGGCGGTTGCCCGCATACTGCCATCAGAGAGGATGCATCCATTAATCTTGAGGCCATTGCCCGCATTACCCAGGAATTTCCCAATCTCGATCTGGTGCTGGTTGAATCCGGTGGTGACAATCTGGCTTCAACATTCAGTCCGGAATTATCCGATCTGACTATATACGTTATTGATGTTGCCGCTGGAGAAAAAATACCCCGGAAGGGTGGACCGGGAATTACACGATCCGCTTTACTGGTAGTTAATAAAATTGATCTGGCGCCGTATGTCGGCGCCGATCTGGAGGTAATGGCGCGCGATGCCAAGCGGATGCGCGGTGACCGGCCATTCGTTTTTACCAATTTGCGTACCGGCCAGGGCGTACAGGAAATTATCGATTTTATTGTCAAGCAAGGATTGCTTGAAGAAATGAAAGCGCATTAATTCTTGACAGAAAACTGGGGTAAAAGAATTTAATCGAACATGATCCGGAGATAAAAAATGCAATGGGCAATAAAACTAGACATGGCTATTCCACGGCCAATTCGAGTAATCCTGCGAGGTGTGGGTCAAGTATTTTTTTGCGGTAATGCCATTACAGGATTGATTTTTTTAATTGCGCTTTATGTCGGCGGCATAACCGCCGGACTTGCGGCCACCGTTGGTGTTGTAGCCAGTACCATTACAGCGTATGTACTGGGGTTCTCAGAAGATGACATTGATGCAGGGCTCTATGGTTTTAACGGAACACTGGTGGGTCCCTGTCTGTTTCTATTTCTCGAAAATACGCCTTTGCTGTGGGTATACGTCGTATTCGCTTCCATACTGTCAAGTGTGGTCCTGGCAGCCCTGATACGGATTCTGATACCCTATAAGATACCCGCTTCGACATCACCCTTTGTTCTGACTTGCTGGATGTTCATGATTGCCGTGTATTCATTTGACAGTCTTACGCGCGGCCCCGTGCTGCCCGCGCCCGGCATCCCCGAAGCGATTGCGGGTACTGATCTACCGGCGACAGCCTGGCTGTCCATGGCAAATGAAACGACTGAACTGTGGTATGTGGCGCTGACAAAGGGCATTGCTGAAGTCATGTTTGCGGATAATGTCCTGGTCGGCATTTTATTTCTGACCGGCATCGCGATCACCTCATGGCGAGGCGCTGTTATGGCGCTTTGCGGTACATTTGTCGGTGTGACGGTACCTGTACTGCTCGGTGCAAGTCAGAATCTAATAGAAATGGGGTTATACGCATTTAATCCCGTATTAACCATGATGGCCATTGGCTGGGTTTTTCTCAAACCTTCCGCCGGTACAGCCCTTCTGGCGCTGCTGGCAGGCATTCTGACCGTGATTTGCCAGGCCGGTTTGGCCAATTTCTTAGCGCCAGCCGGTCTACCCACGCTGACATTTCCATTCGTATTGACGATGTGGATGTTTTTATTTGCAGCAAGTATGTCAAAACACTGGTCATCGCAATAAATCATGGAGTCACAAGGGATGATGCAAAATACTGAAAAGATGATAAAGGCAGGAACCTATAAGACTCAGCAAAGGCGCTTATTGCTGAAAATGCTGGCAGCGTTTCCGCTTGGCCTGGCTTTGCCGGCTGTAAGCGCGGCAAACACAATGTCCGGCATGGTCAAAATTCCGCCCATTCCGGAGAATATATTGAGTCCGGAAGCAGCGCTTGAACGTCTCATGAAAGGGAATGAGCGTTATGTCACCAACCAATCAACACCGCTGAATTTTAAGGATGAACGCCTGGATTTGGTCAGGGGACAAAATCCCTTTGCCTGCATTCTCAGTTGTTCGGATTCCCGGGTGAGTCCGGAATTCTGTTTTGATGAGCAACGCGGCGACTTGTTTGTAGCGCGCGTTGCGGGCAACTATATTACAACGGATTTTATCGCGACACTGGAATACGCTGCCGCTGTTTTACATGTCCCATTGATCATGGTTCTGGGGCATGAGGGTTGCGGTGCGATTCAGGCGGCGATTGACGCAACCGATAATTATGAACAATTTCCGGGGCATATTCAGACAATCGCCACAGCTTTGACCCCGGCGGTCAGGGCCGTTCGCAGGACGCCGGATTATGTGGCGAGTAACCGGTATTTTGAGGTTGTTGAAAAGAATGTCATTCTTAATGTCGAAGAACTCAGGAAACAACCCCCTATTTTAAGCCGGTTGGTGGACAACAAAAAACTCATGATTGTCGGTGGGGTATATCATTTAAAAACCGGGAAAGTTGAATTGATTTCATAGGGGATGCCGCAAAAGATCAATTCTTTCATCGCAGATTCATATTTTACTAACTGACTTGCCAAACCGAAAATGCTGATTCGATATATTCCAACAAAGCGTTCCATATTCTTTTTGCTGACTACGCTGTTTGCGCTGGGTCTGTTTGTGACGCTTTTGTCTCCCGTCATTTCACCACTTTCATTCAATTTTCATTTTAATGAAGACTGGAGTGAAGGGTTTCAGCATCCATTAACAGGTTGGGATCATATTCTCGTCATGGTGGCAGTCGGTATCTGGGCGGCTCAGATACGCGGGCAGGCGCTGTGGATATTGCCTATTGTCTTTGTCGGCGTCATGAGTGTTGGCGGCCTGGTCGGTGCTGCGAGTTTTATTATTCCAGGCGCAGAAGTCGTGATTCTTTTGTCGTGTCTCGTAATCAGCGCCTTGATTGTGCGCGGACTACGGTTCAGCACACCGGTCAATATCATCATTATTTCACTGTTTGCTTTTTTTCATGGCTACGTACATGGGCAGGAAATATCCGCATCCGCCAGCCTTGCTTCTTATACTGCCGGTTTTATGTTGGCCACGTTACTTCTGCACGGCACTGGTATATTGATTTCCAGGCTTACTGTGCTGGCGGTTACCTTCTTTATCAGCACAAGCATTCATGCCCAGGAAAAAACCCAGCATACAAATACCACTAAACCCGATTTAAAAATTGACCAATTGGCGCATGTTGTCCTGGATGAGGTGAAGGTTACCGGGCGCGCGGACAAATTAACCGGCATAGCCGATAGCGCCTCACAAGGCAAGGTGGGGCAGGACCAGATCCAATATCGGCCGATGATCCGGCCCGGCGAAATACTTGAAACGGTACCCGGTTTGATCGCCACCCAGCATAGTGGTGAAGGCAAGGCGAACCAGTTTTTCTTGCGCGGTTTCAACCTGGATCATGGCACCGATTTCCTGACCCAGATTGAGGGCGTACCGATTAATCAGCTTTCGCATGCGCACGGCCAGGGGTGGACGGATGCCAATTTTCTGATTCCTGAACTTGTCGAATCGATTGATTTCCGGAAGGGTAATTATTTTGCCGATACAGGTGATTTTTCCAGCGCCGGATCAGCCAATATCCGCTATGTTAACCGCCTACCTGAAAATCTGTTCCGATTTACCGGCGGCAGTTTTGATTACTATCGCGGGTTGGTAGCCGGATCGAGTCAGCTATTGAAAGGCGATGTTTTATATGCCGGAGAGGTTGTGCATAATGACGGCCCCTGGGATGTCGGCAACAATTATCTGAAATTCAACGGCCTGCTTCGCTACAACCGTGAATATGGCAATCACAGCTGGCGTATTACGGCCATGGCGACACATTCCGACTGGCGGGCGACCGATCAAATTCCAAGACGTGCGCTGCAGCAAGGTCTTGTCGGCCGGTTCGGCGCACTGGACCCGACCGATGGCGGGAACAGTCATCGTTACAGTCTGACCGCCGACTGGCGTATGCGCGGTGAAAACAGCATAACGTCTGTCATGGCGTACGGTATTTATTCCAAGCTGGATCTTTTTTCAAATTTTTCTTTTTTTCTGGATGATAACGAGATGACCAACCCTGCAGGATGCGCAGGATTACGCGGATTATCGTCCGGAAACCGGGTTTCTCCAGCATTATTCCGAACCTGTGGCGATCAGTTCGGTCAGCCGGATGAACGCTGGACGACCGGTTTTACAGCCAGCCATACGCTGTTTCACAAAATCGGCGCATTCGATGCTGAAACGACATTGGGGGTTCAGCTGCGCAACGATAATATTCAAAACGCGCTGACTAAAACCCATGCGCAAAAAACGGCTGGCATTACCCGCCAGGATACGGTCTGGGTGACCAGCATCAGCCCCTATCTTGAAAACAGGATACATTGGCAGAAATGGCTGCGCACAACCCTGGGCGTACGTTTTGACGGCTTCCGTTTTGATAACAGCCGCAGCAATATTCAGCAAAACAATGGTACGCGTTACGACGGTTTGGTCAGCCCGAAACTGAGTATCGTTTTTGGTCCCTGGGCGGATACCGAGCTTTATTTGAACGGCGGGCTCGGTTTCCACAGCAATGATGCCCGCGGGATCAATACCCGCATCGATCCGGCAAGCGGAGATGCCGTCGATCGTGCCGATCCGCTTGCGCGCACATACAGTGCTGAAACCGGTATCCGCTCGACCTGGGTTCCGGGGCTGCAAAGCACGTTAACCGTCTGGTGGATGGATCTTGAATCCGAACTGGTCTTTGTGGGGGATGCGGGTACTACCGAAGCAAGCCGGCCCAGCCGGCGGTACGGACTCGAATTCACCAACTATTACCAGCCGGTGCACTGGCTGACATTTGACGCCGATTTCAGTTTTTCTCACTCGCGTTTTCGCGATACGGTTGCCGGCGAAGGCGATCATGTGCCCAACGCTGTAGAAGCAGTCATTGCAACGGGTGCGACATTTCATGATGTTTTTGGTGGTTTCTATGGCGGCCCCAGGTTGCGGTATCTCGGGCCGCGTGCACTGAATGAGGACAATTCCAGCCGGTCGAATGGCACCATTCTGCTGTCGGCAATGCTGGGATATGAGATCAGCAAATCGTTACGTATCCAAGGCGAAGTGTTCAATATTCTGAACCGCAAGGATGATGCGATCACGTATTTTTATACCTCACGCCTGCCGGGAGAATCTTTGGCGGGCATGGATGATTATCATTTTCATCCGGTCGAACCGGTAAGTTTCCGGATAGGATTTATTCTTAATTACTAATTGGTTGAAATCCATTGGCTTTATTATCGTTTAACTGATTGGGTATATCGGTAGATGCCGTTCTAGCAATTCCCTAACCTTGTATGATATGTCATGTCTGCGATGTGCTCGTGTCATATGAAATCCTCCTTTCTTATAAGGATCTCGTATTTCTTGTCTCGTGACTACATTGTCGAGATGATTGAAAGACGGGTTAAGCAATTCCAGGTTTAATCCGTTAGTGCTGGGAACCACATGGTAAATTTATCTTTAAAGGTAAAACTGAACAATGAGCACATTAATGACAGATCCGGCACTATTTGCCGGACGGGTTGCTGAAGATGAGCAGCGGAAAAAAATTTATCAACATTCTGGTCACGAATCGAATTACTTATGATGGCCAAATAAGACAAGTCTATAAGATCTGGTTACTCAATATACTGATGAATATCATTACATTGGGTATTTACAGTTTCTGGGGAAAAACACGGATGCGTCAATATGTCGTAGGTGCATTTGTGCTGCATAAAGACCGATTTGAATATACCGGAACGGGTAAAGAGCTATTTTTTGGATTTCTGAAAGCTATACCCGTCTTTCTTGCACTTTATCTTCCTTTTATGATTGCATCGTTTGTCGATCCCGAGGCGGTTTGGCCGATGGTGTTTTTGATTCCATTTCTCTATGTATTTCCCGTTGCGTTATATTCCGCATTCCGTTATCGGATAAGCCGTACACAATGGCGGAGTATTCGTTTTGGTCTCGAGGGGTCAGTCATGAAATATGCCAATCTTTATCTCTGGAGATGGCTGATCAATATTGTGTCATTGGGTGTTTTAATTCCATATTCTGATATCAGAAGATATCGCTATATTGCCGATAACGCCTATTTTGGCGATATTTTGTTTCGTTTCGAAGGACGCGGCAAAGATCTTATGACGACTCATCTGGCAACTTATTCGATGGGGATTGGTTTTCTCATGATCGCTTTTTATGGCCTGCAACTTATGGCTACATTCTTTTCGATGATACAAGTGACCATGGAGGAACAGGCACTGTCAACGGAAGAAGCTTTACTAATTTTTGGCGATTCGTCGTTTATTGTTGCATTGGCTTGTGTCATTCTTCCATTTATCATGGTTCCCATAGTCCGGTTGATTTATAAAACGGCCTTAATCCATGAGATGACCAATCACTTATATGCTGGTGAAATTGGTTTCAGAAGTACTGTTACGACTTTAGCACTGATGAGACTCAAACTGGTCAATGTTTTGATTATGATCTGTACGCTCGGTCTGGGTTTGCCTTATATCATGCAGCGAAATGTGCGTTTCTTCGCGCAGCATACGCAAGTGAGGGGTGATCTGGAAACTATCGGTATCAAGCAAGCCACTGGTCGTAAGCCTACCGATGCTGAAGGCCTGCATGAAGTAATGGGTCTGGAATCGGGATTGATTTAGTGTCATTCATTTCTTTCGAGGCCAGGTTTTTTGATGGTGAAACGGCAAAACCGCATCAGGTCGATGTCGAGTTATATGCGGCATGTTTGCGTATCAGAACAGCGGATAATTCGTTTACAAAAGACTGGCTGTATAAGGAAATAAAAGTCCTGGAACAGCCTGTTCCGCCGCAGCCAGCCAGACTGACTGTCCATAGAAATACGGGCATGCGGTTATATGTCGAACCCAAATACTGGCCTGTACTTAAATCAAAGCTTCCCAGAACAGCTTTTCGAAAAATAACACTTTCTATGCACTGGAAGTTTTTATCGGGTTATGCTGGATTGGCTATGGTTTTTATTTTTGGCGTTGTATTTATCGGACCCAAATTGTTTGAGCAAGTAAGTGGCCTGATACCGCAAAGCGTTGAAACAAAAATGGGTAAAATGGTGCTTGAATCGTCCATCAGTAATCCGATTTGTACTGCGCCAAAAGGACAGGCTGCACTGGAAAAAATGGCGCATAACCTGAAACAAGGTATGACACGCGATATTCCATTGAATGTGCGTATTGTTTCAGATGATGAGACGCTTAATGCCCTGGCTGCGCCAGGCGGATATCTTGTTATTTTCAGCGGTATCTTGAAGCATGCAGATGCTGCAGAAGAAGTGGCTGGTGTGCTGGCCCATGAAATGGCGCATATTGAGATGAATCACCCGATGAAATCGTTAATGCGTAATCTGGGCGTTACTTTTATGTTGCAAATGATGTTCGGTGACGCGGGTGCCATCAGTAATACGGCACAATTCGCCGGGATAATCAATCAACTCCATTATAGTCGTGAGGATGAATTGGAGGCTGATAGTGTTGGCCATACTTTGCTCGAAAAAGCCAATATCGACCCTTCAGGTCTGACGGTTTTTTTCGAACGGCTTAAACAGATGGAAGCAAAAATTAACGGTCACTCTAACACTCAGTGGGCCAATTTCAGTAAATATTTTTCAACACACCCTCTTATAGAGCAACGTATCAATAAGCTAAGAAAAAATGAATCAAATTCAATAGCCTATCCAAAAGCATTGGATGCCGCGGAATGGCAGGCACTCAAAAATATCTGTTCTGAATCAGATTAGTATATGCGATCTTATTGCAGCATGAGTATACGATCATAGCTTCGCCGGGAACGGTTCTGATTCAATCGATAAACATCAATTTTTCAAATATCTGTTTCTCAGGCTTTTGCAACGCGACTGTCGATTTTTGTTACAGGATAAAATAAAAACTTGCATTCTGATAAGCGTCAAGTATAATAAGAATCATTCTCATTTATGTTTTTAGGATATCGATATGCGCCATTTTGTTACTAAGATACAAGCATCTACGGTTCATTGTCTCGAAAAACGCTTACCTGTAGCGTCTGATCAGAGTTCGGTGTTGGATAGTGATGCTCTGTTTACGAATAATGCAGTGGTGTTCATAATGCATCATGGTGAACGTTATCTGCTGCGCCGCACACGCAATGATAAGCTGATATTGACCAAATAAGCAGAATTTGATTTTGTTGCCGTTGGTTTTACTCTCTTTTGTCCACGGCATTATTGCCAGCCAGCCTGATCCTCCCCAGGCAAGCCAGCGCTTTTTTTAATAGTCATTAGAAATGATTGATGGATAAATCCTTTCAGGTATTTACCTTTAATCTAGAACATTGCTCGAAGTTCGGGCAAATTGTATTCTCCATATTCAAACCATTCTTACCAGGATTTTGGTGCATCAGATTATTCTACTGTCATAAGCCCAGTTTAATAACGCTTGCCGTTGCCGTTTCCGGCAGTTGAGATCACCGTTCAGGCAGTTTTTCCTGATTTGCGCCGCATGGCGTTTTATGGCTTTCCAGCGCTTGATTTGCCGTGTATCGTCGGAACATCTTCGACCCATATAGTAGCGGCAATACCATTGAAACCAACCTCTCGGATCATCCGCATAGATCCAGCCTTTTTCGCGCCACGCGGACAGAGACTGGGAAGCATTGACACCGAAGAAATTCAAAGCGGGGTCATGAATTTCATGGCATAACCGTGCATGGGTAAACCAGTCTTCAGGAAATTCATTGATGCAATCTGTCATGTATTTTCCGCCAAAGACACCCATGCGCAGCATTTGTTTCGGTGTCAATGCAGGTGTAAATTCCGCATGAAAATTTTTTCCCATCGGTTCAGTCAGATGATAACTATAATCATGTTGCATGAGATCATTCACGACGATTTTCTTTTTTATCATGATTTACGTGTTAAATAACGACTACTAACAATCAAAGACTTCAATATGCCGAAGCATATTAATGTCCGGTTCAAAAGCTTTTTTTGTCACAACGGATTTTTCTTTAGAGCCTGCTTATAATCTCGATCAAGAGGTGCAGCGTAAGGCAAAATGAAACGACGCAAGCAAGGCGCCTGTGCCGAGTAAAAAGCGGGGCATATGAAGTATGTGCGCATTTTGAGTTCGATTTTAACGCAGCAATATGCCCTTCAGTGAGATCATGAACAGTTCTTAAAAAACACCGGATATGGCAGTATAGCGATTTTTCACCAGTGACAATGTCATAGCCACGTTTTTTCAGGTATCACGAATTTGAATGGAATCAAACGCTCAGTCTTTAATCGTTATAAACAGAAGAGAATAATAAGGATATTCCCAATATGGAGTCATTTATGGAACATCTCAACCAAGCCTGGATCATGTTAAAACTGGGTGGAGTCATTATCATCCCGCTGTCGCTGCTCGGTATTATCGCGCTTGCAATTATGCTTGAGAAAGCGTTTATTTACTGGCGGTTTGCCCGCCTTTCGCGCGATTTGTCCAATCTGATCGAGACTTACGGTTTCAAATGGGAGGATCTGGAGAAAATACTGTCCGGACTGGACGATCGTCATTATTACAAGCGTTTCTTTGAAGTGGTGATTGCCAATCGGAATCAACCGTCCTGGTGGACGGAATCGCGTGCTGCGGATGAGGCCCAGTTGATCGAAGAGTCGTTGGCGCGCAGACTCTGGGCGTTGGAAACCATCGTTACCGCTGCGCCGCTACTTGGGTTGGTGGGGACGGTTATCGGTATGATGCGCGCCTTTCAGGTGATCGGCAGCGAAGGCATTGTTAATCCAACCGCGGTAACCGGCGGGGTAGCCGAAGCACTCATTGCAACGGTGATCGGATTAATCATCGCACTGGTAGCGCTGTTCGGATTCAATTATTTTTCCCGCCTGCAATCACAGACTATGGATGAAATGGAACGACTGGGCACGCGCCTGATTGATCATATCCGTCTGGATCAAAAGGAAGCAATTCATGAAACTGCGTAAATCCAGAATGCCGCGTAAAGGTAATATCCAGATTATACCTATGATCGATGTCATGTTTTTTCTGTTGGCCACCTTTATGCTGGCGTCTTTGTCCATGCAGAATCTGGATTCGCTGCAGGTTAATCTGCCTGAAGGTCAGGCTGAAAAACTCAGTACTGAAGAACCGGTTACGTTAACGCTTACCAAAGACAGCGAAATTTTCATCAACAAGGAGCGCGTTACGCTCGATACGCTGGCAACTACGCTTAAGCCGCTGTTGCAGGGTGCGCAGCAAAAGCTGATTGTTTCTGCTGACAGTGAGGCGCCGCAGGGTATTGTTGTTCAAGCGATGCTGCGTGCAAGGCATGCCGGGGTACAGCAGTTCCTGATCGCGGTTAAGCATAAGTAGACAGGTATATCTGTAGTCGTCATGGCAATAATCCATTCAAGGCCCATGGAAGTCCGGCTCTGGTGGCCGCTGCCGTTGGCGGTGCTGCTTTGGCTGCTCATGATCTGGATGTTCGGTTTTTTTATTTCTGAGCCTGAAGTCGACAGTGCCATTTCAATTCCGGATGCCATAGAAGCGGAATTCCTGGAGCTTCCTGAAATTCCGCAGCAGGAATCCGCTCCGGCACCGCAACAGGCTCAGATAGAACCGGCAGTAAAAATACCACCGAAAATACCGCCACTGCCGCCGCAAACCCGACCTCCTGTTTCGACGACGCCACCTTCTGTCAGAAAGGATGCCATTGAACAAGCTAAGATTCAGCCGCCGAAAGAAAAAACCAGGGTCGACACCCCGCAAAAAAAGGATACGGACGCGCCGGCTGATTTGTCGGAGTATATCAAACGTCAAAGAGGGCAGAATCCTGCAGCGGGTATTTTTGATGGCTCCGGAAATAATAAAAATATCAATCCGGAACCACAACCTTCAGCAGATGAAGTCAGGATGGCACGCGTTAAACGCAACCTGCAGATGCCCGGAACAAGCGGTATTTTTCAGATCACCCAAATAGGGCCCCGCTATGCGCAGTTTTCCTTCCGTGCATGGACAACCGACGTCAGTAATCCGCGGCGTGAATTGATTGACGTGCAAGCAGGGGCGGATGGCGATATCGAACGCGCTATTATTAGAAGAATGATTCAGCTCATCCGTCAATATCATCAGGAAGACTTCAATTGGGAATCACACCGACTCAACCGCGTCATTGTTTTGTCTGCACGCCCAAGAGATAATGAAGGACTTGAAAATTTTCTGATGCGCGAGTTTTTTGGGGAGCCGTTGCCGCCTTATATGCGCTGATTGAATGACAAAATCAGAAGCATACAGCTGGGCCACGCGCATAAATACTGAATGTAATAATTCATTCCGGAGTGTCTGTGTGTCAAGAAATCCGTAATGATTGATCAATCATCATAATGAATTGATCTCATGGAAGAATTCCTTGTAGGGTGCCGGTTTTCCTATATGGTACCCTTGTGCATAATCGATATTCATTTTCCTGAGTTGGTTGAGGATTTTTTCATTTTCAACAAATTCAGCGGTAATTTGTTTTCCGAAACCGGAAGCAACACTGCATAAGGCATTGACCAGAATCTGGTCATCGGGATTTTCACCGAGATTGCGTATAAAGGACCCATCGATTTTGACAGCGTCCACTGGCAGCTCTCTGAGATAATAAAACGAAGAGAATCCCACACCAAAGTCATCCAGCACGAAGCCGCAGCCCAATTCTCTTATTTCTTTCATCAATGTACGTGCGCCTGGCAGATTCTCAAGTGCGGCGGTTTCGGTGATTTCGAACAACAGTAGTGCCGGGTTGATTTTATACGTATTCAGTTCGTGAAACAGTATAGAGAGTAACTCAGGATCATTGAATGCATGCGCGGACAAATTGATCGACAGGCTGATGAAATCCTGTGTTCTGTTGCGATTGATGGCCGCGGCCAGAGCAATAGATTTCCGCAGCACGAGATGATCAATAACATGTATTAAACCAGTCTGCTCTGCAGCATAGATAAAACCGGCAGGCGGCAGAATCGACTCATCGCCGTTACGCATGCGTAGCAATACTTCATAATGCATGATCCGATGGGTGCGAATATTCATAATCGGTTGGAGGAAAAGAATAAAGTTATCATTCGCTTGCGCAAATTCTATTTTTTCCTTCCAGTAAACAAGCGTTTGTACGCGTTCGCGACTTCGATCCTCGATAGAAAACAAGTGCCATGTATTTCTTCCGGTATCTTTGGCATGGTACATGGCAAGATCGGCAGCGGCCAGCAAGTCATGTACGTTATTACCGTGTTCAGGGAACAGGGCGATTCCGATACTGGCTGACACTCTGTGATTGCGGTTGTCATATGTTAGATTCAGACTGCTGATATTATTGAGTATTTTTTTTGCGACTTCAATGGCGCCATCGGTATTGATTTCGGGCAGAATAACTGCAAACTCGTCGCCGCCAAGGCGCGCGGTAATGTCACCGGAGCGGATTGTCTGCGATAGCATTTTGGCGACTAGTTTGAGAAATGTATCGCCTGCCTGATGTCCGCTGGTGTCGTTAATATATTTGAAACGATCCAGATCAAAAAACAGTAACGCACCCGGATGATGATAGCGGTCCGATCGGCTGAGTATTTGTTCAAGCTCTTCGCTAAAGCGGCGCCGGTTATGCAGATCGGTCAAAGGGTCATGCGTTGCCAGCCAGGTCAAACGTTCCTGTGCAAGTTTGTATTCTGTGACATCAAGACCAACGGACAGAATGGTGGGGTCGTATTTGCTGTTTCTGGAAAGAAGACGGGAGTGAAGCCAGGCGATATCGCGCGTGGAGCCATCTTTACAGCGGATTGTGGTTTCATGCCTGAATTGATCCCGCGTACCAAGATTAATTTCTTCCAGGAGTGCCGATAGATACTGATGATCATAATTCGATGCCAACAATTGGAGAAAGTGCGTATCATGCAGTTCTTTTTCGGAATAGTGGGTCAGCATTTCACCATAAGCATTCATCGAATTGATCCTGCCCAGCGCGTTTTGGGTCAATACAATCACCTGTGCGGTATCAAGCAGATTGGCAATAAAATCTCTCTCCTTACTCAATTCGTCTTTTTGCTCAATGAGCTGTGTTGCGCGAGTAGATGCTTTTTGTTCGAGCTCCTCGAGCTGCATGGATAATTGGACTGCAGCCACATTAAGCATGTCTATCTCATCACTGTATTTCTGTACGTGTTTTAATGCGATGAGCGATTGCCGGAAGCTTTCAAACTGACCGCTTGCCAGAAGCGGCAGGGTATAGGATATGTCTTTTAAGCGGGAGAGTAACCGCGTAAAAATTCCAAACATGAGAATTCCGGAGAAAACAAGGCCTAACAGTCCGATTGTAGCAATTTTCCAAATGGAATCATGAATATTATTTATCGCAGCAGTGATATTGGTAATGACGGCCAGACTTGCTTTGTTACTGCCCACAGCATTGAGTGCGTACAGTTTTATTTGGTAGTGGTTATCCGATAAATCGATTTGTATGCCTTTCCGCAAACTGTCTATGGATGGGAATTTTGCTGCAGCAGTTTTTAGAATTTGATAATTTTCATTTTTTCTGGTTAACGCGGCGATATGTGCGTTCCAGGGTACCATATAGGAAACATTATCAACTGAATGCGCATCATTGCCATGTATCAGTAAGCCAATATCCGCGCCTGAAACACGATTGAATGCGAGCATTGCATCGGTCAATGTTATTCCGATAACAACTGTTCCGCCCGCTTTACCATCAATTAATAATGGCGCTACGGTATGCTGAATACATCTTTTTTTACACAACAAGGGATGAATCGGCTTTTCCTGACGATTGACGCGTTGAACCCATTCAAGAATATATTGCTCATCTTCCGGGTGACTTTCCAGACTGCTCCAGTCTGCAATCAATTGATTGGATGTATTGTATAACCGTACGGTTTCAATGCCGCTATTGATATGTATCAGTGGCCAATGCCGGTTGAAAACCTGTTTAATTTTGCTTTTATCGTTGGATAATAGCGCTTTGGGCATACCGTCCAGAAAAGGAATGGCTTCTGCCTGTTGACGTAATCCTGACGATAATCGTTCAATCAGGCTATCTATTTCCCTGCCATAACGCTCAAATTCAGTTTCGCGCTGGCTATCAAAATTGGTAACCAGACCCCAATAGCTGACAATGCAGAATAATAAAACGACAGCAAGCAGTATAAGACTGCTTAATGAGGTAATTTTCCATCTGAAACTAAGAAATTTACGTATCTGTGTTTCATTTATTGGCGTTTTAACAACCTGTGACATAAGAAGTCATGTTTGCGCTTAGAAGCGGAACGACAATTGTGCCGCAAAAAGGTCCCATTCCTTAACAGTTGATGCAATATCCGGATTGTCTAATCCTGAAATCCAGCCTGTTCCATGGATGTGATGATACTCGAAACGCGCCATGATTTGGGGCGTAATATTCCACCGCAGGCCAACGGTTAAATCTTTGGCATAACGTGAATGAGCAGGAGGAGCAGAACGATTATGATCTATCCGCCACTGAACAAACTTTTTCCCATCACGATCACTTCGGTCCGCAAAATAGACATCATAACGTAAAAGCGCTTCCCATTTCGGATGAAAGCGATAAACACCTTGCACATAAAAGCTTTCGCCAGTTGTGTTGTTGGCCTGTTCATCCAAGGTTGGTGTGCCAAAATTTGCAAAATCCAGACGGCGTAGCGCGTACTCGGCAGTCAGGCTCCATTTTTCGGCATTATACTGAGCGGATAGAAAAAGTGGAGAAAAGGAAAAAGATCCACGCGTCAAAGTATCGTCGGGTCCACCGGGATTGTAATGTGTATTCAGCCAGATACCGCTGATCGCAAGACGTAGTCGTGCATCGTGTGTTTCGTAAATCCCTCGGCCTATGAACGATGTCTCGGGCGATAATTCACCGATTCGTGAACTATGGAAAATGGCATATTCCGTTTCCCTATCTTTCACTAGGGAGCGCATCACACCAAATTGTACTGAGAAATTACCAATGGTCGGATGCGATGTTTCACCGTAAAGCTGTACCGAATCCGACGACATACCCAAGTTGCGTGTGCGGTCAAAATAGATGGATTGCGGCAATAGAATGCTCGGACGTGTGAAGGCTACATCGCGTGTATCATTGTAAAATCCGAATGGATTTTTTAGCCGACCGACTCTGATGCCAAATTGATGCACTTCATGTGAGTACAGCAGGTAATCAACAAAACCGAAATCCAGACGTGGTACACCTGCATTGCCACCTTCACCGGCGCGACGGGACAGCATTTGTGCTGATAGTTGGAGTCGGGGTAACGGGCGGAACAATGCGTTGAGCCCAATTTCGGTGAATCCAAAGCCACCGCCATGATCGGTTTTACCGAAAACATTATTATCCGATGTTGCGATGAATGCCTGGCTTGCAAAGCCTTGAAATTTCAGATTATCCAGGAAGTTTGTTTCTGAAAACCATTGAGAAGATGAATTTGTATTTTTTAATGTTTTTGCTTGATCAGATTTTTCCAGCTCGGATGCGTTAGCGATGCAGGCACTTAACAGGAATGAATACATAGCGAGCTTGCATATCAAGCTGCAAGTTTCATAGGAGAAACTATTATTTGATCTGTAAAACTTTAACATCGTCATTGAGATATATCGTTTCCAAATAACCGATTGAGCCGGGCGTGTTTGCTATTTTCTGCAGCATTTCTTCATTGGAAGATACTGTTGTCGGTGCTTGGCCTGTACCGGAAAATACTAAACGATCCCAGGTGGAGCGCAGTTGGTAAGGGAAAACATTCAATGTTTCTTTTGAGAACGTCTGGTGCAGTTCATGGTCGTCCGGCAGAACATAAACTCTAATCAATTTACCATCCTGCCAGGTTTTCATGCGCATGCTGAAGATTGCACGCAATACGTTGGCCGTAACGGATTCCAGTCCTACATCGGAATTAACAATGACTTTATAATGTTCTGAAGCATGCGTTTTACCAATCATTAGAAAAAAAAGTATCAGGCATAGGAATGCTTTGATTTTGAACATAGCGCTATGCAATGTACTTCATTCTGGAAAAAGTGAAATTTTGTGCACTCGCTCTAGCAGGTACGTGTTTTAGCAGGTAAATATTTGCCTTGATCAGTCAATATCTCCCAGACATCCTGATATTCCGAATGCGTTTTATCCAGGATATCTGTCATTTTTGCAAAATAGGGGCGGCGAATACCATGACATTCAACAAGCGGTCCAATCGGCGTAAATTCCATACCTGAATAGCTGAGTAATCGATTGAGTGCTGGATTTATAAAAGAAAGCCAGTTTTCGGCATTACTTTTTACGCTCATCTGTACAACGGCTGCCATGAGAATCAAAGAAATATTAGCTGTAACACGCCGGTCATTTTGTTTAGTGGAAGATTTGTCTTCACTACTAGTTTCACCTTCGTCGGTTTCTTGATAAAGCAGATCGCCTTTGCGCCTTTGAAATTCCTTGATGACAAGTGCTCTTGATATCTCAGCTGTCTGCAGACGGGAAACATTCTGATTTTTGAGGTATTCAGTATCAAGATGCGTATAGGATTCGACTGGAAATGGCTTATCCAGAGCACTGGGATCAGGTAGAACTATTCGTATAGTACCGATATAATTACCGGATGATCGATGTTTTAGCAATGCATGCATGGCACGATCATCAAAATCGTCTTTTTCCAGTTTTTCCGGGTAGCTGGATTGATCGAACCCGGGTATGCGCTGCTCCTGGCACAAGACATGGTAACGTATCTGGTAGGCTATTTCCCTTTGCTCCGGTGTTTCAGCAATGATAATTTCGAAATATTTCTGGTAAGCATCATATAATTCACTCATCATAAAGCAACTCCTATTGTTTTTTATTTACATTACTTTATCTGGATTTGAACCAGCATTCCAGCATTATTAAAATCCAGATCATGGTGCCATGATAACTGGCGTGCTCTTTTAAATGCTGGTCGAGCAACGTATCGATGTAATCCGTACGTATGAGGCGGCGGGATTTCAGGTCACTCAGGCTGTCGGCAGCTAACGCTTTAAGTTGTGCATGTTCTTGTAGCCATACACCGAATGGTAATCCGAAGCCATGTTTTTGCTTGACAATAATCTCCCTGGGCAGAAAATCCTTGAGGGCTTCTTTAAAAAAATAGCGCAGCTTCGTACCTTTGACTTTGTAATCCGGTCTCAGTTGTAATGAGAATGCGGTAATCTCATCGCTGATTAACGGAAATGCGACATCAATTTGAGCCAGCTCGCAGGCTTTTACAACTTTGGGTAAATCATTGTCTGTGAGTGTAATTTTCCAGTCATATGCCAGCATACGGTTGATCAGGCTTTTTGCATGTGTTTGGTGATAGGTCTGATTCAAAAGTAGCCCGGGATATTTTGAGTCCACAGTTTCCAGGAATTCAGCTGTAAAAATTGAATGAGCGCCATGCAGCAGCAGCAGATTATAGGTTTCCATACGTGCCGGCATGGGGGTGGATGCCTGCTCGATATAGCGGTACATTTTACGAAGCAAGGGTTGCTGTGTCTTTCCAGATATACGTTTTGCCCAAGGTTCAAAAATTTTTTTTCGAATAATGGCAGGCAAGCGTTCATATAACGAGAATATATATTGTTTGGCGTATCGTTCATTACCGCCGAACAATTCGTCACCACCATCGCCACCGAGGATTCTGGTCAGACCGTCTTCTTTTGCCATGCGTGCGCAATAATAAGCAGGTATAGCTGAGGCATTTCCAAAAGGTTGATCAAAAATAGCCGCAATTTGTGGAATTGCCGTTACGACATCATCCGGTGTTACATAGTATTCATGGTGGCGGGTAGAGAAATGGCGCGCCGCAATTCGTGCGTATTCCATTTCATCATAACCATGTGCAGCGAAGCCGATCGAATAAGTTTGCGCCGGTTCTCCGGTAACTTCGCCGAGTATGCCCGCTAGTGTTGAACTGTCTGTACCGCCGCTGAGAAAGGTGCCGACAGATGCATTGCCGATTGCATCGCGCACACTTGACCGGAGTAGCTGTCGTAATTCAGATTTAAGTTCTTTAAACGGGCGTCTGGAAGTTTCAATAAATACTGGTTTCCAGTACGGGTGTTTTTTTATTTCGCGGTTCCGGAAAGTCAAGCATTCACCAGGTAATAGCCGGTATTGATCTTTATAGATGGTATCCGGACCGGGTATCATATGAAAATAAATATAATTGTAGATACTTTGTGAATTAATTTGCGCCGTGGCCAGAGGATGTTTAATGAGGGCATCCTGTGATGTAGAAAAAATCAGGCCATCGTCTATGGCTTGATAGGCCATGGAGCGGGTACCCAGTCGATCTATGGCGAGCATAAGCTGACCTTGATGATCATCTGCAATACAGACGATAAATTCACCGGCAATATTTGACAGCGCTTCTTCGCTGTTGTCGAGCCAATGCTCAAGAAAATATTCAGCGGGATTCTGAATTGTATCCGGTTGACTGTGTCGGATGTTTTTAAACCTTACCTGCCCCCATAAAACTACTGTGTAGCCGTTACTTTGGAAAGTATGTACATTTTCGGGATGACCTATGATTGCGAAGGCTGATGCATCGTTCAGTAAAATGTTTACCGAACTACTGTCATATTGCACAATTGGTTGAATCATATTTTCAAGCACCTTGCGGCGCTCATTCACTGGTATCTTGCAGCCAGTCCAGCCACAAATTCCACCCATACTGTTCTCCAGAAAAATTAGACTGTATTGACTGTTGCGCTATACAGCCGGATAGTCGTTTTATAGTTAATCTTGATGCATGGATTTATAGCAGGAATAATTTTTTCTGCTACCAAGCTATGTTCAAAAAATTTCTAAACCAGTATTTCTAACGGTTTGGGATGACTGAGGAAAAAAGTGGGACTGGCTGTCAGACCATACGCACCTGATTGTAAAACAACAACCAAGTCATTCTCATCAGCTTGAGCCATTTCCAATTGATCAGCCAATAAATCCAGTGGTGTGCATAATGGACCAACCACTGAAACGGTTTCCCTTATGTTGCTTGCTACCTTATTACCGATAATGACCGGATAATTTTTTCGGATGACTTGACCGAAATTACCTGAAGCAGCGAGATGATGATGCAGTCCGCCATCCGTTATTAAGAAAGTTTTTCCTCTTGATTTTTTGCGTTCCAGAATGCGGCAGACGTAAATACCTGCCTCGGCGACGATATAACGGCCAAGC
Source organism: Nitrosomonas sp. (assembly GCA_019635215.1). Classification (GTDB taxonomy): domain Bacteria; phylum Pseudomonadota; class Gammaproteobacteria; order Burkholderiales; family Nitrosomonadaceae; genus Nitrosomonas. The sequence goes on from JAHBZZ010000008.1 coordinate 41,515, forward strand.
TCAATGACGACATCAGCCGTAGGCAAATGCCGTTTGATGACTGGCAGCAGGCGATCCAGATTTTCGCCGACAGCATGAATATTAAGCGCTTTTTCACCAGGGAAATAGGGGATGCCGAATCCCCCGCCGATATTTAATATACGAATGGGGGTAGGTGCTTTCTCAGCAAGTTGTAGGCTGAGCTGTATTGTTTTTTCGTGTGCTTCCAATAGGGCTTCTACTTTTAAATTTTGTGATCCGCTAAAAATATGAAATCCTAAAAAATTTAGATCCAGTTTACCCAAGCGACCCAACAAAGCAGGTACACGTTCAGCATCGATACCAAATTGTTTGGGACCACCACTCATTTTCATTCCAGCCGCTTTTAATTCAAAATCCGGATTAACACGAACGGCTACATTCGGTTGAATTCCCAGATGTTCTCCAATTTCAGCAATGCGTTGCATTTCCTGTTCGGATTCCATATTCAGAACGATTCCAGCTGAAATTGCACAAGACAATTCGTGATCTGTTTTTCCGGGACCTGCAAAACTGATGCGCTCAGCGGGCATGGTGGTATCAAGTGCAACGTGCATTTCGCCAACAGAAGCAACATCAATACCATCCACCAGACCAGCCAAATGTTGTACTACGGCGGGCATGGGATTGGCTTTCATCGCATAGTGCAGATGAATGTCGCCGGGTAGTGCGTTGCGTAGCAATGTGATCCGGTCTGTGATTTTTTGCCGATCATATGCATAAAAAGGAGTCTGGCCGACGCGCTGAGCCAGGCGGGTAAGTGGAACTCCACCTATTATTAAGCAATCGTCATGAATCGGAAATTGATTGAGTGCAGTATGTTTAGGTGAGTCGCTGATCATGCGTAATTTTCTGTAAAGATATGTTGCATTTCTTGAAAAAGCATTTTTCTGTCTATTTTGCCATTCGGGCTTCGCGGTAAATGACCTGGACGTATATCGATATGATTGGGCAACATGAAAGCTGGCAAGTGACGTTTGCATGCTGTTAACAGGTCTTCTGCCTTGAGTTTTTCATCCTTGCGCGGTGTGGCAATGACCAATATGGCTTGACCGAGCACCGGGTGAGGCACACCTATTGCGGCGGCTTCACTAACCATTCCAGTGGCATAAACAACTTCTTCGATTTCTGTCGGACTGACTCGATATCCTGAAGTCTTGATCATTTCGTCACGCCGTCCGATAAAGTATAGAAAACCTTCTTCGTCCATGCGCACGGTGTCGCCGGACCATACAGCAAGTTCGGGAATAGTCAGGCCATGTTGTTTTGAAATAATCGGTCTGAAACAGGCGGCGGTTTTTTCCGTATCATTCCAATATCCGAGGGATACCAGTGCGCCACGATGCACCAATTCTCCGGGTTCACCCGGTGCGCACGGCGAACCATCCTCGCGCAGAACCAGAATCTCGGCGTTTGGAATTGCCTTTCCAATGGAATCCGGACGTTTATCAATTTCACCGGGCGGCAAATAGGTCGATCGGAATGCTTCTGTCAGTCCATACATCAGAAATATCTGCGTGGCGGGCAAAGCACTACGGAGCTGATCAAGTGTGGCGCGCGGCATTGCGCCACCAGAGTTGGTGATATATCTTAGGGATTGGGCGTTACTCCAATTCAACTGAGCCAATTGAATCCAGAGCGGTGGTACGGCTGCAAGCCCGGTGATATTTTCCTTTTCGATAATACGGATAATATCTCTGGGCAACAAATAATTCATGAGAACATTGGTGGCACCGACATGAAACGCCGTGGTTAATTGGCTAAGGCCATAATCAAAACTGAGTGGCAGTACCGAAAGAATACGATCTTCAGGCTGGTTGCACAGGTATTCCGAAACACTTTTCGCGCCTGTAACAACATTGCGGTGGGAGAGTACAACTCCTTTGGGTTTTCCGGTACTGCCGGAGGTATACAGGATAGCGGCCATGTCACTATCGATAACCCGAAATGGCTTTTGGCTGGATTCAATTGTAAGACAATCATCCCAGGAGAGCAGGTTAAGTCCTGGAATCTGAGGAGTATTCTCAGTAGAGTCGACTATAATGACCGAATGAAGATCATGACAGGCTGGCAGCGCATCAGCAAGGAGTTTGAAACGTTCTGCTGAAGTTACTAAAATCCTGACATTGCAGTCTGTCATGATATACCTGACCTGATCCGGTTTCAGCAGCGGGTTTATGGGTACAAAAACACCGCCGGCAGCATTCGCAGCAAATAGAGTAATGACAGTTTCTATACGTTTCTCAAGGTATACCGCTACGCGTTCATGATGCGATAACCCTGCGACCAGCAGACCCTTTGAGCAACGTTCGATTGCATGAGCAATTTCGCCGTAGTTTTTTATTTGGCCCTGATAGGAAAGTGCATCCGTTTGAGACGATCGGTTTGCAGAATGATAAATCAAGTCATGTACTAAACTAACCATCTGTTTTGCCTATTTTGAGAAAAACATAATAAATCTGTATCCTAACGCTTTAACGGTTTAGAGTCTATGACAAGCTTACTTCAATCCACACCGGTTCATTAAATCGTAAAGTGTGGGACGACTAATGCCGAGCAGTTTTGCTGCGTGTGCGACATTACCATCAACCCTTGACAATGCTTTAATGACTGCTTTGCATTCCTCTTGTTCGCGTAGGGTTTTTAAGTTTAGCGATTCCATATCGTTATTTTCCGTCTGCAACCCCAAATCCTGAGGTGTGATGATGGTGTCCTCGGCCATAATAACGGCACGTTTGATGCAATTTTCTATTTCACGCACGTTTCCGGCCCATTGATTTTTTTCGATGGCCGTCAATGCTTCCTGACTGAAATTTAAGGTTCCTTTTCCTTCTTTTGCACAAAATTTGTTTTTGAAGTGATGTGCCAGTAGAATCGCATCGCCGATCCGTTTTCTGAGTGGTGGAATTGAAATGACAATTTCACTGAGTCGATAGTAGAGATCTTCACGGAATTGTCCTTGTTTTATCAGCTCATCGAGATTCTGATGTGTCGCGCAGACAATACGCACATCAATCGGAATTTCCTCCCGCCCGCCAATGCGTTCAATGACTCTCTCCTGCAGAAATCGAAGCAATTTCGCTTGTAACTGAAAAGGCAAATCACCCACTTCATCAAGAAAGAAAGTGCCGCCGTCAGCCAGTTCTATTTTTCCGGGAGTTTGTTTTGCAGCGCCTGTAAAAGCGCCTTTTTCATATCCAAATAATTCGCTTTCTAATAATGTTTCAGGGATTGCCGCGCAATTGATAGCGACAAAACGTTTATTTTTACGATTGCTTAGATTGTGCAGTGCTCTTGCCAAAACCTCTTTTCCTGTTCCGCTTTCACCTAAGAGCAGGACTGTAGCATTGGACGGCGCGACTTTTTCTATACTGCGGCATGCTTTCAGCAATTCAGTGTCGCGTGTTATCAATCCATCGATAGGCGAATTGCTTTGTGTCAAATTCAGTCGTCTGTTTTCCTGTTGAATGGCGTGTAAATAAAATGCTCTTTGGACGACGAGCTTTAACATTTCGGGATCGAAAGGTTTTTGTTGGAAATCATAGGCGCCTATTTCAATGGCTTTTAACGCATTGGCGTGATCCTGATTGCCTGTCAGTACAATGATTTTTGTATCGGAAGCCAGCGCAAGAATCTGCTGTAATGTTGCAAGTCCTTCAGATGAGCCATCCTGGTCGGGTGGCAAGCCAAGATCCATGGTAATTACAGCAGGTTGGTGGCGTCTTACCATAGCCAGCGCACTTTCACGATCAGATGCGACTGAGACAACATATTGATCGAAAGTCCAGCGTAATTGCTTTTGTAAACCCAGATCATCTTCAATAATCAGTAATCTTTTTTTTTCCCGACTTTCCGTCATGATGTGGACCTATACGTATACTTAAATCGATATGCGGCATATTTTGTATTATACATACGCCGATCTTGTTAAAAAAACAATGTAGTATATTAACGATCTCGGTTGTTTTTTCTTGAATTCAGTTCAAAAAAGACTGATGGATGAATACCGTAAAGTGTGGGGTATCATGCATCCTAAGTGGTTAAGCGGACAATACGGCAGCGTTTGTATGGGTTGGAATATGCTGTTTTAAATGAATAAAAAAAGTAGTTCCGACTGATTCTTGGGTAATTACTTCCAATTTACCGCCAAGTGCCTGGATATATTCCATGCTTTCAAAAACGCCGATACCCATACCTGCTGATTTTGTAGATTCAAAAGGTTTGAAAAGCCTTTTCTGAACAAATTCTTCGCTCATGCCATGCCCGGTATCCTGTACTTCAATAACAGCCTGAGAATGTTTGGAATATAAACGGATCCTGACTGATCCATCTTTAGGTGTGGCTTCAATGGCATTTTGAACGATGTGGCTTATGACGCGGCTCAACCGTATTTTATCGGCTGAGACGAATATTGCATTATGATATTGTTCAAGAGCAGGTCTGGGTTCAAAAATGGATTTACTTTCAATAATTTTTTCTAGAAGTTGATTTAAGGAGATGAGATCAGTTTTATCCAATGTATTGCCTTTACTGAGTTTTTCCAGCAGGCGTTTCATTTTTCCTACTGAAAGATTAACGGTTTGGATCATGTCTTCCTGAAATTCGGGATTATGCTTGTGTTTATCAGCATTCGACAATAACAGGGAAAGCTGGAAAATCAGATTCTTTAGATCATGAACGACAAAGGTGGACATGCGGTTGAACGATTCAAATTGTCTTGCAATCATCAATGCCTGGGATGCTTCTTCCTGTGCGAGATAGCTCACGGCCTGCTTGCCGGCAATCTTTAACAGATCACGTATTTCCCAGTTAAGTTTTATGGTACTTCTGGGTTTGAGCAGAATCACAAAACCGAATAATCTGCCATGCAGAATCAGCGGTACAACAAATCGGATTTCGGAGGTATTTTGTAACCAATCCGGAATAATCAAGGGTGTATAAAGCCTGGGATTTTTCTGATATTCTTTGAGATCAATAACCCATTCTTTTTTATCCAGAAAATGACAAAGTGGGCTATCGGCTTCTATTGTTTCTTTGATAGGAGGCATGTTCAAGTGGTGCACGAGAGTATAATGGCCAGTCTCATGCCTGATCCACAAACTGCCCCCCGGGCTTTCGACCAATTGTGCCAGAGATTGGATGACGCGCCCTTTTAACTCACCTTTATCTTCTGACAAAGTAGCGGTAAAACGTAACCATTCTTCACGATAATCATAGTTGTAGCTGTAAAAATGCTTGCTGATAAAGACTTTCAACCAAGAACGAATGGTACCCGAGAATAAAATCCCGATAAGTAATAAAATAGCGCCAAACAAAAAACTCATTTGTAATACGATGCCCCAGCTTTCCCCGGAAAAACGCAGGTAATAGCCAACACCGGCCATAATAAGCAGATAAGCAGCTGTGCCAAACAAGGCCGCGCTGTAGAAAATAATCTGCCGTGAAACTGAAATGCCTACGGCCCAATGTGGGTTGCGCGCTGCTGAAATGGCGATGAATGGGACAACTAGCGCGTTAATAATGCCTCTGGCATTCCAGAGTTCGATATTGATGTTTCTGAATAGCAGTGCGTCACTATATAAATAAAAGTCATAGATAAATATCGCGCCAATGCCTAAACAAATAAACTTGATTCCCCAGCGTTTCTCAACGGGCGAATTGCGATAGAATTGTTCCACAAGTGTGATACCGATAATTGCAATAATGACGTTGCCAACAATACCAGTCAGCGCCGTTGTCGGCGAGCCTGGAAACAGAGTATCGCTGTGATGTACAAAGAGTGTGTAAAAAATCAGCAAAAAATAAACAGATGTGATTGCGAGAACTGAAATTCTGATTTTTGGAATCAGCGTGCTGTTTTGCTTTTGTTGAAAGGGGCCGATGAGTGCAATGAGAAATGCCGACCATCCTGCACTGCGCAGGATTTCAAGCAGGCTTGTTAAGGCGATAAATGAGGGATTCCAGCTGATACTTATGACAATAGTAAAAGCCCATACGGATGATAGCAAACATGCAACTGCTAATATCATGCCATAGAGACGACCGCGCCAGCTGGTAATTAAAAGAACAAATAGAAAAAAGAAAGCCAGGGCCGCTATTGAATAGCTTATCGCTGCTATGTCGGTCCACATCGTTATTTTATGCGCTTCTAATAGAGTTATTATCTGCTGCCTTTTCGCAGCAATACAACTTCAACAGTCAGAATGAGAATAACTAAATCAAGAAATAAACTGTGATTTCTGACGTAATATAAATCGTACTGTAATTTCTCGATCGCATCTTCAATGGAAGACCCATAGGGATAGCGTACTTGTGCCCATCCGGTTATACCGGGTTTAAGACTGTGCCTGACGTTGTAGTAAGGCACTTGTGCGGTGAGCATGTCAACAAAATAAGGGCGCTCCGGACGAGGGCCGACAAAACTCATTTCGTTTTTTAAAACATTGACAATTTGGGGCAACTCATCAATGCGCAGCTTACGTATGAAATTTCCAATTTTTGTAATACGCGGATCATCGGAAGCTGCCCATTGCGGTTTTTTATCCTTCTCGGCATTTTTAAACATGCTCCGGAATTTAAGAACCATAAATGTTTCCCCATTTTTTCCGACTCTTTCTTGCCGGTAAAAAATGGGGAAGCCGTCTTCCAGTAAAATCAGCAGTGCTGTAATCAACATCACCGGTAGTGTCGCTAACAGCAGGATGATACTCGCCAGAACATCAAAACCACGTTTTATCAGTGACCGCAAAAGACTTTGGTCAAATCCACCACCAAAAACCAGCCAGCTTGGATAAAGTGAATCCATGCGTATATACCCGCGCTCTCTTTCAAAAAATGTGGCAATGTCGATGACACGTATACCGTGCATTTTGCATTCCAATAATTCCTGAATTGGAAAATAACCGCCTCTTCTTTCTTGAGGTGCAATAATTATCTCATCGGCCTTGTATTTCTGTGCGAGTGAATACAGGGATTGTTTTTCTGTTATAACCAATGAAACAGGAACATGGCGGTCTTCACCGGGGTATTGAATAAAACCGACAATGCGGGGCTGCTGATATTCCGAATGGTGATCATTTGGGTAGAAAAGCTCATTGGCGTTTTTTCCGGCGCCTAATACCAATGTGCGCGGTTTCAGTATAGAGGAATTGAACCATGTATACAGGATGAATCTGAAAGCCAGAATTTCAAAAAAAGCCAGCGTCATAATGATGAGGAGCGAGCCGCGACCAAGATAAGTCTGCGGGAAAAGATAAAAAATCAGTATCAATAATCCAAAACACAATGCTGAAGATGGCATGAGGCGGAATAACGTTATATTGATACTACGGCTCAGATTGGAGAGGTACATGCCCATGACTGCCATACTGAACATCATAGTCAGAGCAAAGATTAAAGCGCCGGTAGAATTTTCTAAGAAATCAGGTGATAGCACCTGAAAATCAGCAAATCGCAGTTGGATACCGATGAAATAAGCGAACAATAACAGCAGAAAATCTGTGCTGACAACTAAAATGGAGAACTTCGAAATGTGATGATTATGAATTTTGAGCAATTTTCCTCTCCAGATTCTATAAAAATTTGAGGGATATCCTAAATGGAAATGATCTTTTTTACATCAATCAATGTATCAGCTTGTGTGATCTGAAATTTCACAATTCAAAATGAATGAAGCAGTTTTTTGCTGACGTTAAAAGCATATTTGTACAGAAACATGTAAGTTCAATGGCAAATGATCAATATGGTAGCGAATATCAGTATTTGCATTCCAGATGGAGCAGCATTTCTACTAGATAGTTTTCTGTACACCTCTTTTCAAAAACAATCATACAGAAAATAACGCTTTAACGCTGACTCTCTGGTGTTCAAATATCCAAATCCACTTTTCTCAGATTACTCGGATAACGCTTTTTTCGCTTTTTGTTGATTCATGGTATCGCCTGTTTATCACAAAAATGCTACATTAATTTTCATATCCAGAATTTCCAGATAACTTCTAAGAATTGGTTCTTCGCCCAATCATAAAAGACGACAACACAGCATTGGGATATACTTTCTGCTGGACAGCATAGACTAACCGGTCCTTGCGGTGCTGCGCGAGATGACTGTATGCATTGCTGTTCTGTAACGTTTTAATCCTGTCATTAGATTTTGAATTGGATCAGTCAAATGAAAGCAACCTTAACCGAATTGTTGGAACGAATACCAGGTAAAGTTACCGAAGAATGGCCGATGGGCGAGCCATTTGTGGAAGCGTTCCGGCATGGTTCGATGTCGGTTGAAGTCTATGCGCCTAAAGACACGGATATACAGACGCCACATGCTCAGGATGAACTCTACTTCATTCATTCCGGTCAGGGTGAATTGGTGATTGCCGGTGAACGGCATCGGTTTGAACCCGGTATGGTGTTCTTTGTGGCAGCGCATGTTGAGCATCGATTCGAGCATTTCTCATCCGATTTTGTGAGTTGGGTGGTATTCTGGGGCCCAAAGGGTGGTGAATGCGCATAAACCTGAAAAATGATCAATCGATTGAAATAATCTGTTGAACTTATGCACCGCAGTTTTATTCATGTACTGATTATCTGGATTACTATCTTCACAGCGGTTTATCTGTATTTCAATACCCAGTTGGAGCCCAGAATTTCGATAGCCAAACAAGGCTTGGTATCGGGTGAGGTGATCATTCCACGTTCATGGGACGGCCACTATTATATCCAGGGATCAATCAACGGCCATCCCATTATCTTCATGGTGGACACGGGCGCAACGGTTGTTTCGGTTGGTTCCGAGTTCGCCCGCAGCGCGCAGTTACCCAAAGGCAGACCCGCGAATTTTACAACTGCTGGCGGTATCGTGCAGGGTGAAATGGTCTATGACCAGACCATAGAAGCTGGCGGCATTGTGGCCAGCGGTTTGCAGATTTCAGTTGGTTTGCCGGGCGACATGGCATTATTGGGACAAAATTTCTTACGTAATATTGATGTCATTCAGTCCAATGACACCATGACATTGCGTCTCAGGCAACAATAGTCGCGCAGGCTAGCTTTTTACTTCGGTGAGTACGCCATCAATCCAGGATTCAGCTGGATCAACGGGTTATAATGACACGCCCCTCTTTTACATGTATAAATTGACTATTTTCAGGAGATGTAATGTATCAGCATATAAAAATACCGCATGATGGTGAAAAGATTATTGTAAATCAGGATTTAGCACTGAAGGTGCCTGACCACCCTATTATTCCGTTCATAGAAGGCGATGGCATCGGTGTCGATATCACGCCGGTCATGCAGAATGTCGTGAATGCAGCTGTATCAAAGGCCTATAGTAATCAACGTAGAATCGCCTGGATGGAAATGTATGCGGGCGAAAAATCGACACGAATCTACGGTAAGGATGTCTGGTTACCCGATGAAACTTTAACAGCGGCGCAAGAATTTGTCGTTTCGATTAAGGGACCGCTAACTACGCCCGTAGGCGGCGGAATCAGATCGATTAATGTCGCATTACGCCAGGAACTGGATCTTTACGTTTGTCTGCGCCCGGTACGATATTTCAAAGGTGTGCCCAGTCCACTGAAAAACCCTGAAAAAACGGATATGGTCATTTTCCGTGAAAATTCGGAAGATATTTATGCGGGTGTTGAGTGGGAAGCAGGATCACCCGAGTCCAGGAAAGTGATCGATTTCCTTATGCAGGAAATGAACGTCAAAAAGATCCGCTTTCCGGCAACATCCGGTATCGGTATCAAGCCGATCTCCAGGGAAGGTACGGAACGTCTTGTGCGCAGGGCAATTCAGTACGCAATTGACAACAAGCGGAGAAGCGTCACGCTGGTCCATAAAGGCAATATCATGAAATTCACCGAAGGTGCTTTCAAAAATTGGGGCTATGCGCTTGCCGCCAAGGAATTCGGCGCAACATTGTTGGATAACGGTCCATGGATGAAGCTGCCGGAAGACAAAGGTGGCATCATCATCAAGGATGTAATCGCCGATGCATTTTTACAGCAAATCCTGTTACGCCCGGAAGAATATGATGTCGTCACTACGATGAACCTCAACGGAGACTATATCTCTGATGCTCTGGCCGCCCAGGTTGGTGGCATCGGTATTGCTCCGGGCGCCAATTTAAGCGATTCCGTTGCCATTTTTGAGGCTACACATGGCACAGCACCCAAATATGCCGGGAAAGATCAGGTCAATCCGGGTTCGATCATTCTGTCCGCAGAAATGATGCTGCGGCATTTGGGCTGGATTGAAGCAGCGGACATGATCATCCGTGCCATGGAAACTACGATTCAAGACAAAATTGTCACTTATGATTTCGCCCGGTTAATGCCGGGCGCACAGGAAGTATCGTGTTCCAGATTTGGCGAAGCGTTAATCGCCCGGATGAATTAATCAATTGTCACGGTGCAAATCATGAAATGCACTTTTCGGTAAACAGTAAGTTTGTAATACACCAGCACCTGACTGTTTTCGAATAATTTGATCCTCGCCTGATCAGGCGAGGATCGAATTATTATCATGCTTGGAATTTCAACCGAAAACTTGGTAATGCCGCTGAGTTTTTACCAGATTTTCCTGATGAAAAAAACGGATATAGTTTTTGGTTATGCGGATTGAATGTTTGAGGCTTGCTTCCCTTTAGGACCCTGGGTAACGTCAAAACTTACCTTTTGACCTTCTTTAAGGGTTTTAAATCCGGACATATTGATTGCAGAAAAGTGCGCGAATAAATCTTCACTGCCATCATCGGGGGTAATAAAACCAAAACCTTTCGCATCGTTAAACCATTTTACTGTACCTGTTGCCATTTCTACTTCCTATAATTTAAAACCGGGCCGGACACCCTAATACTATTTGAATTTCAAGGACATAAACGGCTAACACTGGTACCGCAGAGAACTTGAAGCCAAACGCCACATGAAGTTTTACGCAAATCCAGGGTCAAAGTCAAGCAGTTACAATAGGATTCGCAAATAAACAAAAGAAGAATTGTTGGTTTATTACCTATTAATCCAATTAAGAGACTTGAAAAAATTGTCGTAATCGTCAACTATGTCAGGTGTGTTTCAATTTATAAAATATTGGCTATTTTACTTTTACTGACTAGAATTGTTGGATGTGTATTATGGCGGAAAAAGACTTAGACACTATTATTCTTATCAATGAAAAGAATGAGCTGAAAGTCCCTCCATTGTATAAAATACTACTGTTAAACGATGATTTTACTCCCATGGATTTTGTGGTCGACGTATTAAAAATGTTTTTTGCAATGAATCAGGAACAGGCAATTGAGGTCATGTTAAAAGTTCATACCGAAGGCGCTGCTGTGTGCGGCGTATATCCCAGCGATATTGCCAGCACCAAAGTTCATCAGGTTGTTGAATTTGCCAGAAGTAATCAACATCCATTAAGATGCGTAATGGAGGAAAATTAAAAATGATTGCTCCGGATTTGGAAGTAAGCCTGCATATGGCTTTTGTTGAATCCAGGCAGAAACGCCATGAATTTATCACTGTTGAGCACTTGCTGTTGGCCATGCTTGACAATGCCAGTGCAGCAGAAGTATTGAATGCCTGTCTGATCGACCTGGAAGATTTGCGCGCAACGCTTCTGGATCATATTTCCCGTCACACACCGATTATTAGCAGCGATTCCGAAGTGGATACGCAACCGACACTTGGATTCCAGCGCGTTATCCAACGCGCTATCCTGCATGTGCAATCGTCCGGCAAAAAAGAAGTAACCGGCGCAAATATCCTGGTGGCCATTTTCGGTGAAAAAGACTCGCACGCCGTTTATTTCCTTCAGCAGAAAGGTGTAACGCGACTCGATGTAGTGAATTACATATCGCATAACATCCGCAAGGTATCGCCGGACAGCGAAGCCAAATCAAGTCACGATCACGAGCAGGAGCAAAGCCAGGGACAACAGGAACAGAGCTCACCGGGCAGCAATACCCTTGAAAATTATACGGTCAATCTGAATGTGCTGGCATTGACCAATAAAATTGATCCGTTGATCGGCCGCGAAGAGGAGATTGAGCGAGTCATCCAGACATTATGCCGCAGACGAAAAAACAATCCGTTACTGGTTGGCGAAGCTGGTGTCGGCAAAACCGCAATCGCTGAAGGCCTGGCAAAACGCATTGTTGACGGTCAAGTGCCTGACATACTTTTAAATCACCAGGTTTATGCACTCGATATGGGCGCATTGCTTGCCGGCACAAAATACCGTGGTGATTTTGAGCAGCGTCTGAAAGCAGTGCTCAAGCAATTGACGGATAGTCACGAAACAATCCTGTTTATCGATGAAATACACACTTTGATCGGCGCAGGCGCAGCTTCCGGCGGTGTATTGGATGCCTCCAATCTACTGAAACCGGTACTCAGTTCCGGTCAATTACGCTGTATCGGTGCAACAACCTATGCCGAATATCGCGGTATATTCGAGAAAGATCATGCGCTGTCACGACGGTTTCAGCAAATCGATGTACATGAACCCAGTGTGAACGAAACCATCGCTATTCTGCAGGGTCTGAAGTCACGCTATGAGGCGCATCACAAGGTCAAATACACAGTGGCTGCACTGCATTCCGCCGCTGAACTGGCTGATCGTTTTATCAACGACAGGCATTTGCCGGACAAGGCAATCGACGTCATTGACGAGGCCGGTGCGGCACAGCGCATTTTGCCCAAATCCAGAAAACGGAAAATAATCGGAAAAACAGAAATCGAAACCATTGTTGCCAAAATCGCGCGTATTCCGCCACAGAACATTACGAGTAGCGATAGGAATCGCCTGAAGACACTGGAACGCGATATGAAAGCGGTGGTGTTCGGTCAGGACAAAGCCATCAGCGCTTTATGCGCGGCGATCAAAATGTCCAGGAGCGGTTTGGGCAATCCGCGCAAACCGGTGGGCTCATTTTTGTTTTCAGGCCCGACGGGCGTTGGCAAAACAGAAGTTGCCCGCCAGCTCGCTTATGCGCTCGGCATTCAATTGCATCGCTTTGATATGTCCGAATACATGGAACGGCACGCGGTTTCCCGTCTTATCGGTGCGCCGCCCGGCTATGTCGGTTTTGATCAGGGCGGGTTATTGACGGAAACCATTGTTAAACACCCCTACTCAGTATTACTGCTGGACGAAATCGAAAAAGCGCATACCGACATTTTCAACATTCTGCTGCAAGTCATGGATTACGGCACGCTAACAGATAACAACGGGCGCAAAGCCGATTTTCGCAATGTCATTATCATCATGACGACCAATGCAGGCGCCGAGTCGTTGACAAAATCAACCATCGGCTTTACCAAATCGAATCAAGCCGGTGATGAAATGACAGATATCAAGCGGTTGTTCACACCAGAATTCAGAAATCGCCTGGATGCCATCATTTCATTCTCAATGCTCGATAAAGAAGTGATTTTACGTGTTACCGACAAATTCCTGATGCAGCTTGAAGCACAATTGCAGGAAAGAAAAGTGGAAGCGGTTTTCACTGAGAATTTACGCAAATATCTTGCCAAAAATGGCTTTGATCCGCTGATGGGCGCACGTCCCATGGAACGTCTTATTCAAGATACGATCCGCTGCGCACTGGCTGATGAACTCTTGTTCGGCCGTTTGGTCAATGGTGGCAAGGTGACTGTCGATATCGACGACCATGATAAAGTGCAGCTCACTTTTGCAGAAGAAGCTGTCGTCACTTAAACAGCAGCATTAAACAGTATAGCTGCACCGTACAAAACAATGCGATTGTACAGAAATAAAGATTCGGTGTAGCACTGACCAAGTCATCACGTTTGTTCCTGTTCTTTCTTTGCTTATTCCATCACTCTGGTTCGCCCGGAATCATAGATGCTTTATGCAAAGGTAATAATGGTAATATATGCAATTTTTCGGTTTTTTAAATTTTAAAGGTCTGATAACACCATGTTTTCGCAGAATCATACGGTAGAAAATGTTGATCCGGATTTGTGGCAAGCCATGAAAGGCGAGCTCCAGCGGCAGGAAGAATACATTGAACTCATCGCATCAGAGAACTATGCCAGTCCTGCGGTCATGCAGGCACAGGGATCGGTACTTACCAATAAATACGCCGAAGGCTATCCCGGTAAACGCTATTATGGCGGCTGTAATTTTGTCGATACCGTGGAACAACTGGCCATCGATCGCCTGAAATCCCTGTTCAACGCAGAATATGTCAACGTACAACCACACTCCGGTTCACAGGCCAATGCTGCTGTCTATCTTTCTGTCTTAAAACCGGGAGACACTCTGCTGGGTATGTCTCTCGCGCATGGCGGGCATTTGACGCATGGCGCGACAGTGAGCATGAGCGGCAAAATCTTCCATTCGGTTTCCTATGGACTGCATCCGGAAACAGAAGAACTGGATTATGATCAGGTCGAGAAACTGGCGCATGAACATAAACCCAAAATGATTGTTGCCGGCGCATCGGCGTATGCGCGCATCATCGATTGGAAACGTTTTCGTAAAATTGCCGATTCGGTCGATGCTTACCTATTTGTTGATATAGCACATTATGCGGGCCTGATTGCCGCGGGCTTCTATCCGAATCCGGTCGGCATCGCCGACTTTGTCACCAGCACGACGCATAAGACCCTGCGCGGACCGCGCGGTGGCATTATTATGGCCAAACCCGAGCATGAAAAAGCGCTGAACTCAGCCATTTTTCCGCAAACCCAGGGAGGGCCACTGATGCATGTCATTGCCGCAAAAGCCGTTGCTTTCAAGGAAGCGTCAACCAGCGAATTCAAAAAATATCAGGAACAGGTCATTGAAAATGCTCGAGTCATGGCAAAAGTACTGCAACAGCGCGGATTACGTATCGTATCCGGAAAAACCGACTGCCATATGTTTCTCGTCGACCTGCAGGCCATTAACCTGACCGGCAAGGCCGCTGAAGCCGCACTAGAGCATGCCCATATCACTGTGAATAAAAACGCCATTCCGAATGATCCGCAAAAACCGTTTGTCACCAGCGGCATTCGCATCGGCTCCCCGGCGATGACGACACGCGGATTTAAAGAACTTGAATCCGAACGGCTTGCGAACATGATTGCGGATGTACTTGAAGCACCGGAAGATTCAGCCGTCATTTCACGGGTCGCCGATGAAGCGAAAGCACTGTGCAAAAAATTTCCGGTATACGGATAAACCTTACACCGATGCTTTCATCCGGTTGAACAAACTGACACGTACGCGCGGCCATTGCCTATGAAATGTCCATTCTGTAATGCGGAAGACACCAATGTCATCGATTCGCGCGTGAGTGAAGAAAGCAACCGGATACGCCGCAGACGGCGCTGTCCGTCGTGTGACAAGCGTTTCACCACCTATGAAACCGTGGAACTGCGGTTGCCCCAGATCGTCAAGCATGACGGTACAC
This sequence comes from Nitrosomonas sp., assembly GCA_019635215.1. GTDB lineage: Bacteria > Pseudomonadota > Gammaproteobacteria > Burkholderiales > Nitrosomonadaceae > Nitrosomonas. The sequence continues at coordinate 56,962 of JAHBZZ010000008.1, forward strand.
GCGCCGAATTTGACCGCAATAAACTGCTGACCGGGTTTAAACGTGCGCTGCACAAGCGCCCGGTATCAGCGGATGATGTCGAAGCGGCGATAGATCGTATCGTACAGCAACTGCTCAGTCTCGGAGAACGGGAAATCTCCTCGCGGAGTATCGGTGAAAGCGTAATGAACGAATTGTATAAGCTCGACAAAGTGGCCTACATCCGATTCGCATCGGTTTATAAAAGCTTCCAGGATGTCGACGATTTCCGTGACGCGATACGCGAAGTTAATAAAGTCAATGAAGCCGGCGAAATGCAGGCAAACAAAGAAGCGGATATATCCCGAGAATCATAATCCTGATCAGTAACCCAAGCGCATTACTTTTTTGAATAAATGCCACCGACTTCAATGTTCACACCGGCTGATCATACTTTCATGTCCCGAGCCTTGCAACTGGCAGAAAAGGGACTCTACACCACAACACCCAATCCACGCGTCGGCTGCGTCATTACGCAAAATAACGAAATAGTCGGCAGCGGCTGGCACGAAAAAGCCGGACAGCCGCACGCGGAAATCAACGCATTGGCCACAGCCGGTGAAGCAGCGCGTGGCGCAACCGCCTATATCACGCTGGAACCCTGCAGTCATCATGGCCGCACCCCTCCTTGCACGGATGCGCTGATTCAGGCAGGTATCGTCCGCGCCGTGATCGCCATGAAAGACCCTAATCCACGAGTGCTGGGCAACGGCATTGCAGCTTTGAAACAGGTTGGTATTTCAGTTCAGATCGGATTAATGCAGGATCAGGCGGAAACGCTAAATACCGGCTTCATCAAACGCATGCAGCAGAAAAAACCGTGGGTAAGACTGAAAATGGCCATCAGCCTCGACGGCAAAACGGCGTTGAACAATGGCCGGAGCCAATGGATCACCAGTGAAGCCGCACGCCGTGACGGCCACCACTGGCGCGCGCGCTCCTGCGCCATCATGACCGGCATCGGCACCATCCGCGCGGATAATCCGCGCCTGACCGTACGCCATATTCCGGTATCCCGTCAGCCCAGAAAAGTGATTATCGATAATCACTTGGCTATCCCCATTGACGCTGATATCTTAAAAGAAGGCGATACCTGTATTTTTACTACCTCAGCCGGAAATACCGCAAAAATCGCCAGCCTGGAGAAAATGGGCGTACACGTGATTCCTACCGAACGAACCGGTCAGAGGCAGGTTGATTTGGTCAGTGTCATGACTACACTGGCGAAACTGGAGTGTAATGAAATATTGGTCGAAGCAGGCGGTGCACTGAGTGGCGCACTGATCCACGCCGGACTGGTCGATGAACTGATCATCTACATGGCGCCCAGTCTTCTGGGCGGCAACGCCAGAGACATGTTCCAATGGCCCGAATTCACCAGCCTGGATCAGAAAATCACATCTCAGATAACCGACCTGCGCATGATCGGACAAGACATACGCATGATTGCGCGTCTGTGACCGGTAGATCGGCCTACTTACTGCCAGGTATAATACGCAGACAACCCGATAAAATTGACAATTTGGTTGGTATCCTGTGTCAACTGCGAACCGTCGAGATAAGTCCAATTGCTCCACGTCCACTCATTGGTTTTGAATCGATTAAGGATGTAATCTAGTTGCAAACTCAGGTCTCTCCGTACGGTATATCTTGCGAATAATTTCATATTACTCAATTGATGGGAAATGTTGGGCACTGAATAAGTTTCCGGTTCGCTCGTGCTTTGCTTGAATTTATCCTGAATAAAAGAGTGCGCTAAACTCGCGCCTACTTCCAGCTTTTCAGTGGGCTGGCTGTTGATATCAATGCCGAACGAAGTACCAATATTTTCAAGATTGGCTGACCAGATTTCGCGCGCGCTACCATTGGGCTGCCAATTTCGGGAAGCATGATCAATATGGGTTTCATTCCGTGAGAACCATGCGACAGCCTGCAAGTGCTCAGAAAAAGTATACGCGGCATCCAGTGAATAATTGCGTGCGGATCCTTTCTGTAATCCCAGATTTGAACCGGTACGGTGGCCGTAATTATCGAATGATTCATCCATCATGATTTGCAGGGACAGCGGCTCTATCGGCTCCCAGTTGATCGACAAGCGGACTTTATTGCGGTTACGGTCGGCCAGGTTGAAAGGTGCGATCAGATTGACGAAGGGTTCTCCGCTGGTTGTCATACTGGGTAGAAAATGAGAACCCCACCGGTTGCTATGGATATAGGAAATTGTTCCTGTAATGGTTTCAGCCAGGGAACGCCTTAATTCTGCACGATAGGAAATTTCATCCGTATTCCTTCGATTGGTCACATAAGTGGCTGATCCGTTCCGGTCCCAGTGTTCATAGTCGATTCCGCCAATCAGGTGAAACTGTTTCGGTAAAGCGTAATTCGCTTCAAATTTACCGGTTAAGGTTCTGAACGACCGGGGATTGACGCCACGATTCGCATTTAAGTCAAGCTGCTCCGGCAAGACATGATAAAAGGATAAAGCGGTTCTATCGTCACGGTCTTCAAATCTGAAATTTGTGAGTAACGTGAGCTTAGGCAATGATCGACTGGTGATCCCGGCCTGTAATAGGGTCGTGTCGATACGGCCGTCAAGGTGATTGCCAATTCCGGGCGCCAATGACTGGGTAGAAAAGAAAGTATCCGTCTGTGTGGCTCTGGTATAGGCTGCTCTGAATGTACTGCGTATCGTTGGGCTGAAACTGTAACCGCCTGTCAAGAAAATCTGATGGGATTGGTTATCCGGTGGCAGAGCGAGCGGCACTGTATGGCCACCCGTGGGATACAGCGCATCGTATTTATTGAGAAACATCGTGCCATAATACCCGCCGGATAATTGTAATTGCTTGCTGTTATAATCAACGGTGGCGCCAAATATACGGGTGGTATAGTTAATGGGTTCCGGAATCAAGCGGCTGGCCCGCCCGAATAGTCTCTCTCCGTCTTTATCTTCAGTGCGGAAATGCAGTTGCACCGCAAAATTGCCTGGAAACAATTTATTCAATCCGAATGCAAGCGTCTGACGCTCGGTCTTGAGGTGAACCGGGTCTCCGGCTGTGGATGAAGACGGAATAACAGGAAGATTGCTTCCGATTCCCGTTACGGCCGTGTTGACCGTAAATGGCTCATAGCGCGGTGTCTGGCTGAAGTCGATAAAGTAACCCCAGTTACCCTGCTTGCTATGTTCAAACCGGACATCACGATTTTCGAACCCGAGGTTACGCCCCATGAGCTTAAACCAGGTACCCGTGTCATCATTGCGCTTGATGATGTTGATATTGCCGATGCCATAAGCACCCTCATCGCGTACCCCACTGTATTGGCCAAAGCGGGCGTTATCATTAAACAGGTAGCCCGCACCGAAATGGATTACGCTGTGTGGTTTGGACAACTGTTTGATCGTTTCATCTTCTGTCGCCACAGCTGGATTCGAAATCAAGAGTAATGAAATCAGCGGTATGGATTGAAAGTTTTTTCTTATGAATTCATGCATTTTTCATCCCTCCAATCATCGCTGAAAACGTATTTCATTATGAATATTCTCAGGATTATTGCTGCCATGGATCTGTGTATGGCAATTCAGACAGCCTCTTGCCAAGGTATTTCTACTATAGGTTCCCTCGAGCATGCCAGGAATACCTTGATGCGTATTCGGTTCATGGCATTCCTGGCACAGAAAGGGATAACGTACCTTGAGCAGGTTGGGTGCGGTTGTACCGTGGGGATTGTGGCAAATGGCGCAGTTTTCCTGCACCGGTGGATGATTACGGACAAATGGTCCGCGCTTTTCCATATGGCATGTATAGCAGGTATCGTTAATACTGTCCCTGACCGTCATGCTGGGCCCGGCTGATCCATGGGGGTTATGGCAATCCGAACAGACCACCTTCCCTTCCCGGATGGGGTGGCGGGAGGGGCGGTTGATTTGTGCGCGCTGTTCTTTGTGACACAGAAAACATACTTCCGTCTGCGTGATCCGGTTGCGGACTTTGTCATGATCGGTATGGATTTGATGACAAGTAGTACACGTGATATCGCGGTTCGCATGCGTACTCCCCGCCCAGTGTATTCTTTGCCCGCCTTGATGACAGGCTTGACAGACCTGATTCCTGTCTTCGGTGGCATTGGTCGAATACTTTCCAAACGTGCGGTTCGGTGCTTTTTCAGGTCTGTCGATATGAGAATTACTCTCACCATGGCAGCTGGTACAAGTCGGTGTACGGTGATCAGCGATCGTTCCATGTTTTGTTTTACCGATAGCAAATACAGGATAATCGCTGCTCTCATCATGGCAGCTTGTGCATGTTTTATCGCCTTTAAGAACGATATCCTGATACACCTCATCGTCGTCAACATCGCCTTCAAATGCCTGTGCATTCGATGCGACCACGAATATAAAAAACAGAATCGATACCCAGGCCAGTAAATTTTGCGGATGGCTTGAGGCCCGTTTGTTGAGTAAATGGATTGTGTTGCCTGATGGTATAGCGGTTTCGCCAGAAAAAAGCTGGATAAACCATTTGTTCAGACCTGTCCGGGGTATGGGCAGTATTTGAAAGAATTGTTTATTTCCTGATGTTACAGCATGCTGAATTCCATTCGCTGAAATAGTTTGAATTGTTCTGAAAATACGTTTACATCTAAATGTGAACCTGATGAATTGAATAACTTGCTTCACAGCGCCAAAAGCTCCTGCCATCTTGTTGTAAGTATATAAATAGCTGGCTAACAAGCGGCAATCGCATTCTGGCTGGCTCTATTCTTTATAAAAAATATATTTCCTTCGCAATTCTTATAATCTGGATAAATTTAATGTTTCATCCGAGGGAACAAAGGTTAATCGAAAAATCAGCGAATTGAAGAAGATGATTAGTTTTTCGTAGCTTTTGCTACAAAAAATTTTATTCCTTAAAATTCGTAAATCAAAGGATTAAGCTATGCATTTATTACGAATACGAATCATTATTAATATTATTTACTTTTTATGGTAAATGCAAACTTTTTATGATTCTATGTGGAATGTCAACGGGCCTCAGGGAAAGTATCGGGAAATCAGAGGCATGCAAGTTTTCAACAAAGCACATTATAATTATTATAATGAGAATAGTAATCATTTACAAATATAATAATACGATATATACTGTTATCGCATTCGTCGATCATTGAGCCCGTATTTGACGAGTGTTACCGCGCCAATCAGCGTGTAGGCTATATACGTAGTCGGATGATTGGGATAGTTTAGTTTTAAATCATTTAACGCACTACCCGGCACATCGCTACTTTCATCCTTCTCTCCGTATGGTTATTCTTGATGTGCCGGTTTTTTTATGACTTCTTGTTCGCTGAGATAGCTTTAGGTGAGATATGAAAGTGGTAGTCTGATTATTATTAAGCCTACCGCTAAGCAACAAAAAATATCCTTTTGTTTTGTAGCTAATGCGTGGTGATAAGCAGCTCTATCTGAATATTCCGTTACTGTTTTTTCGAAACTCTGAATTTTATTCAAAACATAATTTTTGATATTTTGCTCGTTTTTTTCGAAGAAACTAAAATGCAGTTTATGATTTAGGACTTCTAAAACTTTTATCTGCTCATGTATTTTGTCTTGCATTTCTTTGGCTAAATTTTCATATTGACGGGCCAATATCTCATGGCTAAGTCCATTCTCATTATGGCGCAAGAATATTGAAGAATTCATGACAAGGTATGAGATCAAGAGAGCAGAAATAGATGAAATTGCAATAAAATCCCCTGTTTTCATGACATGTTGTTCCTGACAGATTAATCAGCATTTATCTTAGTTAGTCATTCCTGAAAAATATATGAGGGAAACCATTGTATTTTTCTGAGGAAAACCATTATTGGCCAGATCAACTCAATATCGCATGAAGTGATAACGGATGGACAAGGTTAAAGCTGTTCATGATATATGACCGTACCGAACACCATGCTGATGGTGCAAATTCTAAGCGATATCATATATAAAACGCTGGTTTGTGGAAAAAACATAGCTCGGTGGTGACGACAGGCGGACGATTAGATGTTGGGGGTGGTTCATGAATTCACCCCCAATGTGTTGTGTTATCAGGCCAGTATCATTTATGCGATATGATCCGCTGTGTATCAGAAGCCGGAACCTGCTGCGTTCGGAATGGGTACAAAGTTGCCATTGACGTTCGTCCACGATTCGCCAGTGTATATATCGGTGATAAACGCCGCGTTGGTGGCAAAGCAATCAGCAACACGTTGATTAACGCTCGACGTGACGGTTGTAACGGTGACCGGCGGGTTAATCGTTATACCCGGGAGGCCGGACAGCGATGAGTATTGATCAGTCATGTCGAAACAGATGTTGCTGTTTACGACTAGATTGGTTAATTCCTCCTGAGCGTTAATAATACAACTCGAGCTGTTTTGTGCAAAAACGCTCAATGGATCCGGGACACCTGGGGGAAGACTGAGTGTAATGCCAGTGGTCTGGAATGAATTGACATTGTTGGTGCTCAGAATGGAAATGCCGGTAGCTTGCAAGGAGGCGGGCGGTTCGCAGAAATTGGTGTTTTCGGGATCGGGAATCTTGATGCATCCGTTTGTCGTGATATTGACCACATCACCGCTCTGGGTGACGACCATGCCCTGAGGAATTGTTGACGTGTCGTTGCATGCCGGAACGCTGCCGTTGCCGCCGGTTCCTTCTATCTGGGTAAGCAGATTGGGCAATGCATCGATAAATGTGGGATTATCCGTTCCCCATGGGCCACCCAGCACGAAGACCTCATCATTCTTTACACCTGCATAAATACCTGTGGCGGGATAGTACCGGAATGCCCAGGGATCGATCATCTGGGTGATCTGATGATCTGGAAACAGCTCTGGAAAAGTATTTTCCGCCCAGTTGAATAGCGTTTCAATTTGACTGGTTGTCGCTGAGATTGCAGGATTGGAACTGAGCAACAGGCCCAGAAAACCTGCTGTTGAAATAAAGGATTTCATACATTTATTCATAATACCTCCCTTGAATTAAAGAACCATTATCGTATTTACACTGATCAGTTACCCGATGGAACTGGCGTGAAACTTTCATTTTTTGACGCAAAGAATCTGATAATGTCTGCCACGATATTCTTATTGGAACATTCCGCTTGAGCAGGTGTCAAGTTGATACCGGATCGGCCATTTTTTCACCAGGTCGATATGAAAATCGAGATTACAGTGATGGTTCTTAAGATCGGCAACTTGCCGAGATCATAAAGTTTAATCAATACACATTTGCGATGTTTTCGATACAGAAGAAACTACGAGATATCTGACAAGAAACGGCAATATGTGGATTATCAATGATTAAGCAACCAAATATTAAATCTTAACAAAATCTTAACATATGCTTAGCATTACTTTAACATTGATTATGATATTTGTTTTGCAAGTATTCATTGCTTAGTTCAAGTACAAGCACTTTAAATGTTAATCAGACTGGAGAGATCATAAATTATGCAACCCCAAACGGAAAATAAGTCACGTTCCAATAACCAACAAACACACGATGCCAATCAGGCTGCACGGGTAGGATCAGCGGCCTTTCAATCACAATATTTTTTACGTGACACCGCTGCCGGGTTAATAACCGGCGCTATGGCCATTCCGTTATCAATTGGTATTGCGATTATGTCCGATTATCCGATTAAGGTTGGTTTGGCGACTGTGGCTTTCGCGTGTCTTGTCGGTTGGATTAATGCCTGGTTCCGGCCCGGCAATTTTATCGGCGCGCCGGGTATCGCAGCTGGATTGGCGCCTGTATTGGCTTTGGGTGTGGCCACTTTTGGCATTCAAAACATGGCGTTCTGTATATTCCTGACTGCCGCCATGCAGGCAATCATCTGGTACTTTAACTGGCAGAAATACTTGCTGATTGCCGTTCCGGCTTATCTGGTCGAAGGCCTGCTGGCGGGTGTGGGACTGAAAATTTTTCTGAAATTTTCTGAATTTACCTACGAAATAACGGACGATGTGGTGACAGAAGAATTCTGGAATGCGGCGCGTTATCAGATTATTGTTATTTCAGCGGTTGGTTTCGGTTGTTTTATCTATCTGTTTTCAAAATTTAAAGACACTCAACCGGCTGTTCCTTATTTTGCATTGATCGCTGGCGGCGCATTGTTGGCTCAGGCGATTGCAGTGCCGATGATTCATGTCGAGGATGTACCGCTTTATCTGAGATTGCCGTTGCCTGAGTCCGATGTCAGTATAACGATTCTGATTTATATGGTGCTTTTTTGCGCAATGCTGGCAGTTATTGACGTGATTGAGCAGGTGATGAGTAATGCAGCGATTGAAAAGATTGATCCCTTAAAACGTAAAACAAACAGTAACAATAGCTTGCTGGCGATTTGGATCGCGAATATGGGATCAAGCTTTTTCGGTGGTATGACCAATCTGGACGGGCTGGCTAAAAGTACGACGAATAAACTGGCTGGTGCATATACTAAGTTTTCGGTGCTTGTGATCGGTTTTGTCATTACTTTCTTCATATTCAATACGGAATATCTGGATTATCTACCGAAATTCGCGCTGGCGGCGATTATGATGTTTACCGGTTATAAGATGATTGCCGGGCTTGTGCATGTCACGCATTACGGTCCTTATGCGCTGATGCTAGCCTTTGTGTGCGGCGGCCTGGTCTTTATGGTCGGCATTTTTGAAGGTCTGCTGATTGCGATGGCCATACATGGCTTTATTCATTATATGGTGTATACCAATCATGACAAAACACCTGGAAGAGCGGTCGTCAAGCGGTATTTTGAGAATCTCAAGAAAGACAGTTCCAATTTGCAGTAAATCATTATTGGTCTTGGGCTGTAGACCGAAGATCGGACAGGGCGGAAAAATATCCGCTCCTCCAGAATCAATGAACAATTTTTTAAGGGTAGGTAGTGAAAGATGTATAAAAAAATAATGGTCGCTGTTGACAGCAGCGAAACTGCCAAGTACGCATTAACGGAAGCAGAAAATATCGCCAATATTTATAACGCGGCAATCTGTATTGTTCATGCTTTGCAGGGGGATACCGCAACCGACACAAGCGCTGGCAATGAAATACTGGCACAAGCCGAGTCATCCGTTAGAGCACTCAGTATTGAAAGCCGTCTTGTGAAGGCGGATATCGAATATGGATTAAATGGTATCGTCGAAGCTATTGCCACGGCAGCCGCAGACTGGGAGGCTGATTTGCTGGTGGTGGGGACGGCCAACCGCCGGGGGCTGGAACGTTTTTTCATAGGCTCAGTGGCCGAGCAACTGGTTTCCCGTGTCAGCGCTTCGATATTGTTGGTTCGTCCGCAAACCACATGAAACAGTGAGTTTCGGTATGAGCATTTTGTACGGAGGACAGCGCGGTTATCGATCGTTATGGTTTGAAGCGTACTGTGAATCGAGAGCCTTGATCTTTCTCGCTCTCAAGAAATATCTGCCAGCCGTAACGTTCGCAGATTCGCTGAACAATCATCAGACCCAGGCCAATTCTGCTGCTATCGCCCGATTTATGCGTAATATGGTCTTTAAATAATTGCGTCCGAATGACCGGATCTATACCGGTGCCGGTGTCGCTCACGGACAGTTGGTCAGGTGACAAAGAGACTGTGACGACACCTTTTTCCGTATGGCGGAATGCATTCCGGATCAGATTGGCTACCAGAACGCTGAGTATGCCGCCGTGCGCGGCAACTTCCAACTGGCCATTTACTTCAACGTTGACTTTGACCGGTTTGTCGCCTAACCATACGCGTTGCTGCTCAATCACTTTGCTTACGAGTGGCTCCATCGCGCAGACCATATGATTGTACGCTGATTCATTGGTAATCTGTGCCAGGATCAGAAAGGTCTCGATCAATTCGGACATTTCGCCTGCCGCACGCTGGATACGCTGAATCCGGGCATATTCCGGAGCCGATAAGTCGGCTTTGGATGCTAATACTTCAGCGGCCATGCTGATACTGGTTACAGGTGTTCGCAGCTCATGGCTCACGTTGCTTGCGAACTCTTTCTCGCGAATTAGCAAATATTGCAATTGTTCATGATAGTGTTTCAGTTTGCGTGCCAGAACACCTATTTCGTCATCGCCGAATTCAGATAAGTCGAGTGTCTCGCCTGGTTGATTCTTGAAAGCCATGACCTGATAGGCGAGGCGTTTTATCGGGCGGATGACATGGTCAGCCACTGCCCAGCCGATGATCAGCGCGATGAATAAGGTTACAATGGCGCATAACCCGACAAGGCGGATGAAATCGTCTTCACGCTTGTGAATACTGGTATCATCAAATTGCACGACATAGCTAGTATCGTTAATATGCTCGACCAGAACACGGTAGTCGTGATCATCAAGTACAATATCATGCGTTCCCTGAGGGAGATTGCGTATATGTTCGGGCAAATTGCTCTGCTCGGAAAGAGGAGCTGTGTAAATAGTGATTGTTGAACGCGAGTGCGAAGTGCCGGGCGTGTGTGCAGCAGCTTCCGCCTGTCTTTGAAATTCACCAAGCTCGGTGTTGAGTATGTCGTCGAGTATTTCCGTCTCGATGGACTTCAATGCTGCGACAAGACTTATGCCCAGTATGAGCGTCAAAAAAACGCCAAATAACAGAAACGCCAGTGTGATGCGTCTTCGGAGGCGTTTAGTCTTCTGCATTGTTATCTGTCAATTTGTAACCAAAGCCGCGTACCGTGTGTATCAGTGGTTGATCGAAGGGCTTGTCGACAGCCTGGCGCAAATTTGAAAGGTGTGTGCGCAGCGCATCGCTGTCGGGTGGATTATCCTGCCACACAGCATATTCAAGTTCTTCCCGTTTGATTACGCGATGCGGATTTTGCATCAGGAAAGCCAGCAGACGAAATAATGTTGGATTGAGGTTGATAGGTTTTCCCGCCCGGTGCACTATATGGGTTTCCATGTTGAGCGAGAGGTTGCCAATTTGTAATTGAGATGCGGGTATGCGCCTGATGCGTTCGGATAATACTTTAACGCGCGCTGCCAGTTCTTTTAATGCGAATGGTTTGATTAAGTAATCATCAGCGCCGGATTTAAAACCCTCTAGCTTGTTCTCAAGCGAATCTCTGGCGGTCAGCATGATCACCGGAATTGTCCGTCGTGCGTCTTGCCGAAGCCTGCGGCAGAGCTCCGTGCCGTCTATGCCCGGTAATCCCAGATCGAGGATAATGACGTCATAGTCCCTGGTAAGCGCCAGATGTAGTCCTGTTACACCATCGCTTGCGGCATCAATCGTATAACCCAGGGTCTCAAGATAATCATAAATACTGGCCGCAATATCCTGATTATCTTCTACGATCAGAATATTCATAAATGCGCGCTCGATAATAACTCCAGCACCGATAGGTGCCGCCAGAGACTGTTGAAAGATTGATTGGATGTAATAATCCTCATATGATCGCTTTTCACCATTAAACTAATTATCAAGAAATGCATCCAGTTGAATATGCTTTGCAGCGCAATGGATTGAATATCATTCTTGCCGTAATGCCATTTATAACCATTATTAGATTAGGGCCTGCAGCCCAAAATATTATAGCCAAGTCAATGTCAAGTTAATGTTAAAAGAAGATTAAATTTTTGCAAAGTAAGTGATTGTATGGTGAATCATTTTTTGATTTATCCAATATCGATTGATAGCTCTAATCGGTGGATGGTTTTCTATTCAGCGATGTTGTTCAGCATATTTTTTTCAGTCTTATGCTGTGGGTAATAAACATTTCGTGATGCATGCAATAGACAGCCTTCTTTATAAGAAGGCGCTTACTTGAGAAGCGTCGATATGATAGAGTGTGTTCAGTTGCTGATATTGTTTAAAGAGACCGCATTGAGCGAACGCAGTTATGAATGATTATAAAAAAATCCTCGTCGCAATCGATTTTTCAGATTATGGCAATATTGTCATAAATCAGGCCAAACATTTGGCCGGCAAATTGAATGCAGAACTCAGTGTGATTCATGTTCTGGATAATATTCCTATGCCCGATACGCCTTACGGAACCATTATCACTTTAAGCGTTCAATCCGGTGATCCACTTCTGGAAGCTGAAAAAAACAAGTTTAATCAGGTATGCGATGATCTGGGTGTTATATCGACTGGCCGCTGGCTGATTTGGGGTAAGCCACAAGAGGAAATTACCGGGCTTGCGGCCAAAGAGAAAATTGATTTGATCATTGTCGGTTCACACGGGCACCATGGATTAGCTGCGCTGATGGGATCAACTGCAAAGGGTGTCATTTTTAACGCTGAATGTGACGTTCTTACAGTGCATTTAAAAGATAATCAATAAATCTTCATTACCAGAGTTTCCACCATGATGGATGTTCGGATTCCTGAATATCGCCCAGGAATTCGCTGTCGGGAAAATTCCTTTTTAGAACACGTTCGGCATCATCGCTCAAGTCATGCATTCCTAATGCATTGTAAGCTTGGGCCATAATATAGAGTGCTTCCTCGGCTGCGGGGGTGAGTGGGTACTCCCGGACTGCGTATTGCGCGCGATTGGCTGCTGCAATATAGGCGTGCCGTTTCATATAATAACGTGCCACATGTACTTCATTCATGGCGATCATATTCAACAAATGTGCCATTCGTTGTCTGGAGTCAGGTGCGTATTTGCTATTCGGAAAGCGTGTCACCAACTCCTTGAAATCTTCAAAGGATTCGCGCGATGCTTTTGAATCACGTTCGCTCATGTCCTGTTTTAAAAAACCGCGCATCAGAAAATTCATGATGCCCCAGTTGTCGTGATAATTAGCCAGGCCCTTGATATAATAGGCATAATCAACGTTGGAGTGATTGGGGTGCAGTTTGATAAAACGATCGGCTGCAGCGATAGCGGATGCTTGTTCCTGGTTCTTATAATGTGCGTAAGCCGTTTCAAGTTGTGCTTGTTGTGCGTAGCGGCCGTAAGGGTATCGTGCTTCCAGTCCTTCGAATAATTTAATTGCGGCAGCATAATTTCCACTGCCTAATTTTTCTTTTGCTTCTTCGTAAAACTGGTTTGCCGACCAATTATGGGTGTCTTCTTTCTGATCGGGCAGTAAACCGCATGCGGATAGTATCGACACCAGAATTAAAATTAACGTAATGTTTTTGAACATCATCATATAAAGCCAAGAAAGCATGGAATTAAAAAAGGATTATATCGTAAAGGCTTCGTTACTCGCAGAGTTTGAGACGGGTGAGTCTGTTATACATTTAGTGATTCCTGCGGATTATGCCGGTCAGCGGCTTGATCACACGCTGGCAAAATTATTGCCCGATTGGTCGCGCAGCCGTATTCAATGCTGGATCGTCAATGGGCGTGTTAAACGGGACGACCAAGATTGCGTGGCGAAACAGAAGGTTTGGGGTGGAGAGTATATTTCTATTCATCCTGATATGCCTGTTGCTGAGAATCGGCATGGGGCTGAGGCTATTTCGCTGAGTATTGTTTTCGAGGATGATGCGCTGATAGTTATCAATAAACCGGTCGGTCTAGTGGTGCATCCGGGCAATGGCAACTGGCAGGGTACGTTATTGAATGCGCTGTTGCATCATTCGCCTCAGCTTGGACAAGTGCCGCGCGCCGGTATCGTTCATCGGCTGGATAAGGATACCAGCGGGTTGATGGTAGTTGCAAAAACGATTGAAGCGCAAACAAATCTGGTGCGCCAGTTGCAGCAACGTACTACAGTCAAACGTGAATATCTGGCTTTAGTGCTGGGGAGAGTTGCAGGCAGTGGTAGTGTTGACGCGCCTGTCGGCCGCCATCCGGTGCATCGTACAAAAATGGCGGTTCATTTACGAGGCAAGCCGGCGCGCACACACTATCGGATTCTTGAGCATTTTGCAGGTTGTTCTTTATTGCATTGCAGTCTGGAAACAGGGCGCACGCATCAGATCCGTGTTCACATGCATTCGATTGGTCATGCCCTGGTGGGGGATCCCGTCTATGGCGGCAAACCGGGGAAGACGGCGCCAGAAATTGGTATGCTCCTGAATGCATTTCCCCGGCAGGCGCTTCATGCGTGGAAGCTGTCGCTTTGCCATCCAACAAATGCAGAAATGATGGAATGGCGCGCTGATACACCCGGTGATTTGGCAAATCTGCTTGAGCAGCTTCGGTTGCATGGTGAACAAAATACTCATGGCGATATTGAATCCTGATCCCAGTACGGTATTGTACCGATCCGCATTGTAAGAAAATCAATAAAGGAGCGTACCTTGGTCGGTACATGGCGACTGGGCAGATAGCAGGCATAGACATAACGTTCCACTGCGATGTATTCGGACAGTACGGCCTGCAGTTTTCCACTTTGCAGTTCTTTTCCGACAGTGAATGTTGGCAGTAGCGCGATGCCCAGACCGCCCAGCACAGCTTGAGAAAGCGCATCATCATCATTGATGCGCAGATTGCCTGAAACAGGTACGGCAATGATACCCTCAGGGCCGGTAAAGTTCCAATGTCCTTGCTCTCCTGAGAGTGTGTAATCCAGGCAGTTATGCTTGATCAAATCTTCCGGTGTTCGCGGAATGCCGTTTTTTTCAAAATACCGGGGCGTGGCGCATAATTTACGGCGTACAGGTGCCAGCTTGCGGGCAATGAGATTCAGATCCGGCTCGTTGGTAACTCGAATCATCACGTCATAACCTTCCTCAACCAAATCAACCGGGCGGTCGGTGATGGTTAAATCAATCCGGATTTCGGGATAGCGTGCCAGAAAATCAGCTAGTGCAGGCGCTACATGCAGTGTGCCAAAGGCGACGGACGTGCTGACTTTTAACATGCCACGCGGTTCTGCTTGCAGGCTGCTTACAAAGCGTTCGGCCTGTTCCGCTTCGTCAAGAATGTGCGTCGAGTGTTCTGCGAGTACGGTGCCTGCCTCAGTCAGGCTGAGATGCCGAGTACTGCGGTTTAATAACTGTGCGCCAAGATTCTTTTCCAGTTTTGAAATTGCCTTGCTGATCGCGGAACGTGAAATACCCATGCGTCTCGCGGCTTCAGCAAAGCTTCCGGCTTCTACGACGCGCGCATAAATACCGAATAAATTAAGGTCTTGCATAATTTGTTATTGTCAACTCATGGGAACCAATGTAATTCAGTATACAGTACTTATCGGAAAGTATTTACATCTGTATGATACATTCAGGTTTGAAAATAAAAAGAGTGTGAAATATTTCTAAGTCAGAAATTAATTTTAAAATTAAGTAGATTTAGGGGAAAGAGTTTTTTGCTCTGTTAAAAAGTATAAAGTATCAAAGGGTATTATTCTGATATAAACAGGGATTGGTCGGTTTTTTATTGTCAACCACAGAGAACAAAACCCTTATCAGGAAAGAATGGAAATTCGATTATGTTTTGCTTTAACTAACTAAAACGGTAAAGAAAAAACAGCTCTTCAATCGTAATAGTAATGGCCTTAAATGGCTGGTTAGATGGCAAAAAGGAAGAGAGAGGAAAATTCCTCCATCTTCCTGTCTTTTTGATGAGTCAATGAAATAAAGAATTAAAACTTAGAAACGGAAAATACCGCTTACCGATAGCAGAATCTGATCATTGTCTTTTCCGTTATCGAATGCCTTATCTGTTTTTCTACTTGAGGTTGAGCGATCATACCGGACCTCCGGGCGAATGGTAAAACCTGCGATCGGTGTGTAATTCAAGCCACCGGTCACGCCGATATAGTTGTCAGTGAATCCGTTGACCCGTACGCCATCGTCATCGCGGAACCATTCCATACGCAAGCCGGCTGTAAGGTTGTGGAGAATGTCATAGAAAACATATTGATTGACACCATACCATTGAGCGGCGCGACCAAATGATGTTTTTTCCTGATTACCATGGTCATGCTGTAATACGTAATGCAATCTGTCAGTGAAGCTATGTTCCAGTACCAGACTGTACATCGTACGATTATGATCGACCTTTGCAGTACCGGTATCTGTTGCAAAGGCTGATTCCGTACTGCCACTGATCACTGCGCCGGTTACGGTCGTGCGTTCATCATCCGTGGTATAGCTGATACTGCCAAGAAAGTTTGCCGGTTGGTTAAAATGCGCATCCCATCCGGTAACAACGCCGCCTTTGACTGTGATGTTATTGTTTACAGGATATATTGCCAGTGCACCGGTATGTGTGAACGGCTCACCATATTGCATGGTGTAGGCATGTGAGAAGAAGAAATTGCCCGCAGAAGGGACGACTTCATATCCAATCAGCGTGTAAAAATGACCGACTTGGAATGTCAAGCCGTTGCCAATAGGAACATAGATATTTGCATACGCCTGCGGGAATGCTAATTGATGCTGATTATTGGGGTCCAGGATCCGGCCGACGAAGTTTTCATCAGCATCAAAATTCGATGCATAAGTGTAACGTGCATCTGAGCCATACAACAAATCTGCGCGGAAGCCTACGCTGAAAGTATCCGTATTTGTATTGACTTCACGTTCAATATAACCATAGACCTGATGCAATCTGAATTCATTAGGCCCTCTGTTGAAAGTAACCGGGCCATTTGAGCCACTTGGATTGTCGGGATTGCCGGTAAAGCCGATATCAACCCAGCCACCGAGTTTTACACCGAGTGACTGTAGAAAGGGTGTTTCATTGTATTTAAATCCGGTCAGGCTTTCTATCAAACCTTTATCATCGGATTCAGTTAATTCTGCATAGGTGTCGTGACCATAAGGCGCAATAGTTGCATCAGATGAAGCCGCGGCAGTTTTGATAGATGAGGCATATGTCGTTGAGTTGAAAATAAATATGCTGCAAAGAGCAAGCATTGTTCCGGTGATTTTTAGTTTATTATGAGCAATCAAAGCGCAACCCTCCATATTTGATAATTATAATTCATTAAAACTTTAGGGCGATATGATGACGCCATTCGTGTAATAAATCTGAGGCGCGAGGAAGAAACCATACCTAGCGCGAGGTCAAGCATACTGAACGTATAATGAACACGCAAACTTTTTCTTTATTTTTCAGCAAAATTACAACTATTTGTTGCGTAATATTCCCACTCTCGATTTATCAATTATTAATGATTTTTTAACGATCATACGGTTCGCTGGAATGGGGCATTGTGCTGATAAGTCGGAAAAAATATACGGTCCTGGTCGAAGTCGCTGCAGATAGTTATTAATCGCTAAGAACCTGCTCAAGACCTCGGTCAAGAGATGCAGTGCAAGGCAAAACTGAATGAAAACGGAGCATGCTTGAAAGTATGCGAGCATTTTAGTTCGATTTTAATGCGGTAATGCGCCCTTCAGTGAGATATTGAACAGGTTCTAGTACTACAGCCGTAGATATTTTCACTCAGGAGGAGAGAATCCTCTGCGCCGGTAGTGAGCTTGTCGGGCTCTATGTTGATGTCTTCTACGCCACACGGACCAGTGCAGCACATGCTCGATGGCTTGGCTGGTGTGCACAGCAGATGCGATAGCAGTTTACGTAACTCAGGCACGCTCAGGGCAATCAGGCCGGGTGTGTGTTTTTTTCTCCCGCACCCGCAGGGCCACCAGCACCGCATGGGCCAGTAGTACCAGTGTGATGTGGCGATACCAGCCCTGCCAGCGGCGCACCTCGTACTGATCCAGGCCGCACTCGCCTTTGGTGGCCTCAAAGCCGATCTCAATCTCCCAACGTCTGCCAGCAATCTGTACCAAACGCTTGAGCTGGGCCTGCGAGCGCTTGGCATGCACCACATAATAGGCCAACTCCTGATGCTCATCCAGGCTGCGCCGCACCAACAGGTAATGTCCGAAGCGACGCTCCTTCTGTGTCAATTGTAGCCGCCACAGCGGCACCAGAGCCCAGTCGTACAGGCGCTCGCCTTTGGTTCCGGCGCCTGCCGACAGACAACGCCATGCACGTGCTGGTAACGCTTGCGCAATCTCTTCGGCCTTTACGTGCTGCGACCCCTGCCACCACAGCGGCTCATTCCTGGCTACAGCCAGCACGAAGGCCTGCTCGCGTGACTCCAGCCATACCCGCAGGTGCCGATCTTCACCGTAAACTTCATCGCCTGTGATCCACCCACAGGGCACGCCCGCATCCAGCGCTCGCTCGATCATCTTGCGTGCCAACTGGGGTTTGGTCGCAAATTCCACCTCCTGTGCAATGCCTGCAGCCTCGCAGCGTAAATGATCATCCGTCCACTGGCGCGGAATATAAAGTTCACGGTCAATGAAGGCACTGCCACCGGCACCGGCATAGCACAGAAACACGCCGATCTGGCTGTTCTCGATGCGCCCGGCCGTACCGCTGTACTGGCGCTGTACACCAACCGAGTGGGTTCCTTTCTTGACAAAACCTGTCTCATCAACAATCAGCACGCCGTCTGAATCACCCACATGCTCGACAACGTAATCGCGCAGCACATCGCGCGCCGCATCAGCATCCCACTGCGCGCGTTCCAGTAGATGTTGCACTCCATCGGGCGTTGTCTCGCCCATCCATTCGGCCAGTTGCCAGCCGTTCTTGCGCTCTACCGTGCTCAACAGGCCCTTCAGGTACGCAAGGCTACGCTGGCGTGGCTCGCTGCGCCTGAATAAACTTCCAAGCCGCTTGTGCACTACCTCCAGCTCCCTGGCCCAATCATTTAGTTGTGACATCATACCCAAACCCACCTTATTGTTGATACAGGCTATATTCTCGCACTTTATCTACGACTGTAGTACTAGGTGGATTGTTTATCATGAGGTTGTTTTTAGTTATGCTTTCTGAGCCGGATCTGAATATCAGGTGCTGTGCGTTCTACAGCAGGAGGAGTCGTGGAACGGTTTAACCCTAGGACGCTGACACGATGGACCGTGTTGAAACCCGGAGCACCGTTTCGATTACGGAGAATGGACGATACTTTGTATTCCAGCCCATTGGATCCTGGGTCAAAACGGATGTCATGTATCCAGATACCGGCGCGCTGTACATGCTGATCATCGCATTCATAGTTCAGATCCCAGCCGGTCAACATGGGTATTGCATAATCATAGGGTAAATCATGGATACGAAATGTCTGTGTACGCACGATACCCTCAGCACCATTGCGGCAGACGTTTGTTTTCCCTGAACGTGGATTCAGTGCGAGAAAATCGGCGCGGAGCTTAACGCTATTGCCGCCAATCAATGCGGCGCGCGTTTTAACCCAGTGTGAACGGATGTTGTTGTCTTTGAAGAGGGTTTGTGTTGCCCAATGCGGTTTGCCATCAGGGTTGGGTGATGCGCCGATCTGATAAAGGCTGTAAGCGACCTGACGCAAATGATGATCGGATGGATCCGCCCAGCGGCATGGTGGGAAGCGCCATTCGCATTCGAATGCATTGTCGAACTGAAAATCAAAGCCGCGTGGAATGATAACGACTGAGTCACTGCTTTTTAACAGGCCGTCACGCCATGTGCTTTCCAAGGTGGTAACGGGGCCTTTCGCTGCGGTTTGCAGAGCCCAGGCGTCAATGCCGTTATAATCACCTTCAATCCGTGCATCGATCCGTGCCGTGTTAAAACCGAAACCAGTGTAATGTACGCAAAATTCATAGGCATCATCCCAATTCTGATCACTGATTTCGCCCGCCACTTCAAAAACAAGCGTAGTCGAACCGGTACTGGCCACCAGCTTGCTGTGTGTGATATCTGCGCGCAATGTGCGCACTTTATGGTTCCTGTTTAAATACCGCAAATCCCAGCCATTCAGGATCGCTGTTCCTTGATTGACATAAGATGGCATATCAACGGTAATCAGCATAGTCGCCGGTTCTGGCCCTCTATCGCGCTCCGTGCATTGACTGCCTTCCACCATGATGAACGTACCATGATCCTCGTAACCGGTTTTACGATTGGCTTTAAAAAAAGGAAGATTCGGTGAGACGGTATCCTGTGAATCGGAGAGCTGCATCATGTTTCGATCTTTCCGGCTTGTCATGCAACTGGTCAGAATAGTTGTCAAAGCCAGTAGAACAAAAATTAACGCGATGCGGTGATTACAATTCATTTAAGCGCTCTCATGGCAAAAAATGGTATGGTCAGTCAAAAAAACAATCACTTGTTATAGATAGAGTGATTTGTATATCAGTCTAACGTGTTATTGAATTGAAGAGAAGTCATGCAAGGGCGTGAATAATGATTTGTACCAATAAATCGTGGCGGTGTAGGTGTAATAACAAGGTGATTCCGGATATCGTGTAACAGGGTGTAATCCGGTCTTTCATTGCATTTGTGTAACGATAATGTAAAAATCAATCCAAAAATAATGACAAAGTACTGTAAAGTGATGCGGCTATCAGACACTGAATCACAATTAAACCCTTTAATCGTGTCTAATCGAGTAACACTGTTCCAGTAAGGCGGTTGTTTATTTTTGAAATTTGTTTTTGATGATCAGGGTTGAAACTTTAACGATGAAAAAATTTATATTTGCTTTAATATCGTTTTTTATGATTCCAAATGCAATGGCTGAGTGGATCCCGGTGGGTGAAAGTGACGAAGACGGTGGATATACGGTTTATGTGGATTTGATTTCTGCGCGTAAAGCGGCTAATAGAGTCAAAATGTGGACTTTGATCGATTATAAAATTGAACAGAAGGCATCCGGGACAAACTTTTTATCTAAAAAAATCCGCCGTGATTATGATTGCAAGGAAGAACAAATGCGGGATCTAGCATTTTCATTATTCAGCTGGAATATGGAGAAAGGTGAACTATTGCGCTCGTATAATCAGCCGCAACAGTGGCAAAGAGTGTCGCCTGGAAGTTTGAATGAGGCGGAATGGAAGGCAGCCTGTGAGCAGAAATAGTGTGGCAGCGAGTTGAAGCAGTAATCATTGGGGCATGAGGAGATAAATCATTGAGATATGTTCCAGCGATTCAGCAGGAATAAACAGGCAGGTTTTGTTACTTGAGATTTAGCGAAAAATTCATCAAAGCAATCGATGCCCTATTGCCGCAGATGCAATGCGGCCAGTGTGGTTACTCGGGTTGCGAACCGTATGCGGCGGCCATTGTGGAAGGGCGTGCGGATATTAATCAATGTCCGCCTGGCGATGACGATGGCATTCGCAGCATTGCAACATTGCTGGGCATTGAGCCCAAGCCGCTGAATACCCGGCATGGATTGCCTAAGCCGCGTGTCGTAGCTGTTATTGATGAGAACTTATGTATCGGCTGTACCTTTTGTATTCGCGCCTGTCCGGTGGATGCAATCGTGGGTGCAGCCAAACAAATGCATACTGTTTTGACCGGTGAATGTACCGGATGCGAATTGTGTATGGCGCCTTGTCCGATGGATTGCATTGCAATGGTTCCGGTGGTCGAACTGCAAGGCACTGCCGAGAACAGTGCTGATGCATTGAAAAGAAAAGCCGATCATGCCCGTTCACGCTATCAATTCAGGCAGCAACGCCTGTCGCTCGACAAAACAAAGAACAAAGAAACAACCGTTTCGCCATTAACCGATGAGATTTATCCGCAGGATCATTTTGCCGGGCGGAATTGTGCAGACAGCCGAAAACATGACATTGTGCAGGCGGCGCTCAGGCGGGCTGCGGCAATGCGTGCACAGATCAATAAGTAAGCGATTTGCAGTATGAATGCAGCGAAACGCCGTGAAATGTTTATCTGTCTGCAGGCATCCAATCCGCACCCGACAACTGAACTCGAGTATCAATCTTCTTTTGAGTTGCTGATCGCGGTAATTTTGTCAGCACAGGCGACGGACAAGAGTGTCAATCTGGCGACTCGGAAACTGTTCCCACGGACAAACACACCGCAAGGAATAGTCACTCTGGGTGAGATCGGTTTACTTGAATATATTAAAAGTATAGGCTTGTATAAATCCAAAGCCAGGAATATTCTGGCGACCTGTAAGCTACTGATTGATAAGTATGCAGGTGAGGTTCCGCGTACACGCGAGGCGTTGGAGGAATTGCCCGGCGTGGGGCGTAAAACAGCTAATGTCATATTGAATACCGCTTTTGGCGAGCCGACAATTGCTGTTGATACGCATATCTTTCGAGTGGCCAACCGGACCGGTTTGGCGCGCGGTAAAAATGTGCTGGAGGTTGAATTAAAGTTGCTTAAAGCGGTTCCAAAGGAATTCAGACATGATGCGCATCACTGGTTGATTTTGCATGGGCGTTATGTGTGCAAAGCCAGAAAACCTGAATGCGGTAAATGTATGATTTACCATTTATGCGAATTTAAGGACAAAACGATCTAAAATTTGATGGCTTATCTAAGTCGGCAGTGATATGTTCAAACCTACGAGAGACCAGGCGCGTCATTTATTTTTTGATAGTTGGGCTAAATACCGTCGGCAGGAGACACTGACAGGTATTGAGCAGATTGCACTGGAAGTCATTCTGCAGCATCCGGAGTACCATGAAATTCTGAATAATATCGAGACCTATCGCGACAGGGATTACCTGGCGGAAATGGGAGCCACGAATCCATTCTTGCATATGAGTATGCACGTTGCCATCAAAGAGCAACTGTCGATCAACCAACCTGCCGGTATTTATGACCGTTTTATCCATTTGCGACAGCAAATGGGCAATGAACATGAAGCCGCGCATCGCATAATGGAATGTCTGGCCGAAATGCTGTGGCAATCTCAACGTAATCAGACCGCGCCCGATGCGGCGATCTATCTCGACTGTCTGGATAAGCAAAGTGCGTCTAAGGGGGGGTAGTATGCAAAGAACTGTATGCACATATGTGGAAATTCCCAGGTTGCTTGCGGATTAAAGAAGAAACTATTTAATTTTTCATAGGATGCCATGTTATCCATCGTTACGCAGAAAGTACGCTGTTATGCCGGTCAAATAATATGTCGTGTGCTGATTATGCTGTTTTGCCTGGTGCAACCGGCTATAGGGTCAGCCAGCGGTGAAACTGTTTTTCATGATATGGCTGTTGTGTTGTTACCCGATCATAATGAGATCCGGGTGACAGACCGTATCCGCCTGCCGCAGTCAAAGCAACTGAAATTCAGTCTGCATGCGCATTTAACCATTGACAGCGTCGAAGGCGGCCACGTGGTGTCATCGCCATCGGGTGCAATGAAAGGCGCACCTGTTCCCTTAAAACATTATACGTTGACTGCTGCGCCGTCAACGGAGTCCGTAACGCTGCATTACCGTGGTCATATCAATCACGCGGTGCAGGCGCCGGGGCAAGAGTATGCGCGCAGTTTCAGTTATACGCCGGGCGTGATTTCCGAAGAAGGTATTTTTTTGGCCAATTCTACCGCTTGGTATCCACAGTTTGAAAATCCGATGGTGTCTTTCCGGTTAAATATCAGCCTGCCTGCAGATTGGGATGCGGTCAGTCAGGGACGCCTAATTAACGTGCAACAGGAAGGGCAGCAGCGAGCCATTGTTTGGGAAGAATTACATCCACAGGACGATATTTATCTTGTTGCGGGACGCTATCAGCGTTATACCCAGTCAACCGGCGCTGTTGAAGCCTTGGTTTATTTACGTGAAGCGGACGAGGCGCTGGCAAAAAGATATCTGGATGTCACCGCACAGTATATCGGCATGTACAACAAACTGCTCGGACCATATCCCTATGCTAAATTTGCGCTGGTCGAGAATTTCTGGGAAACCGGTTACGGTATGCCATCGTTTACTTTGTTGGGCCCCAAAGTGATTCGCTTCCCTTTCATTCTGCATTCATCCTACCCGCATGAGATTCTGCACAATTATTGGGGCAATGGTGTGTTTGTCGATTACGCTGGAGGGAACTGGGCGGAAGGATTGACGGCATATCTCGCCGACCATCTGGTCAACGAACAGCGCGGTAAGGGAGAAGAATACCGGCGGGATGTTCTGCAAAAATATGTGGATTTTGTCGGTAAAGAACGTGATTTCCCGATCGCACGTTTTATTTCACGGCATAGTTCAAGTTCCGAAGCGGTAGGTTATGGTAAGACGATGCTATTTTTCCATATGCTGCGGCAGGAAGTGGGGGACGCGGATTTTATCCGTGTGTTACAGCGGTTTTACAGTCAGTTTAAATTCAAACAGGCGACGTTTGCAGATTTGCAGCGTATGTTCAGTGAAGTTGTGAACCGGGATTTTTCCACATTTTTTGAACAATGGGTCTATCGAAGCGGTGCACCCGATCTGGTCGTGGAATCGGCGTCTGCAACCAAGACAGAACAGGGCTATAAGCTTAAAGCTTTGCTGAAACAAACCCAGAAGGGCGAGTTATATCAGTTGCAAGTGCCTATTGTCGTGCATCTGGAAGGCGAAGAACAGGCGCATCATGCGCAAATCGTTTCGCAGCAGCGTGCCCATGAGATTGAGCTGGATTTTGCAACCCGGCCTTTGCGTATCGACGTTGATCCGCAATTTGATATTTTCCGGCGCCTGGACAACCGTGAAATACCTTCCGCGCTGTCGCAGGGATTCGGTGCGGAAGATTCGCTGCTGATTTTGCCGGCGGATACCAATGTCCGGATTCTTCAGGCATATGAGGATTTGGCGAATAACTGGCAAAGAACACAACCGGGACAATTTGAAGTGAGGCTGGATAATGAATTGAATGTGCTGCCGCCGGATCGTACTGTCTGGATTATGGGATGGCAGAACCGGTTTGCGGATGATGTGATTGAAGCTTTATCCGGACAATCGGTACATTATACTGACAAGATATTCACGCTGGATGGCCAGAATTTTGTACCGGATGAACATTCAATCGTACTGACTGCCAGGCAACCTATCAATCCGGATAGAACATTGTTATGGGTGGCCGGGAATACATCACGGGCGATAGCCGAATTGGCGCGAAAACTGCCGCATTACCGTAAATACAGCTATCTTGCTTTTCAAGGCGATGAGCTGACCAATATCCTCAAAGGCCAATGGCCGATAATCAGTTCACCGTTATCACTGGCGGTGCGGCAAGCTGATGGTGAAATCGTTGACCATTTGCGAACCGGTAAGCTGGCATCGCGTCAGGCACTGGCGCAATTACCGCCGGTTTTTTCTGAAGATCGAATGATGGCTGACATTGCTTTCCTGGCGGGTGAGCCGCTGAAAGGGCGTGAGCTGGGGAGCATTGAGCTCGATCAAGCTGCCGACTATATCGCGCAGCAGTTTCGACTTGCCGGTTTGCAACCCGGGGGGGATGGCGATAATTTTATGCAATCCTGGCGGCAGGATGTGGGAATGCCCAAAGGGAAAGTTGTATTACGCAACGTGATTGGCGTTTTGCCGGGGAAAAACTCCGAGTTGACAACAGAAAGTCTGGTTATCGGCGCGCATTACGATCACCTCGGTACAGGTTGGCCGGATGTGAAAGCCGGAAACGAGGGGAAAATCCATTACGGCGCAGATGATAATGCCAGCGGCGTAGCCGTTATGCTGGAACTGGCCAGACAGGCAGCGGAACAATGGCGCCCCGAGCGTAGTATCATTTTTGTTGCGTTTACCGGTGAGGAGTCGGGCTTGCTGGGGGGCAGATATTATTTGAACAATACAAAGCAGTATCCCGCGGAAAAAATTACGGCTATGCTGAATCTTGATACTGTAGGGCGGCTTGGTGAAAATCCGGTAACGTTATTCGGAACCGACAGTGCGCGCGAGTGGGTGCATATTTTTCGTGGTGCAGGATGGGTCACTGGAATTCCAGTGAATGCGGTGGCCAATGATTTCGGTTCCAGTGATCAGACTGCTTTTATCGAAGTCGGTATCCCGGCAGTACAGTTTTTCGCCAGTGCACATGAAGATTATCATGCGCCCGGTGATACCACCGACAAAATCGATGCAGCTGGGCTTGTCAAGGTGGCTGCCGTGCTTAAGGAAGCTGCCGAGTATTTATCGAATCGTATTGAACCGCTGACCATCACACTGCCATCCGGAAATGCTTCTGTTGAAGCGAACGCCCTGGTATCGAATCATGTTCCGCGTGCCAGACGCAGTACAAGCCTTGGCACAATGCCTGATTTTTCTTATCAGGGTGAGGGTGTGCGTGTCGATAGCGTAATGCCGGATTCTCCGGCGGAGCAGGTACAATTAAGAGCCGGCGATATTCTGGTCCAACTTGCCGGTAAACCGATTGCTGATCTGAAAGCATATGCCGATATTTTGAAATCGCTCAAGACCGGACAGAAGGTGGAATTGGGATATCGTAGAGAAGGGAAAATGCGTACCGTTGAAGTGGTGCTCGGAGCGCGCTAGAGCAGTTTTTGTGCGGATATAAACTTATCCTGCCTCTATCAGAGAAATAGGAGGTTCTGCTGAGGAAGTAGGTTGTAAACACTTGATATAGCCTACGTCATATAACTGCTCAACCCTGCCTGAAAATCAAAAGTATAAAAACCTCGTTCCCACAAAAGACAAGCAATTTCATTTATGGGGATATAGTTATCACAGGTTTCATTTTTTTTCGTAAATACTGGTGACAAAGCATCATGTCTCCGAAGGGAGACAAATAATTTCTGTTATAAACATAAGATTATTCTGATTTGTGATTTTTCTCACTGATTTGACGACAATTTTACTTTCTCCATTAAAAGAAAATAATGCAAGACATTAATTAATAATAAATATAATAAATGGCATAGATTATGCTTAGTATAAGATTGATACTCCAGTTCTGGCTGATGCTATCTATATTAAATTATAACTTACAAATATTTATCTATCTGATCCTAATAAATAGTTTATGAGGAATTACCGCCCATGCAGATCATGAGCCAATCCCTGCCGAAAATTACGGCAAAAAATGTCCGATCAACAACCTCAATACCTAATCTTTATTACCTCATCTCCCCAGAATCTGACAGCAGCAGTCCACAACTTCCCCTCATCCAAGAACATTGGATGCCAGAAAATCTGAATAGCAATCCTGATCACATAGCCGAACCGCATTGTCTCCTGCAATACGATGGTTTTAATATTCACCTGGTTAATTCACCTAAGCAACGTATCAAAACCAGCACCCTGATCAAGCGCATGTATGCATCTCGGGGTTATGATATTGAAAGTGCTTCGGTTTTTTCATACAATCCCAACCAATTTACATTTCTGGCGTCAGTCGGTGAAATTGCTGCTGGAACGCTTACACTAGGAATTGATTCAGATGAAGGCTTACTTGCTGATGAGCTCTATCATCAGGAAATTAATAACTTCAGAAAAGAGGGAAGAAAAGTTTGCGAATTGTCGAAACTGGTCATAGATCCACAGTACAGTTCGAAATGCAGATCAAAAGAAATGATTGCCTTACTCTTCCAAATCGCTTACATCTACGCACATAGCATCTGTAAAGCAACAGACTTTTTTTGTGAAGTCAATCCCCGTCATGCTGAACCTCAGAAACGCATGTTTGGATTTCGCAAGATAGGGGAGGTGCGAACCTGCCCACGCGTCAATGCACCTGCAGTATTACTGCACTTAGATCTTGGATTTGTAAAAAAACAGATTGATTCTTTGGCTGGATCGCACAACAAAAATACAAAAGATCAATCTCTATATCCATATTGCATTTCCCATTGGCCAGACCAACGAATAGAAAATCCTGGCCAACATCCTCCAAATCAACATCTCATATCCGCTTTTCAAGCACGAAATTAGTTTGCCGCGTATACGATTCATAATAACTAAAACCGACAAATTGGAGAAGAGAAAATCTGCTTGTGAGTCAATGCTTCGGCAGTACTGTTGCGCCTGGAACACGCGTTCATAAAAAAACAGATAGAATACAATAAGCCGGTCCCTATACCCGCATTGCATTCCACACTGGAATACTTCAATAAATCAAATGTCACTACAAAACATACAACAAGACATCGCGCCAGCCGGGTATCATTTTTTAAAACAATCACCTACGTATGCCAATGTTGACAGCATCAGATATTACAGACAACGTAACAGGCAAATTTAGCGATATATCAGGTATTTGCAGACCCAAAAATATCCGGGAAGTTATACAGATAATCCGTGACGCACGCCTTTCTGGTACCCCCATCTATCCTTACTCCACAGGTTTCAACTGGGGTTACGGGTCACGCTCCCCGGTTGTTAAAGGATCCCTGCTCGTAGATTTAGGCGGTATGAATAAAATTCTTAATGCCGACCAAATCTCGATTGACAACCCTGTTGCCGTCATTGAGCCTGGCGTAACACAAATACAACTGCACGAATTTCTCAAAACACACGCGCCAGGCTTGAAGTTCAATGTAACAGGCTCAGGTAAAGATACCAGCATTATTGGTAATGCGCTTGATAAAGGTATTGGATATATGGGGCCAAGAAAAGATGATTTATTCGGCCTTGAAATTGTCACGGGAGCTGAGAAAATTATTCGTACTGGTTTTCGCAGACTGGGTGAATCATCTCAAATTTCCTATAATCATCCATCTGGGTTAGGACCAATCCTGGACGGCTTGTTTTTCCAGAGTAATTTCGGGATCGTAACTAGCGCTTGTTTCAAGCTATACCCTAAGCGACCCAAAGAAATTGCCATTTCAATCGCACTCAGGGAAGAAAATGACCTGCCTCAATTTATTAATGAATTACTGCGACTTAAACGCGAAGGCTTGATCACTGGCGTAACTCACATTGCAAATCGCACAAGATCCCGTTCCACTCTTGAATACGGGATATCCAGATACTTACAGGTACATTGCAAGCTCTCAGGAACCCAATTAGTCGATGAAACAAACCGCGCACTCAATATGATTTCCCATGGAGAATGGGTAATTCTGTCCTCTGTAACAGGCAATAGTGGTCAGGTAAAATCAGCAGTTAACGAAATAAGAAGAAGAACCAGAAAATTCGGCTTTCTGAAAATAATGACGGACAGATTTCTGGGTTCAGCATTCGCTATTACTCATAACTTGCGCTTATTTCCCAAGATACGTATTTACGCAGCAGCCATTTCTGCCATGCAACCTCTCCACAATCTCGCCTTGGGTGAGCCCACAAACATTCCATTGGAGAATTTGATCTGGAAATTTGGAAATACCAATATACAAGCGAATGATCTTGACAAATCATGCTGCGGATTACTGTATATCAGCCCTGTTTTGCCTACAGAAGGAAATTCTGCATTTAGAATACTGAAAGAGATGAAAGCTATCGCTGAATCCTTCAACCATGTTTTATATATAACCCTCAATATCGAATCAGGCACATCATTGGTAGCCATTACCAACCTGTTGTTTGATCGATCATCTTCTAACGAAACCAATCGTGCCCATCAGTGCGCCGAAGCATTGCTAAATTTCATTCACAAAAACAATCTTGAAGTGTATCGTGCGCGTATTGACCACATGCACGATATAGTAGCGAACGACACACACTACTGGAATACAGTCTACTCATTCAAACAAATATTGGATCCCGACAATATCATTGCACCCGGGCGATATAACCTGATACAGCCAAATTCTACAGCCAGACCATGATTGTCGGTTTTTTTTACACTTTCAAAGAAAAAACATATCATCAGCATCGATAATTATTGTAATATATTGATTTTGAATGATTGTTCATCATTGGCACAGATGTTGCTTATATATCAGTACCTGCAAAGAATTTATCAAACAGGAATTATTTGAATAGTTAATGCCAAGGAGTAAGAACATGAAAGCTTTACACGGAAAACTGAAATATGCAGCTGTCGCCGCCCTATTATGTGGGCTTGGTTCTCAAGTACAAGCTGTACCATTACCATTTACAGTTAACCCTGCTAATGCAGGATACAACGCCCCACTCAACATTAATCCATTTGAAGCCACCTTCATTCAGGGGACTGCATCAACATTGGTTGATTTAAACTACCTTGGTGTAGCAGGACAATCACATGGCGTAGGTTATATCAATTTCAGTGGGTTTGACCACATTACTAATGGACCCATTGGCGCTGCTAGTTCAGGTTTAGGTGTTAATTACGACTTGTTTATGACATACGAATATACACTGCAGTATGTCCCCGGAACGGGCAGTGGTTATGCGACTCTAGGTAGCGAAAACACGCTTACCAGTTTGATGTTCAAGCTGTGGATTGATGGGCAAGGAGCTACGACGCTCACTCCTGCGAGTGCTACAGCAGGCAATGCTTCAGGTGTAGCAGCTATCGTTAATTTTAGCGGAACCGAACAACTTCTCGGGCAGAGTACCGAGCTTTATGCAGGCGTAGCTAACATTAACCTCCTCGGAGGAACAGGGTTCAACAGCACGATCGGATTTGAACTAGTCTCTCCGACAGGTCCGTTGTATTTTACAGCCCCTTCTCCTTTTTATAATGTTTCTTTCGAAAATTTTAATAATACTAGCCAAGGCGTTGTTTTCACTACGGACGGAAACTCTCTGGTACTCAACTCAGCCAATGGTGGCATAGACTTCAATCGTATACCTGAACCAGGAACATTGGCTTTACTTGCAATTGGTTTATTGGGTTTTAGTTACCGGTTCAATTCCAGATTGAGCGCATAAGCAAAAAACAGGTAATTAGTTTCACACAAAACCCGGTTATTACCGGGTTTTGTTATATGCTCAACAAATAAACAAAATTGGGGCTCACTGCTCTTAGAGATCTCCTGTAAAAAAGAGCTTGTGCTGAGGTTTAATATGACTTAGTCTAATGAATCTGGACAATCCAGTTAAGAGAAAATAGCATTAACTGAAGGAAGAAATGGTAACGAGAAAGCAGTGCACAAAAGAATCCAAGTAAGATGGATCAGGGAATACCAGAGGAATGATGCGGATTAGTAAGAATTTCTACCTATGTTTATAAAAAGGAATAGCCATGCCAAGTATGCAAGCTATGCTTTTACTGGCAGCTCAAAATTACCTGAGTAAGCAAACATTGGAGAGAATCCCGGAATCTGATTTGATAATGACCCGGCAAGCCAATGTAGATCAGTTCGATATGATCGTTAACTCTAACATAGCCGTCAGCTTCTCCGGGGCAATTGAATTACTGTTTCAAATTGGAGCAATCCCCTATGCAAAGAATATTCTTGACTTAGCCTGCGGACCTGGGCATTTTAGTTTATTCTTGGCAAAATATAGCAAAGGAAACGTAACAGGAGTTGATTTATCCGATCAAATGCTCGCAAAAGCACACGATAACGCCAAAAAAGAAGGGTTATCTGATCGTGTACAGTTTCTTTCAGGAGACATTACAAACCTGAACCAATTCAGTGACAAACAGTTTGATTTGATTACCTGCACAAATTCTGCTCACCACTTACCATCTCCCGCATTATTAACCTCAATGATGGATGAAATAGACCGAGTGTTGACCGACCAGGGAACCGGGTTTATCATGGATTTAACTCGCCTAAGGACGGCTGGATGTTTAAACAAATATATTAACCTAATGGGAAAGGAATATTTAGAGCACGGATTAGAAGCACTTTATGAGGACTTCCACAATTCAATGTTTGCGGCGTGGACACCTGGTGAACTACGCTCAGCTATTTCTATGAACTCTAGTCGTAGCTGGTTTCATTTTTCTATATTTCCGCTTCCAATAAACCAATTTCTATTCGCTAAGCCAAAAGGATGGAAACCTAAAAAACCTAAAAGCTTTTTTAATTGGCCAGATTCAAAGATACCGATACGTACAGACTTACAAAAAGATTACACAGCTTATCGACAATCGCTTTTTTTATCTTATCGATGGTTTCTAAAACAACTGAACTAAACAACCACCAGCTAAAGCCGGTGGAGTAGTGACAATGACTAAAGTCAGGATACGGGTCTTAAAATCCGTTTAGCTTTCGGTTCTAAAATTATCATCACCTCTTGGTTCAAAACGATGCTCCAAATAGTTTTGGATCATTTCTTCTGTTAGTTCTTCTGATGTTACACAAAAATATCCTCGTGCCCAAAAATAGTGCACCTAGTAGCATTTTTTTAAGTCAGGAAAACTTTAAACGACTTCGCAGAAGTTCTCCCTTTGATACGCCTCACTAATAATACTCCATGCATGATATTCCTCTATTTTTTATAGCAGAACTCAAATAAATTGATCATAATTTAAGATGGCTTATCCATCATCATTTCGCTGTAAAGTTTTGTCTGTTCGTAAGAGAAGGAAGGGCTGACAATTGCGCAGGCGGTGGCGCGTATTTGTGTGGGAATTGCCAGCGTGACGCGCTGGGTGAAGAATCCCAATTTAAAATTGAATCATTTTATGTGACGTAGGCTATAGCGAGCAGCATACTTGAGGAAGATGAAGGCATAGTAACAACTAACCCGACAAGCTGGTCTTGAGATTGGCGAGAATAGTGTTGATTCACCGGAACTCTATATATAAGCCAGCATATCGCGGAACTAAACACAGTGGTAATACATTCGCTAACGCTGATCACCGCTCAGCTGATTGGACCGACGGTATGCGAAACTGGATAAATCGATGATGTCGAGAAATTTTACAGTTAAGGTGCTCCGCTACATTCAATTCCTTGAATTGCAACTGAGGGTGCTCGACATTTTCATTTGCTAACAACACGAGAAAAATTAAATATTTGAAGAATAAAGCCGATAGCTCTAATTCTGATAGCTGATCTGATGTTTGTTCACTTGTATCCTGACCATTAATATGAATTTTTTCGAAAGAAAGTATATTGATGCAACTGATCAGATTAAGCAATGCAGATTCCCTACTGTAATTGCATGAAGGTACGTAATACAATGGCAGGGAGCTCGTTATCAATGTCGATTTGCCATGATTTTTCAACTAATTCCAGAGAGATGTAGTCATGTTTTCACAAGGAACAACCCATCTAGGTACGTCCTTCAAACAGTATTTCGAAATCGTGCCCGCACTTACTGAAGATTTAAAGCGTGAAGCTTACCGCATTCGTCACTCAGTTTATTGTGAGGATCTGAAATATGAACCGCTGCGACCAGATCAACTTGAGTCGGATGAGTATGACGCATATGCGCTACATCTACTGATTCACAGTGTTAAATATGACATATTTATTGGGTGTGTCCGTGTCATTATCCCTCCTACAGACGATCCTGACTGGCTTTTACCATTCGAAAAAATTTGTGCACATGCGCTCAACCGTTCGATCATTGATCCGACAAAATTACCAAGAAAACAAATCGCCGAGATCTCGCGCCTTGCAGTCATTTCATCATTCCGTCGACGTAAAGGAGAGGCTACCAACCCTATTAATCTTTCTGAAGAAGATTTCAACCACAATCCAGTACCACGCTTTCCCTATATTCCACTGGGTCTTTACTATGGAGCAATCGAATTAGCGCGTTTACACGATATCGAGGTATTTTTCATACTCACCGAAGAGCGCTTGGCTAATCACTTTAATAAATTAGGTATGCAAATTGAATTTATTGGTGCTCCTCTCAAGCACCGCGGTCTACGTTTTCCATCAATGGTCAATATTAATAAAACTATTCATAATATACGGCCAGTTATTTATCCACTTTACCAGACAATAGCGCAGGATGTCAGAACAGGACTGATCAACAAAAACTAATGAGTAATCAATTTTATTGAAGTCGTAAGAGGTTGTCACAATCTTTTAAATGTCGTAGACTGGGGCATGAGAAAGAGTGCCCCTAGTGACATCAGCAAGGAAGTGTTCGAAGAGATCAGGTTGTTGCTGGAGAGCATGTGCAGGCAGACCAAGCTGAGAACGGTGGATTTGTACGAGGTGTTCTGCGACGTGCTATACCTGTTCAAGATTGGCTGTCAGCGGCGAAGGCTCCCGAGTGATTTTCCTAAGTGGCGAACGGTGCATGCCTACTTTGCTAAATGGAGTGAACCCGGTCCGGATGGGTTCAGCGTTCTGCAGCGGGCTTTAAAAAATGTGGTTGGTGCAGCTCGTACAAAACAGGAGCGGAAATCCTCGCCGCACAGAGCGTCAAGAGCACCGATAGTGTACAGAAGAAAGGTGCAGGTAAGAAGGTCTCGGGGATCCAAATGCATATCGCAGTGGATATCCAAGGTTTACCCCATGCGATTACCGTCACAACAGCCGATGTCACTGACCGCAAGGGAGCATACAGGCTTTGGCCACTGTGCTGCCGACTTGCAAGCCGTTCAGAGCATTTTGGTTGACGGTGGATATGTCGGCCAGCCATTTGCTCATGCGGTTGAAGATTTGCTCGGTACCCAGCTCCAAATCGCAAAACGCAGCGAGCTATATACCTTTGCTGTCATGCCCCAGCGCTGGGTGGTGGAACGATCATTCGCCTAGATCGGAAAGTGCCGGCGTTTATGGAAAAACTGCGAATGAAAACTCAATTCCAGCTTGCAGTTCATTCACCTCGCCTCTTCTTGGCCCTACTACTCAGAAGATCGTGAACAGTTTCTCAGGCTTTCCCGGTGTGATCTGATTGATGGGCCTGGTTAGCTTTCATGGTGTCGGGACGAAAAACGAACAGCAATGATTCGAGGTGACAATGTTTAAATGCGAGGAAAAATGAATATTGAAGCCACCGGTTATTGGTCGGTGGCTTTTGTTTATAATGGACTAAACACACCTGGTTAATGCTGAATCTGCCGCCATTTCAAATACTTATCGGTGAATAATACGATCAAAAGAAATGCAATGATATAGGGCGTCACTGCAAAAAAGGTATCGGTTAGATTTTTGGACTGGATTTGCAGAGGATATTCATAATGTAAAGCCGGGATGCCGAGACCGGTGATTGAAAGTGTATATTGCCCTTTATTCAGGTTAAATTGACCCTTGATGACGCCATCTGCATGGTTGGTGGAATGTAAAGACGTTATTGTTTCTCCCGGGGTGTCGCCATTGTTGCGCACAACTTTTATGTCAATCGGCATGGTGCGCAAGGCGTGGTCGACGAGGTCCAGAACCCAAAGTGTTTCGCCTTCATGGGGAATTTCAGTGCAGTATTCAGCTTCTGGGTCGTATTGCGGCTGGTAGGTGCTCAGATGCACCATGCTGCCTGCCATATTGCGCACGCAAATGTCCGATTCCAGTGTTACTTTTCCAT
This sequence comes from Nitrosomonas sp., assembly GCA_019635215.1. Classification (GTDB taxonomy): domain Bacteria; phylum Pseudomonadota; class Gammaproteobacteria; order Burkholderiales; family Nitrosomonadaceae; genus Nitrosomonas. The sequence goes on from JAHBZZ010000008.1 coordinate 91,956, forward strand.
GTGCTGCGGCGAAACCTGAATAAAATAATGTGACGAAGATGATGATACTTGATGCCCACCATTTTTTGATATGTTGTTTTAACATGTAACAACTCCTGCGGTTGTTGATCAGTAATTTATTTTATTATGGCGTTTTTGCTGTCCTTTCTTTAAATTCCACGGCCTGTTGATTGTTCAGACAGGCCGTGGAAAGTGAAGTATTAAGAGAAAATAAAAATTAAGGCACGATCCGGTTATTGAGTATTTCTTTGCTTTGGTTATTCCAGATAACGTCTGTCAGGTTGGAGTAACGCGTAATGATCTGCGCTGCAATTCCGCCTGAAAACAATCCCGCCCAGCCCAGTATGACAAAACCCCAGTGCAATGGCGCACTGAACAGCTCTTCCATGAACCAGAACGCATGTCCCCATTCGTTCAACCCTACGTTCGGCAGAATCATCAAGGGTCCCGCAATTGCCATAACCAGCGGGAATGATGTCCCACGGCTGTACAACGGCAGGCGTGTCATCGCATACAGATATGCCGCTACACCACATACAATATACATCGGGAATGATCCGTAAAACACTACTACGTGACTTGGTGTGAAGCTCGTGTCACGAATGATCACTTGGTGCCATGATGCATCTTGCTCGGTGAAGAAGCTGCCGCCCCAGTAAACACCAAACAAATATACACCCAGCCACATCATCCAGTAAAAGTAACGTTTCACTTCCAGTTTCGGATCCAGATTGTCCAATTGCTCTTTCGTGTCACGTGTCTTCAATATCCAACCCCATGTCACTAATGCAAACAGCGGCATCAGTGTCATGTGGACGCGCCACAAACCCATCCACACCCGGTCAAATTCCGGTTCCATCGAATCCATTCCATGTGAATACGCAAATGTCCTCTGATACCAGATCCAGAATATCGCTACCGCCAGCATGATCCCCATCCCCAGCTTGTAGTACTTCGAGTCGTACCACAGGGACATGTCGTAGTCCGCGCTCGACGCACTGCTCGTTCCATATGTTGTTGCCATGATAATCTCTCCTTTTGATTTTTCTGTAATTAGAAATAAATATTCGCAAATCAATAGATGATCTCTAATCGTAGAAACCATATACTAAAGATGGTTTTAGTCGGGAAAAGTTTCATTGCATCTCTCATTTATTGCGCAATCTTGCGCGCCACGATAGATTTGATCGTTATCGTGCAACTACACCATGGCCGATTCTGTCTTGTAAGAATATGGTTAATACATAAGGAAAATCAATGCCGCAACATTTTGACTATATCTGCCTGGGTGCAGGCAGTGGTGGTATCGCTTCAGCGAATAGAGCCGCGATGTATGGCGCGAAAGTGCTTTTGATTGAAGCCAGGCATATTGGTGGTACTTGCGTGAATGTGGGTTGTGTTCCCAAGAAGGTGATGTGGTATAGCGCACAGCTCGCTGAAGCAATTCATTTATTCGCCGGGGATTATGGCTGGGATGTGGCCGTCAAAAAATTTGACTGGAATTATCTGGTAAACAACCGCGAAGCTTATATAGAACGTATTCACGGTTCTTATAAAAATACGCTGACGAATAACGGCGTCACATTGATTAACGGTTTGGGCCGTTTTGTGAATAACACCACTATCGAAGTAAATGGCGGGCAATACCGTGCAGACCATATTTTGATTGCAACCGGCAGTGTACCGGTTATTCCGGATATTCCGGGTGCATCATACGGTATTGATTCCGATGGATTTTTTGCGTTACGGAACCAGCCGGAGAGCGTGGCTGTGGTGGGTGGCGGTTACATTGCGGCAGAGTTGGCGGGCGTGTTGCATGCCCTGGGCAGCAAGACGCGTCTGTTTATTCGTAAACACGCACTGTTGCGTAATTTTGACCCGCTGATATATGAGACATTGATGGAAAACATGGCGGCGAATGGCCTGATCGTGCATCCACACAGCGTTCCGGCAGCAGTGGAGCAGAATACGGATGGCAGGTTGATGCTGCATCTGGAAAGTAGCGAGAAATATACCGTCGATGCGTTAATATGGGCTGTCGGACGTGCACCGTCGACGGGGAACATTGGTCTGGAAAATACCGATGTAACATTGGATGAAAAAGGCTATGTCCAGGTCGACGCGCAACAGAATACCAGCGCGGAAAGGATTTATTGTGTCGGTGACTGCATGGCGGGCGGTAAGGCGCTTACGCCTGTTGCCATTAAAGCGGGGCGTCTGTTGTCTGAACGTCTGTTCAACGGCCGGTCAGACGCGACAATGGATTACAGTCTGATTCCAACGGTCGTTTTCAGTCATCCGGCTATCGGCACGATGGGTATGACTGAATCAGAAGCAGTTGCCCATTACGGTAAGGGTAACATCAGGATTTACACTTCAAGTTTTGCGGCCATGTATACAGCGATTACCGCTCATCGCCAGCCTTGTAAAATGAAACTGGTATGCGCAGGCGTGGAAGAAAAGGTTGTCGGTATCCATGGTATCGGCCACGGGATGGATGAAATTCTCCAGGGTTTTGCGGTTGCTATCAGAATGGGCGCGACTAAAGCCGATTTTGATGCCGTTGTCGCCATTCACCCAACCAGCGCTGAAGAGTTTGTGACCATGCGCTGATGCTCTAACGGGTTGTTAATCCAGGAAGAACCCAATTGAGAATACGATTTAAAATCAGACGCTCGTTCTGTTTTTGTTAGGTAATAACGTAAATAGACAACAGATATAATCCAGATCTGTGATGACGCATAAAAAACCAAAAATGTAACATGTTTACTTTTTATTCTGTCTTACCAGATTTGAAATCCCTAATATCATTAGGGACTTAATTTGCGTGATGCCAGTATCAACAATTCTCTGAAGCGTTATAATACCCGTCGAACCTAAATAATGAATTGACAATATCATACTTATGTTTAGACAACAGATTCAGAGAACACCACTGCTTTATGGCGATGACGTCAATGCGAAACGCGAGGAGATTCGCGCCTATTTTCATAATACACTGGATTGTTACGAACAGCTTTTCAGAACGCTGCGCAATGATGACGCATATTACAAAAAGTCGATCGCACTGCGCCATCCGTTGATTTTCTACTATGGCCATACGGCGACTTTCTTTGTCAATAAATTGATACTGGCTGGTCTGATTACCGAGCGTATCAATCCCAGGTTTGAATCCATGTTTGCTGTCGGCGTGGATGAAATGAGCTGGGATGATCTGGATAATACGCATTACGACTGGCCTGCTGTTGCGGAAGTCACCGAATACCGCAGGAAAATGCGCAGCATGGTGGACAAACTGATCTGCGATTTGCCGCTGGTTCTGCCTATAACCTGGGAAAGTCCTTTCTGGCCGATTCTGATGGGTATCGAACACGAACAGATTCATCTGGAGACTTCATCCGTATTGATCCGCCAGCATGCCATGGCCTATGTTCAGCCGCATGAAGCCTGGCGTCCCTGTGGAAAAACCGGTGCTGCGCCGGAAAACGAGCTTGTCCATGTACCTGCAGGCGCAGTAGTGATCGGCAAAAACAAGACCACGCATCAGCATTACGGCTGGGACAATGAGTACGGCCTGCATTGTGCGGATGTCGCTGCGTTTCAGGCCAGCAAGTATCTGGTCAGCAATCAGGAATACCTGTCCTTTATTGATGACCAGGGTTACCAAACCGATGCGTACTGGGGGGAAGAAGGGCTTTCATGGCGCAACTTCAGCAAAGCGGAATATCCGGCGTTCTGGATCAAGAAAGGCGATAACTGGTTCATGCGTACGATGACGGATGAGATCCCTATGCCGTGGGATTGGCCGGTTGACGTCAATTATCATGAAGCCAAGGCATTCTGTAATTGGAAAGCGAAAAACACAGGCCAGCCCGTCAGATTGCCCACTGAAGACGAATGGTATCGCTTATACGATCTGGCAGGATTGTCTGAAGTACCGCACGCTCAGCCGGCGGTTGGCAATTTGCATCTCGATCATTATGCATCGAGCTGCCCGGTGAATGCATTTCCGCAAGGTGATTTTTACGATATCGTCGGCAATGTCTGGCAGTGGATGGAAACACCCACTTACCCTTTTGAAGGTTTTGACGTGCATCCATTGTACGATGATTTCACCACGCCGACTTTTGATAATCAGCATAACCTGATCAAAGGCGGGTCATGGGTTTCCTGCGGCAATGAAACACTGCGCAGTGCACGCTATGCCTTCCGCAGGCATTTTTTTCAGCATGCGGGGTTCCGCTATGTCGTTTCCACGGCACCGGCTACGCTACAAACTTCAAATTACGAAACGGACCAACTGCTCTCCGAATACGCGGAGTTTCATTATGGCGACACCTATTTTGACGTGCCTAATTTCCCCCAAGCGCTTGCTGAAATCGCGATCAAAGCCATGGGCGACCGGCCAGCCGGAAAAGCGCTGGATCTAGGCTGCGCATCCGGGCGCGCTACGTTTGAACTCGCACGCCATTTCGATCATGTAACCGGTATCGATTTTTCCGCACGTTTTATCGGCCAGGGCGTGCAGTTGGCGCAACAGGGCATATTGCGCTATACGCTGATCGATGAAGGCGATCTGGTATTTTACAGGGAGCGTACCCTGAACGGTTTGGGGTTGGAAAGCGTCAAAAATAAAGTCGAATTTTATCAGGGTGATGCATGTAATCTTAAGCCGCTGTTTTCGGGTTATGATCTGATTCTGGCGGCCAATCTGATCGATCGCCTCTATGAGCCGGCTAAATTGCTTAATTCGATTCATACACGCATCAACCCCGGTGGATTGCTGATGATCGCTTCGCCTTATACCTGGTTGACCGAACATACCAAGCGGGAATTCTGGATCGGTGGCTTCAAGCGCGATGGCGAAAACTTTACCACACTAGATGGTCTGAAAGAATTACTTGGCAAGCATTTCAGGCTGATACAGGGTCCGCAATCGGTACCGTTCATCATTCGTGAAACAAGCCATAAACACCAGCATACATTGTCTGAAGTGACTCTCTGGGAGAAGGTTTCTTGACTGATGGATTCGGTTCGGATTACTTCGATCAGATAATTCGGCGGGAAGGAACAGGCAGTACTAAATACGACGGGCGGCAGGCCATGTTCGGTAAAACGGATGTGATACCGGCATGGGTAGCAGACATGGATTTTCCTGCGCCGCCCGCGGTTATCGAAGCATTGATGGAACGGGCTAGACACCCGATATATGGATACACACTGTACCCCGACAGTCTGTTTGAGGCCATCATCGAGTGGATGCAGCGGCGGCATGCCTGGACGGTCGAACGCGAATGGATTGTCATGTGTCCGGGCGTTGTACCTGCACTCAATGCCGCAGTGATAGCGTTTACCAAACCTGGGGAATCGGCTGTCATCCAGCCACCGGTTTATTTTCCGTTTTTTTCGGCAGTGACTCAGACTGGAAGAATTCTGATTCAGAATCCGTTAAAGCTGGAGAATGGTCGCTATACCATAGATTTCGATCATCTTGAACAGTGCCTCCGCGGTGCGAATGTGCGCCTGCTATTGTTTTGCTCGCCCCATAATCCGGTCGGCCGTGTCTGGTCTCCCGGCGAGCTGGAACAATTGCTGCAAATTGCCGAGAAGTATGAACTCATCATTTTTTCCGATGAGATCCATGCCGACCTGATTTATCCGGGCCATCAGCACACCGTGCTGGCCACACTCGAAGGCAGCGAAAGCCGGGTTATAACGGCAATGGCGCCGAGCAAAACCTTTAACATTCCGGGCTTGAATCTGTCTGCGCTGATCATTCCTGACAAAGCGCTGCGCAAAACGATTGCCGATGTTTTCAATACCTGGCACGTCAGTGCGTCAAATCCGTTCAGCGTCACCGCGTTCGAAACCGCATACCGCGAAGGCGAGGCCTGGCTTGAGGCACTGTGTATCTATCTGCGCGCTACGCGTGACGCTGTGGCGGTTTTTTTGACTGAACATTTACCGCAGATCAGACTGATTTCACCGGAAGGCACTTATTTGCTCTGGTTGGATTGCAGCGCATTAAACATGAGCGATGCCGATCTCAGGCATTTCTTTATCCATAAAGCTGCAGTCGGTATGAGTCCGGGTACTCTGTTTGGCATAGCTGGCAATGGTTTTATGCGATTGAATATCGGTGCTCCCCGGGAAATCATCATGCAGGTATTGAGAAATATCCGGGAAGCATTGTCGCGCATCGATCAAAAACATCCTGGCGGTTAAGTCGCAGACAGTGGAAATCAGTTTAACGGAAAATCTATTCTCCTATCTCTTCTAAAATCATGGGGTTGTAGGTCTCCCAGATGGTGCTGCAGGAAATCGGAATCCATCGGATGAAATACCGGTATCGATCAATGAATACAGTATTCCGGGCTTGGTGGATTAAAACATCGATGTTTTGCCGATGCGGTGGGTTGTGATCATTTTCTTGATAGAAATAGAGGATTGATTGACGGGTAAAGTGCGTTTCAAGCGGCGGTTGCTTGAATGGATGTGGTTTCAAAGCGGCTGACGGCATCCAGGACGGCATCAGAAGTGGATCTGAAGAGTCCATAATAAAAATGTGTTTCACCGGTACGCGTGGTTACTTTTACTTTGCATTTAATGAGCCGGGTGGTTTGTGCTTTAACGGCGTAGCGGGTTTTCATAGCAGTTTTCCTTGAACGGATTCATCCTGTTGCAAATATGCGCGTCATTCTATAAAAGCATGCGGCAAACGAAAGACGCTACAAGAAGGGTAAAGTGGCCTTAATTTGTTTTTTTGCGTTTCTTCGTTTCTTCTCGAAGGTTTTGGCCTGCTTTCTATTTCTTAGATATGCTTTTTTAGACGGTTCATTTTTGTTCATGTTATAGTGAGGGTTTTTAATAATCCTTTAATTAATAACATATTGTTTGTTAGTATTTTTTTGCTGTATAAAATTGCAGGGAGTACTGCTACACCGGTTTTCCGAATTTCTTTTGCCTTGAAGAATGCGTTGTTGTAGTGACGTGGTGACATGAGGCATACAGTCAAAGTTTAACGGTTGATTAATCGTTGCTGATGAATTTATCTGGCTGCAGGACAACAGGTTTTTCTTGTACCGCAATCCAGTTGAATGAATTTTTCTGTTTTCTGTCAGGCGCAACAATAAGACGTTTTTTCATCATGCCTGACGTCGGCGGCAGTTTCTCCACTTGGCAATTTTTATCATGAGGAGAGAAAGATTGTTATGGCACTTCTGAAACTCAATCAAATTAAAGCAGTTCGATTTGACACCAAACCCGAGATTTTTCAGGTGTATACCGAGCGTCAGCTGGATAAGATAGACGCATTGATGCTGTTGACCGAGGCACAACGTTTTGAAATGAAAGTCGTGGCGCATGTTTTGCCTTTCCGGGTCAACCGTTATGTAATCGATAACCTGATTGACTGGTCCAATATTCCGGACGATCCGATTTTTAGATTGGTATTTCCCCAAAAAGAGATGCTCTCAAAAGACGATTTTGAGCAAATGGCGGTTGTTTTACGCAGTACAAGCGATCGCAGCCTGATTTTGAGTAAAGCGAATGAGATCAGAAAAAAACTGAACCCGCATCCTGCCGGACAGCAAACTTTGAATGTGCCTTATGAAGGTGATGAGCCGATTGGTGGTGTTCAACATAAATACCGTGAAACCGTTTTGTTTTTTCCAAGCCAGGGGCAGGTCTGTCACAGCTTTTGCAGTTTCTGTTTTCGCTGGGCGCAGTTCATAGGAGACAAAAATCTGCGCTTTTCCTGCAAGGAAGCGGATAAATTACGCGATTACCTCGCAAGGCATAAAAACGTTAGCGATCTGTTGATAACCGGAGGTGATCCCATGGTGATGAAAACGGATCATCTGGCGGTATATCTTGAGTCGTTGATAAAACCCGAATTAGATCACATCCAGACCATACGCATTGGGACCAAATCATTGAGTTTCTGGCCGCAGCGTTATGTCAATGACGATGATTCGGATGATCTGCTCGAATTGTTGAAGAAAATAATCAAAGCGGGCAAGCATGTCGCGATTATGGCGCATTTTAATCACTGGCGCGAGATGGTCACACCGGTAGCCCGGGAGGCGATTCGCCGTTTGCGTGCAACAGGTGTCGTGATTCGTACGCAATCACCGCTGTTGAACCATATCAACAATAATCCGGATGTCTGGGCTGATATGTGGCAAGAACAAATTCGCCAGGGATTGGTACCTTATTATATGTTTGTGGAGCGTGATACCGGTGCGCGCCGTTATTTCGAGGTTCCTCTCGTTCGGGCATGGGAGGTTTACCGGCAGGCGGTACGGCAGGTATCCGGATTGGCAAGAACCGTACGCGGGCCATCAATGAGTACCGGGCCGGGTAAAGTCGAAATTCAAGGTGTATCAAAAATACAGGGTGAAAAGGTTTTTGTCTTGCGGTTTATCCAGGGCCGTAATCCTGATTGGGTGCAGCGACCTTTTTTTGCACAGTTCGATCCGGAAGCAACCTGGTTCGAACATTTAAAACCGGCCTTTGGGGAAAAGAAATTCTTCTATCAGGATGAGTATGAAGCGATGTGTAAAAAGAAAATTGCCTTGCGCGTTTAGTTTATAGACAGATCCGATGCGTTCTGTTTCTATCGAAAAACATTGGCGGGTTTTATAAAAATGCAATGCTGCTGCGCTATAATCGGGCGTATTTTTATTGACTGAAACAGATGCTACATTTTTTGTCTAAAGTCAACTGCGATAATGCAGATTGTGCAGGGTAAAAATAAACAATTGCTTCTTGTAAATAAGAATCATTTATAATTATCCGTCTGCGTTGCTGGATCATAAGTATGGGACGCATAAATGTTTTATTTGTTATTGACTGTTTTTGTGGCGGCGCTGATTTACGGACCTGCATATTGGGTCAGATATACGCTTGAAAAATATAGTCATCCCAATGATCGATATCCGGGTACGGGGGCCGAGCTGGCGCGTATTCTGCTGGATTGGGCCAAGCTCCCTTCTGTCAGGGTTGAAGTAACCGAGCATGGCGACCATTACGATCCCATCGAAAAAGCCGTACGATTGACGCCGGATAAGTACAACGGGAAATCGCTGACAGCAATTACCGTGGCTGCACATGAAGTCGGCCATGCGATACAGGATCGCGATGGTTACGCGCCACTGAGATTACGCACCCGTCTGGTGCAGATTGCAGCGCCTGCAGAAAAACTCGGTGCTGCGGTTCTTATGCTTGCACCGATAGTTGTGGCCGTTACGCGTGCGCCCGTCGCGGGTGCTTTGTTTTTTATCGGCGGGCTGTTGACATTGGGCGCGGCAACGCTAGTGCATCTGGTGACATTGCCGATGGAAATGCATGCCAGCTTTTCACGCGCTTTGCCGATGTTGGAGAAAGGCGGATATCTGCATAAAGGTGATGAGCGGCATGCCCGTCGTATACTGCGGGCCGCTGCCCTGACTTATGTATCCGCTTCGCTGATGACATTGTTGAATATCGGCCGCTGGTGGGCGATACTGCGCCGATAGGAGATTGGAGAAATTCAGCATTAACATGCGAAGAATGCATTGGAGCACTGATTTTTTATTTTAACGTTAAGCATTGAGAGGTTCAGAAATGATGCATGTGTGGTATCGGCAACGGCCGGTGAGATTCGAGCGTGGTTTTACGTTACTCGAATTGCTTGTTGTCATGGTGATTATCGGCTTGCTGGCTGCTTATGTCGGCCCTAAATATTTTTCCCAGGTGGGTAAATCGGAGATCAAGATGGCGCAAGCCCAGATTGATGCACTTGAAAAAGCATTGCACCAATACCGTTTGGATGTCGGCAGCTATCCCGCGACTGAGAATGGTCTGACGGCTTTGATTGCGCAGCCCAACAATGAGCCTCGATGGCAAGGCCCTTATTTGTCAAAAGCACCGCCGCAGGACCCCTGGGGACGCCCGTATGTTTATAAATATCCGGGGGATAATGCTGAATTCGATTTGTTCTCTATGGGTAGGGACGGACAGATAGGCGGCGAAGGTGAGGCTGCTGATATTACAAACTGGTAAACGGAACTTTCGATTCGCTCCATGCGTTATGAAGTAAAGGCTGTGATGTCCGGACAAGGTACAGTTCACCTGGAACTGGAAGCAAACAGCGAAGAGGATGCCCGCCGCCAAGTCATGGCCCGGGGTGGCATGGTACTGAGTGTCAAACGCAGGCTGACCGGCCTGTCGTTCAAGTCCCGGACGCGTTTTCCACTGGTGCATTTCAGTCAGGAAATGCTGTCATTGCTGACAGCTGGGCTGAGTCTGGTCGAATGCCTTGAAACATTGGTCGATAAGGAACAGGATGCGGGCAATCGAAAAATCATTCATGATTTACTGGCGCGTCTGTATGAAGGTGTTACTTTTTCCCAGGCGCTGGACGCGTATCCCCAGGCGTTTCCAATGTTGTATATCGCAACAGTGCGCGCCAGCGAACGTACGGGTGATCTTGCCGAGGCATTGACGCGCTTTGTGACGTACCAGACGCAGATGGATTTTGTCCGTAAGAAACTGGTTGGTGCCTCAATCTATCCGGTTCTGCTGCTGGTGGTCGGTTTGCTGGTATCATTGTTTTTACTGGTCTTTGTCGTGCCCAAATTCAGCGCCATCTATGACGACATGGGATCCGATCTGCCCTGGTTATCTGTGTTGCTCATTGAATGGGGGCATTTCGTACAGGAACACGGCTGGGAAGTGGCGATTTTTGCGTTGCTGTCTGTTGTGATGATGGGTTACGCCGTTTCCCGGCAATCCTTTCGCACCTATGTCATGCAATTGCTGTGGCGTATTCCGGCGATTGGGGAACATATGCGTGTTTATCAGCTGGCGCGTTTTTATAAAACGCTGGGTATGCTGTTACGTGGTGGTATTCCGATCACACAGGCATTGGAAATGGTGAGCGGTTTGCTGCAATCGCATTTTCGTCCAAGAATAGAAGCTGCGGCAAGGCATATTCGCGAAGGCCAGACAATTTCCAGTGCGATGGAATCCGAAGGATTGACGACTGCTGTAGGAAATCGCATGTTGCGTGTGGGCGAGCGTACCGGATTAATGGGCGATATGATGGAGCGCATCGGTAATTTTCATGACGAGGAAATCGCACGCTGGGTGGAATGGACCACTAAATTGATAGAACCGATTTTGATGGCAGTGATCGGCACCGTCATCGGCGGCATTATTATATTAATGTATATGCCTATTTTTGAACTGGCTGGCAGTATTAATTAATCAGAGTACAGATGCGCGCAGAAGAGCAGCAAGAGGTCAGATCGCCACTGGATATCAATTATCTGAGCCGTGTGCGTGCGGAAGCATTAAGGCGCGGGGTTCCCGTCTTTGAAATGCTGGAAGAGGCCAGTGGCTATTCACCGCATGCACTGATACAAGAGCTGGGGCGTCTGCTGCATATTCCTCCGGTGGAAATGAAAACGATACATACCCTGGAGCCTGCTTTTGATATTCTGCCTTTCTCCGAAGCAACGCGGAATGCCTGCGTGTTGTTCAGGGATCAAGGTGTTTATCTGCTGGTCATCAGCGATCCGTTTTCTTCCCGGTTGCGGTTATGGGCGGAAGAATGTTTTGCAATGCATGTCGAATGGCGCCTGATTCATCCGGCAGATCTGGCGGCATTTTTCGCCCAGCAGGAAAAAAACATGCGAGCAATGGATCATGTGTTGCCTGATCAGGGACTGGTTGAAATTCAGAGCAGCGTCGAGGATTTGTCATTAAAAACGATCAGCGAAGGCACCAGTCAGGTCGTGCGTCTTGTCCATTCCACACTCTATGACGCGCACAAATCGCAGGCCAGTGATATTCATCTGGAAATGGTTACCGGTGCGTTATCGATCAAATACCGGATCGATGGTGTTCTGATGTCAATCGGTGTTATCAAGGGACCGGATCTGGCCGAACAGGTGATTTCAAGAATCAAAGTCATGTCCGAACTCGATATTGCCGAGCGGCGTGTGCCTCAGGATGGCCGTTTCAAAGTCTCGATTCAGGGGCGTGAAATTGATTTCCGGGTTTCCATCATGCCGAGCATTTTCGGCGAAGATGCTGTATTGCGTATTCTCGACCGCCAGGCGCTGTCGGATCATGTTGAAGGATTAACGCTCAATCAACTGGGGTTCAATTCCACGGATATTCAGCTATTGCGCCGTTTGAGCTCAGAACCTTATGGCATGCTGCTGGTCACCGGACCGACGGGAAGCGGCAAAACAACCTCGCTTTATGCGGCCATATCTGAAGTGAACAAAGGGCATGACAAGATCATTACCATTGAAGATCCGATCGAGTATCAACTGCCCGGTGTATTGCAGATTCCAGTCAATGAGAAGAAAGGATTGACGTTTGCACGCGGACTGCGTTCCATTCTAAGGCACGATCCCGATAAAATCATGGTCGGCGAGATTCGTGATGCCGAAACCGCGCAAATTGCGATTCAGGCGGCACTGACGGGTCACCTCGTTTTTACCACCGTGCATGCGAATAATGTCTTTGATGTGATCGGGCGGTTTTCACATATGGGTGTCGATCCTTACAGTTTTGTTTCCGCCTTGAATGGTATTGCGGCGCAGCGGCTGGTGCGCCTGCTATGCCCGCATTGCACTGTGGACGAACGCCCGAGCGATGAAATGATCGCGGAATCGGGTATAAGCAGCGAACACGCCCAATCCTTCAGATTCCGTGTCGGCAAAGGTTGCGGGCAATGCCGCGGTAGTGGTTACCGGGGGCGTAATGCCATTGCGGAAATACTCCTGCTTAATGATGAAATCCGGGAATTGATTATTGCGCAGGAGCCGATACGCAAAATCAAGGAAGCCGCACGCAAAAACGGCACGCGTTTTTTGCGGGAAGCAGCTCTGGATATGGTTAAAAACGGTACAACCAGTTTAGAGGAGGCCAATCGTGTCACTATTGTGGCGTGATCAGATTGATGTTTTCCTGGCGCCGGGGCGTATCGACCTGGCGCACACAGCGCGTGGACTGAAGCCTGTGAAACGTCCTGTAGTGACCGAGCAGGTTTCTCTGCCGGCTGAAGGGCAGGTCGCCTGGGAGAAGCCTTTACAGCAGCTTGACGAAATGCTGTCGGGAAGTGCAGGCGCAGGCATGACGGTAACCTTGTCCAATCATTTTGCACGTTACGCTGTTTTGCTGCCGCAGGCTGAAATTACCACACCTGAAGAAGTATTCGCTTATGCGGATTTTCGTATGCATGAAATTTACGGAGCTCGCGCCGATCACTGGGTGATCAGTATCAGTCATTGGAATCCCCTTTATGGCGCCATCAGTGCTGCAATCCCGCAGGAATTCATGGCAAAAGTGGAAGAAATCTGCGAACGCCATATGATCCGGTTGAACGGTATCGAACCTTATTTTACAGCTGTGCTGAACCGCTGGGGGAAGGGGCTTGACCGTAAAAAGGCTTATGTTGCTGTCATTGAAACCGGCCGGTTATGTGTGGGCGTGCTGGAAGACAATATCTGGCAGAACATCCGGAATCAGCGCATTTTGAATAACGTCGAAGCGGAATTATGGGCTGCGCTCGATCAGGAAGCGGTGTTGTCCGGACAAAAGGAGCTCATCGAACAGGTTTTTCTGTTTGCGCCCGAACATGCGTCGTTTGCATTACCACCGGATTGCGGCTGGCAGGTGGTTCCGTTACCCGCTGGAAACATGCCCGTGCCCGGACATTATCCTAAAACGTTCACCGGGCCCGCAGAGGAAAATGCATGTCACGCCTGAAACTCAGTTTTCCGTATCCGGGACAGAATATACGCGGCGTCGATCTGTCGCTGTTGCTTGCCGGTCTGATCGTTTTATTGGTGGTATTTTATCAATTCCAGCGTATTTCAGAAGCATCCGGTGACTGGAGTACGCGTGTCGAGAAGCTGGAAAAAGAACAGCCCAGGCCGGCAGCTGCGACAACACGTGTGCGTACTTCGCCGCGTGGTCGTGAAGTGGGCCAGGAAATCGGGAAGGAACTGGAAAAGGCCAATGCCATTCTGCGGCAAATCAATTTACCGTGGGAAACGTTATTTGATTCCATCGAACATATTGCCACCGAAGATATCGCGCTGCTGTCATTGCAGCCGAATGTGACGAACCGAACGCTGCGCATCCGGGGAGAGGCAAGGAATATGGCAGTGCTGCTTGATTTTGTCGAAGCGATGGAGCGTGAAGTCATTTTTGAAAAAGTGCATCTTGTCAATTACAAGATCAAACAGGACAATCCTTACCGTCCGATCGATTTTTTACTGACTGCGGTATGGATGGCAGGAACGTGAAACAGGAATTAATGCGGATCGTACCCGATCGCATCATGCTGCAATTACGCTGGCAACTGGCGCGTCTCGGCTCGATGGGTAAAATCGGTGTAGGATTATTCGTCGTAGCCGGTATCTTTTTTCTGGGTGCGGTACTGCCCGCAATGAAAGAACTCAAAGCGCTGGAAGAACGTGCTGAAGCATTACAGTTGCAGGCCACACAGCGTTTGTTGTCCGGTGATACGCCGATGGTTGGGAAAAAATTGACCAACGATCAGGCGCTGCAGGCTTTTTATGAATTTTTTCCGCGTTTCGATTCGTCGCCTTACTGGATCCGTGAACTGGTCCGGGTTGCCCAGAAACAGGGCGTGGAGATCAACAGCAGCGATTTCAAGCTGACTTTTGAGCGTGACTGGCGCTTATCCCGGTATGAAATCATTATGCCGCTGCGCGGGCGTTATTCACAAATCCGCGGGTTTATGGCCGAAGCACTGGAAGCAGTACCCAGCATGGCAATTACCGGTTTCACCATCAAGCGCGACAATATCCAGTCAACACACCTTGAAATGCGCCTTGAAATCAGCCTTTATCTGAATGAATAAACAATAAACATGGATCCGGCTGAAAAAAAACGCAAGACAATTATCGGTGCGGCGCTCTTGGCAACACTGGTTGCTGTGATGCTGGTCGAAGACGAAGATGAGACCGTAATAGAAACGGTAGGGCCGGCTGCTTCAACACAGTCGGCAAAGCCGGCAAGGCCATCATCCGCGCGCGGATCTGTTCCGCAAGCGCGCCGCAGTGACGACCTGGATGTCGATCAACTCGGGCAGCGCAAATTCGAACCCCTAGCGGGTGAGTTGTTTGCTTCCACTTCATGGGCGCCAAAACCGCCGCCAATTACGCCGCAACAGCAAGCCGCCATGCTGCAACAACAGCGCGCCAAAGTCAAAGCGCCGCCGCCAGCGCCAACACCGCCGCCTTTACAGTTCAAATATATTGGCAAAGCGATTGAAGGCAACCGGACTTGGGTGTTTCTCACACAGGCCGATGAAAACTACATTGCCAAGATCGGCGAGAAAATCGATGACCGGTATCGCCTGGATACGATCAGCGATGAGTCCGTCACATTGACGTATTTGCCGCTGAATGCAAAACAAATTCTTCCTATTCATGATAATAAGCAAGCAGGAAATTTTCGATGAGAATTAACGGGTTATTGAAAAACGGATTCGAGGCAGCCGATGCAAGGCAAAAACAGGTGAGAAAGCGGAGTTTATGTATGATAAATGAGCATTTTGAGCCTGTTTTTAACGCCGCAGCGGCAACGCAGATCGTTTTTCAGCTGACTGTTAAACAATGTATTGTTTTTTTATTAATGTTGATTCTGCTGCTCAGCGGTTGCGCAATCAATAACAAAACCTTTCTGCATCGGAACAAGACATTCGAAGAAGGCCAGAAATTGATCGAAACGGGTGAGCTGGAATTGGGTCTGATGCATCTGGAACAGGCGGCGCGTGAAGAACCCGATAATAAGGAAATACGCACAGTATTGACCCGTCAGCGCGACGCCGTACTCAGTCAGATGCTGGCCGACGCGAATAATTCACGGCTATCCGGTGAACTGGATTTTGCCGAGGAAAAGTACCAGCGGATTCTGGATCTGTTTCCACGCAATGAACGCGTTCTCGCAGGACTGGAGACAATCCATCAGGAACGGCATCATATCGCATCCATCGATTATGCGCAGCAATTGCTGGCGCTCAACGATGTAGAGGGTGCGGAAAATGCTGTCAGGGCGGTATTACAGGAAAATCCGATGCAGCCGCAGGCGCGGGAATTGATCAAGGAATTGAACAAGTACATCGCGCGCGCTGAGCGCATGGATCTTACACTGGATACTGCGTTCAGTAAGCCGCTGTCGATGGAATTCAAGGATACCGAGCTGAAAGCGGTGTTTGAGATCCTGTCGCGCACCGCAGGAATCAATTTTGTGTTTGACAAGGATCTCCGGCAGGATGCCAAAGTATCGATATTCGTGCGTAATAATACGGTCGAGGATATTCTCAAGCTGCTGATGATGACTAACCAGCTGGCGTATACCCGGTTAAACGACAATTCCCTGCTGATTTATCAGAATACCCCTGCCAAGCAAAAAGAATACCAGGAACTGGTGGTGCGCAGTTTCCCGGTGGCCTATACCGACGTGAAACAGATGGTGGCATTAGTGCGCGGATTGGTGAAGGCCAAGGATATCTACGTCAATGAGCAGTTGAATCTGTTTATCATGCGCGATACGCTGGAGGCGATACGCATCGTTGAGAAATTGGTCGCGCTTAATGATTTACCTGAACCTGAGGTGATGCTGGAAGTAGTCATACTTTCAGTAAGTCGTGATAACAATTTTCTGTTGGGCCCCAATCTTCCAAATAGTGCTACATTCAGCTTCGTTCCAGGGGCTACAGAAGCTGGGGTGGCCCTTAATTCAATCCGACAGGATATAAGAGGTATAGGCGATCCTGGACTTAGAAATTTTGTCATCAATAATCAAGTAAAACTTGATTTTATGCATAGCGTATCGATTGGTGATGTGTTGGCCAATCCAAGGATACGTGTCAAAAATCGTGAATCGGCAAAAATTCATATTGGGACAAGGCAACCCATTTTTACTTCTAATGTAGCCGGTGGTGGGCTTTCTAATGTAATTACATCAACGCCGACATTTATTGAAATTGGCACGAAACTGGATGTCGAGCCGGTAATTAGTTTGAATAATGAAGTGACGATGAAAGTTCAACTTGAAGTCAGTTCTATCATTGGGGATAGCCGATCTCCAGATGGAAACAGTACAGCACCTATTATTTCGACGACCAATGCGGACACTGTTTTGGTACTCAAAGACGGTGAAACGCAAGTGTTAGCTGGATTGCTCGAGGATGTAGATACGCGGGGTGTAAAGGGTTTGGCTGGTTTGATCAATATCCCGGGTCTGGATCGCCTGACTTCCGGACAAGATGTTAAGCGGACAAAGCGTGAAGTTGTATTGTTATTGACGCCACACATCATTCGTAACCTTCCGCAACAAACCAATCTGGAAAGCGAATTCCATTACGGCACGTCGAACGAAGCCGGCAAGCTGCCGGTCAGGATCCGCAAGACTTCAGCAGGCTCTTTGGCCATCGCACCGGCCGGTCCTGGCGGCAGAGGCGCGGCAAATATATTAAGCCGTGGCGCACAGGCGTTTGGTGGTGACAGATCGGAAGTGCCATCCAATCCGTTTGCGCAGCAGATTGCCGCCAATAATGCTTCAGAACCAACGCTGGTCATTCAGGCGCCAAGCAATATCACTTTTGACCGGGAATTTTCAGTGCGCGTCAGAATGGTCGGTGCTAAGGGTTCGGTTTCCGGTACTGCGCAGGTGAGTTACGAGAAGGATATGCTCGAATTGCTCGATACTGACAATACGGGGACGCATACGGTCAAGCTGGGTAAGGAGGAGCCATCCGGTATGGGCGCGCAATTGCGCTTTAAAGTAATTACCCCGAATGCAGGAGAAACGGAAATCAGCATACAGAGTGCGAGCGGTGAAGATAAGGACAGCGGCGAATCGATCGATATCGCGCTGCCTGCACCGGCGATGGTTAAAATTCAGTAAAGCTTTTGCGGATGAAAGTGCACAGGTTATATAGCGGTTATTGCGCGCGTACTTATCTGTACGGTTTTACGCTGATCGAACTCATGATCGTACTGGCCATTATGGCAATACTGGCAACCGCTGCGCTGCCCTTGCGCGAACTGGCCATTCAGCGTGAAAAGGAACAGGAATTGCGTATTGCGCTGCGTCAGATTCGTAACGCTATCGATGCATACAAACAAGCCGTGGATGACGGGCGGATCGAGAAAAAAGAAAATGAATCCGGCTATCCTAAAACACTTGACGATCTGGTTATCGGTATACCTGATGCTAAAAGTACCGAAAAAAAAGTCATTTATTTCCTGCGGCGTTTGCCGCGTGATCCGATGCATGCGGATCTGGATGTAGCCGGTGTTGAACAGACCCCGGCCGCTGATACCTGGGGAAAACGCAGTTATGAAAGTTCGGCGCAGAATCCGCAGGAAGGTGATGACGTGTTTGATGTCTATTCCCGTTCGGATGCAATCGGTCTGAACGGTATTGAGTATTACAAGTGGTGATACGGATGCTCCGACCGAATCATCAAACCGGACAGACCGGATTTACCCTGATTGAGCTGCTGGTAGTCATGGCGATTATCGCTACGCTGCTGAGTATTGTCGCGCCACGGTATTTCAGTGCCATCGATAAAGCCAAGGAAGCGGTACTGCGACAGGATCTGAAAATCATGCGTGATGCCATTGATCAGTTTTATTCCGATTTTGGTAAGTATCCGTTGGATCTCGAAGAACTGGTTGACCGGCGGTATTTGCGCAGCATACCAATCGATCCGATGACCGAAAGCAATGAAACCTGGATCGTGATGCCGCCACCGAATGACGATGATGACGGTGTTTATGATGTGCATAGCGGTTTTACCGGTCGGGCGCTGGACGGAACGTTTTACGAAGAATGGTGACAGTGGTG
The DNA here is from genome assembly GCA_019635215.1 of Nitrosomonas sp. Lineage (GTDB taxonomy): Bacteria > Pseudomonadota > Gammaproteobacteria > Burkholderiales > Nitrosomonadaceae > Nitrosomonas. The sequence goes on from JAHBZZ010000008.1 coordinate 110,844, forward strand.
GCGGTAAATCCACTACTCGGCCGGTACCGCAGATATTGAGGCTGAAAATATGAAGCATGCGCAAAAAGGTGTGGTGTATCTTTGGGCCTTGTTTGCGGTGACTGTCGCTGGTGTTGTGCTGGCTGCTACCGGCCAGGTGTGGCTAGTGGCATCGCAGCGGGAAAAAGAACAGGAATTGCTGTTTATTGGAGAGCAATTCAGAAAAGCCATCATGGCCTACTATAGCAACCCGGTCACCGGCATCCAGCAATATCCGGAAAAACTCGAGGACCTGCTGGAAGATAAACGCGGGCCCGTTCCCATCCGTCATCTGCGGAAAATTTATATCGACCCGATGACGTTGACTGACGAATGGGGAGTGATCATCGAAGAACCGCAGCAACAGGGGGCTTCCGGCTCGCAAGCGAATCCGCGGAGTGCGGCGGGAGGAACTGGATCCAATACCGGTTCGAATGCCAATCCGGTTGCCATGACAAAAGGCATTGCTGGTGTATACAGCCTGTCCATGCGCGTGCCGCGCAAAAAAGGAAATTTTCCGAATGATTACGCAGCTTTCTCTGAGGCCGAAACCTATCAGGACTGGAAATTTGTTTTTAGACAACAAGCCAGCACCGCAAATCGGCAAAATCAACAAAACCAGCAAGGCAGGCCTGGTGATCCCGGTGCCTCACCCTCAACTTCGCCCTTTGGCGCGCCAGGTGCCGCAAGGAGTGGTCCGGGCGGTTTTGGCGGTCAGGGCGGAGCGTCACCCGGACAACCGCCGGTAACCGGACAAAATCCTTTCGCGCGATAATTCGGATTGCCCGGTTCATGGATTATCTACCCGTTTTTCTGGATATCAAACATAAAAACTGCCTGGTTGTCGGCGGTGGTTCGGTTGCATCGCGTAAAGTTGCGCTATTGCTGCAAGCCGGTGCGCGGGTGCATATCGTGTCGCCAGCGCTGGAACCGGCGTTGAATGAATTAGTTGAGCAACAGAAAATCACGCATGATGCGCAGATATTTACCCCGGATCATCTTGAAGAATGCGTGCTGGTCATTGCCGCAACCGATGACATGGCGGTGAACCGGCAGGTATCGGAATTTGCCAGTGCACGGAATATTCCAGTCAATGTCGTCGATCATCCCGAGCTTTGCACATTTATCATGCCTTCCATTGTTGACCGTTCGCCGTTGATGATCGCAGTGTCTAGCGGCGGTGCATCGCCGGTGCTGGCGCGCATGATCCGCGCCCGGCTGGAAACATGGATTCCGCATGCTTACGCACGGATGGCCGTTTGCGCGGCAAAATTCCGCCAGCAGGTCAAACAGCATTTCACGCAGGTGGCGCGCCGGCGGTTGTTCTGGGAAAAAGCGCTGCAGGGAAAGTTCGCCGAGCTGATCCTGGCTGGAAAGGATCAGGCCGCGCAAGACCACTTACAGCAGTTATTGGACAATGAAAAAGATGACGCACTCGAAGGCGAGGTTTATCTGGTCGGTGCCGGGCCGGGTAATCCCGATCTGCTGACTTTCCGCGCCATGCGGCTGATGCAGCAGGCCGATGTCGTGGTGTACGACCGACTTGTGTCACCCGCGATACTTGAGATGGTGCGGCGTGACGCAACCCGCATCTACGCCGGCAAAGCGCGCAATCAGCACACGCTGCCGCAGGAATCCATCAATCAGCTGCTGGTGCGGCTGGCCAAAGAAGGTAAACGCGTGCTCCGGCTGAAAGGCGGCGATCCGTTTATTTTCGGGCGTGGCGGCGAGGAAATCGAAACGCTGTCCAGCCATCGGATACCCTTCCAGGTCGTACCCGGCATCACTGCCGCATCCGGCGTGGCCGCCTATGCCGGCATACCGTTGACGCACCGGGATTATGCGCAATCCTGCATTTTTGTCACCGGCCATCTGAAAAACAATACCATCGATCTCGACTGGCCCGCACTGGCGCGCCCCAATCAGACGATTGTCATTTATATGGGACTGCTCGGATTGCCGGTATTGTGCGAACAACTCACCGCGCATGGTCTGCCGGTATCCACGCCCGCTGCCATCGTACAGCAGGGCACCACGCTGACGCAGAAAATTGTTACGGGCACACTGCGGACATTGCCCGGATTAGCCGTTGAAGCGCACCTGACGCCGCCGACACTGATTATTGTCGGTGATGTCGTCAGACTGCACCAGAAGCTGGCGTGGTTTGCACCGGGTGATTGATGTCGGGATTTCCGGATTCACTACTCTGGCGTGTACGGCAATATCCGATTTTCCGATCGGGAATATTTTGTGTTTCTGAGTATACACATTCAATAAATGTCCCGAACGGGAAATGTATGACAGAGCAGGAATGAAGCCTGTAGCGCAACAAACGAATACCGTGTCGGATTGCCAACTGACTGTACTGTTTGGTCGCCCTGCGCATTAGCGCGGAAAAGTGAAGTGCGATGCGGACCAAGGAAAAAACTTTAGATAAACCTTGCTTCAATATTGCTTCCGTATTTCCTCTGTGTAGCTTGGTCAGTTGAATTTGAGCAGCCATTGGATTTTGTATGACAATACTTATCAACTGCGTTTATCCATTCATTGACAGTGCGTCATACTTCGATGTTATGAATCGTGATTTCATTCAATGATTGATGCAGGTCATCCAGCGCTGATCCCATAATGAGGCCGGAACAGCTATGGAAGAGCCATAAATCGGTGGCTATGGGCCGGTGCAGGTTATTGCGCGCATGTACTTTAAAATCGCACCATGCCAGCACCGGTTGATCCTCGGCAAAACTGTCAACGCACAGCCAATTAACGTTACTCAGAATGACATCCAGACCACGGTGCTTCTGCAGTGTCACGCGTAAAGGATTTTCCAATCGCAGTAAGGCCAGACGTGCCCGGTTGTAACAGGCCGCTTCAATTTTTTTGGGAAAAATACGTAACGGCTTGGGTAGCGTATTTATATCAATCATGACAGGATGCTGTTTTCAGTTATTTTGCTTCTGGTGTGGAGGCTGAACCACTATCGGGCTTGCCTTCAAGAAATACACGGCTCGCAAGAATGTCTTCCGGTACGAGTGTCATGAGATCAGTTTTAGTCAATGCCTTCTTCGTACCCATGAATAATCGATTAGCTTGACGAAGCCGCGCACGATCAAGTGCGTTGCGGACCGAACGCGCATTTGCAAAATGTTCCATTTGCATGCGTAAGCGGATGTATTTGCCAAATGCTTCCTCTCCAGCCGGGCTGAAACAATAATTCTGATCCGCCAGCATCAATTTGGCAATTGCAACTAATTCATCAGCATCGTAATCCGGAAAGTCAATGTGGTGCGCTATGCGCGAACGCATGCCCGGATTACTGTGGAAGAATTTATCCATCCGGTCTTTATAACCTGCCAGGATTACGACTAAATCCTCTCGGTTATTTTCCATCGTCTGCAACAGAATTTCGATAGACTCTGCGCCATAATCACGTTCGTTCTCTGGCTTATATAAATAATAAGCTTCGTCGATAAATAAAACACCTCCCATTGCTTTTTTGATCACTTCTTTGGTTTTGGGCGCAGTGTGACCGATATATTGACCGACCAGGTCGTCGCGTGTGACGGAAACAAGATGGCCCTCACGTACGTAGCCCAAGCGGTGGAGAATTTCGGACATGCGTAACGCTACGGTCGTTTTTCCGGTTCCTGGATTTCCAGTAAAACACATGTGCAAACTGGGGGCGCCGGCGGATAATCCCATCTGCTTGCGGACGCGATCAACGAGCAACAGTGCGGCAGTTTCGCGAATACGCGTTTTTACGGGTTTTAAACCAATCAGTTCGCGATCCAGTTTATCCAGTACTTCTTTGATATTGGATTTACGGAATTCCGCATCCAGATCAATGCGTGTATCGTCGGATGGTGTTAGGTTTTCAGATTGTTTGGACATGCTTGATCCCCTGTTTGTGACTGTATAAATTAGACACAGGAAGCACGCATCAATTTAAATTGATTCAGTTTATTGTGTCAGGCAGATTTTTTCAAAAATGCATAAAATATTTATTATCCTGAAATGACCGCACTGCTCCGGAATTCTCTCTCTTCTGCTTCGAAGAGAGAGATCCTGAGTTAGTAGCGTTCGCCCTCGGGCTTATCAGTTGCATAAGAATGAATACTGTAACTGATATGCCTACCTGCACCTTCTTGCCGCACCAGACCGAAGCCCGGCTCTTTTTTCGGCCGGTTAACAATGTATGACATTGTCGGACTTTCTACGCCGCGTGTAGAATTAAATGCCGTGACACGAATATAATGATTCGGAAAAGTTTTACGGCAACTGTTAATTTCCATCAAAATTCCGGCAGGGTCTTTTAGATCAAACATAGGGTTGCCGAACATTTCCCAATATGTATTACGTGGATGGGGATCGTCAGTGTACTCAATGCCGATTGCCCAACCATTTTTTAGTGCATACTTTAACTGTGCCGAGATCTGTTTATCGGTCAGTGGAGGTAGAAAGGAAAACTGTCCTTGCGTAAGCAGATTACCTGTATTGGTCATCATAATAGTATCTCCTGAATAGGATTAAACACTTGCGGTAGTGGATGGTACAAAATCAGCCGTATCGGTGGATTCATAGTTGAACGTAATATCTTTCCATGTATCCAGCGCCTGTTTGAGCGGTGTACACGATTTGGCGGCTTCTGCAAGTATCTGTGGGCCTTCTCTTACGTAGTCGCGACCTTCGTTCCGTGCCAGAATCATGGCCTCGAGCGCTACGCGATTCGCTGTTGCCCCGGCTTGTATACCCTGAGGATGGCCAATGGTGCCGCCGCCAAACTGCAGAACCACATCTTCACCAAGATAATCGATGAGCTGATGCATCTGGCCAGCATGAATACCACCTGAAGCAACCGGCATGCATTTATTCAGCGATGCCCAATCCTGGTCAAAAAACAGTCCGTGCTCCAAGCTTTTCTCGGTACGTGTTTCACGCAAAGTATCATAAAAGCCCTTGATCATGAGCGGATCGCCTTCGAGTTTGCCAACGACGGTTCCTGCATGAATGTGATCAACACCGGCCATGCGCATCCATTTGCAAATTACACGGAAATTCATGCCGTGATTTTTCTGACGTGAATAAGTTGAATTACCAGCGCGGTGCAAATGCAATATCATGTCATTCCTGCGCGCCCATTTGGCCATTGACTGAATCGCGGTATAGCCGACCACCAGATCGATCATGACAATGACGGAGCCCAGGGATTTTGCAAACTCTGCACGTTCATACATATCTTCCATGGTTCCGGCCGTGACATTCAAATAATGTCCTTTCACTTCACCCGTAGCAGCCGATGCCTTGTTTACGGCTTCCATGCAATACAGAAAACGATCGCGCCAATGCATAAACGGTTGAGAATTAATGTTTTCATCATCTTTCATGAAGTCTAAACCGCCTTTGAGGCCTTCGTATACCACGCGGCCATAATTGCGGCCTGAAAGACCCAGCTTCGGTTTAGTCGTGGCGCCCAGCAGTGGACGGCCAAATTTGTCCAATCGTTCCCGCTCAACAACAATACCGGTTGCGGGGCCTTGAAATGTTTTGAGATAGGCGACTGGAATGCGCATGTCTTCCAACCGCAATGCTTTGACTGCCTTGAAGCCGAACACGTTACCGATAATGGAAGCAGTCAGATTGGCAATTGATCCTTCTTCGAACAGATCCAGATCGTATGCTATGTAAGCAAAGTACTGTGCTTCGTTATCGGTGCCAGGGCCTGTATTTGGGACAAGTTCAGAGCGGTAAGCTTTGGCGCGGTATAACTCGCATGCAGTCAACCGGTCCGTCCACACTACGGTCCAGGTAGCCGTAGACGATTCGCCCGCAACCGCTGCTGCAGCTTCTTCGTGATCTACACCTGGTTGCGGCGTGATCCGAAACATCGCAATAATGTCCGTGTCCTTGGGTTTGTAATCCGGTTCCCAATAACCCATTTTTTTATATGGAATGACACCTGACTTATAACGCTCTTTACCTTCTTTCATAGTTTGAGAAGCCATGATTTTATCTCCAAATGTTTATAAAACCCACTGTGCATACATTCTTAACAACATGATCAGCTTGTAATTCCGGATCGCTAAAAAGTATCCTTGAGCAGGCTAGGGGTATCATGCACTACTCTATACATTTATAATAATGATAGTTTTATATATATACCATAGACTGTAATCTATAAAGTGGAGGATAACAATGCGCCACGGTACCTTGCGTCAGCTTGAGGTTTTTGAAGCAATTGTTCGTTATGGGAGTTACACGCGCGCTGCGGAAGAATTATTCTTGACCCAGCCAACAGTATCCATGCAGATCAAGAAATTAACCGATGCCGTCGGTTTGCCATTATTCGAGCAAATTGGTAAGAAAATTTACCTCACTGATGCGGGAAAGGAACTGCATGAAATGAATCAGGATATTTTTAAACGTTTCGAGCGTTTTGAAATGATTGCTGCGGATATGAAAGGGATGAAGACCGGCAAGCTGCGACTTGCAGTGGTAACAACGGCTAAATATTTTGTACCGCGGTTACTTGGCATGTTCTGCCGCCAATATCCGGGAATTGAAATTTCGCTGAAAGTCAGCAACCGCGCACATATTCTGGAGCGTTTGGCCAATAATCAGGATGATCTTTATGTTTTAGGACAACCTCCAAAAGAAATAGATGTAATTGCTGAAACATTCCTGGAAAATCAGCTGGTGGCACTTGCATCGGTTGGGCATCCGCTCGCCAATGAAAGGGGGATTACGCCAAAGCGCATAGTCAAAGAGCCATTTTTATCCCGCGAGTCTGGTTCTGGTACACGTATAGCCACTGAGCGTTTTTTTTCTGAGCGGGGTTTGAAGCTAAAAATAAGAATGGAATTAGGCAGCAATGAGGCAATCAAGCAGGCCGTTATTGGCGGACTGGGCTTATCAATCTTGTCACATCATACTTTAGCGCTGGATGCTCCTACAGGGCAACTGGTTGTGCTGGATGTGGAAGGTTTGCCCATTAATCGTTATTGGCATTATGCCTATCCGGCGGGAAAGCAGTTATCAATCGTGGCGCAGGTGTTTTTAGAGTACTTACAGCGGGCATCGCAATTATTAGTTGATGTTTCTTGTCACTACGCAGATGTCGGTCATTGTCCACTGCTGCCCTGCAGCAATAAAAAAGCTCGTATTAAAGCTGGCTGTCGCACCTAGACGAAGCGTATCGGCAGGTTGCTGAGGTGATAAAGCTACGAACGCCTCACAAGCACCGATAAAACTTGGATTTACATTGCTATGACTCGTGTTGTGTTGAAAAAACTGGCTTAAACCAGCAATTTCCAAACAGTTTCTTATACATTCGCTGTCATAGCCTTTGTCCGCAACAATCGCATTCGCATCAGGCAAACCTGGCAATCAAATGTCATGCGCAGATTGCGCTTGTTATAAATTGCTTCTTGAAGCAGAATCTTCTCCAGCTTCGACCAGAACTTTATCACTGAGCATCATTCAGGGCATCGCAATCTCGGTGAGGATCTGATTTGGCATGATTTTATCCTTATAATAATAGCCAACATTAAGACCTGATTATGGGTCGTATAAATGGTCTCATAAGGACTATGATAAGTTATTCAAGGCGACTGCGCTACGCGCGGTATTTTAATTCAAATCCTATGTATAACCGGGCACTCATTTTTTTATTCGCTGTTATAAGTTGTTACATACTGGTATTTTCAGCTTCAGCAGCCCGTCCGCAGCTGAGGTTTTCAGTTGAGGATATAAAAAGCCCTGTTTTTCAAACCAAGTCGATAATAGCCCGGATTGATAGCGGTCATTCAGGCGCACAGGAGCTGACTATTGGCATTGAAGAAATCACTGTGCAGAATTATGCGCTGAAAGATATCCGCGTTTTATGCCGGTCGTTTCAATGGCATCAAAAAGAAATCGAATGTACCAACGGCCAACTGATCGCGAGAGACCTTTTTGTCTCTCCGGTGCCGATGCAGTTTGTGGCTACCCGTTCTCATCTGACCATCGATTTAAGACCGTCGGGCAGTGAGCGCTGGCAGTTCAGTGTGCAGTGGGATGATGCATTCTGGCATGTCGTGCTCGCGATTGAGACTGGCAAAATGACGCATGTTACCCGTTGGCTGCCGGATATTTCGGATCATGAAAACTTTCCTAAGCTGACCGAAGGCACATTTAGTGGCAGGATTCAGTTTAATGGTGACTTGACGGGACTGACATCAGCGCATATCGATTTGTCGGTTGATGTGTTGGCATTTTCAGATCCGACCGGGATGCATGCCGGTGAGAATATAGCACTCTCAGTGAAATCGAATGTCATGCGTAACCCGCAGCATCAGCATTGGGAGTGGCGCGGCGATGTGCTCTGGCAGCAGGGCGCGGTTTTTTGGCAGCCGCTGTTTTTTTCCGGGGCTGATCATTATTTGAATGTACAGGGTGTTTTTGATGGAAAAACCCTGACACTGCAGGACAGCCATCTCGCGTTATCCGATATCGGAACCGTTAAATTTTCAGGCGTGGTTGATTGGCCGGATGGCATGGTACACAGGTTCCGATTGGATGCTGATAACATTGCGTTATCCGCTTTATCTGAGCAGGTACTGAAACCTTTTCTGGCGGATACGATGTTTGCCGAACTAGAAGTCAGCGGGCAGAGCGATTTTACATTGCAGGTGCGGGATGGCACATTGCGGCGGGTAAAATTGAGCCTGGATGATGTCAATATCGTCGACCAGCGTAATCGTTTTGCCTTTCATCGCATCAATGCGCATATTCCGTGGAGGGCGGATAATACTACCGTCGCCGATATCAGTTTTCTGAACGGGCATGTGTTGCGGATACCGCTGGGTACGGTGCGCGTTCCGCTGGAAATTAAGGATTCTCGTTTGTTGTTGCCGCAACTGGCGTTGCCGGTGCTGGACGGGATTTTAAAGCTGGAAGATTTCAGTGCTGCGTATACTGACGATGGCTGGCGTTGGGAATTTGGTGGAGAACTCACGCCGGTTTCGATGGAAGCACTGACAGAAGCTTTACAGATTCAACCAATGCACGGTATTTTATCCGGTTATATTCCGAAGGTGCGTTATGATGGCGAGAGTGTTTCTGTCAATGGGGTATTGCAGATTAATGTCTTCGATGGCAGTGTCGTCATCCATCAATTGAAGTTGATCGAGCCGATGGGATTGACGCCGCATTTGACTGCGGATATCGCTATGCGTAATCTGGATTTGGGACTGCTGACCAGCGCTTTCTCATTTGGCAAAGTGGAAGGGCGTGTTGATATTGATGTCAATCAACTTGAGCTGGCAAATTGGAAACCTATTCATTTCAATGCCCGTTTGTTCAGCAGTCCGGGAAGTTATACTCGCCGGATCAGCCAGGCGGCAATCAGAAATATCTCGGCGCTGGGTGGAGAGGGTGCAGTCGTTGCGATACAGCGGAGTTTTTTACGTTTCTTTGAGGAATTCAGTTATGCGGAAATCGGTTGGCGGTGTGCTTTGCGTTTCAATGTGTGTTATATGGGCGGAATAGAGCCTGAGCCAAAGTCGAGCTACACCCTGATCAGAGGTGGCGGAATACCGTCGATCAATGTGATGGGCTATAATCGGGATGTCAACTGGCAGGAGTTGATTACTCGCCTGCAACGAATTACGCAGGAAAATGAGCCTGTCATTCAGTAGCCAAGTAGGATTGGAGGGCGATAAGATAATGATGAACAACAATTTACCTTCTAACATGTTGCCGGTGATGATGGGCTTGTTTTTATCGGCATGCGTTACGATTAATATTTATTTTCCGGCTGCAGCGGCTGAAAAGGCTGCAGACAAAATTATCGAAGAAGTCTGGCAATTGGATCGTGAAAAAAAAGATGAATAGGCCGCGGTTCTCACTGTCCACTGGTAGCTGTTCATCGGTCAGTAGTCTGTTTAATTTTCCATTCGAGGTGACAATGGTGAGTCGATTCTATAGCGTATTGCTTTTTATGGCATTGATGTTAGCGCCGCTAACGGGGCAGGCGCAGGAAGCCAATCTTGAAATCAATACCCCTGCGATTGCCAATATCAAGCAAAGCATGCAAAACCGGCATACCCAGCTTGTCCAGTACTATACCAGTGGTGCTGTGGGGCTGACACAGGATGGGATGGTTACCATGCGCGACGCGAATGCTGTGCCACTGGCGCAACGGCAGGCGGTCAATACGCTGGTTGCCGCGGAAAACCAGGATCGGGCTGCACTGTATCGTGAAATTGCGCGTGCAAACAATCATCCGGAATGGGAATCGAAAATTCGTGCGACATTCGGTCAGCGCTGGACCAATCTGGCAAGGCCCGGTTGGTGGTATCAAGCGGGCGGTGCCTGGAAGCAAAAATAATTCAGGTCGTGCATGAATTTAACTGAATAGATCTTCAGTTTGACATTTATTGATTCGTTATGTAACTTCTGCTGCCAAGGCTTAGCAGAATAAGCATACTACTATAAAGGTTTTTCGTGGTATCCTTTGAACTAAAAGCATGGTTTCAAGTCACAACAATTTGTAGAATAATTCAGTTTCTAAATGAGAAATAGGAGGTTGTTTCATATGGAAGACTATTCAAAAACAAACCAGAAATCGCGTGCGCAATCGCAATCTGATGCAGATGTAGCAAACGCTCAGGTCATCGGAATCAATAACGCACAATCTGCAACGATCAACCCTGCGCGTTCACGCGCGGGAGTGGGTATCGAAATCAACAAGGTATTACGCAATACGTACATGCTGTTGTCGATGACACTGCTGTTCAGCGGATTGACTGCAGCCATTTCCATGGCATTGAATATGCCACCGATGACTTATCTGATTTCTGTGATCGGCGGCATGGTGATTGCCATGTTTGTGTTGCCGCGTTTCGCGAATTCACCGGCCGGTATAGGTATCGTATTCCTTGTGACTGGTCTGCTGGGCTTTGGTCTGGGGCCAATGCTGAGTATGTATGCCTCGCTGCCGAACGGCGGTAATATCATTATGCTGGCACTCGGTGGCACAGGCGTTATCTTTATGGGGCTTTCCGCGTATGTACTGGCGACGCGTAAGGATTTCAGCTTCCTCGGCGGTTTCCTGATGGTCGGTTTTCTGCTGGTGCTGGTTGCTGCGGTTGCCAATATCTTCCTGCAAATGCCGGTCATGTCGCTGATGATTTCATCGGTAGTGATTTTGATCATGAGCGGTTTCATTCTGTACGATACCAGCCGTATCATTCACGGCGGTGAAACCAACTATATTCTGGCCACCATCGGGCTGTATATGACAATATTCAATATCTTCATTAGTTTATTGCAGCTTCTGGGTATCATGGGCGGCGACGATTAATCGCATGGCTTTTAAGTAAAACAAAACCCCGGTTTATCCGGGGTTTTGTTTTTTTAGTGAATGATTAATAAAGGTAAAGTATTATGGACTGGATGCAAATTGTTTCTGCCATGGCGCTAATCATGTTTATCATCTTTCTGTTTCCGAGAGCGCGCTATATGCTGCAAAACAGTCCCAAAGGCTCGTCATCCGACTGGATGAGTTTTCTGATTCCGGTCATCATGATTGTGCTGTTTATTATGCTGCTGATACAATTGGTGTAATACATTCCAGGTTCAATCTTTGCCTGTTGTTTTTCTCCATGAATCCCGTAAGGTCACTGCGCGGTTGAAAACCGGTTTTTCCGGCGCGCTATCAACGCGGTCTGCGACAAAGTAACCATTGCGTTCGAACTGAAAACACTGTTCCGGTTCAGCGTTGTACAAGGCTGGTTCGACAAACGCATGGATGATTGTTTTTGAATCCGGATTCAGCGCATTCTTGTAATCCTTGCCACCGCTATCGGGGTGTGGATCGATAAACAGACGATCGTAAAGACGAATTTCAACCTGCTGTGCATGACTGGCTGAAAGCCAGTGTATATTACCTTTGACTTTCCGCTGTGTCGCGCCTTCAGTGCCGCTTTTCGTATTCGGGTCATAGATACAATGGATGGCCTCGATTTCACCCTGCGCATTCTTCTCTACTGAAACGCATTTAACAATGTAGGCATAGCGCAGCCGCACCTCTGCGCCCGGCGCGAGGCGGAAATAACCCTTAACCGGTTCTTCCATAAAATCATCCCGCTCGATATAAAGCGTTTTTGAGAAAGGTACATTGCGTTTTCCCCATTCCGGCTGCTGAGGGTGGTTGGGTGCAAAGCAGTCTTCAACTTGGTCTTCCGGATAATTATCGATAATCAGTTTTAGCGGTTTCAGTACCGCGATACGACGTGGCGCGGATTCGTTGAGGTCTTCCCGCAGACAGTCTTCCAGGATGCTCATGTCAATCCAGGAGTCCGCCTTGCTGACGCCGATACGTTCGGCAAACAGATGAATCGCACGCGGTGTATAACCGCGCCGGCGTACACCGGCCAGTGTGCTTAGACGCGGATCGTCCCAGCCGTCGACAAGTTTGTTTTCAACCAGTTCGATCAGTTTGCGTTTGCTCATCACCGTGTAGGTCAGATTTAGGCGGGCAAATTCAATTTGCTGTGGATGGCAGGGTACTTTGTCCTGAAGCTGATCCAGTACCCAATCGTACAACGGGCGATGGTCTTCAAACTCGAGCGTGCACAGCGAATGGGTAATATTCTCCAGCGCATCTGAAATGCAATGGGTGTAATCATACATCGGGTAGATGCACCAGCGATTACTGGTGCGCTGATGGTGCACATGCCGTATGCGGTAAATGACTGGATCGCGCATATTGATATTGGGCGAAGCCATATCGATCCGGGCGCGTAAAACATGCGCGCCATCGGGAAATTCACCGGCCTTCATGCGGCGGAACAGATCGAGACTCTCAGCGGCGGGGCGGTCGCGATAGGGGCTGTTTTGACCGGGGCTGGTCAGTGTGCCGCGCTGCTCGCGGATCGTATCTGCAGGCTGGCTGTCAATGTAAGCTTTTCCCAGGCTGATCAGGTGTTCGGCAAAACCGTACAGCTGATCGAAATAATCGGAGGAATAATACAGATGCTCACCCCAGTCAAACCCCAACCATTTTACGTTATCGCATATCGCATCGACGTATTCCTGCGCTTCTTTTTCCGGATTGGTATCGTCAAAACGCAGGTGACACACGCCCTGGTATTCTTTCGCAATGCCAAAGTTCAGGCAGATACTTTTTGCATGGCCGATATGCAGATAACCGTTGGGTTCCGGTGGAAAACGCGTTTCAACGCGGCTCTGCCACTTGCCGGTGCGATTGTCTTCATTGATGATGTTGCGGATAAAGTTGGAAACAGCAGGCTCTGCCGGCGTGTTCTGTGCGGATTGGTCTTTCAAGTTCGTCTCTCGAATCGGATGCATTTAAATATATTTCGTGGTTGTTTGTGCAGCGCAGTGCCGTCTCAAAATGGAACATTCATGTGCATCTGGCGCTTTACTGTGCCGATTGTTGCCTGTCATTCTGTTGAACAAACGGCCTCACTGTATTTCACCTATGTTATCAGATGCGTGTTTTGAATGGGATGCGTTCATAGGGTCATCCCCGCCCAGTCTGTCGGGAGAATCGGTATATTTTATCATGCCTGAATAAATTATCTTTATAAAACATTAGCATGTCAGATTTCGGAGATCGGATTTCGCTAATCTGTCCGGAAGCTATACGTGCGCAATAACGGGCTCGCCGAGGGCGCTGAAAAAAATTATTTTTTTGTGTAAACCGATTATCGCGTACAGCGTTTTATTCCTTGTTTGCCGGCTTCCGGGCCGCTTTCTCAAAATGATCACAGGCGCCATGAAAAAACTGAATGTTGTCTACACGTGTAACGTAAGAAAACCGGATATGGAAGACGAGCGTTACGGTGAATTTGAAAGCCCGGCCACGATCGCGGCTGTGACGAAGGCACTGGAACGTATCGGGGCGCATGTCGAACTGATCGATGTGGGACCTGATATTTACCATCAGCTCGAAAGACGCAAGGACCACATTGACCTGGTCTTCAATAATACGGAGGGGCTGGAAGAAAAGGAATTGCGTGAAGCCATTGTTCCGTTTTTCTGTGAATATCTGCATATCCCTTGCACAGGCAGCAGTCCGAAAACGTTCATCAATAAAATGGACAAAGCAACGGCCAAAAGAATTGTCGCCTATGACGGTGTGCCGACTGCGCAGTATCAACTCCTGAGTCGGGGCGAGCGTCTTGAGAAGCTGCATTTCCCATTGATGGTAAAACCCTATAGCGAGGGCACCAGTATCGGTATCAGTCAGAAAAGCAAAGTGCATAATTGGTCAGAACTTGACGATACGGTGTCGTCGATTCATGCGCAGTTCAATCAGCCGGCACTGGTCGAGGAATTTCTACCGGGAAAGGAATATACCGTTGGATTAATTGGCCGTTATGTACTGCCCATACTCGAAATCGATTTTGCCCGTATTCCCGGCCAACCGCATGTGCGTGATCCTCATGTCAAGGATATCGAAAATCCGTATATCGCCCATCTTGACTGGGCAGACATGGCAAAAAGCTTTGCGGAGATCGCGATTAAGGCGCATGAAGCCTTGGAAGTTCGCGATTATAACCGTATGGATTTCCGCCTGCGTGGTGATCAACTGTATTTCCTTGAGGCCAATGTCATTCCCGGCATACATCCCACAGAAGCTGATCTGACCAACATGTGCCGTCATGCCGGTCTTGCGCATGACGACATGATTGCGCTCATCGTGTATACCGCCGTGCAGCGGCTTTCCCGGACTTATCCTGAAAGATTCAACGGCAATACCGGAATCCTTGAGCAATTGGCGTTAGCCGCAATCGGCAGAATCCCGCGTGCAGGATCAATACAGTACCAGGATAAAACATACCTACTGTTAGGCAAATAGCAGGAGAACGCAGGAATCATGATAAATCCCATATCGACAGCGCTGTATCCGCAACTCGCAAAGATCGCAATGCAGGATATCGGCGCCATGTATCAATCCGCAGTGCTCGATGAACTGGAAGATATTGCGCGCGGCAAATGTTTTGGTGTCTGCGCAGTGGAAAATGGACAACCGATCGGCTATGTCACTGTAAAGAAGACGGTGGATACCTATCATCTGCTCACGATTGCGGTGGACAAACGGTATCGTGGCAAAGGCTATGGCTCAAAAATGCTTGACGGTATATTTGCAGAAATCGAAAACCAGGGCGGAAGGATCCTCAATGTGATTACTGACGCGGATGCCAATCAAAGCCTGCGCTTTTATCTTAAGAACGGCTTTGTCTTGACTGGTATTGTGCAGGATGAATTTATATCGGGTGTTGCCCAGGTGC
Organism: Nitrosomonas sp.; assembly: GCA_019635215.1. Lineage (GTDB taxonomy): Bacteria > Pseudomonadota > Gammaproteobacteria > Burkholderiales > Nitrosomonadaceae > Nitrosomonas. The sequence continues at coordinate 126,161 of JAHBZZ010000008.1, forward strand.
ATCTTACGCGGCGGGTGGGGTACAAACCATGATTTTTTTCTTAAAACCTGCTCAGGATCTCCCTGAAGGATGCATTGCGATGTTAAAACAGAACTCAAAATGCTCACATACTTCGAGTATGCTGCGCTTTTTACTTGGTGCAAGCACCTCGCCCTACGGGCCAACCTTACGGCTGTTCGCTGCGTTTTGCTTGCGTCATTCAGTTTTGCCTTGCATTGCACTCCTTGATCGAGATTTTAAACAGATTCTTACATGCGGAGTGAAATAAGCGATGCGGATCAGTGCAATGAAAATGGATGGATGCGGCAACTCATTCCTGGTTGTCGACGAAATGAAAACGCCTTTGGCAGGACTCGACAAAGTGGCGATTTCCAGAGCGCTGGCGAACCAGCATGATACGGATGGCATTCTGTATGTGGACAGGCAACAGGGTTTGCCCGCGATGAAGATTTTTGACCGTGACGGTACGGAGGAAACCATGTGCGGCAATGGTTTGCGGTGTGCGGCACGTTATTTCCATGATACCGGTATTCCCGAAAGCCGTTTTTCAATTCTTACCGGCGACGGTGAGAAGGAAGCATGCGTACACGAACACCTGGTTGAGGTCAATCTCGGCGCGGCACGCGGCTACCGGCAGATTGCGCCGCATTTGCACTATGTTTTTACCGGTGTTCCGCATGTCGTTGTTATCGGTGCTGGAATCGATCTCGAGTCTGCCCGGGCTTTGGGTAAATCACTGCGGGAGGAGAAATCGTTATGTGAATTTGTCGGACATCCGGAGGGTGTCAATGTCAATTTTATCTGGCGGAATGCACAAGGTGTTGCAGTGCGTACATACGAAGTTGGTGTTGAAAATATTACGCAAAGTTGCGGAACCGGGAGCGCGGCAAGTGCTTTCGTTGCGTCCAAAGTATTTGGGACAGTGTTTCCGATAATAACCGCTTCACCCGGTGGGGATATGGAAATCAAGACAGTGAATGATCAACTGACGATATGCGGCATGACACGCTATCAGGGGAAAATCACCGGATTTGTCAATACACCGCATCCGAAATCAGTTGCGCCTGTTTATGATTGGCCGCGTAACTATGCATGGCCTGGCATGCTCTAAAGCATTATTTAAGTACAGGTGATATTGCCAATCTGTGGCAGTGCATCATTACGGATAATTTGTGGAATATGGAATTTTCAATTATCAAATTTTTGCTCATCATGTTTGCCATGGCGCTCGCAGATGTATTCTGGACGCTGTACTTTATCGATGTGGATAGCAGAAGAGCACATCATGCTTCGGTCTGGTCCGCTATGATTATTCTGGTTACCGCGTTTACGGTGACCAATTATGTCGACAACAAGATCTACATTGCGGCTGCATTTATTGGCGCTTATCTGGGTACATTCCTGACGATCAAGTGGAAGGTGAAACAGGAATCCGAGGCGGATATGTACTGAATCTGATTTTCCGAATCCACGGATGGCACACGCAACTTTGAAATAAATCATCAAGAAGGTGATACGGCTTGGCTACACGGCAAGAGTTTTCTGATTTCCTGAAAGGGAGCGAATTGCGTGCTTTCAAACAGGCTATGTTTGCCGTGCGTGATGAAAATATGGCGTTGGATATTGTCCAGGAAGCCATGATGAAATTAACCCGGAAATATGCGGACAAGCCAGTCGAGGAACTACCGCCGTTGTTTCAGCGTATATTGCAGAATGCCATTCATGATCATTTCCGGCGGCAAAAATCGCAATCATTATTGACCACGCTGTTTTCCGCTTTTCTGCCGCCGCTCAGTCACAGCGACAAAGACCATAATGATGTGGATTATGATCCGTTGGAAACAATGTATGTTGCAGACGATAAAAAATACGGTAAAAATCCGCAAATTGTGCTTGAGCAGGCTGAATTGATTGAAGTCATCGAAAAAGCGCTGGAAGATTTGCCGTTGCGTCAACGCGAAGCTTTCCTGTTACGTTATTGGGAAGAAATGGATGTCAGTGAAACAGCCCGGATCATGGGATGTTCGGAAGGCAGTGTAAAAACACACTGTTCCCGCGCGGTGCATGCGCTTGCCGTCGTGCTGAGGAGTAAAGGAGTGATGTTATGAATAAAGACGATCATGTCGAAAAGAAGGTTGTTGAATTATTGGATCAAAGTCTGAAACGTATCAATAAACGTACTGCAGCCCGCCTGCAATATATACGGAATAATGCGCTGGAAAACTTTGAGTCCGGAAGCAAGCTGATTCCGGATGGCAAAGCGGCACATATCTTCGCAGCTATCGCATGGCACAAAAATGCAGCAAAATTGCTTTTTTTAGTGTTCTTTTTATTGTTGCTGGAATGGGCCAGCATGACTTGGCAGATCAGGCATCATGTCGAAGATACCGGTGCTGCTGATACAAATTTTCTTGCGGATGATTATGGGGGGGATATGCATCCGGACGATCAGCTTGAGCTATGGCCGCATCCCGTGCGCTCCAGGTCACATTGACGCAGTATGCTGACGGATTGACTCAAATTTTTACCTGACAATTCTGCAATTGACCATCAGCGCAATGATGCGCTGATGTTTTTTCATCCTGTTTTTCTGAAATGAGCCTGACACAGTATGTCAGGTTTGCGGTACCGCCACTGTAACAACCAGTTCGAAGCGGCTGATACCGATATCGCAAAAATAGCCGCCTTTATCTGTTGCATTGTAAAAATTCATCACGCTTTCCCGGTCAGTCGTTATGACGAAACCGTGATTCGGCCGGATGTCGCGCACCCATTCGCTGACGGTCTGCGTGACGTTCAGACGAAACCCGGCGGTGCTTCCTGATGCGTAAAAAGGACCGGTAGCAGGGCGGGCGGGTCTTGCAGGGATAGATGCGCGCGAGCCATCCGGTAGTCCGCTTCTGAAAATACCCACTTCCCAAGGTTCCGTGGCCTGCCCCAGTAGCATGACCGTGCATTGCGCCCGGTTGCCGCGATCACGCGGCGGATCGAGCGGCGCGAAGCTTCCGTGAATGTTAAGTTGCGCAGATACGACCGCGGCATTGGCGGGCAATGCCGACAAATCAAATTTGACGGCGGTTTGGTAGGTCTCGAAGATGCGCAAATGACAGCTTTCGCCGCGAGTGATCGCCACTTCGTAACCGGCCAGATGGCTGACATTATCATCCGGTCTGGTGCTGTTACGCTGGCGCACAAATTCATCCCACAGATAGAGCCGAGTTCCGCGCCGGTCAAGAAAAAACGGATCGCAGATACCAAACGATTCGTGATAATTTTCTCCAAAAATGCTGGCAGTTTTCTCGGCTTCAAGCGTTACCGTCCGTTCGGTAAGCGGCTGCAGACTGGCGCAGCCGTAAAGCATAGCGATGCATGTGAACAGTAACGCGCCATAACGCAATGCAGGTGATTCCGGTTGTTGCATCATGTCAACCTCCTTTCGGTTTTTCACCGTTCCGGTACATTTTCCTATCATCATATCGCATCGAGTCACGCAACATAATACCAGTTTGTGGCGCGGAATAAGCGCAGTGTATTGCCGCATAACATCTTATCCGCAAGATTGATAAAGCGTTCAAGTGTTGTTTTTATGTACCCATAAGTAATAACATAAGTTATTACTTATGGGTAACGAAGTACCGACTTAACATCATGTTGTCCACACGTGCGGGATGCCGTCACACAGATGTGCGGTAAAGGAAGCTATGGCAATATCATGAACAGACTGAATTCAAGAACACAAAACCGGTTGCGTCTGCTGGGGATGGCGTCTGTTTTTGTCATACTGGCGGCTGCAATGCTGCCGCCCACCGCACAACCGCATGATTATCATGAATTTGCCGACCAGCGGACATTCTTCGGTATCCCGAATTTCATGAATGTCGTTTCTAATTTTGCCATTTTATTCAGCGGACTCGTGGGATTGATGTACCTCCGGTATAAATCAGGCCATGTACAGGAATACGACCGGGAAACGTTCAAAACGTCTTCAGAAATCTGGCCATACCGGATTTTTTTTCTCAGTATCGTCATGACTGCCTTAGGTTCAGCGTATTATCATCTGGATCCCGATCATACCACCTTACTTTGGGATCGCCTGCCTATCGCCATCGGTGTCATGGCGCTGCTGGCCGCAGTACTGGACGAGCGTGTCAGCCCTCAATTCGGCTCACGGATGTTGCCAGTACTGGTGTTTACGGGCGCGGCGAGCGTTATTTACTGGTACTGGAGTGAACAACAAGGTGCCGGTAACCTGAATTTCTATATTGTCATACAGTTTTATTCATTATTATTCATCGCACTCCTGAGTCTGATGCTGCCAACCGCCTATACACACGGCAATACGATACTCAAGGCTATTGGGCTTTACGCCTTGGCAAAAGTGGCTGAGATATTCGATCAGCAGATATTTGCCCTCGGGCAGATCATCAGCGGCCATACCCTGAAACATTTGATCGCCGCACTGGCGATTTGGTGGATTGCGCGCATGCTGCGCGAAAGACGAGCGGTGGTCGACAGAAGACTTGGCGAGCCCGTATGTTAGGCCTTTGGTGAATATGCGATAATCCGTCTGTATCGGTTCAGAAAATTATAAAATGAACATCCCGGATCATATCAAAAATCGCCTGTTGCAAAATAGACTCGATGATTTGATCAAACATGCGAGAGACAATGAAAAGAAGCAAGCGCAGTACGAAACTTTCGGTTTTGAGATTATTGACGCGAATACGCCGGCGGAACTGCGCTATTTGCTGTTGTCGAAATTGAAGGCGCGCTTTCACCTGCAGGATGTCGTGCTGTGTCTTATCGATCAGCAAAAAGATACGGCGCGGTTGTTTCTCGATCAGCATGAAAAATCCCGGATGAATCATAAGAACCGATTGCTGATACTGGATAGTGTTAAGGATTCGGCATGTATTGGTACACTGAGTAAAACGCCGCTGACCGGGGTTGGCGTCATTACACAGTATCCGTGGATGATTGCCGGTTTAAAAAATAAAGACCACTTTAAAAGTGCCGCATACCTCCCGCTGATGCGGGGAATACGCATAACCGGCGCCTTACTGCTCCTGAGTCAGGATGCACAACGCTACGCGCACGGAATCGGCACATTGTTTCTGCAGAAACTGTCTTCCATGGCAGCAGTTGCTGTCGAGAACTGCCTCAACCAGCAGCGCCTCAAGGAAATTAGCTATCAGGATGTACTGACCCAGGTCTATAATCGCCGCTACTTTGATTTGCGCTTTAAGGATGAAATTGCACGTAGCCTGCGTTGGCGTGACGATCTGGTATGCATGTTTCTCGATGTGGATCATTTTAAGCGTATTAATGATACTTATGGCCATCAGACGGGTGATAATGTCTTAGTGCATGTGGCCAGCTTGATAAAAACACAGGTGCGTGCCTGCGATATCGCAGCTCGCTACGGCGGAGAGGAATTTGTCGTTGCGCTTCCGGCAACATCGTTGCAATCAGCACATGAAATAGCCGAACGCCTGCGGCAGGCTGTTTGCTCTAATTTGCACAGCTTCCAGGACAAACAATTCCAGGTATCCATTTCGATCGGCATGGCCAACCTGCAAGGCCTGAACCTATTGCTGCAACACAATGGACAGGATTGTGAATCGATCGGCACAATGCTGCTCGCCAGAGCGGATGCAGCCTTATACCGGGCGAAAGAAGAGGGTAGAAATCAAGTTGCAGTGTTTTCCACGGATGATATTGAACAATAGGAACGAAAAATCATCACGAACGACGGATATGCAGCCGGAGACAGTTGGCTTTTCAATGGTCTTCGGCTGCACATCCTATACCTGTTTAATATCCGGAACTCTTTGATTCATCGTGTTTCTTGTGCTGGTGTTTTTCACGCCATTTTTCATGGCGATGCTGTTTCATTTCTTCCAGCTTGGTATTTTGCTCAGGTGTCAATATCGTTTGCAGTTGTGATCGAGTTTCCTGATGGAGCGCTCTGTGTTTCTCGCCTTGTTCTTTGAAAAGCGCCTCAACTTTGACTTTCTGATCTTCGCTTAATCCCAGTTCCTTATTGAGCCGCTCAATTTTCTTTGCGCGGTATTGTTCATGATCACCCTTTCCACCCGGATAGGCCGCAACTGACAAAGGCAGTACCAAAGCAATTATCATACTGATAAGTTTAACGTTCATAGCGTAATTCTCCTTGTTCAAGTTTGATTAAAGAGCGGTGTTTCCATCGCTCTTGAGAATAACTATACGTGGTAAATGCGTAAACAATTTGTAGCGATTGTGGAAAAAATGTGAAAGATAAGAATACGTTTCAATTCCAAGCGGCCAGAATTGCGTCGTTTTGCTAATCGAAATCTTGTGCATCATATCGATAGCCCGCGCCATAAACCGAATGAATTATTTCTTTATTCGGAATCAGTTCAGCCAATTTCTTTCTCAGCTTTTTGATATGGCTATCTATCGTTCTATCAGAAACAATGCGCTGATCCTGATAAATCAGATCCATCAATCTGGAGCGCGAAAAAATACGGCCTGGATGCTGATACAACGCGTGGAGCAACTGAAATTCAACTGCCGTCAGTTCGATTTCCTGGTCATCGTACTGCACTTTGAAACTTTGCGGATATAACTTGAGCACCTGCTCAGCCGTATTCGTGGCTTGCGGCTGTAATCTGCGCAACACGGCCTTGACGCGCGCGACCATCTCCCGCGGACTGAAAGGTTTGCAAATATAGTCGTCTGCGCCCATTTCCAGGCCGAGCAACCGGTCAATTTCTTCAATACGCGCGGTGACGATAATGATCGGTATCTGGCTGAAGCTGCGAATGTCACGGCAAATATCAAGGCCATCCCGGCCCGGTACCATCAGATCGAGCAGTACCAGATCAGCGCTGTTGTCTTTGAGCCAGGGTACCACTGCTAATCCTTGGCTCAGACAATGTGTCTGAAAACCTGCATGATGCAGGTAATCGGCCTCCAGACTGGCCAGCTTGGGTTCATCTTCGACAATCAGGATGCGGCTCATGATGCAACCGGCAATGCAATACGCATCGTAATCCCGCCCAGATCTGAATGAGATGCTGAGAGCGTTCCTTCATGTGCTTTTACAATATTATTGCATATCGCCAGACCCAGGCCGGCGCCGCCTAAATGCCGGTTACGCGAGCTATCGACACGATAGAAGCGGTCAAATAAATGTGCGATATCCTGTGCTGAAACGCCGGGGCTGCTGTCCGTGAATTCAATCAGCAATTCATCTTTAATACGTTGAATCATAATCTTCATTTGGCCGCCCGGATCCGTATGATTCAGGCTGTTAGTGAGTAAATTACGGAACAATTGTGATAATCGATCCGGATCCGCATTGACCAGCACCGGTTTAGGCAATCGGTCAAGCCATTGAACATGGATCTGTTTCTGATTGAAATCGGGAATAAAAGCTGCAATATCTTCCCGCAGAATCGGCGCCGGGTTGAGTAAAACTTTCCGGTAACTCAAAGCGCCCTGATCGGATAGTGCTAATTGATAAAGATCTTCTGTCAGACGATTGAGCCGCATGACATCTCCCGACAGCGATTTAACCGCCTCATAGGTCAACGGGCGTATGCCATCCGTGATCGCTTCCAGTTCACCGCGCAGCACAGCGAGTGGCGTGCGCAATTCATGGGAAATATCCGCCACCCACCGCCTGCGGCTTTCTTCCGCCTGTCCCAGTGCAGCCGCCATATCATTAAAATTGCGTGCCAGCTGCCCCATCTCATCGCTGGATTCAACCGGAAGTCTGACTTTGTAATCGCCAACGGCTAGCTTTTGCGCCGCCGCAGTAATACGCTTGAGCGGGCGGCCAAGGTGATAGGCCAGAAACCAGGCAATCAATGCAGAAAGCGCTACCATGACCAGGGCAACCCAGAAAAATAAATTGGCCTGCCGCTCCATAAAATAGATATCGCTCGCCTGACTGACCGGATTACCCGGCAGAAGTCCGACATAACCTACGGTCTGATCATCAGACCGGATCGCGTACAGGCGTAACTGGGAAAGCAATTCCTCCCGTCCGAATAATATCGATTTGTCTGCGTTTAACAGCATGACGCGTAATCCGAATGGTGGCCACTTATGGTTCATTTTGTCAGGCAATGTTTCCGGGGGCCATTGCTGAGCGGCTTCTTGCTGTGCCTGTTTGATGACCCATTTTGGCGGATGATGCCGGTGCGGATCGGCGCGCCAAAGCAATGCAATCCAGCCGCGTTTGTTTTCAGCCAGCGTTTCCCAGCCGCGATTCTCCGCGTAATACTCTTCCAATACATCGATAATCTTATCCATCCGCTCCAATTGCCTTTTCTCAACAAGCTCGGCGAATCCCTTCTCAAGTGACCAGCGGGTAAAGAAGTGCATCCCCATGACCACCAATAAAGTGGTCAATAGGAAGGTCAGGAATAATTTGGCTCTGATTGACATATCACCGCTCACTTTTTAAAACCGATATTCAGCGCATCAGGCTATCGATAGCGCTTTTCATTAACAGTCCGCTCAATTGATTGCCAGTACGATACAAGTCAAATTGTCCTGATTGATTGTGCAAAAAATATGAACAACTCAAGCTGCATGTACGGCTTAATGCGGGAGAATGGGCGAAAATCCGTTCTCTTTCTACCTTTTTGTGTTGTACCGCCTTTGGCGCATTCGGTGGAGCGCCTTATTTGCATATCAGTCTGCTGCCCATTGGCACTCAAACTCTTTCGTTTCCAGGATCAGTGCGACATCAAGCTTTGCTTTAATCTTCTTGCCACCGGGCATTAGAGGCAGCATGTTAAAGTAGCTACGGATCGCAAAATTGATGTCCGTAAGACATGTTTTAGCATTGACCCAGTTTTGCGGGCTGAAACCCGATTTGCTGGTTGTGGTTTATTTGCAGCAGTTATACTGTTACTCGTAGTGAGTCCACATGCGCAAGACCTTGATTATCTTTTCTTGTTCCAGTACCTGATATACAAGCCTGTGATGAATGTTGATACGTCGGGAATACGCGCCTGTCAGATCGCCAACCAGTTTTTCGTATGGCGGTGGGTTTTGGTAGGGGTTGCGGCTGATGATTTCCAGCAACGCTTGTGCTTTATCTTTAAGTCCGGAGGAAGCCAACTTTGTCGCATCCTTCCTGGCCTGATTGGTATATCGAAGTGCCCACATCACCAATCCAGATTTTTACTGCATTCATCCACATTGGTTGCCATGCCATCCCTAATGGACTCTCGCATGCCCGGTATTGAGATCAGATACAAAGTCTCGTTGATAGCATTCCAGTCATCCTCTGACAAGAGCACAGCGTTAGATCTTTTTCCTTTTATTACAATTGGCTGATGTGTTTGAGCAGCCTCATCGATCAGACTGTATAACTTGGCCCGGGCCTCAGTTGCATTTAACATCGTCATGAACACCTCCAAAACTATTAGCGTACGTCAATGCGTACGCCATGTCAATCCGGACTGAATAAGATATCACGTTCCGGTTCAGCGCCATGTTAG
>JAHBZZ010000009.1 GCA_019635215.1 Nitrosomonas sp.
GCTGGCAGCGCTTCTTTTGTTTGAGGGGCTAAAAAATCGCGCCGCCGAAACCCGTCGACTTTCGGCGGCAGATTTAAACAATGTCGTCTGTAACCGACATGTTTATAATGCTCGCTTCGCTCGCCGTTTTTTCGAGGAAGAGATGAGCTTCGCGTACTCTTGTCTTGAGTTTTTTAACTCAAGAAGAATAAAACTGTTTTCCTGATAGAAAGACCATCGCTGGCCATTCAGTATTATGAGGCATATACTTTTCTAGTCGAGGCACCCGCTTTTTCTAGGAGGATAAACCTATGGAACAGGAAAAACATAAACAAGAGCATACAGACCAAACCTGTTGTCATCATAATCATCAACACGCCAAGAAAAGCGAAAATGTTTCTCTAGCAGCAGGTACAGATGTCATCTATACCTGTCCCATGCACCCGGAAATCCGCCAAAACGGGCCGGGAAATTGTCCTATATGCGGCATGGCGCTGGAACCGGAAACAATTACCGGAGAGGAAGGCCAAAATCCGGAGCTGACCGACATGCGCAAACGGTTCTGGTTTGGCCTAGTCCTGACCTTGCCGGTTTTTGCACTGGAGATGGGCGGTCATATTTTTAATTTTCATCACTATATCAGTGGCACCCTCTCCAATTGGATACAGCTCATATTGGCCACACCTGTTGTGCTTTGGGCTGGAAAGCCGTTTTTCGAACGTGGCTGGGCATCTCTGAAAACCAGAAATTTGAATATGTTTACGCTGATTGCCATGGGTACGGGGGTCGCTTGGCTATACAGCATCGTGGCGACACTGGCTCCGGGGATATTCCCTGAAGCGTTCCGGCAAGATGGCACTGTTGCTGTTTATTTTGAGGCTTCGGCTGTGATTACCGTGCTGGTATTGCTCGGTCAGGTTCTTGAGCTAAAGGCCCGCGAACAAACTGGCGGTGCAATTCGTGCGCTGCTTGATCTTGCGCCGAAAACAGCGCGTAGAATTGATGAAAACGGCAATGATGAAGATGTGCCGCTGGATCAGATTAAGGTCGGCGATCAGCTGCGTGTCCGTCCCGGCGAAAAAGTCCCGCTTGATGGCATTGTCACCGAAGGCCGAAGCGCGGTTGATGAATCCATGGTTACAGGTGAGTCAATGCCGGTTAAAAAAGAGCCGGAAAGTAAGGTCATCGGCGGCACGATGAATCAGACCGGTAGTTTTGTGATGAAAGCCGAGCGTGTCGGCAAAGACACTATGCTGTCGCAAATTGTCCATATGGTTGCAGAAGCGCAGCGCAGCCGCGCACCAATTCAGCGGCTGGCTGATATTGTGGCCTCATGGTTTGTTCCGGCTGTTATCTTTGTGGCCGTTCTGGCTTTTATCATTTGGGGCATCTATGGGCCTTCGCCTGCATTCAGTTATGCGCTTATTGCTGCTGTCAGTGTGTTAATTATCGCATGCCCTTGTGCCTTAGGGTTGGCTACGCCCATGTCCATTATGGTTGGTGTCGGTAAAGGCGCTCAGGCCGGTGTGCTGATAAAAAATGCTGAAGCGCTGGAGCGTATGGAAAAAGTGGATACGCTGGTGATTGACAAGACCGGCACACTGACCGAGGGCAAGCCGACTGTGACGAAGATTGTTGCTGCTGATGGCTTTACAGAAGATGACCTTCTGGCACTGGCTGCTTCACTGGAACAAGGTAGTGAACATCCGCTGGCACATGCCATTGTTATGGCCGCGAAAGATAAGGAACTGGATATCTCTGTGGCAGATGAATTTGATTCACCCACCGGCAAAGGTGTCATCGGCAAAATTAATGGACAGGATGTTGCGCTGGGTAATGCAATGTTGATGGAGGAGAAATCAGTCGATGTTTCTGCTCTATCCACGCAAGCCGATGAACTTCGTGCCGACGGTGCAACGGTGATTTTTATCGCTGTGGATGCCCAGGCCGCCGGAATCTTGGCCATCGCTGATCCGATCAAGGAAACGACACCGGAGGCAATCAAAGCCATTCAAAACCAGGGCATTCATATCGTTATGCTCACCGGCGATAACCGGCGCACCGCTGAGGCTGTGGCAAAGACGCTCGGTATTGAAGCGGTTGAAGCCGAAATTCTGCCGGAAGATAAAGGCAAGATTGTTAAAAAGCTGCATGAAGAGGGACGCATTGTGGCCATGGCTGGCGATGGCACAAATGATGCGCCTGCGTTGGCAGCTGCCGATGTCGGCATTGCTATGGGTACAGGAACGGATGTTGCCATGGAAAGTGCTGGTGTGACTTTATTAAAAGGTGACCTGACCGGGATCGTTCGTGCTCGTAAATTGTCTGTAGCGACCATGCGCAATATCCGGCAAAACCTGTTCTTCGCTTTTGTTTACAATTCAGCTGGTGTGCCGATAGCGGCAGGCATCCTATTTCCATTTTTTGGCGTTTTGCTTTCTCCCATTATCGCCGCTGCCGCAATGTCACTATCCTCGGTTAGTGTCATAAGTAATGCCCTGCGATTAAGGATGATGGCGTTATAAAACATTCGCCGAAGTCATGAATTTAAGCGCTCATCACTCAGCGCCTCTTACCCATACCCACTATCCGAATTTCATAAAGCTAACAATACACTGGTAAATTAGTGGAGAAAATAGTGGTAAATTAATTGTTGTTTAAAGTAAGGTGTATTAATATAACAATCTGTTATGTTTGGATAAACAAACGCCAAAATAGTGGCAATATTAGTGGCATCAAAAGGCGATCTAATGACAGACAATATCACGCTAATGGAACCGCTCTTGCCCCCTGAAGGCACGGGCGAACTGAACGACCTTGCGATTGATTTAGTTTCCAAAGCCAGCAGCTTTGCGGGAATGCTTAACCCTGTCGTGAGTAAATCCATAGGAAATCTCGTTCGATCTATGAATTGTTACTATTCAAATTTGATCGAGGGACATGACACACACCCGCGCGATATTGATCGCGCTATGGCTGAGGATTATTCCAGCGAGCCAAAAAAGCGGGCGCTGCAAAAGGAAGCCGTTGCACATATCGCCGTTCAAAAATTGATTGATGAGGACAAAACACCAGCGTTTTATCCATTATCATCCGAATATGGACGATGGATTCACGAGGAATTTTGCACGCGCCTGCCGGAAGAATTGCTTTGGGTTGAAAATCCCGACACGGGCGAAAAAATAAAGATTATTCCCGGCAAGTATCGGAACGGTATGGTCGCAGTCGGGCGACATGTTCCACCACGGCCTGAAAATCTGGAGAGATTTTTAGAACGTTTTGATGAAGCTTATGACGCAAACAAACTCTCCAGGCTTCAACGCATCATTTCAATTGCCGCCTCCCATCATCGTTACGTATGGATACATCCTTTTTTCGACGGAAATGGACGGGTCGTTCGTCTGATGTCCTATGCTGCCCTTAAAAAAATAGATGTCGGCAGCGAATTGTGGTCGGTTGCCAGGGGGCTCGCCCGTCGAAAAGATGAATACAAAACATTACTGCAAGCGGCAGACGAACCTCGTCGCGGCGATCTGGATGGACGCGGCAGCTTATCGCAAAAAGCATTGGTGGATTTCAGCGAATTTTTCCTGACTATCTGTATAGACCAAGTGGAATATATGCGCAGCCTTCTTGATTTTAAAACATTATCCGAACGCATGAGGATTCATGTTGAGGAAATGATTGCCCTAAAAGAACTGCCAAAAGGAAGCTACGCGCTTTTACGGGAAGCCCTGTTAGTTGGCGAATTTGAGCGTGGTAAGGTCGAAGAAATTACAGGCCTAAATGACCGGACGGCCAGAGCTGTTTTATACGCACTGTCAAAAAAAGGACTGCTGGTTTCCGACACGCCAAGAGGGGCGGTGCGGTTAGGCTTTCCTGTAGACGTTGTGGAAAGATGGTTTCCGCTTCTGTATCCGGCGACAAAGTAGCGATGGTTCAGTATGTGTAGCGTTTAGGCTGGAACTGGTCAGGGTGCGAGAAATTCGCGCCGCCGAAACCCGTCGGCTTTCGGCGGCTGTTTATAATGTTCCAGGCTGGCCTGTCACTGAAATTTTGCTAATGCACTGAATATTATTCAGTGCCCCTTGTCCACGCTTCCGCTTTATCGCGTTCGCTCAAATCAAAATATCGAACTTTGGCTAAAGTGAAAACCTTACAGAAATAGGCCAAGCCTTTTTCCCAGGCTTTATCGCCAACAAGCGCCAAACGTTCGATATCATTGAAATGCCGCACACCGAACTTGGTATCCTCCCAGGCGGCCCCTGCCGTCCAGCCATGAAAATCGACCAACTCCACAAGCATATTGACTTTACCATATTGCTCAATCTGCTGGTCAATCTCCGGCACGAAGATATCGTAATCCTCTTTTTCCAGCTTACCTGTAATCGTTAGGTGAACAAATTTTCCTTGCTCTACAAGCTCAATACCCTTGAATGTAACCGTCATCACTCTCTCCTTCCTGTCACCATTTTAAACATCGACTAGCTTACCTTTTTCATCAAAGCCAGCACAATCGAATCCACTGAAATAGCTGGGATAGCTGATAATTTTCATTGTCCTTTGCTTTCATAGGATTGCCGGATAAGGATTTTTGCAAATATAAAAGTTAGTATTCTAATTTAGAAAAGAAATTTTCATGTGGTTTTAGAATTTGAGCTATACCGACACCTATTCTATGGTGCACAAGTTATGATCTATACGTAGATCATAATGCCATACTGAGATCTATATACAGATCATTATTGTCTTGACGGAATACTCGATTTTTGATAGTTTGGTTTATATGGGAGTCATAAAAAGTGTTTATGGTTTATATATGAAACAAAGGAGCTATGATTATTTCTGGTGTATGACAAGGGAGAGGGAAGCGGTGTAACCTGTTGTTGAGGATCTCGGCAGATCAATCAACAAAACAAGGAAAACACCGCATGACAGATAATAATGTTTTTAATCTGAATAAACCAGAACAAAACGATCCGTTACAGGAAGTGTTGCGAGAAGGCGCACGTAAAATGTTGGCGGCGGCGATAGAATCAGAGGTGGCCAGCTTTATTGAACGGTATGGCAGTATAAAAACCGATGAGGGACAAAAGGCAGTTGTCAGAAATGGCTATCTGCCTGGACGTACCATACAAACGGGGCTAGGAGATATTGAAATCAAAGTGCCGAAAGTACGGGATCATTCCGGTACAGGCATCAAATTTAACAGCAGCCTGATACCTCCATACTTGAAACGAACGCGAAGCATTGAGGAATTTTTGCCCTGGCTGTATCTGAGAGGTGTTTCAACAGGAGATTTTACAGAGACGTTAAAACACCTGCTGGGAGCAGACGCACCTGGATTGTCGTCAGCCACAATCAGTCGTTTAAAGCAGGACTGGGAGCAGGATTATCAAAACTGGAGTCGCCGTGACCTGAGTGGCAAGCGGTATGTTTATGTCTGGGCTGATGGCATCTACAGTACAGTAAGAATGGATGACCGTTTATGTCTTCTGGTGATTATCGGCGCTGATGAAACGGGACGCAAGGAACTGCTGGCATTGTCGGATGGCTACCGAGAATCTGAAGCGAGCTGGACGGAAGTGCTGATGGATTTGAAACAGCGTGGCCTTGAAAAAGCGCCTGGACTGGCCGTCGGTGACGGCGCACTGGGATTGTGGAAAGCTGTTACCAAATGTTGGCCGGATACCGATCAACAGCGTTGCTGGGTACATAAAACTGCCAATGTGCTGGAAAAATTGCCCAAAGCAATGCAGCCCAAGGTCAAGGAAGCGCTGCACAATATCTGGCAGGAAGAAACACGGGAAAAAGCGTATGAAGCATTTGATCACTGTATTGAACGTTTCAGCCCGAAATATCCAAAAGCGATGGAGTGCCTGGAAAAGGATAAAGATTTCATGCTGGCTTTCTATGATTATCCTGCAGAAAACTGGCAACACATTAGAACGACCAACCCAGTCGAATCAGTTTTTGCAACGGTTCGGCTGAGAACAGCCAAAACCAAAAACTGTGGAAGCCGGACGACAACCTTGACGATGGCGTTCAAACTGATGGAAGTAGCACAGAAAAAATGGTTCCGGCTGAGGGGTTATAAACTGTTAGCGGATGTCATTCAGGGCATAAAATTCGTTAACGGCGTTAAACAAAATGGAGATCAGAAACAGCAGGCCGCTTGATTCTCTATACACCACATTTGACTATATAGCTCGAAACAAAGATAAAGCGATGCCAAAGTCTATTACACGAACCTATTCAAGATATACCCGAGAAGCATGCTCGCTTCTCGGCGGGCTGATCCGCGCCGCTCGTAAAGAACACAAACTAACCGTGCAGGAAGTTGCAGATCGTGCAGGTGTTTCCAGAGGGCTGCTGCAACGTATCGAGAAAGGTGATCTTAAATGCGAGATTGGTGTGGTGTTCGAAGTTGCCACCATCGTCGGTGTTCAGTTATTCGATACTGATGAATCCACCCTACGCAAGCATATCCGCCAAACTGAGGATAAGTTGGCGCTGTTGCCGAAATCTGTACGTAAAAAAACCAGAGTAGTCCATGATGAATTCTAACCGTGATAAAGAGGCCTATGTCTGGATATGGTTGCCGGGTGAGACTGAACCCGTTGTAGCAGGTCGGCTTGAAGCTGATAACAGTCATATTCTGTTCAACTACGGTAAAAGCTATCTGGAACGGGTACGCGATAAAAAACCAGCGATTGCAATTTATGAGCCGGAGCTGCCTTTAAAGTCCGGCGTATTGCCATTGGCAGAAGGCTTGAGCATACCCGGTTGTATTCGGGATGCTGCGCCTGACGCCTGGGGACGGCGCGTGATTATCAACAAAAAACTGGGCCTTAAAGGTGCGGGCACAGATACAGCTGAGTTGGATGAACTCACCTATCTGTTGGAATCCGGCTCTGATCGTATCGGCGCACTGGATTTTCAGCGCTCACCAACGGAATATGTGCCCCGTTTTGCGAACAACGTCAGTATGGAAGAATTGATTGAATCCGCCGAGCGTGTTGAAAAAGGCGTGCCGCTTACGCCGAAACTCGATCAGGCGCTTTTTCATGGCAGTTCTATCGGTGGAGCACGCCCCAAAGCCTTGATTCAAAACCAAGGTAAAAAATATATCGCCAAATTTTCTTCTAGCGCTGATCTCTATAGTGTCGTTAAGGCCGAGTTTATCGCCATGCGTCTGGCTGCACTGGCGGGTTTGAATGTTGCGCCTGTAAAGCTTATAAAGGCCGCCAATAAAGATGTGCTGCTGATCGAGCGTTTTGACAGAGAACAAAAAATGCAAGGCTGGTCACGCAAAGTCATGGTTTCTGCGCTGACATTACTGGGTCTGGACGACATGATGGCACGTTATGCCAGCTACGAAACCCTAGCGGAAATTATCCGCCATCGTTTTACCAATCCCAAAGCCACGCTTGAAGAACTGTTTTCCCGGCTGGTTTTTAATATTCTTTGCGGCAATACAGATGATCACGCACGCAACCATGCCGCATTCTGGGATGGCAAAACGCTCTCCCTGACCCCAGCCTATGATATCTGCCCGCAAGGCCGTACCGGCAATGAAGCCTCACAGGCCATGCTCATATCCGGCAGCAATAATCTGAGCCAACTCAAAACTTGCTTAGCAACCGCTCATAATTTCCTGCTGCCTGAAACCCAAGCACATGAAATTTTTGAGAAATTAACGGCTGCAATTGAGCGACACTGGAATAGTGTATGCGGGGAAGCCAAACTCAGCGAAGTTGATAAGAAACTGCTCTGGAGACGACAGTTTTTGAATCCTTTTTCAACCGCAGTGTCCTGAAGAAAATATGTATTGCGGTGATTAACATATCTATTCACCGTAATACATGCGGTTATTATTCTTGCTTATGCAGTGAATACAGGCTACAATCGCCTTAAAATATGCGGTAATTAGCGATGTGGATTTACGAAAATAAAGACTGGCCAGATTTTACCTGGAGTCAGGAATCTCTGGCACAATCCCTCATAACCGTTCGGCATAAGCAAGGAAAACTGCTTGGACGGATGGAAGGACTGGGCTTTGATCTCAAACAAGAGGCCAGTCTTAATACGTTAACGACAGACGTGCTGACTACTTCCGCTATCGAAGGTAAAACACTTAATCCCGAGGAGGTTCGTTCATCTATCGCACGTCGACTGGGGCTTGATATCGGCGGCATGACATCGGCAAGTCACGACGTAGAAGGTATCGTCGAAATAATGCTGGATGCCACACAGAATTTTCAAAACCCTTTAACGGCTGAACGCCTCTTTGACTGGCATGCCACACTCTTCCCAACTGGGCGCAGTGGTATGCATAAAATCACGGTTGGTGCTTGGCGACCTGAAGAGGCAGGGCCAATGCAAGTTATTTCTGGCCCCATGGGGCGCGAAAAAATTCATTTTGAAGCGCCACCCGCAGTAAAACTGGATCAGGAAATGAAACAGTTTTTGAGGTGGCTGGAAAATAACCGAAAGATCGATCCGGTTCTTAAGGCCGGGGTTGCGCATCTGTGGTTCGTCACCATTCATCCATTTGAAGACGGTAACGGACGTATCGCACGCGCAATTGCCGATATGATGCTGGCACGAGCCGATGGCATTAAAGATCGTTTTTATTCCATGTCGGCACAGATTGAAGCAGAGCGCAAAGAATATTATAAGCAGCTGGAATACCAGCAACGTAGCGATGTCGATATTACGCCATGGTTGTTATGGTTCCTGGAAAGTCTTGAACACGCAATTAGCGGTGCGGATAAAATATTAGCTGCCGTATTGTATAAAGCCGAATTCTGGCATTTCCTGAGCACACGTTCCATTAATGAGCGCCAGCGCTTGATCCTGAATAAAATGTTGGAAGACTTCAAAGGACACATGAATACATCGAAATACGCAAAGCTGGTGAAATGCTCGAATGATACGGCTTTACGCGATATTCGCGATCTGGTGGACAGAGGAGTTTTTATTCAGAATCCGGGTGGTGGGCGCAGCACGAGTTACCGCCTAGCAAAAGCTGAGGAATTAAAATGATAAGTTGCGAATACCCCATAACCGTCGGATTAAGTGTACTAGCTCAGACCTGATCTGACAGTTACCCGTTTTTTTTAGGTGTCTGTCAGTTTAGATTTGAGCTAAATTTTTTTCCACCCAAACCGATTGCCCATCAAGCATTGTTTCCAATGGTGTGCGCCCACAGCACATTTTTCCTTGATGTGTTCGTTCATTATTATAGTAATGTATCCACTCGTCCAGATCTTTCTGTAGTTCCTTCATGTTTGAATAAAGTTTTTTTCTGAATGTGATTTGATAAAATCATTTAGGATTGTTTTGTGGAATCGTTCACAGATACTAATTATTTGCGTTATTGTAACTTTTCTATTTTAAGGTGATCAATATCATTAATCGCCAAATACAGTTGGTAATCGCTCTGATCTTTTCGCGACCGCAATAGCTCTATCCCTCTATCCGTTCGGAATGCGTAACATGGGCAGTTCGTGACGCTCAAAAGTACGGCAATACCTTGTCATTGAACTGGTCAACACTGCTGATTAGTGTTTTGGTTGTATAGAGCAGCGAGGAAGCTACGCTGTAGGTATCGATAAACGTTTGCTGATAAACACGACCAACACCCTTGAGATTCCCAACATAAAACGTATCTTGCGACCCCAAATAGCCTGGATGTGCCGTTTCAATTTCTGCAGGCTCATCATCGTGTTTCTTCTTTTCAAGAGCGGCAGATTGCGCATCACTAAGCGTAATACCGTCACTAGCCATTTATCCTCAAGCGCTTTTAACCGCTTCTTAAAATTCTCAAGATTATGACGTAGCCAAATAGAACGTACGCCACTTCCTGATACGAATATCCCTTTCTTACGCAGTTCATTGCTGCTGGTGCGATGTTGGCCATGCGCAGGTTGCTCAACAGCGCAAACGATGACTGGGTAGTGGTTTCATCTTTGGTTCTGCAAATATTGATTCTTTGGTTAGTTGTCAATCAGTGCATCGAGACCACTGAGTTGCCCCGCCTGACGAGGAACATTATGTTCTGCTTAAGGAGAAGAAATATGACACAAACTCAAGCCAACCTACCCGTTTTGACAGCGAAATAGATTAAGATTGGTGGCATTGAGCAGATGTCCAGCAGTTATCAGAGGAATTTGGTTGCCATTACATCGATACCAACCTGAATTGTCGTGCAACAAATTATTCGATATCAACTAGCCAGATAACTGCTGACACGGCACATATCGTGGCGCTCCCTGAATTCTAACGAACGTCAGGAGCTGATGGAATTGCGCAAGAAGCTCAAGCGCGTGGAGATGGAGCGCGACATATTGGCAAAGGCTACGGCCTGGTTTGCAAACAACAAAGACTGATTGGGAAGGTGTACCAATTAATCAAGGCAAACCGGGCACAATTTCCGGCCCGAATTCTATGTGAGACACTGGGTGTATCGCACAGCGGTTACTATGACTGGGCTAAGCGTGCACCAAGCCAGCGAGCCGTTGCCAACTGCCGATTGACCGAGCAGATCATGGCCATACATCACACAAGCGATTTCACGTATGGCCGTCCCCGCATTACCGCTGAATTGGCTGATCTTGGAGTCAGGGTCAATCACAAGCGCGTAGGCAGGCTGATGCGTGAAGCAGGGATTAAAGGAGTGAGCCGCAGACGAAACTTTGTGATCACGACTCATCGCAACAAGCGTGACCGGCCTGCACGGATCTGGTGCAACGTCATTTCAAGGCAACTAGCATCAACCAACTATGGGTTGCAGACATGACTTACATTCCTACCTGGGCAGGGTTCTTGTACCTGGCCGTGGTCATAGATGTATTCAGCCGTAAGGTGGTGGGCTGGTCTTTCGGTGAAACCATGACAGCAAGCCTGGTGATCAATGCGTTGAACATGGCGTTAATCACCCGTAAACCGGGCAAAGTGATTCACCACAGCGATCAGGGCAGTCAATATACCAGTGTTGAGTTCGGTAAGCGATGCAGGGAAATGGGAGTTCGCTCCTCGATGGGCAGTGTGGGCGATGCCTATGACAATGCGATGGCTGAAAGTTTCTTTGCTTCCCTGGAATGTGAGCTGATTGACAGACGTTCCTGGAAAAACAAAACTGAAGCAAGGCTGGCCATATTCACCTGGATCGAGTCCTGGTATAACCCAACTCGCAGGCATTCCGGGGTGGGATACTTATCACCCAACAATTTTGAAAGAAAACTGAAGAAGCAAAATCAAATTACGATAAACTACAATTCTTTCACACAGGTCGAAATACTCTCGGCTCAGTGAAAAAACTGTCCGTCAAAAGGGGACAACTCCAGCTATTGATCTGGCCAATAGCCTGGAACAAGAAAAAACAGCTGGCAAACAAGGCAGGCTTGCCCTGCGACTGTTGCAGATTGACCCGGTCATTCTCGACGAACTGGGTTATCTGCCATTCTCGCAGGCCGGTGGCGCACTACTGTTTCATCTGCTCTCCAGACTGTATGAACGCACCAGTGTGATCATTACAACCAACCTTACATTCGCAGAATGGAGCAACGTATTCATCGATGCCAAAATGACCGCCGCGCTTCTGGATCGACTAACACATCATTGCCACATCATCGAAACCGGCAACGAGTCTTTCCGCTACAAACAAAGCACAGCCAATGCAAAAATCAGAATACAACAACGGGAAAAAGAAAAATACTCACCAGAAGAAAATTTGGTGAATTTGTAGCGAACAACTGAACTAAAAACATCAACAGGAGGCAAAATACCAATCCAGTCTGGTCGACAACTTATCCACAGATACGTACTATCCTACGCTCTGTTTCCCCCTGGTCAAATTTCAACCGTAATGGGGGGGCAATTTTAAACCGGTATCAACAGCGTATTGGCTACCTCGATCGGTATGCCATAACAAGCCTTTGTCAGGTTTACGTTTCCCAATAACCATCTGGAGTGCATCGTTGACTAACTGTGTTTTCATATGCGCGGCCATTGACCAACCTACGGCCTGTCGGGAAAACAAGTCGATCACGACCGCCAGATACAACCAGCCTTCCAGGGTATGAATATAAGTGAGATCGCCCACATATACCCGATTTATCTGATCTATGGAAAACTGACGACCCAAATAATTAGGCGCAATAGGCCATTCATGTTTTGAATGGGTGGTAGCTTTAAATCGACGTTTAGTTTTACAGACCAATCCGGCTTCCTTCATTTGCCGGCTTATTCGCCGCCGACTCACGGATTGACCTTGGTGAAACATAGCTATTTTGAGACGGCGGGTGCCGTATGTATTCCGGCTTTTTTCAAATGCTTTTTTTACAATACCGCTGAGTTGCCCGTCTTCTCGTTCCCTGAATGAAGGAATTCGATGCAGCCAATCATAGTAAGCACTCTGTGAGACCTGCAAAAACCGACACATCGATAATACGGTGAATTCACCTTGATGCTGTTTGATCCAGGCGTACTTCACCGTTGCTCCTTGGCAAAGTACGCGGCAGCCTTTTTTAATAGGTCGCGCTCCTCGGTCAGTCGGGCAACCTCTTTTTTTAGCCGCTTTAACTCTTCATAGAGATGTTCGTCAATGCGCACTGCCTTTATGTTATCAACAGGTCGGCTGTATTTACTGATCCAGCTATGCAAGGTATTTTCATTTACACCAATTTCCCTGGCAGGGTGGATCGTCGAGCGTAGCTTTGCCTGGCTGGAAAAAAATAGAAGATTGTGGAAGAACTGCGAACGCTGGCCCAACACCAGTTTGCAGTTCATTCACCTCGCCTTCTTGGTCCTTCTACTCAAAAGACTTTGAACAGACTCTAATACTACAGCCGTAGATATTTTCACTCAGGAGGAGAGAATCCTCTGCGCCGGTAGTGAGCTTGTCGGGCTCTATGTTGATGTCTTCTACGCCACACGGACCAGTGCAGCACATGCTCGATGGCTTGGCTGGTGTGCACAGCAGATGCGATAGCAGTTTACGTAACTCAGGCACGCTCAGGGCAATCAGGCCGGGTGTGTGTTTTTTTCTCCCGCACCCGCAGGGCCACCAGCACCGCATGGGCCAGTAGTACCAGTGTGATGTGGCGATACCAGCCCTGCCAGCGGCGCACCTCGTACTGATCCAGGCCGCACTCGCCTTTGGTGGCCTCAAAGCCGATCTCAATCTCCCAACGTCTGCCAGCAATCTGTACCAAACGCTTGAGCTGGGCCTGCGAGCGCTTGGCATGCACCACATAATAGGCCAACTCCTGATGCTCATCCAGGCTGCGCCGCACCAACAGGTAATGTCCGAAGCGACGCTCCTTCTGTGTCAATTGTAGCCGCCACAGCGGCACCAGAGCCCAGTCGTACAGGCGCTCGCCTTTGGTTCCGGCGCCTGCCGACAGACAACGCCATGCACGTGCTGGTAACGCTTGCGCAATCTCTTCGGCCTTTACGTGCTGCGACCCCTGCCACCACAGCGGCTCATTCCTGGCTACAGCCAGCACGAAGGCCTGCTCGCGTGACTCCAGCCATACCCGCAGGTGCCGATCTTCACCGTAAACTTCATCGCCTGTGATCCACCCACAGGGCACGCCCGCATCCAGCGCTCGCTCGATCATCTTGCGTGCCAACTGGGGTTTGGTCGCAAATTCCACCTCCTGTGCAATGCCTGCAGCCTCGCAGCGTAAATGATCATCCGTCCACTGGCGCGGAATATAAAGTTCACGGTCAATGAAGGCACTGCCACCGGCACCGGCATAGCACAGAAACACGCCGATCTGGCTGTTCTCGATGCGCCCGGCCGTACCGCTGTACTGGCGCTGTACACCAACCGAGTGGGTTCCTTTCTTGACAAAACCTGTCTCATCAACAATCAGCACGCCGTCTGAATCACCCACATGCTCGACAACGTAATCGCGCAGCACATCGCGCGCCGCATCAGCATCCCACTGCGCGCGTTCCAGTAGATGTTGCACTCCATCGGGCGTTGTCTCGCCCATCCATTCGGCCAGTTGCCAGCCGTTCTTGCGCTCTACCGTGCTCAACAGGCCCTTCAGGTACGCAAGGCTACGCTGGCGTGGCTCGCTGCGCCTGAATAAACTTCCAAGCCGCTTGTGCACTACCTCCAGCTCCCTGGCCCAATCATTTAGTTGTGACATCATACCCAAACCCACCTTATTGTTGATACAGGCTATATTCTCGCACTTTATCTACGACTGTAGTACTAAGAGAAGAGGGCACAGGCCGAGAATTGCGCCCGGTTTGCCTTGATCAACGAGTAATTTTGCCAAGATATATATCCCGTTCCATTTCAGTTGATTGATTTTAATATCGGCAAGTAACGCCTTTTTCAGCGCCCCGTTGCCAGGCTTGCAGATCCTGTATGCATCCCGGTCCGCACTGACCGGGATGCTGGAGTTCTTCGCGCGCACGTGCAAAATCCATAGTATGTTTAATGGCTACTTCGGGACTGACCCATTGTGCCGCATCACAAGCAATAAGATGCCCGGCACTGTAATGGCCGAGCTGGTCGAGTGTTTCAGCTTTATCAATTGAGGCCATCGTATTGCATCCGGCAATTCCAGCGCTCAACAAAATTAATAGCTTAATTCTTCTGATTATATTCAAATATTAACCCTCTGATTGAATTATAAATTCCACCTATAAAAAAACTTTTCACCAAATTGAAATATAGGTTAAGCCATATATTTAGTCAAACATGCAGCCCGCGCAGGCCCGATTACCCTCACGTAATCTAATCGGGCTCTCGTGTTTTCAAGTCACGTTTTAGTGTTTAATGCCTACCCGACTCACGAAAGCAGAACTCAGCATCCAAATGCATAAGTGATCCGCATACTGCAACCAGGAGTAATATAAAAGAAGATTACTGGTTTTTGCCCGTCTTCCGTTTGCGCGACCGGTCAATGGATTCGCTATGCACGGGATGCCGCCCCGACCACACGATCAGTGCGACACCCGCCAGAATCATCGGGATCGACAACCATTGCCCCATGCTGACACCGAATGTCAGCAACCCCATGAAACCTTCCGTCGGTTCGCGGAAGAATTCTGCAATCGAGCGCACGACACCGTAGCCGATCATGAACATACCGGTCACAGCACCCATCGGGCGCGGTTTTGTTGAATAAAGCCAGACCAGAAGAAACAGCACAATGCCTTCGAGAAAAAACTGGTATAGCTGCGACGGATGCCGCGGCAAATCGTCGACATAAGGAAAAACCATACCCCAGGATGCATCCGTCGGACGCCCCCAGAGCTCGCCATTGATAAAATTACCGATACGGCCCGCACCGAGTCCGAGCGGCACCAGCGGCACGCCAAAATCGGTAATATTCATCCAATGCACGCCATACTTGCGCGCCAGAATAATCATCGCCACGATCACACCGAGAAAACCACCATGAAACGACATACCGCCTTCCCAGATAGCCAGGATGCGCAGCGGATGCTCCAGATAATAGCCGAACTGATAAAACAGCACATGCCCCAGACGTCCGCCGATAATCACGCCAAGCATACCGTAAAACAGAATGTCATCAAGCAGTTCGTAGGTCACCACGGTTTTCGGGCCATGTTTGATGCGATAACGTCCCAGTAGAAAGAATGACAGAAAACCGAGCAGATACATCAAACCGTACCAGTGCACGGACACCGATCCCAGTGAAATGGCTACAGGGTCGAACTGAGGATGAACAAGCATGAGTTATCGCCTTATTATTTACGGTAAAATAGGCCTATTATAGCAAGCGCACTTGCCGCAATCGAATGCCTTTCAAGGCAAAGCGCTGTCAAGTGTGATTCATTGTGTCTTTTTTATCACCTCAGGAGTCAATATGCCAGACAATAAACGCAGCCAGGCCATTACCCAGGGCATCCAGCACGCACCCAGCCGCGCCATGTTGCGTGCGGTCGGTTTTACCGATAACGATTTCAGCAAACCGATTGTCGGCGTTGCCAATGGCTATTCCACCATCACACCCTGCAACAAGGGCCTGAATGATTTATCGATCCAGGCGGAACAGTCGCTGCGTCAGGCCGGCGCGATGCCACAGATGTTCGGTACCATCACCGTCTCGGACGGCATCTCGATGGGTACCGAGGGCATGAAATATTCGCTGGTATCGCGTGAAGTCATCGCCGATTCGATCGAAACCTGCGTGCAGGCGGAAAGCATGGACGGCGTCATCGCCATCGGCGGCTGTGACAAAAACATGCCGGGCGCGATGATCGCCATCGCGCGCATGAACGTGCCCGCTATTTTCGTTTATGGCGGCACGATCAAACCCGGCAAATACAAAGGCCAGGATCTGACTATCGTTAGCGTATTCGAAGCCGTCGGCCAACACAGCGCGCACAAAATCGACGATGCAGAATTATTGCAGGTTGAACGCCACGCCTGTCCCGGCGCGGGTTCCTGCGGCGGCATGTTTACCGCAAACAGCATGTCTTCCGCGTTTGAAGCCATGGGTATGAGTCTGCCCTACTCATCCACCATGTCGGCGGAAGATGATGAGAAGCGGATCAGCGCGGGCGAATCCGCCGAAGCGCTGGTCAGCGCGATCAGAAAACAGATTCTGCCGCGCGACATCATTACCCGCAAATCAATCGAAAACGCAATTGCCGTCATCATGGCGGTCGGCGGTTCCACCAATGCCGTCCTGCACCTGCTGGCCATCGCACACGCCGCGGAAGTCGACCTATCCATTGACGATTTTGAAGCCATCCGTGCACGCATCCCCGTCATCTGTGATCTGAAGCCGTCCGGCCGTTATGTCGCCGCCGACCTGCATACAGCGGGCGGCATTCCGCAAGTGATGAAAATGCTGCTGGTCAACGGCCTGTTGCATGGCGATTGCATCACCATCAGCGGACAGACCATCGCCGAGGTGCTCAAGGATATTCCGGACACGCCACGCGCCGACCAGGATGTCATCCGTTCATGGCACAATCCAATGTATGCGCAGGGGCATCTGGCGATCCTGAAAGGCAATCTGTCAACCGAAGGTGCCGTGGCCAAAATTTCCGGTATCAAGAATCCCAAAATTACCGGCCCGGCGCGTGTATTCGAATCCGAGGAAACCTGCATGCACGCAATTCTGGCGCGTAAAATCAACCCTGGTGATGTCGTCGTAATCCGCTATGAAGGCCCCAAAGGCGGTCCCGGTATGCGCGAAATGCTCTCGCCCACTTCGGCGCTCATCGGCGAGGGGCTTGGCGATTCTGTCGGTCTGATCACCGACGGCCGTTTCTCGGGCGGCACCTATGGCATGGTCGTCGGCCATGTCGCTCCGGAAGCGTATGTCGGTGGTACCATCGCGCTGGTACAGGAAGGTGATTCCATCACTATCGACGCCGAACAGCGGCTGCTGCAGCTTAACGTTTCCGACGCAGAACTCGCGAAACGCCGCACTGCCTGGCACCCCCCCGAACCACGCTACACCCGGGGCGTACTGGCCAAATATGCCAAACTGGTATCGACCGCGAGCAAGGGTGCAATTACGGATTAAAACAATGGTGCAATACCCTACAGGTATTGCACCTCACTTCATCCTCGATTCCGGATATTGGCAATCGGGTACTTTCACGCTGCCAGCTTGCTTCTGAACATAAAATACACTGCGCCAACCAGGCAAAGCCCGGCCCACAGATAGTCCAGCTTCAGCGGTTCCCTGAGATAAAGCACCGAGAATGGAATGAATACCGTCAGCGTAATCACTTCCTGTATGATTTTAAGCTGACCGACACTGAGCACCGAATAGCCGATCCGGTTTGCCGGCACATGAAGCATATATTCAAGCAGCGCAATGCTCCAACTGATCAACGCCGCAATGATCCAGGGCGTATGATTCAATTCCTTGAGATGCGCATACCACGCAAACGTCATAAAAACATTGCTGCAGATCAGTAATGCGATTGAAATCAGGATTGGATTCATTTCGCCGCTGCCTTATCGCCCGCTTTAATCAATTTTTCCGGCCGGACTGAAAGCACTGATAAACCGCAAAAACCCGCCTGCCATCATAAATTTCCGAAATAGGCACAATCGTATCGCCGCCCAGCATACCAGCTTCGTTACGGGCAAGCGTAACCAGTTCATTGGCCACTTTTTCTTCATCCCGCTCAATCACGACCCGGCTGACAACCTTGGCATTCACTTTGCCAAGCCGTTGACACGACTCGACCGCACGCTGCGATTGCACAAGGCGCACGCCCTCACCTTTCGGTGAAATCTTCACCCAGGTACAGGCAGACAACAGTGCAACACTGCAAGCAGCAATCAGATTTTTTTTCATCACACACCTCAACCTTGATTCCGGTAAAACACTTTTCAATTTGATCACCCATTCAATCCCAAACAGCAAATCCAGTAACGGCATGTCAGTTGGTCAGGCCATAGAATGGACGTCCATTATCCAAACCGCGACATTATAAAACACTATCGTAAACCCCTATCACCGTAATTTTTCTGCGCAGAACCTGCTCAATATCTCAGACAAATTCAATCCCCGTACTGGACAAACCGGTTAAATCAATATTGGCTGCATTCAAATCGGTTTCCGCCGCAAACACACCCAGTTCATCGATAGTCAATACGCCATTATTCAGCATATCTACATAAGGTTGCGCCTGCTGTGCGGTTGGCGGCGCTCCGACGACATTACTCCAGAGCAGCGTAACAATTTCAGCCGGTGTACTGACGCCCATAGCTGAAATGGCGAATTCGGCCAGTTCTTCATCAGTCATACCGTCATCCAGCAGCGCCAGGCCAATACCGACAAATTCCGGATTCTGAACATGCTCGCGGCCGATGACGGCACCGATCAGCTTCGCCACCTGTCCGGCGTCCGTATCCAGATCGTAGGCGATACCTTTGTCCGAGAATCGCAGGCGCTCGATAGCGATCAATGTATCCCGGCCATCGTCACCCGATGTATCGGTGACTTCAAAACCATTGGATGTACGCGTAATGACATAGCTGCCAATCGGATTTGAGAAAATGGCGGTATCCGATCCACCTGCGCCATCCAGAATGTCATTTCCGCCCCGCCCTTCAAATACGTTGACGCCATCGGTTCCAGCAAAATGGTCGTCCGCGGCGGAACCGATCAGCCGGGCCGCGCCCGCAACAAATTGTTCGATGCTGGTGAATGTGCCACGTGCCGATTCCGTTCCGGTGACAAAATCGATTTCCAGATCAACGCCGGAACCTGCACTGTTTTCCACCACTGAAGAACGGGCGAGATCGTCGATTGAGTTGGCAAAGGTTACGTCCGCTTTCAGCACATCCTGCGGCGTCAGCAGTATACCGCCCGTACCACGCGGCGCCGTTCCCGAGTCGCTTTTCCAGACAGGCTGATCAAATTCAAACTCGGCTTCGTAAGTGCCTGCCGCCGTGTCTACGCGTATCGTTCCCTTTAATGTGCCGAAGTCCAGTGTATCGATACCTTCGCCGCCGTCTATCGTCATCGTGCCCAGCCCGATGACGAAGCGGTCGTCACCGGCGCCGCCAAACGCGATATCGTCGCCATCGAGCACCAGCACATCATTGCCACCGCGCCCTTCGAGCCGGTCAGCACCCGCACCGCCGGACAGCATGTTGTCACGATCGTCGCCGCGTATCGTATCGTTGCCATCACCACCGATAATATTTTCGATACTGATCAGCGTATCGCTTTCCTGACCACCGGAAAATAATCTGAAAATGGCACTGCCTGTCACCAGATCGGCATCGAGGTGTCCGAAACTGCTGCTTTCGACCTTACCCCGGTCAGCGCCCGGTGCTGCAAACGCCCATGAGGCCGTATCGATGCCGGGACCGCCATCGATGACATCATTGCCGGCACCGCCATGCAGAAGATCGTCGCCCTCACCACCGGAAAGCGTGTCATTACCCACGCCGCCATAAAGCGCGTCATTGCCGCCCCGCCCCTCAAGCGTATCGTTGCTGCCTCCACCGATCAAGCGTTCGCCAGGATTACCGCCTCGCAGGACATTGGGGTAAGCATCGGCGCCGATGAGCTCTTCAACATTCCGCACAGTGCCTGAAAACCGTTCCCGGTCGCTGAATGTTTCAATGGTGCCGGCAAGCAGATCGACATCAAGTCCGGCAAAAATACTGCGCTGATTTGCCGACAGCGTATCTCGGCCATCACCGCCATCAATATTCACTTCGCCACTACGCAGGATGATGAGGTCATCACCGCCATCACCGTTTGCCTGTACCGTGTCGCTCAGGCTGGCGTCGATCTCGATGACGTCATTGCCGTCACCGCCGGAAGCCAGGCCGCTTTCTTTGATCACAATTTCATCGTCTCCGGCTTCACCGTACAGTTCGAATGAAGGATTGCCGTCTCCGCCGCTATTGCCGAGAATGAAATCGTTGCCGCCACCGGCATGAATGGCTATCAGGTCGCGTTCCCGAATATCGAAATAATCATCCTGATCGCCCGCGTAGTAGACGTCAAAATTCCCAACATTGCCCGAAGCAATGACCGATGGACCGCTTTCATTTTGCAGGCTGCCTTCGGGGATGGCCAGTTCACTGCCTTCCAGTGCATTGAATGCACGTAGCGAAGAACCGATTGAACCGTCAATCCGCACCAACCAGCGGACATCCGCAACCTCGGTCAGGTACAGCGTATCGAATCCGCCGCCGCCGTCATATCTCGCCCCGCCCGTACCGGCATAGATGATGTCATCGCCTTCCCCGCCACCGACAAAGCGCCCGGCCTGTTCGCCATAGAGCGTGTCATTACCCAGGCCGCCGTGAATTTCAGTATAGGTGCCCGAGCCACCATAAAAGGTGTCGTTGAAGTCAGAACCGAAAAATTGTTCGATATTGACCGTGGTATCCGTTGCGACAACCGTACTGCCGTCCTCCGATAAACGTTCAATAACACCGCTTCCGGCAGAAACGCGAACCGGTCCGGATGCTTCCTGAATACGCGCTTTCTCGCGGATACCGTCATTTATATATTCCCGTTGCAAAAATTCACGGATATCAGCCGTATAGGTCAATACATCAAAATCACCCTCGCCGCCATCGTAGTAATTGCTGATTCCCGGTAAGGTTGCATCACCAGCCACCAGCACATCATTGCCTTCCCGACCGAACAGCGCATCGCTGCCGGGGCCGCCGATCAGAATATCTTCGCTTCCGCCGCCATCGAGATAATCGTCGCCCGTCCGGCCGTCCAGCAAATCCCTGTCACCGAAGGCAATCAGCCGATTAGCTGCGGCGTCACCAAACAGAAACGCATTGCGGGAATCTTCGACCACGATGTTTTCTATCGATATCAGCGTTGACGTATTACTACTACCTGCAAAAATCGTACCGCGTTCAAGATCGGCATCAATGGGCGGATTACCGCTTTCATTGTTAATCGGAAACCGCCAGGTATCGCTACCGGATCCACCCGAAAACATATCCTCGCCGCCGCTGAATACCATCAGATCGTCGCCAGCGCCGCCGTTGAGCACGTCGCCGCTGGCTGAACTGCCAAAAAGCGCATCATGGCCGCCAAATGCGTTAATCGTAATAGCAGTATCAGCGCCAAACAGAATGTCTCGATCTTCGGTGCCATCGAGCACGTTCTGCCCGGTCAGCGCGCGGAAAACGCTGTTGAGTAAAATCTCGGGCGTCAGCGCGATATCGCCAAAAACAAACCATTCGATATTGCGCGTTTCATCCGTGCCGTCGATCAATCTCGGATTTGTCGGATACAGATGATTGAACGTGATCGATTGACCATCTTCGGATTGTGAATAGCTGTATTCCAGAAAATTACCACGGAAGACAGCGATATCGGTGCCGGCACCACCATCGAGAAAATCGTTGCCCGCAGCGCCGAGCATAACGTCGGTACCCGCCTCGCCGGTCAGGGCGTCATCGCCTTCGCCGCCATACAGCAGGTTATTATCGCCGGTACCCGTCAGCGCGTCGTTCAACGGCGTGCCGATGCCAATCGGCCCGGTTTGCGTATTGCCCACCGGATCGATCACCTGTTGATTCATATCATCGACCCATGAGGATATGCCAAGATAATCTTCAACCTGACCCAGCGGATCAATCTCCAGAAAAGCCGTATCGAAGTCCTGCAGAACATTGTCGAAGATACCGGGATTGGGCAGCAGCTTGTTGATGCGCTCGGAAACTGAATCAATGATGCGGTTGATGCCAAGTGTTTCCATGATGTAGTCGATGATCGGACCCACAGTCACATTGAATATGAATCCGACAGCATCCAGCAAACCCTCAACCGGTTTGAGCACTTTCGAAATTTCGTTTAACGGACCGCGCAAAAAACTCAGCGACGAAGATATACCGTCGAACGCCAGCCTCACGCTGAGCACCGGCAAGAAAGTCGCACTGGGAACGGCGTCATCGATCGCCTGAGTTTTTTCCTTGATTTCGGCAAACAGATTATTGATCGCGGAAATCGCCGCATTCGGCGGCGTCACCAAAGTATCAGCGCCCGCCGCCGCGGGCGCGGCCGGATCGCCATTGGGATCAAATTCGTCGATTTTGTTCAACGCATTAATCAACTGATCGACGGCAGTGATATTTTTGAGCAGTACGATTTCTGTTCCATCCAGTTTGACATCAAAACTTTGCAGCTTTTCCTGCGCTGCATCCAGCTTTTCCTCAAGTTTGCTGTCGTCTATCTTTTTGGCCAGCTCCTTGGCCTTGTCCCTGACTTTCCGGGTAACATCCTGTACGCCGTCAAGCACTTTGGTAGCGACCTTGGCCAGAAATTTCAACGGCCCGGCCTTATCCATCAGTTTCAGATTCAATTTCAGCTTTGAAATGGTGTTACTGAATTCATTCGCTTTATCCTGAATCGCGTCGACAGCATCGATAGCCATTTCCACTTTGTCGATTTTGTCATCGATATCCGATATCAGCGTACGGATTTCACCGACATTCCTGTTTGATTGCGTTAAATTGCTTCCATACGAACGTAGTTCCGGTCCCGCAGACATATGTCCCCCTTTTCCCTTTTAAATAGCCATTGTTATCCGCATTTTTTCTCCAACAAAATACTACAGTTGATCAATAAAACACCAGGAATTTTTGCCATAATTTCTCTGCATCAGCAAGCCGCATGTTTCGGTAAAGTCTGTCTTATCATCGGCGAACGCAAAGTCGGACGATTCAGGCGTTTCCGGAAAAAGTTATATTCGACAGCACCCATTGAGATTGTGTTTTCATTTTGAGCTGTGTTTTAATGTATGTCATTGCGTAACACAGCTTGAGATACCCTAATGACGAATACCAAAACCAAACATACTGCCAGAACTTCACAGACATATATGCCTGCTCAATCTAGATATCGGGCGGCATTATTACTACCGGCCCTCCTGTTAATGTGGACAGCCTATGCCACCGCGGAAGGCTTCATCACGGAGGATTTTTTGCTTTCCGATACCGATAGAGAAAAACGTGTCGGCGAGGCGTATTACCGCGCCGATCAACAATGGATGGTTTATCAAGCGGAAGTTTCCGACGACAATCCTTTTTACCAGATCTATCTGAAAAATTTGAGCAACAACCATATCCACCGGGTTTCGCCCGGTATCGGCAAGACAACCTGTTCGTGGATCCATCCCAGTGAAGACAAAGTATTGTTCTCATCCACGCACGACGATCCGAACGCCAGAGCCAAAATGACCGAAGAGCTCGAACAAAGAAAATCGGGCGAACGCAGATCCTACGCCTGGGATTACGACGAATACTACGATATCTATGAAACCGACCTGGAAGGCAATAAAATCAAAAACCTGACCAACACGATGGGTTACGATGCGGAGGCTTCCTGGTCGCCGGATGGCAAAACCATCGCGTTTGCTTCCAATCGCCGGGCATATACCGGCGAGTTGACGGAAGAAGAAGCCGAGTTATTCAAAAAGGACCCGTCTTCGATGATTGATATTTATATCATGGATACTGACGGCGCCAACGTAAAACGGCTTACGCACACCAACACCTATGACGGCGGTCCGTTTTTCAGCCCGGACGGCAAGCGCATTGTCTGGCGGCGCTTTTCTCCGAACGGACGCGAAGCCGAAGTATTTACCATGAATATTGACGGTTCCGATCAGAAGCAGATTACGAACTTGAAAGCGCTGTCATGGGCGCCTTTTTACCATCCATCGAACAAATACATCATTTTCTCGACCAATCTTCACGGACACCGCAATTTTGAGCTGTATATCGTGGATGTCAATGGCAAGAAAGAACCTGTTCGTGTAACGAACAAAGCAGGATTCGACGGTTTGCCTGTGTTCACACCAGATGGTAGTCATCTGACCTGGACCAGCGATCGCGTGCCGGTCCGGAAAGGCCACTTGTTTCACGGCAAATGGGATCATGAAAAAGCTATGAAAAGTCTTGCTCTGGAATAATCGGACTGCCTTGCTCGACAGTCGGTACCGGATTGCAAGAATCGGTACTTTCTGTCGCAAACGATTTTAACAGGCTGTTAGCTCGAAAAGAATCGCCGTTTCCTTTCCTGCGCGCTCATATAGAGCGGCTCATCTGGTTCAAGCGCGTGCCCCCAGGATTGAATCTTTTTCCAGGTCTCAGGAAACTGCTTCAATCGTTTAAAACGGAGTGCGTGTTTTCTGAATGTACTCTTCTTGTTCTGATGATGAAGTATTTTGAAAAGCAGTTGCCAGCCAATTTCGGAATCCTTGTTTTTGGTCAGCAACGATTCCAGCATCCGGATAGCAAGCTCAGGCTGTGCCTGCTTCATGAATGCCCGGACATCGGCAATCACCGTATTTTCTGATTTAAGAGGCAACTGATTCTTATAAGAATCTTTCCTGATCACAATAGTGGATTCATCGTTTGGTTCAGTGCTTTGCGCTGCTTTCTTCAGCGCAGCCAACTTCTGAAGTGATCGCAGGTATTTTTCGCTAGGCTGATCTTTTTTAATGGGATTATGCGTTTCAGTGAAATCGGTTATATCGACTGCGGTATCGGATCGTCCGCGTTTTCTCCGGTATAACCACATTGTGAGAAATAATAGCAGGATCATCAAAAAACCACCTGCAGCGAACAGCTCATCAGCATTCCAATACGATGCAATTCTGTGCCAAAGACCCGCACCTGCGCCGGAATCATCAGGTGTTACGACAGCAGACGGAAATTGAACAGGCGCTGGCACTGCAATATCACCCGTTTGGCCTGTCGGTCTGCTGCCACCGGTATGCACTGCGGCAATATGTTCGATGCCGGATTTAACGTCCAGATACTTCAATTCCAGTTGCGCGATGCGCTCATCCAGTGCGGCAATAGCCTGTGCTTCTTTTTCCAGATCGCGTTCCAATACAGTGATGCGCTGCAACAATTGCTTTTCAGTTATCTGACCGCTACCAGGAAAGACTGACGCCGATTGCACCGTACCCAACAATACGGTGCATGACAAAAACATAATAAAAAGAATAAGAAAGGTTTGTTTGAGCAAACCATAAATGACTGTCGATTGAAATTCACTTTGTATTTTCAACAACAATAATTACTCGAATTCATTATTTACAATAAGTTGTTACAGCTTGATTCGCTTCGTTGATTTTCTGTTCACGCACATTATCGTCAACATAAGTCAGACCGCCCTCACCATCAGGCACCCGCAGGCGTGGCGACTCCGAAAATAACCTCAATCTGCTTTGTGCGTCAATGCATTTCTGCGTGTTTTCGGCAATTGTTGTTTTTTTCTCAATTTCTTTTTGCTGTCTTTCCTGACGGCGTTTTTCGTATTCAGATTTTTCATCACGTGATGTTTTGAGCTTGGCCGGATCTTCTTCACTCTCAGTACCTGAAAATGAAACCGGTATCGGCGCGGAATTGATTCTTAATCGCTGTTCATTACGAACCTTGCCAGAAATCGGCGGTTGATCCGCATACTGCGTCTTGCCGTTTTCATCAATCCATTTATAAATCTGCGCATGCACAGGCAAATGACATGACATCAATAAAATCATAGCTACCAAATAACGCATTTTCTTCTCCAAAAGCATCTGAGTGACAAAAATAGGAAAGCAGTATTACTTTACGGATAAAACCGCCGCAAAATAAGTCTTTTGACGGTAAAAACAGACAAATATGCTTTTTTTGCGATGAATTACCGCAAAAAAACATACAATTTGGATATAATACCGCTTTGCAAAGGATGGTTACCTCATATGCAGCTCATTCAAAAAGCACTCACCTTTGATGATGTTCTACTAATCCCCGCCCATTCCACGGTTCTCCCGCGTGAAGTCAGTCTCGCTACACGACTCACACGCACCATTTCCCTACATATCCCGCTTGCATCGGCGGCGATGGATACTGTAACCGAGGCGCAGCTTGCCATTGCCATTGCGCAGGAAGGTGGAATCGGCATCCTGCACAAGAATATGCCCATCGAACAACAGGCCGCCCAGGTGGCCAAGGTCAAACGCTTTGAAAGCGGTGTCGTCAAAGATCCGATCACCATTCCGCAAAACATGACCGTACGTGAAGTACTGGATGTGATCCGCACCCATCACATTTCCGGCCTGCCTGTCGTGAACGGAAAGAAAGTGGTTGGCATCGTCACCAATCGCGATTTGCGCTTTGAAACGAATCTTGACCAGCCCGTTAAAAATATCATGACGCCGAAAAAACGACTGGTTACGGTCAGTGAAAATGCCAGCCGCGAAGAAGCCATAAATCTGCTGCACAGACACCGGCTGGAACGCTTACTGGTTGTCAACGACGCATTCGATCTGCGCGGTTTGATCACCGTCAAGGATATCACCAAAATGGCCGAGCACCCCCTGGCCTGCAAGGATGATCAGGGGCGCCTGCGCGTCGGTGCCGCGATCGGCGTCGGCGAAGGCAGTGAGGAGCGCACGGATGCTTTGGTCACAGCGGGAGTGGATGTCATCGTGGTCGACACCGCACATGGCCATTCACAAAGTGTGTTGGACCGTATCAGCTGGGTGAAGAAAAATTATCCCGACATTCAGGTCATTGGTGGCAACATTGCAACGGCCG
Source organism: Nitrosomonas sp. (assembly GCA_019635215.1). GTDB lineage: Bacteria > Pseudomonadota > Gammaproteobacteria > Burkholderiales > Nitrosomonadaceae > Nitrosomonas. Next base: position 27,035 of record JAHBZZ010000009.1, read on the forward strand.
ATGCCGCACGCGCGCTGGTGGACAACGGCGCGGATGCGGTTAAAGTCGGCATCGGGCCGGGTTCGATCTGTACGACACGGGTTGTTGCCGGTGTAGGCGTGCCGCAGATTACCGCAATCCATAACGTTTCGGAAGCATTACAAGGAGCAGGCGTGCCGGTAATCGCGGATGGCGGCATCCGCTACTCGGGCGACATCGCCAAGGCACTCGCGGCAGGCGCCAATCTGGTTATGCTCGGCGGCTTGCTGGCCGGAACCGCCGAATCTCCCGGTGAAATCGAACTATACCAGGGTCGCTCCTACAAAAGCTATCGTGGCATGGGCTCTCTTTCCGCCATGCAGCAAGGCTCCAGCGACCGTTATTTTCAGGAAAAAGAACAAAAAAATAATGACAAGCTCGTGCCGGAAGGCGTGGAAGGCCGCGTTCCCTTTAAAGGCAGCCTTGCCGGTGTCATTCACCAATTGATGGGCGGCGTGCGTTCGAGCATGGGCTATCTCGGTTGCGCCAGCATCGACGAAATGCATGAAAAGGCAGAGTTTGTCGAAATCACCTCTGCCGGTGTGCGTGAATCGCACGTTCACGATGTCCAGATCACAAAAGAAGCGCCCAACTATCACGTCAAATAACCGCTCTCATACTTCATGCACCAGAAAATCCTCATCCTGGACTTCGGCTCCCAGTATACGCAGCTTATTGCGCGGCGCATTCGCGAAACCCATGTTTATTGCGAACTGCATCCTTATGATGTAACGCCGGAATTCATCACCGCGTTTGCGCCTCAGGGCATCATTCTGTCCGGAGGCCCTGCATCCGTGACTGAACAGGAAACACCGCGCGCGCCGCAGATTGTCTTTGAACTCGGCATTCCGGTACTGGGCATCTGTTACGGCATGCAGACCATGGCTGCGCAGCTCGGTGGACGTGTCGAAAACGCCAAAGTACGTGAATTCGGTTACGCCGAAATCAATCCCGGCGAACATGGCGCGCTGTTCAGCGGCATCTGCGATCGTACGGACACCGATGGCAACCTCGTGTTGGAAGTCTGGATGAGTCACGGCGACAAGGTTGAAGCTTTGCCGGAAGGATTCGGAATCATGGCTTCCAACGCTGCGACACCGATTGCCGCCATGGCCGACGACATCCGCCGGTTCTACGGCATACAGTTTCATCCAGAAGTCACTCATACACCGCAGGGCAAAGCCATCATTGACCACTTCGTGCACGGCATCTGCAGCCTGGGTCATGACTGGAACATGCCTGACTATATCGAAGAAGCTGTCGATAAAATCCGCGCTACGGTAGGCCACGAGCGCGTGATTCTCGGCCTGTCGGGTGGCGTCGATTCATCCGTCGCTGCAGCATTGATACACCGTGCCATCGGCGACCAGCTGACCTGCGTATTTGTCGATAACGGCCTGCTGCGCGCGGGCGAAGCGAAACAAGTGATGGATACTTTCGCCAATCATTTAGCCGTCAAAGTCGTCCATGTCGATGCCAGCCGGGATTTTTTCAATCAACTGAAAGGCGTGACCGATCCCGAAGACAAACGGCGCATCATCGGCCGTGAATTCGTCGAGGTGTTTCAGGTCGAATCGGCCAAAATCACGGATGCCCAATGGCTCGCGCAGGGTACCATCTACCCGGATGTCATCGAATCGGCAAGTGCCAAAACCAAAAAAGCCAATACCATCAAATCACATCATAATGTTGGTGGGCTGCCGGAGACGCTGCACCTGAAACTGCTCGAACCCCTGCGCGAACTGTTCAAGGATGAAGTTCGCGAACTCGGCCTCGCGCTCGGCCTACCACGTGAAATGATTGATCGTCACCCCTTCCCCGGCCCTGGATTGGGCGTGCGTATTCTCGGCGAAGTCAAATACGAATACGCCGAACTGCTCAGACAGGCCGACCGGATTTTTATCGAGGAACTGCAACGCTCCGGCTGGTACGAGAAAACCGCACAGGCCTTCGCTGTTTTCATTCCCGTCAAATCCGTCGGCGTCATGGGCGACGGCCGGACATATGAATATGTCATCGCATTGCGCGCCGTGCAGACACAGGACTTCATGACCGCCAACTGGGCCGAACTGCCCTACGCCCTGCTGGGCAAAGTATCCAACCGCATCATCAACGAAATCCGCGGCATCAACCGCGTAGTTTACGATATCTCCGGAAAACCGCCAGCTACGATTGAATGGGAGTAATCCTTGCACCGCAAGTTTACCGGAGCATTGGGTAAATGATTCGGATCGTGCAACAAGGCGGCAAACTTGAGGAACACCAGCGTTATCAGAGTAAAAGTACGATTGCGCTGGTCGGATTGATTTTTAATTTTTAAATGGTTAGAGTGTGGCTAATTATTGAAATTAGGAACTTATATCTGAAGCCAACGATGAATTTACACATAATCTTTTTGATGTTGGAGTCGTGTGCTTACTCTTATCGACGCTTTGTGGCATCATGAAGTGACGGGCCTTAAGAAATGTAGATATCATACAATGAGTAAAAAGATAAAACTATTCGTTTACAGATTGGCTTATATTCTTGGTTTTTTCCGATTAACAAGATTCTTTTATCGAAATCACTTAAGAATTTTGTGCTACCACGGTTTTGAAATCAACGATGAAGCAAGTTTCCGCCCCCCGCTATTTATTAAGCAAGAAACATTCAGAAAGCGGATGGCTTTACTTGCAAAACATGGATTTCATGTCAACAGTCTAGCTGATTGCTTGAGTGACTTATACAAGCAATCATTACGACCAGATACGATCGCGATTACAATCGACGATGGATATTATGGCATTTTCAAAGTTGCTGACCCTATTTTTCAGCGATTTATGTTTCCTTACACTATATATCTGACGACATATTATGTCGTTAAAGAATCCCCGGTATTTCGACTAGTAGTCCAATATATAGCATGGAAATCGAGTCATAAGAACATATCTTACGATAGTCTTATAGCGTTTGGGGTTGAGCCGGTGGCGAACCGTATTCGGGAAAATTATTCGCTCGATGAAGTAGCGGAAATACTAATTGAGTATGGCGAGGCCAATCTAGAAGAAAGTCAGAGAATTCGCCTCTGTCGTTTATTTGCGGATCATGTGGGCGTCAGTTATCAGGACATCGTCGATAGTAGGATTCTATCTTTGTTGACCGTTGATGAAGCTAAGAGTCTATCGAACGGCTACGCCGACATAGAGCTCCACACGCATAGGCATATCTTACCGATAGATTCCGACGGGATTCGGAAAGAAATTACTGACAACAGATTTGTATTGTCAACAATTTCGCGCTCGGAAACACGACATTTTTGCTACCCAAGCGGAATTTGGTTTCCAAGCCAGGGACCCGTTCTTAGTTCACTAGGGGTAGAAAGCGCAACAACCTGTATGCCGGGCTTAAATACGGACAGCACGCCACCGCTACAACTGAATCGCTTTTTAGATGGAGAAAACATATCTGAAATTGAATTTTTAGCCGAATTATACGGGTTTTCTGAATTAATGAGGACCGCCAGGAATTACCTGAGTCGCGCAAAGAAGGGCAATGACCACAATAATTAATAGCAACAAGCGCTCCCGCTTTGCTAAAGTACTCTTCAAAACTTGATCTACGCCGTTATCGCAACGTTCTCGCCCCACGACGAGATGGGAATCGAAAATTTGGTCATTACTAACTGACTAGACTATATTACTTCGATTGATCAATACTCTAAGTACATAAGGCAAAATACCGCCATGCCGGTAGTAATCAATCTCGATCATGGTATCAATACGACATAACAATTGAACCGTCTTTTGTGTGCCATCTTTTGCGTGTATGACGAGTATTACATCCTGTTGTGGCTGTAAATTATCCAGTTCTAGAATATCAAACGTTTCGTCCCCCTGAATGCCAAGTGATTGCGCAGTATCGCCATTCTTGAATTGCAACGGTATCACACCCATACCAATCAAATTACTGCGGTGGATGCGTTCATAGCTGGCGGCAATAACCGCCTTGACACCGAGCAGTTGCGTTCCCTTGGCCGCCCAGTCGCGGCTGGAGCCAGTGCCATATTCCTTACCGCCAAACACGATTGTCGGAATCCCCTGTTGCTGATATCGCATCGCAGCATCATAAATACTCATTTGCTCCGCTGGTTGATCTCCGACCTGATAAAGCGTGACACCACCTTCGCTGCCTGGTACCATCAGATTTTTGATACGCACATTGGCAAAAGTACCGCGCATCATGACCTCGTGATTACCGCGGCGGGCGCCGTAACTGTTGAAATCGACCGGCTCAACGTGGTTGGCCAGCAGATATTGACCGGCAGGAGAAGCAACCTTGATAGCACCGGCCGGACTGATATGGTCGGTCGTCACCGAATCACCGAAGATACCGAGTGCATAAGCATTTTTGATATCACCCTTATTCCCGGTTTCCGGAACTTGTAAGGAAAAATTTACGAAAAACGGCGGTTCTGCGATGTACGTCGAGTCCGGCCAGTCGTAAGTTTGACCGATCGCGGAAGCAATACTGTTCCACAACGGATGGTCCTTGGTCAGATTACTATAGAGTCGGCGGAATGTGTCTGCATTGGTGGCAAACTTCATCAGTGCATGAATCTCTTCACTGTTTGGCCAGATATCCTTAAGCCATACGGGATGACCATCGGCACCCATTCCCACAGGTTCGTTTGTAAGGTCTTTCAGAACAGTGCCGGCAATCGCGTAAGCGACCACAAGCGGCGGCGAGGCCAGGAAATTAGCGCGGATATTGGTATGAATACGCGCCTCAAAGTTACGATTACCGGAAAGTATCGCGGCGCATACCATATCGTTCTTGACGACTGCTTCTTCGATAGACTCTGCCAGTGGGCCGGCGTTACCGATACAGGTCGTGCAGCCATAACCGGCAATGCTAAAACCGAGTTTTTCCAGATAAGGTAGCAACCCTGTAACTGCAAGATACTCAGACACTACCCGTGAACCAGGCGCAAGCGATGTTTTGATATGACGTTTAACAGAAAGTCCCTTTTCAACGGCTTTCTTGGCCAATAAACCTGCTGCGATCAGTACGCTCGGGTTTGATGTGTTCGTACAGGAGGTGATCGCTGCAATCAGAATATCACCATGCCCAAGATCAACGACCCTGTCAAATTTGTCGATCGGTATATCAATGGCATCGGGCGTCGGATGATTACTGACCATCTCGGTAACATGACGTTCGCCATTACCAGACTGATTATGCCCATCCAGTATATTCGCACCGATATGTGTACATACGTCGGCATCTTCGTCATGGACATGACGTATCGGGTAGCGTTGATTGATTTCATCCAATTGCTTGCCGTATCCATTCTCGGAAACCGGCTTGCAAAACAGCGTGGTAAAGCGGTTTTTGATTTCCGCCAGATCTATGCGATCCTGTGGTCTTTTAGGGCCCGCCAGCGATGGCGATACAGTACCCAGGTCGAGTGCAAGCGTACTGCTGTAATCAATATCACCCGGGCGTGGAATACCATACATTTTCTGCGCCTGGAAATAACGCTGGAATGCAGCGATTTCATCATCGCTGCGCCCTGTACCTCTGAAGTATTCAATAGTGACATCATCCACCGGGAAGAATCCCATGGTTGCACCGTATTCCGGCGCCATATTGGCAATGGTGGCACGATCCGGCAACGTCAGGAATGCGACGCCTTCACCAAAGAATTCCACAAACTTACCGACAACATTCGCACCGCGCAACATTTCAGTAATCGTCAGTACCAGATCGGTTGCGGTTACACCTTCGCGCAAATATCCGGTTAAATTCACGCCGACAACGTCGGGCGTCAGGAAATAAACCGGTTGTCCGAGCATACCGGCTTCCGCCTCGATACCACCGACACCCCACCCCACAACCCCGATACCGTTAATCATAGTGGTATGGGAATCCGTGCCCACAAGCGTATCCGGATAAACGACACCGTCTTTCAAATGCACACCGCGCGCGAGATGCTCAAGATTGACCTGGTGCACAATGCCGATTCCCGGCGGAATGACTTTGAACGTATCAAATGCCTGCATGCCCCATTTGATAAACTGATAGCGCTCGCGGTTGCGTTCAAACTCGATTTCCATATTCAGTTTAAGTGCATCCGGATTACCATAGTGATCAACCTGAATCGAATGATCGACAACCAGATCGACAGGTACGAGCGGCTCAATAAGCTCAGGATTTTTGCCCAGCCTTTCAGCAGCACTGCGCATCGCAGCCAAATCGACCAGCAGCGGCACACCAGTGAAGTCCTGCAAGACAATGCGCGATACAACAAAAGGAATCTCATGAATTCTTGCAGCATCCGGCATCCAGTTTGCCAGTTGCCTGACATGCGTTTCCGTTATCTTTTTACCATCGAAATTCCGCAATACCGACTCGAGAATAATACGGATAGAAACAGGCAAACGTGAAATCTTCCCTACACCCTCTTCTTCCAATGCCGGCAATGAATAAAACACTGCCGTATTTCCACCGATCATCAAATCCCGTTTGCTGTTAAACAGATTATGCGTCATGATATTTTCCTAAAAAAAGCAAGAAGGACAATTGTCGATTCAGAAACCGTTATTCCGATCCGTCGCCCATGGTGCGACTTCCCGTTTACTGATCAGACGATGCTTGCTGATTTTAATATTATCAAAATCAACCTGCTCCAATGCGTTAACCAGATATGTACCCGATGCAACATTAATTTTGAGCCGCCCTTCCGCAACCGAAACTATTCGGCTGCCATCCTTGTTCATACGGATACTGAACCGCGAACTCACATCCTCAATGAATGCATCGCCAATTTTAACCCTGATGTTCTCCATAACATTCTTATCGATATTGAAGTAAACATTGCCTTTAAATAATTCCATGTGGATCGGCTGATTATCGGTAACCGCGATTGAACTTCTGGAATCCAGTGCTATTTCAATATGCGGTGTTACCGCGACAGTCAGGTACTCATCTGCTTGTGTTTCGTGAAATCGCACACTCGGCGGATTGGAAAAATACCAGGTCAACCAACCCAGCAGCAATCCGGCCGAAAGAATTGACGCATGCAGCAAAAAACGGCGCCAACTGAATACAAAAAATCGTGAAGCGGCATCGGTGGAATCAGTAGGTTTTTTTGCGGACATTGATGTTGTATTTAAGGATAAACAAAAATAAAGTGTAAATTATAACGAATAATAAGATTAACTAAAATTGATGCCAGACACGAACACCATACCGAAGAAAAATCAGAGCAGCATCAACAAGAACAGATAGAATACATCATCAGTGCTATTCAGAATCGCATTTTTTATACTATCCACGGGAAAATTAATCATATGACAGCACGGCCATTGCGTTCAGTTTATCAACTTAAGGTCACCCTTAAATACTTCCGTCCACCGATATGGCGCCGGTTCTTAATTGCCAGTTCTGCAAACCTCAGTGAGGTGCATATCACGTTACAAATCGTTATGGGTTGGACAAACTCGCATTTGCACGGTTTCATACTCGGTAATGAGCAATACGGCGAACCGGATCAGGAATTCTTCGACACAATAAAAGATGAATCCAAGTTCCGGCTGGATCAGTTGCTCAAGCATGAAAATGAAAAATTAATCTATAACTATGATTATGGCGACAGTTGGGAACATGAAGTGTTGCTTGAAAAGATTCTGCCCTTCAAACACGATATGACGCTGCCACAATGCATCAAAGGAAAACGCGCCTGCCCACCCGAGGATATTGGCGGTATTCCGGGATATGCGTTATTTCTTGAAGCAATCAACGATCCATCGCATCCGGAACACGAAGAAATGCATGAATGGATAAATGGTGATTTTGATGCCGAACATTTCGATATCGATGCCACCAATAGCATGCTGAATCAATACATGAAACGATAGATCCCATTAATCGCGTAAACAGGGTTCGATATTCCAAACCTTGCAATGATATGAATTCAACTCGGGACTTAACCACACAACAACGCTACAAAGAGGTGCGCAAGGTTACCCTGATCGGTTCGGCAATTGATTTTATACTGGGCGTTGTCAAAATTATCGCCGGCTGGCTCGCAAATTCACAAGCTTTGATTGCGGACGGCATTCATTCGTTTTCCGATTTGTTGACCGATTTTTTTGTGCTTTATGCGGCCAAGCACTCACACAAGGCAGCGGACGAAGAGCATCCGTACGGACATGGCCGCATTGAAACACTGGCAACGGTCGGATTGGGAATGACCCTGATCGTTATTGCCTGCGGAATTGCCTATCATTCAGCGCGCCAAATCGATAAGCCGGAAATTCTGCCTGAACCTGGCGGATTGGCATTAATGATCGCAGTACTGTCCATTATCTCCAAGGAATGGATTTATCGTTATACCGTAGCGGCTGCACGCCGCCTGCGTTCGGACATGCTGCACGCCAATGCCTGGCACAGCCGGTCGGATGCAATTTCATCCATTGTGGTTGTCATCGGCATTGCAGGCGCCATGTACGGCTACCCGTACCTGGATGCGGTGGCTGCCATAGTCGTGGCTGTAATGATTGCTAAAATCGGTGCCAACATGGTGCGCTCCAGTACACAGGAATTGATCGACCAGGCACTGGATAAAAATGAATTAAATGCCATTCGCGCCCACATTTTCAAAATCAGGGGCGTACGCTCGATGCACATGCTGCGTTCACGCAAAAGCGCAGGTAATGCATTTATCGATGTGCACATTCAGGTTGACCCCAAACTCAGTGTATCGGAAGGACATCAGATCGGCGACGCCGTACAGCAGCGTTTATTGGATTCTGTTGATATAGTATCTGACGTAACCGTGCATATCGATCCGGAAAATGATGAGTCGAACTCTCCCAGCAGCAACCTGCCCTACCGGGAGAAAGTCATCGAAGAACTCAGACAATGCTGGCCGCAATTACCCGCCTCGGTACTTGAAGAGGTTACCTTGCATTATCTGGCCGGAGAAATCCAGATTGAGCTGGACCTGCCTATCCGGATTTTGCGCAACACAGAAGAAGCCCAACAGCTGGTCAACGAACTCAAAGCAGCTGTGGGCGCATTACCTTATGTGAATGATATCCAGGTGCGATTCAAAGTCTGACCATGGCACAGTCTTCGCAACCAGACACCCTTCAAGGTGAACCCTAATCATCATACTTTCTACCGTGCCCTCGGTCATAAGGATTATGCCGATCATGCTTGCCATCACCATGACGGAAATCTTTATCCTTCTTACGGTGATCATGATCGTGCCGTTTGTATGAATCATGATCCCGTCTCAGATGATTCTTATGCCGCTGCAGCTGCGGAGTATGTCCGTGCTGGCTGTAATACGGAATATAAATATCGTTGTACCAATGTTCACGGACAAAATAGACAGGCCGGTCACAGGCACGGTATTGGATACAGAAACGCCTCCAGTTTTTGACATGCTTATGCGGAACATGCAGATATAACGGTTGCTGCACTATATTGGGCGGCGTATAGATTATCACCGGACCCGGATAAATCAGATCGGGTACGGGATAAAAATCACCCAGGTAAATTTCACCGTAAAACCCCGGTTGTCCGATTCTGAGCGAAAGCCCTACATCGGCTGCCGATGCGACTGCTGACGGCGAATCCATATTGCAATAACCAGCAGACTGCACTTTACGCGATACTTCGCCAAATGTTTATTCTGATGATTCATCAGACTATTCCCGTCCGTTTTCCAACAGTTTATGATAAAAAGCCAGCCGTCTGGTACTGATTTCTCCCTGATTCGCGGCATAAGCCAGGGCGCAGCCAGGTTCGTTCAGATGCCGGCAATTGTGAAATTTGCATTGCCCGATATAGGGGTGGAATTCAATAAATCCCCATGCCAGATTTTCGGTTTTGATGTAATGAAGCCCAAACGCCTGAATACCGGGAGAATCAATGATAGCGCTGTTGTCATCGATATGATAAAGGCGTGAATGGGTGGTTGTGTGGCAACCGGAATCCAATACCGTTGAAATTTCGGCTGTCGCGCGCTGCGCTTCAGGAACAAGAGCGTTCAGAATAGTTGATTTACCCATGCCGGATTGACCGGCAAGAACACTCAACCGATTTTCCAAATACGGTTCCAGTGCTGATACATCATTGATTGCGCTCAACTTCAACACGGGATAACCAAGTGTTTCATACAATCCAAGCAGTCTAATCGCAGCTTGCGTCGGTTCGGCCAGATCGGTTTTATTGAGTACGATAATAACAGGAATGTTCTGGTTTTCTGCGGCAACAAGGCATCGGTTAATCAGTTCTTCGCTGAAACTGGGCACAGCAGCGACAACGATGACGATCTGTGTGACATTGGCAGCAATGATTTTTTCCTTGAAGGCGTCACTGCGATACAGCAATGTTTTCCGCGGTAGGATTTTTTCTATGACGCCCTGGCCGGGAGCAGTAATCCTGAATTCGACCTTGTCTCCACAAGCGACCCCTCCTTTTTTACCGCGCATTACGCATGAGAACCATTCTCCGGCTGTCGTTTCAACCGTAAAATGCCGGCCAAAAACAGCACTGGCCAGACCAATCTGAGAAGATACCGTTTTTGCTTTATTCGAGTGAAACGCGCTCAAATGGTAAACAGTGTATCCACTTTTGCAGCACAGATAAAATCATTCTCTGACAAACCATTGATGGCATGCGTCGTATAGACGACATCACATCGATTATAGCCAACCGTGATATCAGGATGATGGTCTTCCCGGTGTGAAATCCAGGCCAGCGCATTGACAAAAACCATAGTCTGATAATAATTCTTAAAAGAATAAGTTTTACAGATCTTGTTATCCTGTAATTGCCATCCTTCCAGTTGCTCCAGAAAAATGGCGGCTGTTTCAGCAGTCAGTGGTTCAATACCACCTTCACAAGGTTTACACTTTTGTGTCGCGAGCTCATTCATTATTTCTTACCTCAAACCGATAATATATCATTAAGTTCAATGCACCTGACGCTGCAAATGGGCAACCCTGATTGCAGCAGGCGGATGCGAATCGTAAAAAGTCGAATGCAGGGGGTCCGGCGTCAATGTGGCAGCATTATCCTGGTAAAGCTTAACCAGTGCGCGGATCAAGTCATCCGCTGAAGCATGCTGTGCGGCATAAGCATCGGCTTCAAATTCATGTTTACGTGAATAAATGCTTGATATCGGATGAAACAGAAATGTAAATACCGGCAAGACCAGAAAAAAAAGCAGTAATGCCATGGCCGTTGAAGGAACAGTTTCAACGGATACACCTAAACCTTCATAAAACCATGTCTGATTCATCAGATAACCCAACAACCAGAAAAACAGCAGACTCATGATGAATGAAGTAATGATGCGCTTGATCACATGACGGTGTTTGAAATGGCCCAGTTCATGCGCGAGTACAGCTTCAATCTCAGCGGGCTCCAAACGTGAGAGCAAGGTATCAAAGAAAACAATGCGCTTCGTCTTACCAAAACCGGTGAAATAGGCATTGCCGTGATTGCTGCGGCGTGAACCATCCATGACAAACAAACCGCTCGATTTAAAGCCGCATTTCTTCAGCAACTGTTCAATACGTTCTCTCAGCGAAGGATCCTCCAGCGGTGTGAATTTGTTAAACAATGGCGCTATCCAGCTTGGAAAAACAGCCAGCAGAAACAAATTGAATATAATCCAAGCGATCCACGCATAAAACCACCAGTTTCCCCCCATTTTCTCCATCAACCACAGAATACCGAATAACAATGGCGCACCCAGCAGTGCCATCAACATAGCCTGCTTGACCAGATCAGCGAAAAACATGCCGGGTGTCATTTTGTTAAAACCGAATTGCTCTTCGATAACAAAAATACGGTAATAGCTCAACGGTATTTCGAATAGCCCCATAACCAGAAAAGTACTCAGAATCAGCGCCATACCGTGAATAATCGGATCACTGAACCATCCAAGCCAGAACACACTGAGTGCATCTAAGCCACCACCCAATGTAAAAATAAGCAGCAGCGCGGTATGCAGAAAAATACCGGGATAACCGGCACGCGTTTTGGCACAGGTATAATGGGCGGCTTTATTGTGATCCGCCAGACTGATTTGGCCGGCAAAATCTTCCGGCACTTTATTCTGATGGGCGCGGACATAACGAATGTGACGTGCCGACAACCATATCTGGATCACTGTCGTGAGTAATAGGGCGACAATAAAAATCAATGTAAACGATTGCATAAATGAATAATTTTTGAACTATCGATAATGAAAAATGACGACTTGCTATCAATATGACACAATAAAACGGATTATATTCAATCAAAACCGACATTTTGGAATTTATTGATCATTATGGCACAAGAAAACAATAACCATAACCTCATTTGGATTGACATGGAAATGACCGGACTCGACCCGGATAACGATCGCATTATCGAAGTTGCAGCTGTGATTACCGATGGCCAGTTGAATACCATCGCCGAAAGCCCTGTGATGGTTGTTTTTCAGTCTGATGCAGTGCTTGACGGTATGGACAAATGGAATCAATCCACGCATGGAAAATCCGGATTGATTAATAAAGTGAAATTTTCCCAATTATCCGAAGCGGATGTTGAAGTACAGATGCTCTCTTTTTTACAACAACATGTTCCTTCCGGAACGTCACCGATGTGCGGCAATTCGATTTGCCAGGATCGGCGTTTTATGGCGCGCTGGATGCCACAACTGGAAGCCTATTTTCACTATCGCAATCTGGATGTCAGTACTTTCAAGGAACTTGTCAAACGTTGGAAGCCCGGAATTGCAGCCGGACTGAAGAAAGAAGGTAAACATGAAGCGCTGGCGGACATTTATGATTCCATCAGCGAACTCAAATATTATCGTGAACATTTTATAGCAGGTTGATTGGAATAATGTCACAATGTCAGCGCGAATCATGCAATGACTAACGAGAGAGTGCCTATGACACTGACTTTTATGCACTTACATCATTCAAAACCGAAGGAGACAAAACATGCTTCAACAAAACAAACCGATTTTAGCCGTTGCGATCGGCGCTTTATTTATTTTTGCACTGAGTGCGGCACCCGTTATCGCCCATGGACCAGATCATGATGATAATCATGATCAGTGCAAGCACTGTGAAAAAAAAATAGCAAAAATGGATACCGACAGTGATGGCAAGATCAGTAGACGGGAATTCATGAAATTTCACGGCGACAAGTTTGACAAGTATGATCTGAATAATGATCGTTTTCTGGACGCGGATGAAATCCATTATATGATGGAAGATATGCATAAACATAAGCGTGGTGACGATCACGGTCATGACCATGATGACGGACATGGGCACTCACATGATAATGACGATGACGACGACAATGGCCATGAACACAATCATAGCCACAACCACGATTAAACCGACCATATAAAGACAGGAAAATTCTTGTAATATAGAAAATACCGCTGAGTTACGGACGGACAGTATTTCAGCGGTTGGGTCTTGGTCCTGTTGTTTGTATTTGCCGTTAGTGCCGCAACCCGGCAGGTTCGGCGGTTGCTTTTTTCTGCTCCAGCGGTTGCGGATCAAGCACCGCGACGGTCAATTGATCGTCATTAAAGTATTTTTCCGCTACCGCACGAATCTGATCGGCAGTAACGGCCTGCAACTTCTCCAGCATAATCTCGATATCCTTGTAGGATAAACCTATACTCTCCAGCCGGCCGATTTGCATTGCTTGCGCAAAAATCGAATCCAACTGAAAAACCTGACTGGCGATAACTTGCGCCCTGACACGATTCAACTCTTCTTCTGTTACTTTCTCTTCAATCAGTTTCCTGATTTCCGCGCGTATTGCCTGCTCCAGTTCTTCAACTGTTTTACCCGGACTCGGTGTCCCGCTCAGAAAAAACATTCCCGGTCCCCGCCCTGTTGCGCTATAACCCGCCCCGGCAGAATTGGCGATCTGCAATTCGCGCACCAGTGATTTATTCAATCGGGCCGAGGTATAACCATCCATAATGCCTTCCAGCATTTCCAAAGCAAAAGGTTCCCAATCATCCTGGATGTCTTTTATAACCGGGACATGATAGCCCATGATGAGATAAGGCATTTCAGCAGGCGCCTTGACCGTGATACGCTTCATACCCAGTTGTGGCGGTTCGATTTGCGGCTTGCGCTCATCAATCGATAGCAACGGGCGCTGGGGTATACCGCCGTAGTGTTTTTGCACCAACAACTTGACATCTTCGGGATCAACATCACCAACGATGACTAAAATGGCATTATTAGGCGCATACCAGCGGTCATACCATTGTTGCGCATCATGCACTGTCATGTTCTCAAGATCATTCATCCAGCCGATGACTGGTTGTTTGTAGGGATGCGATTGATAGGCAACCGCCATCATTTTCTCAAACACCAGTGACCGCGCCTGATCGTCGGTACGTAAGCGCCGTTCTTCCATGACCACATTGATTTCTTTGGCAAACTCCTCTCCACTAAGCTGCAGATTGTGCATACGGTCCGATTCCAGTTCTATCGCCAATACAAGGTGATCTTTGTGTAATTGCTGAAAATAGCCGGTGTAATCGCGGCTGGTAAATGCATTCTCACGCCCACCGGCAGCGGCAATACGTTTGGAAAATTCACTGCCGGGTACCTTCTCAGTACCTTTAAACATCATGTGCTCCAGCACATGAGCGACACCCGTTACACCATTCAATTCATCAACACTACCCGCCTGATACATCAACAGGGAAACGATGACAGGCGAGCGATGGTCTTCCTTGACAATCAATTTCAGACCGTTATCAAGCCTGTATTCATGCGGACTGGCAAATGCAGCGGCCCAAGTACCGGAAACGAGGATCATTATGAGAGAAACGATGGAACGAGCAACAAAATAAACTGGCTTCATTTTTGCTAACCTAAGAATGACTAAACAGAATAAAATTGGCGTTTGTGAAATGTTCATACAATGGGGATAGAGCCTACCAGAATGTTTAATTTTTTTAAATCCAAAAAAAACCGCACCGAGGAAGAAAAAACAGCCGAAAGAGAGGAAATAGCAGCAGACACGGCACTGATCTCCCGATCGACCACTGACGCACCGAAGGATACAGCAGAAACCACACCGGACATAATAACAAGCGAAGAGATCCGGGAAGAAGTCAAACCAATGAGCTTTGCAAGCAAGCTCCGGCTCGGATTGACACGCACACGGCAAAATCTTGGCAGACAGCTGTCGGGTCTGTTTGGTGGTGGTGGCAAAATTGACGAAGAACTCTATGAGGAGTTGGAAACTATTCTGTTGACGGCAGATACCGGTGTCAACGCAACGACTCAATTACTTGAAGATTTGCGCAAGCAAGTCAAAAAAAAGGGATTGACCGATGCCACGGAACTGAAAGCAGCGCTGAAAGAATCACTGGTTGAAATGCTCAAACCGCTGGAACGCCCACTGGATACAACCGCAAACAACCCTTTTGTGATTATGATTACCGGCGTTAACGGTGTCGGCAAAACAACATCGATCGGTAAGCTGGCGAAATATTTTCAGTCGCAGGGTAAATCCGTATTGCTCGCTGCGGGAGACACCTTCCGGGCTGCCGCACGCGAACAACTGATCGCCTGGGGTGAACGCAACAATGTGACTGTAATTGCACCGGATGCCGGGGTTGATAAAAAAAGTGATCCAGCTGCGGTGATTTTTGATGCCATTAATGCGGCCAAAGCACGTGGAATCGATATTGTACTAGCGGACACAGCCGGACGTTTAACCACACAATTGCACTTGATGGAAGAAATTAAAAAGGTGAAACGCGTTATCGGCAAGGCGATTCCGGATGCGCCGCACGAAGTCATGCTAGTACTTGACGCAAATACCGGCCAGAACGCTGTAACACAGGTCAAAGCATTCGATGAAGCGCTTAATGTCACTGGATTGATTCTGACCAAACTCGACGGCACGGCAAAAGGCGGTGTTGTTGCCGCCATATGCGGACAGTATCCGCACAATCCGCCAGCGCTTCGATTTATCGGTATCGGAGAGGGTGTAGACGATCTTCGGCCGTTTAGCGCCAGCGATTTTGTCGACGCCATGTTTGATTGAACGTTTAACAATTGAAGTGTTCAATTCTGGTTATGATCCAATTTCGACATGTCAGTAAACGCTTTCCTGACGGCTACATGGCGCTGAACAATATTGATCTCAATATCGACGCCGGTGAAATGGTTTTTGTGACAGGTCATTCCGGTGCAGGCAAGAGTACATTACTCAAATTAATTGCCGCCATCGAACGCCCGACATCGGGCAGTATTGCCATCAACGGGCAAAATATCGCGCAACTCAAGCCCGCTGCATTACCATTCCTGCGCCGCAAAATCGGTTTTGTTTTTCAGGACCATAAACTACTGTTCGATCGCAATGTTTTCGAGAATGTATTGCTGCCACTGCAAATCAGTGGGTTCGAGCAGAATACTGCAGCCAGCCGCATACGCGCGGCGCTCGATAAAGTGGGCCTGTTGGGAAAAGAGAAAGTATTGCCGGTTACACTCTCAGGCGGTGAGCATCAGCGTCTATGTATCGCACGCGCTATAGTACACCGCCCCGCGATTCTGATCGCCGATGAACCCACAGGCAATCTTGATTCAGCTTATGCACAGGACATTATGGCAATGTTTTATTCATTTCATCAGGTCGGCGTCACGGTATTGATCGCAACACATGACGCAGGACTACTGGAAAATAACAAGCATCGCGTTATCGCATTGCAGCAAGGAAAGCTGACAGCATGATCAGAACATGGCTTAACCAGCATTGGTTTGTTTTCATTCTGGCGCTCAAACGCCTATTGTCTGCCCCGGTGACTAATCTGCTCAGCATACTGGTGATGGGCATCGCAATCAGTCTGCCGGCCGGCGTTTATACACTGATGGAAAATCTGCACGCTATTTCCGGTCAGACATCCATATCGCCGCAAATCAGTCTTTTTCTTAAACAGCATGCAACTCAGGATGACATTGATCACATCAGAACAAAATTGACTGAAAACAAGCTTGTTGTTCACTTCCAATTTATCTCCAAAGATCAAGCACTGTATCAATTGCAACTGGACAATGGATTAAACGAAGTTGTACAGAATCTTGCACACAATCCCTTACCGGATGCGTTTACCGTTGATACCCAGGATGTAAACACCGATGCCATCGATCAATTACGTACCGACATGCAGACTTGGCCGGCAATCGAGCATGCACAGTTTGATTCGGCATGGGCAAAACGCCTTGAAGCACTGCTGAATTTTGGTCGTATACTTATATTGGTTTTATTTACGCTGCTTAGCGTAGCCATTGTTGCCATCATGTTCAATACTATACGATTGCAAATTCTGACACGGCAGAAAGAAATAGAAGTATCCAAACTGATTGGCGCAACAGATCCTTTTATCCGCCGTCCTTTTTTATATTTCGGCGCCATACAGGGTTTTGCAGGCGGCGTTACGGCGTGGCTAATCATTACCTTCGTCCTGCAGATCCTGAACGATGAGCTTCAGGCAATTGCCGGACTGTATGCTATGGATTTGCAGCTACGCTCTCTCGAATATGGTGATACCGTCAGCTTGCTGCTGTTTGCAACATGGCTGGGCTGGCTGGGTGCGCGCGTTTCAGTGGCGAATCATCTCTGGCAGATTGAGCCTCGCTAATGCCTCTATTCCATCGCATCGTAAAATATAGACGGGATGCTATCCTTATATTTTGACATGAGAATGCAACTATTCTCATACATTAGCACTCTCACCCCGAGAATGCTAAAATTAAACTTTAATATCGATTATATTTCAAAAGAGGAGCATATCATGACGAATGCTTTAACGATCCCTGCAATGGGCAGCAGTCTTGAGAGCTATATTCACTCAGCCAATACCTTCCCATTATTGTCTCAGGAAGAGGAGAATAATCTTGCGAGACGCTTGCGCGACCACGATGACATCAGTGCTGCACAGCAGCTTATTTTATCGCATTTACGTTTTGTCATATCGATCGCACGCAGCTACAAAGGTTACGGCCTGCCTCAGGCAGACCTGATCCAGGAAGGCAATGTGGGGTTGATGAAAGCGGTGAAGCGCTTTGATCCCGAACGTGGCGTCCGGCTGGTGTCGTTTGCAGTACATTGGATTAAAGCTGAAATCCATGAATTCATCATGCGTAATTGGCGGCTGGTCAAGATTGCTACAACTAAACAACAGCGCAAATTATTTTTTAACCTGCGCAGTATGAAACAAAGCCTCGACACGATGAATCCGCAAGAAGTTGGTGCCGTTGCGAAGCAATTGAGCGTTAAGCCCGAAGAAGTAGTTGAAATGGAAAAACGCTTCAGTGGTAATGATATACCGCTAGAACCACTGTCAGAAGATGAAGACGAAAATTATAGTCCTATTGCGTATTTAACCGACGGAGCGGAACCTTCACAAATACTTGAAGCCGCACAAAACCGGGCACTGCGTGGCGAAGGTTTGCAACAATCACTGAACAGTCTGGATGAACGCAGTCGCCATATTATTGAAGCGCGTTGGCTGCGCGAGAAAGATACAGCAACGTTGCATGAACTCGCCGATGAGCTTGGTATATCAGCCGAACGTGTACGTCAAATTGAAGCCAAAGCCATTCAAAAGATACGCAAAATAATGATGTCTCACTAACGGATGCGGACTGCATGATACATTAATCATAAGTCCTACAAAAATCAAATCCACCAGCCGGAAATATCAATATCGTATCGCCAGCATCATAAAAAAAACCCTCGGATAGTCGAGGGTTTTTTTTATGATCTATGAATCATTGAGTAATTAATGTCCTGAGCTGCGAATATGCTTGATGGCTTCTTTCATATGCTTGGCGCCCTCTTCAGCATGCCCCATCTTCCCATGCTTGATGGATTCTTCAATATGCTTAATCGCTTCAGTCATATGTTTATGCGCTTCAGCGTGCGCCTTTTCAGCTGCTTTGGCATGATTCAGGCTCTCCTCCGCATGTTTTACCAGCGCATCAGCATGGCCGTCTTCACCATGCGCAAGTGCCTGTCCAGCATGTTCCATCGCTTCAGAGGTATGTCCTGCATCAGACGCCAATACCTGACTGCTCAGGAAAAGCGCTAAAATTCCAATTGCAAATGAAGTTGATACATGTTTCATAATTAATCTCCTTACTTTGTAAATTGAAGACGAGATTGTCAGGATAGCCTGAAATGGATGTGCCTGTTCTTTTGGCATTAAATACAACCTGAAATAAAGTCCTCCAAGCACATCTTATTTATAGCATAAAGCGCGCAAGAAAAACACAAAAAGTGCTGATGATATGATTTTGATCAAATCTTCAATGGTTTGGCCATTAATCAAAAGGCAGGTAAATTTCATTCACCTGACTGAACGATGCGCCGGGCGCAGGTCCGCCGCCGATTGCATACAAGCGTTTCCCAGCTACTGCCACGCCCAGACCATGGCGTGCTGTCGGCATTGATGCCACTGCTATCCAGCGATTCTCTTCAGGAATATATTTTTCATGCGTATCAAACGTACCTTCGCCAGACTCTCCACCAAGTACATAGATATGCCCTTCAATCACACCGGCAGCGATACCGCTACGGGCTGCAGGTAAATTGGCCGCATATCGCCACTGATTGGTGTCCGGATCATAGGCTTCCACCACAGCCGTGTTTTGTTTGTATTTAAGATTGGAACGGCCACCAATTGCATAAATTGCCGCTCCGGCTGCCGCAATCGCCAGATGGTCGCGCGGCGCTGATAAAGACGCGGCAATCGACCAGGTATTGGTGCCCGGGTCGTATATTTCAGTTGCGCCAGAATTCTGTTCGCCATCATAACCACCGATGGCATATAGCCTGCCCTGATATGCGGCGACGCCAAGCGCACCACGTGCAGTCGGCATCGGCGCACGTTCCCGCCATATCTGCGTTGCAGGATCAAACTGATAAACCGTATTTACAGCACGCCAGACTGAAAAACCGGATTTAGCGAATCCGCCGACAACGTACAAAAAACCATCGAGTACGGCAATACCGGCATGATGCCGCCCCTCCGGCAATGGCGTCGTCGTTGACCAGGCATCAGCTGCCGGATCATAAACCTCGATGTCCCGGCTAATGGCAAAATCCAGCACATTGCTGAAACTGGGCCGACTGAATCCACCGACAACGTAGATTTTACCGTCCAGCGCGGCTGCAGCAACTTCAGTGCGTTTACTGGGCGCCGGCGCACCTTGAATCCAAGTACCCCGAGTAGTTTCCGCAAGCACCGGATTTATCCACACGAATACAAAAAAGAGGATTATTGTAATCGTCGATCTGAGTATGAACATCGGCTGATCTCTCCGTAAAAATTTTCTGCAAACCCGGCTCATAAAATGATATACCGGCCGAAACATTCTTAAACCCAGTCTTTACCGATAAGAAAATCCGTATACAGTTTTTTTTCCGGGGCATTCTCCGCTGGCTTCCAGTCATAACGCCATTTGACAATCGGCGGCAGCGACATCAGGATAGATTCGGTACGCCCGCCTGTCTGCAATCCGAATAATGTGCCGCGATCCCAGACCAGATTAAATTCAACGTAACGCCCCCTGCGATAGGCCTGAAAATCACGCTCCCGTTCGCTATACGGCGTATCTTTGCGCCTTTCCAGAATGGGCCGATAGGCCATAAGAAAATGATCACCCACACTGCGTGTCAGATTAAAGCAGGTTTCAAAATCAGGTTGATTCCAATCGTCAAAAAACACACCGCCGATACCGCGTGGTTCGTTGCGATGCTTTAAAAAGAAATATTCGTCGCACCACTTTTTCAAACGCGGATAACAGGTAGCGCCAAATGGTTGCAACGCATTCTTACAGGTCTGATGAAAATGAATGGCATCTTCTTCATAACCATAGTATGGCGTCAGATCCATACCGCCACCAAACCACCAGACAGGCTCCGCGCCTTCCTTCCGTGCTTCAAAATAGCGCACATTCATATGCACGGTGGGTGCATGAGGATTACGCGGATGCAACACCAATGAAACACCCATCGCTTCAAAAGAACGGCCAGATAACTCCGGGCGTGCTGCAGTCGCCGATGCCGGCAGACCGCTGCCATGGACATGCGAAAAGTTGACGCCACCACGCTCCAGAACATTACCTTCTTCAAGCACCGCACTAATACCGCCACCACCGCCCGGACGATCCCATTGATCGCGCCGGAATATTTTACCGTCAACCGTTTCCAGTCCGCTCACAATACTGCCTTGTAAATGAATCAGAAATTCCTTAACTTGTGTTGTGCTCATTCAATCTCCTGTTTTTTTCCGGATATATTCGATACAAAACCTGTGCTTCCGAGCATATTTCAATAAAGATAAGCTTTTATGCGTTTATAATATTCCCCTACTCGATCTGCTGCATTTTACCCGGTGTATATAACATGATTAAAGCATTTTAGGCTTGATCTTCCTCAATCCGCTAGAAAAACACGGGCTGTGGCACACAGATATTTTAGATTCTCAAACGCAAGAAAAAGTAATTAACAGGAATTTTATCGTCATGTCTGGCAACTCTTTTGGCAAACTGTTTTGTGTCACTTCATTTGGCGAATCGCATGGCCCTGCAATCGGCTGTGTGATCGATGGCTGTCCGCCAGGTCTGGAAATCAGTCAGGAAGATATTCAGCGCGAACTGA
This sequence comes from Nitrosomonas sp., assembly GCA_019635215.1. GTDB lineage: Bacteria > Pseudomonadota > Gammaproteobacteria > Burkholderiales > Nitrosomonadaceae > Nitrosomonas. The sequence continues at coordinate 48,767 of JAHBZZ010000009.1, forward strand.
ACAGACGCAAACCGGGAACATCCCGACATGTAACACAACGGCGCGAATCCGATACCGTCGAGATTCTCTCCGGCGTATTTGACGGCAAAACTACCGGAACATCGATCGGTCTTTTGATCCGCAATGAAGACCAGCGCAGCAAAGACTACAGCAAAATCATGGATGTTTTCCGTCCGGGTCATGCCGACTATACCTACTGGCAGAAATACGGTATCCGGGATTACCGCGGCGGTGGACGGGCATCTGCGCGTGAAACAGCGGTACGCGTAGCCGCTGGCGCCATCGCAAAAAAGTGGCTGAATGAAAAATTCGGTATCGTCATTCGTGGCTACATGGCGCAACTCGGCCCCATAGCAATCCCGTTCAAACACTGGAATGACGTTAATCAGAATCCATTCTTTGTGGCGGACAGCAGTTATGTAACACAACTGGAAACCTTCATGGATCAATTGCGTAAATCCGGCGATTCAGTCGGCGCCAAAATCAGCGCTGTTGCCGAAGGTGTTCCGGTAGGATGGGGAGAACCGGTTTATGACCGTTTAGATGCGGACATCGCTTATGCCATGATGAATATCAATGCGGTTAAAGGTGTGGAAATCGGCGCCGGTTTCGCCAGTGTTACACAGAAAGGCACTGAACACTCCGATGAAATGACGCCGGAAGGATTTCTCAGCAACAATGCCGGGGGCATATTGGGCGGTATTTCAAGCGGACAACCAATCACCGTCAATGTCGCAATCAAGCCAACCTCGAGTATCCGCCTGGGCCGATGTTCCATCAACAAAAATGGTGACCCGGTTATTGTTGAGACCCATGGCCGTCACGATCCCTGCGTCGGTATCCGCGCAACACCGATAGTTGAAGCCATGCTCGCACTGGTACTCATCGATCATGCATTGCGGCACAGAGCACAGAATGGAGATGTCGTCTGTTATACGCCAAAAATCAGCGGTAACCTAGCTGATGCAGATTCCGTCGCAGCACAGCAGAATAGCAGCCTGCCACACCAGGAAGACCCCGAACCCGAGGAAGGATAATAGCGCACTCAAATTTTGAGCAGTTTCGCTTCAGCAATTTATCCTTGACAAAATGGCTCAAATAAACGATTATCGCCCCCGCAATGAATTTGAAACAATCAGAAGCAGAACAATCGGACCGGCTTACAGTTGAGCAATCCGATTTTTTACAGTGCTGAATAAAAAAATAAATAACAGTTCACAACCTGCTATCTGCTTCGATCTGCTATAATTCCCCGAATTCTGGATAGCAGTCTGATTAACAGTAGATTGTTTCAAGCGCCCGTAGCTCAGTTGGATAGAGTACTTGGCTACGAACCAAGGGGTCGTGGGTTCGAATCCTGCCGGGCGCGCCAGTCAGTAAAGCATCAAACAGGCCAAGTAGCTCAGTCGGTAGAGCAGAGGACTGAAAATCCTTGTGTCGGTGGTTCGATTCCGCCCTTGGCCACCATTTTATGTTTTTCCCTGTCGTTTCCCTCCAAAAGCAAGAATGGAAGCGACTTTTCGGGGGTTCTAAACATCTCTTTTTTGCAATAGCGAAGCCGTGCGCTGAAAGCGAGTTTCAGGACGACTATTTTATGTTTCAGCCTATCGGAAACCAAGATTTGATGCGGGTTTTACAGGAACGAGAACGCGATTCTAAACGTCTCATCGAACGATTGCAGCGGACGGCCGCATTGCGCGATTTTTTCATCGAGCGTGATCTTTTCTTCTTCCAGTTGGTGTATCTTCTTTTCATATGCCGTGATCAGGATCGGGTTGTCAGCTTCGGCAATCCGGTCGAAGAATTGCTCTGCCTTGCGTTCGATCTGAAGCAGATTGCGGCGGATGGTGTCTGCCTCCTGCTTGGCGTGGTTGCGTCTGGTGTTCCACAGATCGGTGAATATCTCGGCAGCCAGGAAGAAATATCTTTCGAGGGCTTCATTTCGCTTAACAGCGCTTCAAATTCCTCCTCGAGCGTGTCCTTGCGCACGGATTTGCCGTACTGACTGCATGTGATGCCGTTTTCCTTACCATGGCACAGATAATAGGCATATAAACCGCCCCTGCCGCGCGACCAGCACGCAGTCAGGGGTGTGCCGCAGCAGGCGCAGGTCAAAGCCGCGCAGGGGGAAATCCTCGTTGATGTCCTTGCGTACCGGCGCTTTGGCCTGTCCGTTCAACCACGCCTGTATCTTCTTCCAGGTTTCGAAGCTGATCAGCGCCTCGTGATGGCCTTTGACCAGATGGATGTTCCACTCTCGATGAAATTTCAGACACACCACGCGCCAATGTCCCTGCCTCCCAGTTGATCTCAAGTTGCACAAAGTGTTATCACACACACAAAATAGCCTTTTTACATTAACAGGAGCGGGTTAATAAACGGTTAATTGTGGCCGTAACACTTACCCACACCGGGGATGAAATAACGCAAAGTCCCTTTACAAGAAAGACGCCACCGTATTCGCCTGAAGGCTCATTGAATCAGCCATTATGCGTATCGTGACTTTACACCAAAAAATCCTAACAGCTTTTGTTACTCTCTATTCGTTAATCTGCAATGCCTTATTATTTATTCCACGACAGATTCCAATATTTTATAATTGACTTAATTAATCTAATACTAAATAATAAAATATGGATAGATTCGCAGCCCTTGCCGAGCCGAACCGCCGCCGCATGATCGAGATCATAGCAGCCCGGGGAGAGATTACCGCTTCGGATATCAGTAATCAGTTTGACATTAGTCCGTCTGCCGTATCGCAGCACCTCAAAGTGTTACGGGAAGCTGAACTGGTGAAGATGGAGAAGCGAGCGCAGCAGCGTATATATTCTATAAACCCGCAAGGCGTGGATGAAATGTGGGAATGGCTGAGCCAAATGCGGAAATTCTGGAACGAACGTTTTGACGCATTGGATGCATTGCTTTTAACAGAACATGACGCACCGAAAGGAAATAACGATGAACACAACACCGATTGATGCCGAGCTGGACCTCGTGCTTAAACGAGAACTGGCTGTCCCTGTAAATTTGGTATGGCGCGGCCTGACCGAACCGGAACTGCTTAAAAAATGGTTTGTTCCAAAACCCTGGAGCATTTCAGATTGCCGGGTTGATCTTCATCCTGGGGGAGAGTTTTATACGGTCATACAAGACCCGGAAGGCAATAAATTTCCGAACTCGGGATGCTTTCTGGAGGTTACAGATGAAAAACGTCTGATATGGACAAGTGCTCTGGTAAAAAATTATAGGCCCGTCGCGCCCGCCACAACGAGCGATAAAGAATGCGCCCACATCGTCATGACTGCCGTAATAGAGCTTCAGCCAACATCATCGGGAACCCGGTATACGGCTTGTGCGATGCATAATACGCCAGTGCAAAGAAAAATGCATGAGGACATGGGTTTCCATGAAGGTTGGGGGACCACAATCACGCAACTGGAAGCGTTGTTAAAGGAGAATCTGTCGTGAGAAAGCCAATTGACACCATTGCGGGTGAGCATGACACGCTTTTGGACTACCGAACTTACGGCATTCTCACGGCGCACTGGCCACATATACATATTGCATTAAATAAGCACTCTTAGACGAGAATGAAAAATGAAAAAAAACACGATTTGCCTATGGTATAACCATGATGCAGAAGAAGCCGCGCGTTTTTACGCCCAAACCTTTCCTGACAGCTCGGTTGATGCGGTGCGCAAGGCACCGTCTGATTTTCCGGGCGGTAAAGCGGGTAACATTCTGACTGTCGAATTCACGGTGTGCGGTGTGCCGTGTATTGGAATCAACGGTGGAGACACGTTCAAACACAGCGAAGCATTTTCCTTTCAGATTGCCACCGACGACCAGGAAGAGACAGACCGTTACTGGAATGCGATTGTCAGTAATGGCGGTGCAGAGAGCCAATGCGGCTGGTGCAAGGATAAATGGGGTTTGTCATGGCAGATTACGCCGCGCGTTTTAATCGAGGCCATGGCCAGGGGCGGCGATGTGGCAAAGCGTGCGTTTGAAGCGATGATTGAGATGAAAAAGATCGATGTTGCCAGAATCGAGGCTGCAGTGCGCGGGTAAGAGCATAAAAATGCTTAAACAAAGATTTTTAAAAATGAAACAACATATTACTGTCATCACAATCGGCGTTGATGATTTGGAGAAATCGCTTGCATTTTACCGTGACGGATTGGGCTTTAAAACGGAAGGTATTGTCGGGCAGGAATTTGAGTACGGCGCTGTAGCGTTTATTGAGATGCAAAAAGGATTGAAGCTTGGATTATGGCCACGAAAAAACCTTGCGCATGATACCGGTCTTTCAGTGAGTCCGGTCAGTTCAACAGAATTTTTGCTTGGCCATAATGTGCCTTCAAAAGAAGCGGAAAAAGCCGGAGCGACCATTGTAAAACAGGCCCAAGATACGTTCTGGGGCGGATATGCCGGTTATTTTAAAGACCTGGATGAACACCTGTGGGAAATTAGTATGGAATAATCCTGTATAGGAAAAAGGAGTATAGATTATGACTTACGTAGATGGATTTGTTTTACCTGTACCGGAAGGCAAAATTGACGCTTACCGTCAAATGGCAGAAAGCGCAGGAAAAATCTGGATGGAACACGGTGCGCTCCAATACAAAGAATGCGTGCTAGAAGATGCCAAACCGGAAATGCCTGAAGACGCACCTGAAACATGCAAAATAACGCCGTTCGGCGAACTGGCGGGAACAAAAGACGGGGAGACCGTTATTTTTGCCTTTATCGTCTATAAATCCCGCGAACACCGGGACGAAGTGAACAAAAAAGTGATGGCCGACCCGCGCATGAAAGATGCTTGCGATAAAAACAATATACCGTTTGATCCTTCACGGATGACCTATGGTGGATTTAAAGCCCTTGTAGATTTATAGATGATTTCCAGAAATGAAAACGGCACACTTACAACGGCATGCGTTAAATATTATATTCAATTCAGAATTAGAATGTTAAAAATAAATAGTTATTAAATTTGATGCTCTACTCTGATGTGGCTTGTACAAAATCATTCCGAAACATTGTTTCGAGCCTGTCAAACAGCGTTTTCTCAACCTCATGAATATTGCCGTGGCATTTACTGTGAACTGGGAATATTTTTTTGATGCATCCTTCAAAATATTCAGGGCTATTGGCCTTGTATTGCCTGCGATCGGGCACATGCGGGAATTCAGTTTTTTGAGCTTCCCGGTAAATATCGCCTGAATCGTCCAGCAGGATAGTACCGGTACACAGCCGCAAATAGCAGTGGTGGTGCTTCTCGATATGGGGATATTTTGTCTTGCCGGTGATCAGTCGATTGCCTACAGGCCAGGCATTTGTTTCCCCGATGCATCACTGCATCATGAAATACCCAGTTCCGCAGTGCGCCTTCAGCAAAGAGTTTCCATTCTATTTCATGATCCTTGTAAATGGGCGGCACATGGCGTTTGCGTATTTTGGCCACAAGAAACAGCGGTATCCGTTTCTTCTTCTGGAAGAAGGATTTGTTCATGGTTTCGTCTTTCTGTTTGAGGGTGGTTAATCTGCCTGAATAACTGGCTTGACAGAGGTTATCATATTTGATAACCTTGATTATGGCATGGACGATCACGTTCTATAACGAGAAGGTCGAGGCGGAAACGCTGGCGTTACCGCCGGGGATTCTTGCCAATTTCCTGCGTATCGCAGAATTGATTCAGGAATTCGGCCCCGATCTGGGACGCCCTCATACTGCCCCGTTGGGCAAGGGATTATTCGAAATCCGGGCCAAGGGACGTGAAGGTATTTCCCGGTCGGTATTTTGTACCGTCAAAAACCGGGAAATTGTCATTTTGCTAACGGTAATCAAGAAGGATCAAAAAATTCCGAAGCACCACATGGAAACGGTGCAAAAACGACTGAAGGAGGTACAGAGCGATGACCCATAAACGACCAACATTCGACGCATTCAAACAAACGGCGTTGCAAGACCCGGAGGTCAAAACCGAATATGAGGCACTTTCAACGGCATTCGAGATGAAACGCCAGATGATCGCCTTGCGCAAAAAAGCGGGGGTAACACAGGAACAGATGGCCGATCTGCTGGGTACCAAGAAAAGCAATATCTCCCGGCTGGAAAGCCTGCACTCGAATGTCTCACCACGACTGGCCACCGTCGAGGATTACGCCCGTGTACTCGGTTATGCGGTAAAAATTGAATTTGAACCGCGCACCCATTGAATTTCGCATCTGCCGCTACATCGACAGGTTGTAATCTTGGTCGGGCCGGTGTGACGGAATGTTCTGCTGCGATTGATTGTAGACTCTCATTCCAGTCTTGTAGAACCGAGAATAGCTGGTTTGAAACCGATCCGGTTTTCTCCACCAGTAATATCAATACCTTTTCTATGACAAAATTTTTCTACCCCTATTTATTAACTGCAGAGTAGCTTCTCAGATTATCCATTGCAGTCTTGATATATTTCCTATTCTGGTACATAGGGACAAAGATCGATTCGATAGCGAATCACTGCATCGCTAATCGGCCACCGAATCGATATTTCATATAACCTCCAGTTTCAAGAACTATTTGAAGTAGTCCACGCCTGAATAACATCAACCAACCATTCGGGCTCATCCAAGGGTAGGTCGTGGCCCGCAGTCTCATGCTGAATATATTCGGCACGCAGAACCTGTGCCAACCTGACACTACAACAATAGTTCACCAGACGATCCGCTTTGCCTGCAATCACCAACATAGGTTGATGCGGATACGACCGTATTGAGAATTTAATCGCCGCCAGGCACTGATTGATTGCATTTTTAAAAGAAACTGGGTTTTGCCGTTGCCATGCCTGCCAAATCGCAAGCTGCGAACGATTATCAGCCCATTTATTGGATGTCAGCGCCAGAATATCGGCTTCACGCTGTATTGGTGAATGAAAAAACATTTTTACGATGTGAAGACCGGCCGCTAAGCGCAAGCGGTGATAAAACGGGGACAAATGTCTTGCGCTGGTGTTGATCAATACTGCTGATTTTACTTCAGCCGGATATCGGCTCATCCAGTCGATGGCAATCATCCCGCCCATGGAAATAGCGATGAGCCTGAGATTCTGACATGCTGCCACCTGTGCCCGTAAGGCTTCGGTCATACCGGCAATGGTATCGGGGCTGGCCTGGTGATTAAGGCGGCCGTTTCCGGGAAGATCCGGTGTGATAATTTGCGCATCGGGAAACTGCTGCTGAAGCATTGTGGTAAATACTCCCCAATGCCTCGCTTCACGCATTAAGCCGCGAATCAATACAAATCTGACGTCAGCTGTCATACCACAGCGCCAGTGCAAGCTCTTCCATTTCAGGCGATTGGCTTTTGTCGAGCCAGTTCTCGTACGATAAGGTGGCATGCAGCAAAAAATCGAAAAGAATTAAATGACTTCTTAATACCCGCCGGAGGCGATGCGGCTTGATCGGATGGTAGAGTCCCAGGATGCGCCTGATTTGCAACGGATTTTTCCGCACCCAGCGCCAGGACCCCATCTCTAGCGTCAACGGTAAAAATACATTGCCATGATCAAGTGCCTGCAAATACAGAAAATCCCATAAATCGCCATGCACCAGATAGTGCCTGGATTGCGGTTCGAATAAATATTCCTGATGCGGATAAGTGTGCATAAAGAGCTTGCGCAGATAATAAACTTCCTTAATGTGTTTGATGGGCTGAATGCGGCTGCGTGCATACGGGAACCAGATCTGGTTGCGATAACCGAAACCGGAATGGCAATCCAGCACCAGACTCAGCGGTGCGGGAAAAACTTCCCGGGTGATAAAATCACACAACGCTTTTGCTTCCGGCTGCATGGCCTCACCGGCTTTGCCGCGATACCATGGCAACAGTGGAGAAATCCGATGACCGCCGCCAAGCCAGATCGTTTTTTCCTGACTGTCCAGCGGTGCATTGCGCATCAGGTCGATACCCTGCCCGTTTGATCGCGTATTGTTGTACATTCCGACAGGATTAATCAGCGGCAGAACATGAATACGCACTTTTTGCAGCAAATCAACCGTAACCTGATCCCAGGCCAGACGCTCGAGCAATGCTTCCAGAAATGCGATGACCACTTGCGTGCCGATACGTTCAAGCCCGTGAATACCGGCCACGTAGACAATGCAAGGCACTTCATCCACACGATTTCCCAGCGTCAATGCATATATCGGCAACAATTCATCCTCACAGGGTACACGGCAAAGCACCGTGCTGGATAAATGCTTATAGTCAGACCATTTGATAATGGCCTCGATTTGCTGTAGCTCAGGTATATGTTTCAATGTCGAATAAGCCATGCCTGTGTTATGAGAGTGCTGAAATCATCCGGATTAACGATCCGCGAATCATACCACCGAGACTGCAAACCATCATTTTTAATAAAAGTTTCATCAAATCTTAATATTTTTATTTTTTGAGGATCGGCCAAACCGATACCAGCCACTGTAATCAATTCATCATAAAAAATTAATTTTTATGTAATTTTTATGTCATCCTATTGGTTTATAAATCTGTTTATTATTCAAGCATGTAAAAAAGGAGAGAAACAGATGAGCAGCAAACTGCATCCCGATGGAAAACATAATCCAAATCAAACAACCACCAACAATAGTACCAATAATTCCATTCTGGAGATCATCGAGAAACGCCAATTGACCAGACGTGAATTCCTGAAATCTTCAGCGGGTACCACCGCGGGCATCACAGTTCTGGCCACAATGGGCGCGGCGACAATGGATAGCCTGATCAACCCTGCCGAAGCTGCAACACATTCCACAGAAAAAATAGGGTTCGCATCCATCAGCGCCAACACCGTTCCCATGACTGACGGCGTAACCGTGCCGGATGGATATACTGCCAAGGTCCTTGTTTCATGGGGAGATTCACTGACCATGAAACCGCATTGGAATACCGCGGATGCCATGGATGAAGAAACCCAGCTGCATTGTTACGGCGCCCATACAGACGGTATGCATTATTTTCCGATGCCGGGACCACTCGGTAACTGGCGTGGACTACTCGTGACCAACAGCGAATATTGTGACCCGCCGCTGGTGAATAATATTACGCCCGCCGCTGCCTATAATACGATAAACATAACCCTGGATATGGTGCGCGCCCAGCAGGCTGCCCATGGCATCAATATTGTCATGGTCAACAAAAAACGCGGACAATGGGAAATCAACCGCCACTCACCCTTCAACCGCCGCATCACCGGCAATACACCCTGCAAAATCAGCGGCCCCGCCGCCGGCCATGATCTGATGAAAACTGCTGACGATTCCACCGGGAAAAATGTGTTGGGCACACTCAACAACTGCGCGCATGGCTATACGCCCTGGGGCACCTACCTTACCTGCGAGGAAAACTGGAATGGTTACTTCTCCAACGAGACCGGCGATGTTGCAGGTAAACTGATCCCCAACCGCAAACACAACATCCTTAAGGATCAGGCACGCTACGGTGTCGTCAAAGGTGGTTTCGGATACCGCTGGCATGAAGTAGACGAGCGTTTCCGCGCTGATCTGCATCCCAATGAACCCAACCGATTCGGCTGGGTAGTGGAAATCGATCCTTTCAATCCCTGGGACACCCCGATAAAACGCACCGCGCTCGGACGCTTCAAACATGAAAGCGCGATGGTCGTCGTGGACAAAGATAACCAGGTTGCTGTATACATGGGTGACGACGAACGCAATGAATATGTTTATAAATTCGTTTGCGCCAGAAAAATGAACCCCCGCAGCCCGAAAGCGAATCGTGACCTGCTCGATGAAGGCACGCTGTACGTGGCCCGGTTCGATGCTGATGGCAAAGGCACCTGGTTGCCGCTGATCTGGGGTCGGAACGGCCTGACGTCCAAAAACGGTTTCGCCGATCAGGCGGAAGTATTGATTAAAACACGCCAGGCTGCGGATCGCCTTGGCGCTACTATGATGGACCGCCCTGAATGGATCGCAGCTCATCCGATTACCCATGAAGTCTATCTGACACTGACCAACAACAACCGGCGTGGCGGTATTCCGACTTCCGTTAACAATCCCGATGGTTCCAACGCCGCCGGCAATGCACGTCCTGCCATTGATGCCGCAAATCCGCGCCCGGACAATGATTACGGCCACATCATCCGCTGGCGTGACAATCTCGGCAGTGTCCTATCCACGCGCTTTGAATGGGATATTTTTGTGCGCTGCGGCGACAAAGCCACAGCCAAAACGCTGGGTGACAGTTACCATCCGGATGGTCATGACGGTTACACCGGCAATATCCTTGGTGATGACTATGGCGCACCCGATGGACTCTGGTTCGACAAGGATGGCCGCTTGTGGATACAAACCGATCAAGCAGGTGACGCCACGGGCGACTGGGTTAATATCGGCGGCAATGTCATGATGTGTGCCGATCCGGTATCCGGAGAAACCAGACGCTTTCTGAGCAGCCCGATAAACGCTGAAGTGACTGGTGTTGTAGCCACTCCGGACGGAAAATCCATGTTTGTCGGTATTCAGCATCCCGGTGAAGATTGGGAAACCCACTTTACCGACAACTCAACCTGGCCTGACAATGGTTTTAACGGACCGACCACGTTTGAAGGCACATCGGTTCTCAAACCACGTTCTTCGGTTGTCGTGATTACCAAGAACGATGAGGGTGTCATCGGCAGTTGAGACAGCGTTTGAACAGATAAAGATCAGATCTGGTTGCAAGAGTGGCACTGAACCCACTCTTGCACCTGCTTTCCCTGCCATTCAGGAATATTGCAATTCCGGCTATATACCGTTGAAACAACCAATGTCAGATAATTGTTATTGGCATACTTCCCAAATCGGATAAATCATCACAAGAATATGATGCTGATCAGTATTTCCAAGGTCACTGAAATAAACTTCGCCAGCAAACTGCCTGCCATCCACGGCGATAACCTTGAAGTTGTGACCGATATGTGAAAGAAAGCGCAAATAAGGATTAACGCGCGCGCCATTCTCTTCCAGGAGGTCCATATCCGTCAGGCTTGGCAATATCCCGGAAACATGCCGGCCGGCATATTCCGCAGTGTAGCCCAGTATGTTGCCCGCGGCTTCATTCACATCCCGAATCATGCCATCCCCCGATAACAGGAACGTCACCGCCTTGATACGATGGGCGGGGTTCTGGTCTTGATCTCGTTGATGAATATCCAAGGGCACTTCCTTTAAAGGAATGCTCATTGCCGGTCCTCCTGTTCAGCCGCAGGCCAATCGCCACGTTCATGTTCCGGCACGGCATCGCGTGTCAACGCTTCATAGTAAGCTGCCTCCTCAATCAGAAACCGCAAATCGGACACATGCTTTTCACCGCTTACCGTACTGGCTTTAGCGTTTTTGCTGTTTTTATTCCGGGATTGTATTTCAGAGACTTTCATGATTAATCCTTATACTGTTATCCTGATTCAGATTCTGACACTTTAATATGACGTTTTTCAGACGGTTATGTGACAAAATGAAAATAATGCCGTGTCCGCATAGTTATTCATCGGGTTATGGACAGGCTTCAGATCAGGCACATTGACGTGCCGATCGAGATCAGGGAACGGCAAAACTTCCATTTGCCGAGCCGTTTTTTTGAATCGAATCGGACAGAGGGATCAGCCGTCAACCGGAATAACACCCAACGGCCGGATTGCTACTATCGCAGGCATTGATTCCGGAAATGAAAGGACTTATTTTTCATCGTTCTCACGATGACGTATATCATGACCACTGACGATATACACCACATATTCCGCAAGATTGCGCGCATGATCACCGATACGTTCCAGTGATTTTAGAACCATGACGACGTTAACGATGTAACGCATGTTACGGGTATCTTCCAATACATAGGAAGTCAGAATACGAAAGCTTGTACAGAATTCTTTGCCAAGATCACTGCGCACCAGTAACTCCCTGGCCCTGTCCAGATCAAGCGTTTCAAGAATTTCAATGGCTTCAGTGAGCAGCGAACAGGCATGATCCCCCATGATACCGATATCACGCAGCATGTGCGTATTTGAAAAACCGGATTCCCCGCTGCAGATCTTGGCTGATAACTGGGCAATTCGAACAGCTTCATCACCCAGGCGCTCAAGATCGGTCACGGCTTTTGAAAAAGCCATAACAGCGCGCAGATCAAATGCAACCGGCCCCTCTCTTGCCAGGATCTGCGTAATGGCGCTATCGATCTTCTTTTCCAATCCGTCTACCTGGTATTCTTTTCTGCACACACTGTCCAGAATTTCCTGATCCTGCGTCCGGAATGACTCCAGCGCTAATTGGATCTGTTCCAAAACAAGTCCCGCCATGGCCAGAACCTCAGTATGCAGATAAACAAGCGCGCCATCAAAACGCCGGAAAGCGTGACCTTCAAGCCGGGTAACCATTACAATCCTCTCCCCATTTCCTGTATGACCTGTCAGACGCTAACCAAAACGTCCTGTAATATAATCTTCCGTCAGTTGATGCATTGGGCGCATGAATACATGTTCGGTCGCGCCCACTTCAATTAAATCACCGAGATGAAAATACGCCGTACGATGTGACACGCGCGCCGCCTGCTGCATGGAATGCGTCACAATGACAATGGAATATTCGGCGCACAATTCAATCATCAGATTTTCAATAACCGCTGTTGCAATGGGATCCAGTGCCGAACACGGTTCATCCATGAGAATGACTTCGGGATTGACTGCAATAGCACGCGCGATGCACAAGCGCTGCTGCTGCCCGCCGGACAAGCTGGTACCCGGTTGATCAAGCTGGTCCTTCACTTCATTCCAGAGCCCCGCGCTTTGCAGGCTGGTCGCCACAATTTCGTCAAGATCCGTCTTATCTTGTGCAAGTCCGTGAATCCGCGGGCCAAACGCGATATTCTCGTAAATCGATTTGGGAAATGGATTCGGTTTCTGAAACACCATACCCACTTTTGCGCGCAGTGGTACGACATCAATGGATTGTTCATTAATATTCTGGCCGTCCAGAAAAATATCTCCCGTGACGCGGCAATTGTCTATGGTGTCATTCATGCGGTTCAGGCAACGCAAAAAAGTGGATTTTCCACAACCCGACGGGCCGATCATCGCAACAATTTCATGCGAACCGATATCGAGCGATACATTTTTTATAGCCTGTTTACTGCCATAGTACACATTGACATCCATGCACCGTATACGGGGATTTTCAACAGCGGCCGCACCCACCGTCTGCCGCTCTTCCCGCGGGACAATGGCCGTGGAGGCGGATGCCCTGGACTGCCTTCTGCGCTCTCCCTTGCGGCGCTCGCTCGTAAAGCTGAATCGACTTTCAAAAACGACTGACATGTCTTTTTCTCCTGGTTTAAACACTCACCACCGGCGCTCGAGTTTTTTACGCAGCATTACCGCCAGCGCATTCATGGCAATCAGAAACCCCAACAACACCATAATTGCAGCTGATGTACGTTCGATAAACGCCCGCTCCGGGCTGTCAGCCCATAAAAAAATCTGCACAGGCAAAACAGTTGCCGGCTCAAAAATACCCGTCGGAATATCAACGATGAACGCAACCATGCCGATCATCAACAGCGGCGCAGTTTCACCCAGCGCCTGCGCCATGCCGATAATGGTTCCGGTAAGCATGCCCGGTAAAGCAAGCGGCAATACATGAAAAAAAACAGTCTGCATTTTCGAGGCGCCCACGCCGAGCGCGGCTTCACGAATGGATGGCGGTACGGATCGGAGGGCGGCACGGCTGGCGATGATGATTGTCGGCAGTGTCATCAGCGTCAGTACAAGCCCTCCCACCAAAGGGACTGAGCGCGGAAAATTCATAATATTGATAAAAACCGCCAGACCCAGTAATCCAAAAACAATCGATGGCACAGCCGCGAGATTGTTGATGTTGACTTCGATCAAATCAGACCATTTGTTTTTGACGGCGAATTCTTCCAGATAAACCGCTGTTGCAACACCGATGGGAAACGATAAGACGAGCGTCACCGACAAAGTCAGGATCGACCCCATTAAAGCGCCCCGGATGCCGGCCAGTTCGGGTTCTCTGGAATCGCCATTGGTAAAAAATGCCGTATTGAATTTAAGCGACACCCGCCCTTCGGCTTCCAGTGCATCCAGCCAGGCAATCTGTGCATCGCTCAGGCGGCGTGCTGTTTCCGGCACTTCACGTTTGATATGCCCCTTGATTAACATATCCGCATCATCGCTTGCCGGTACCCAGATTTTCAGCCGCTGGTTTGCCAGGCCCGGATCGGCCAGAATCCTATCCCGCAGCTGATACACCGCACCGGAACTGACCAGATCGTACAGCTGGCGTAACTGCTGACGGTTGCTGATATCGGGAAATTGCGCCCGCAGGCTCTTTCTGATCAGGCCGCCATAATCCGCGGATAATAATGCTTCCAGCGCATGTTCTGTTTCCGTGCCGAAAAACTGTTCATCGAAATGTATGTCCAGTTGGATGAAAGTCTGCTGAAATGCCGTATAACCTTTCGAAACAATGCTGAAAAACAATATACAAAGAAATGCCAACCCTACCAGCAGCGACAGCAGACCGACAGACCGGAACCGTTTTTCAGCGGCACGGCGTCTGGCAAGCCCCGCATTGACCCGGTCAGCCGTAACTCTTTTACCACCGGATGGTTTATTCATAGCGTTCACGGTATTTTCTGACAATGTATAGTGCAATCACGTTAAGTGCCAATGTCACGGCGAACAACACCATCCCTAAAGCAAATGCCGCAAGTGTTTTCGGACTGTCGAATTCCTGATCGCCAACCAGTAAAGTAACAATCTGCACAGTCACCGTTGTCACCGATTCCAGCGGATTGGCCGTCAGATTTGCTGCCAGACCCGCCGCCATCACGACGATCATGGTCTCTCCGATCGCGCGGGAAACCGCCAGCAAAATGCCGCCGACGATACCCGGCAGCGCCGCGGGGATAATGACTTTCTTAATGGTTTCCGACTGCGTCGCGCCCAGCGCGTAGGCGCCATCGCGTAATGACTGGGGAACCGCGTTAATGGCATCGTCGGAAAGCGACGATACAAACGGAATAATCATGATACCCATCACGATACCCGCGGCCAGGGCGCTTTCCGAAGACACGCTGAGCCCCAGTGATTCACCCCAGCCGCGAATTAGCGGCGCCACGGTTAATGCCGCGAAAAAACCGTATACCACGGTTGGAATCCCTGCGAGAATCTCAAGCAGCGGCTTGCTGCGGGCACGCACGGACGGAGAAGCATATTCGGATAAATAAATGGCTGTCATTAAACCGACAGGCACAGCAACGGTCATCGCAATTACAGATACCAGCATTGTTCCGGAAAACAGCGGAACGGCACCGAATGCGCCTGAAGAACCCACCTGATCCGGCCGGATGGCGGTCTGCGGACTCCATTCCAGACCCAGTAAAAAATCAGTCACGGGCACCATCTGGAAAAAACGTATGGCTTCAAATAACACGGACAACACGATGCCCAGTGTTGTAAAGATCGCAATGGTTGAACACACAATCAGGAAAACCAGGATAGTGCCTTCAACCTTGTTACGCGCGCGCTGATGCACGTGAATCCGGCTCCGGGCAAATACCGCGCCACCGATACCCAGCGTAATTGTCAGGACAAATAATGTCATGCCGCTGATGGTTTTTATCCGGCTATAATGCTGTGCAGCCGCAGCAATCTCCGGTGAGGCCTGTTCAGCTGCGGTATTTTTCTGCGCCAGATTAACGATCTCGTTCAGGACAAGATCAAGCTGCGGTTTTGGCAGTGCGGCAGCCGCATCAGGGAGCCCGGAAACAACTATTTTCGTCACAATTGACGATTCGAAGAACAACCAGAATACCACTATGCACAGCGCAGGCAGAGCGCACCAGAACGCCATATAATAGCCATAATAGCCCGGCAGCGAATTCAGTGCGGGAATGTTACCGCCTGAAACGGCCAGTGCGCGCTGGCGGCCCAGATAGAAACTGGCGATTGCCATTACGGCAAGAATGCATAAAAGCGCGAATATCTGCATGGGGAACTGCCGTATCAGACCCGACGGCAATACTGAAGCACAATCATTGCGTTAGTCTTTGCTGCTCAACAGATTAGTACGCAATTGCCTGATATTTTCCGCAAAATAAATGCGTTCTTCTTCAGGCATCGGGATAAGCCCTTTGTCTGAAAGATAGCCATCTTCACCCCATGCCTTTTCACTGCTGAATTCATTCAGGAATTCCGCGATGCCCGGAATCATGCCGATATGCGCTTTCTTGACGTAAAGAAACAAGGGCCGCGATATGGGGTAATTGCCATCCGCAATCGTTTCAAATGTGGGTGCAACACCGTCAACTGCTGCGCCTTGTACTTTATCCGTGTTTTGATCCAGGAAACTGAATCCAAATATCCCCAGCGCACTGGGATTGGTTTCAAGCTTTTGCACAATCAGGTTATCATTCTCGCCCGCTTCGATATACGCACCATCTTCCCGGATGGTATGACAAACAGACTTATACCGCTGCTCATCAGTTTTTTTCATCGCGGCGATCCAGTCAAATTGATCGCAGCCGCCTTCCATGGCAAGTTCGACAAATGCATCGCGGGTACCGGATGTCGGCGGAGGACCCAGCACTTCAATCGCGACCTCCGGCAGATCAGAATTGACTGCCTTCCAGGTTCTGTACGGATTGGCAATCAAATTTGCGCCGCCTGCAGGGTCCGGTATATGCTTGGCCAGCGCCAGGAACAGGTCTTTACGGCTGAGTGCCAATTGGGGTGCTTTTTTGGAACCGCCGATCGCGATGCCATCGTAACCGATTTTTACTTCGATCATCTCAAGCACACCGTTTGCCGCACATGCATCAATTTCAGACGGCTTGATTGCGCGGGAAGAATCAATAATATCGGGATACTTTACACCGATCCCGCCGCAAAAAAGTTTAAACCCGCCCCCGGTGCCGGTGGATTCGACTTTAGGTGTTTTAAACCGAGTTGTCTTGCCGAATGTTTCCGCAACCACCGTCGCGAAAGGATACACCGTCGAGGAACCCACAATACTGATAAAATCACGCGTTGTCTGCGCCGATGCATGCGCGGCGAATACAAAGCACATGACCGCACATATGCTGATGTTTCTTGTCATTTCCTATTCCTTGATCAGATATGATGATGAAAGGCGACTGTTCATACAAAACAATCACAGATCCCGACCATCAACGTTCAAGAAACATTGTCACGTTTTCATGTGACAAAATGATGACAATGGAAAATCCAAAATGAGATACCCCGGTGAAAAAACAGGCGCTTCACTTCGGCAATATCCTAAAAGAAAGGCTCCATTCTATGAATAAATGAGCTGCTTATCGCTATAAAAAATTGTTATCCGGTTAATGCAATCAGACACCTGGAAAATTGTGAATGACCATATCCACTACAGCCATCAACTCTTCTTTTGTTGCGCCGCTAGCCGCCTGTATTGATAATCCCTGATGAACTGTAACGATATATTTTGCCAGCACGGTTGCATCAAACCGGCAATCCAGATCGTTTTCCACTTGAGCCAATTCAAGGCGTTTAAACACCGCGTTTTCATAAGCAAGCCGCTGAGCAATAAGCTCATTCTTTATCTTCTCATGACCCTGCCCACAGTTTAATGCCCCTTGAAGCACAAGACACCCAAGCGGGTGGCGTTTATCCGTCAAGAAATCGACAGATTTAGTCAATAATGTTCTCAAGACTGTTTGCAATGTAGGCTCATTCAATGCTGCGGGAACAAAAGAAACAGGACCAGCCAGATATTTCTCGATAACCTTGCGGAATAAGTCTTCCTTTGATCCAAAGACCGAATACATACTGGGTTTGTTAATACCCATTGCCTCGGTTAAAGCCCCTAATGAAGCGCCTTCATATCCATATTCCCAGAAGACCAGCATTGCTTTTTCCAAAACATCTTCCTGATCAAAAGCACGGGGACGTCCACGCCGTGCCGTTGCGATTTTTGAGCGCATAAAAATTTCAACATTCAAATGGCGCATTATACCAATCGGCCGGAAATGTCTCTATTGAGGGAAAAAACATCAGATGCATAGATTAAAGTTACATAGATACTCCACTGCAATCCGGGAAACTTTATCTGAGTGCATGATTAACGATTGATGATTTTCATCAAATAAAAAATATTTTTTAATCATTCCGATTGACATAGAAAATAATGATACGCATAATTTCTTACCGATCGGTAATAAATTTGTACAAACTGACAGTCACTGACAAATTCTCATTTTTTTATAGATTAAAGATTCGCGTTGGGTGAGGCCTGCCCATACAAGCGCGATATTTGAAAAACATTCTTCCAAAAACTTAAATGATTCATTCACTTTAAAGGAGACAATATCATGCCATTATGGAAAATCTATCACCCTGCCAATGCATTCAGCGCAGAAGACAAGCAAGCGCTATCCGAACGGATTACCAAAGTTTACGCCAGTGTGCCAATCCCGAAATTCTATGTGGTCATCATTTTCGAGGAAATTGATAAAGGCAACTGTTTCGTTGGCGGAAAGCTTCATGACAATTTTATTCGCTTTAAAATTGACCAGATCGCCAGAACCATACCTGGCCCTATATTGCGAGAGTGGTGGATTCGGACCCTTGATGAGACGATTGCCCCTTTTGTGAAAGAACGTGGCTACGATTGGGAGATTTCCATCGACGAAACCCCATTCGACCTTTGGTCTCTTCAAGGCGAACTGCCACCGCCGTTCGAATCGGTGGCGGAGAAACGCTGGGTTTCGGAAAACAAGGCAAGTCCGTACTCACTGCAAGAAAAACTCCCTGAAAAAATTTTACTCACTCCAGGTGTAACGGACAGCTAAAAACTGATGGCCGATTCGATGACGCCTGCATACTGGGATCTTCGGTAAAATCGAAATTTGATATTTCAGCTGGATTTATTCAAATTCAACCTGTCATTGATCATTGTCACGATCAATGAATAACCATCTGATTTATTGATGAATAGCCCCAATTAACAGGCGGTCTGCGCATCGAGTTATTAATCCGCATTTATACCCAAAATCTGTGGATAAAGCTGTGCATATCATCCTGAGAATAAGCAGGCAAAAAGGGTTTATTTCTCTGCTTTAAAAATAGGCAGACAATCCCACGATCCGCTAACGCGATTAGATGATGCGCTGCTGGAAAGGATGCAGCTTTTTACTGCGCGTTCGAATAAAGACCTAACCAAGCAGTCTTAGTACTACAGTCGTAGATAAAGTGCGAGAATATAGCCTGTATCAACAATAAGGTGGGTTTGGGTATGATGTCACAACTAAATGATTGGGCCAGGGAGCTGGAGGTAGTGCACAAGCGGCTTGGAAGTTTATTCAGGCGCAGCGAGCCACGCCAGCGTAGCCTTGCGTACCTGAAGGGCCTGTTGAGCACGGTAGAGCGCAAGAACGGCTGGCAACTGGCCGAATGGATGGGCGAGACAACGCCCGATGGAGTGCAACATCTACTGGAACGCGCGCAGTGGGATGCTGATGCGGCGCGCGATGTGCTGCGCGATTACGTTGTCGAGCATGTGGGTGATTCAGACGGCGTGCTGATTGTTGATGAGACAGGTTTTGTCAAGAAAGGAACCCACTCGGTTGGTGTACAGCGCCAGTACAGCGGTACGGCCGGGCGCATCGAGAACAGCCAGATCGGCGTGTTTCTGTGCTATGCCGGTGCCGGTGGCAGTGCCTTCATTGACCGTGAACTTTATATTCCGCGCCAGTGGACGGATGATCATTTACGCTGCGAGGCTGCAGGCATTGCACAGGAGGTGGAATTTGCGACCAAACCCCAGTTGGCACGCAAGATGATCGAGCGAGCGCTGGATGCGGGCGTGCCCTGTGGGTGGATCACAGGCGATGAAGTTTACGGTGAAGATCGGCACCTGCGGGTATGGCTGGAGTCACGCGAGCAGGCCTTCGTGCTGGCTGTAGCCAGGAATGAGCCGCTGTGGTGGCAGGGGTCGCAGCACGTAAAGGCCGAAGAGATTGCGCAAGCGTTACCAGCACGTGCATGGCGTTGTCTGTCGGCAGGCGCCGGAACCAAAGGCGAGCGCCTGTACGACTGGGCTCTGGTGCCGCTGTGGCGGCTACAATTGACACAGAAGGAGCGTCGCTTCGGACATTACCTGTTGGTGCGGCGCAGCCTGGATGAGCATCAGGAGTTGGCCTATTATGTGGTGCATGCCAAGCGCTCGCAGGCCCAGCTCAAGCGTTTGGTACAGATTGCTGGCAGACGTTGGGAGATTGAGATCGGCTTTGAGGCCACCAAAGGCGAGTGCGGCCTGGATCAGTACGAGGTGCGCCGCTGGCAGGGCTGGTATCGCCACATCACACTGGTACTACTGGCCCATGCGGTGCTGGTGGCCCTGCGGGTGCGGGAGAAAAAAACACACACCCGGCCTGATTGCCCTGAGCGTGCCTGAGTTACGTAAACTGCTATCGCATCTGCTGTGCACACCAGCCAAGCCATCGAGCATGTGCTGCACTGGTCCGTGTGGCGTAGAAGACATCAACATAGAGCCCGACAAGCTCACTACCGGCGCAGAGGATTCTCTCCTCCTGAGTGGAAATATCTACGGCTGTAGTATTAGAGCCTGTTCAAGATCTCAATCAGACCTTGAAACAGGCTCTCGGTGTTTTGATTCATACATACGCAGTATTTCAGTATTTTACCGATATCACTCAGTAAGCAGGGCCGATTACATATCACAATCAAATAGTATGGTTTGCATCGGATAGCGCATTGGATTTGAACCATATTCCTTTTTAAATGCTTCCGCTAACGCCTTAACTATATCCTCCGAATCAGCACCGCCACGATCTCTTATTTCAAAAATAACTGGCGAAAACACTAATGCACGTGCAAAAGCTGTCACATCAAAAATGTCGTATGAATGGCGCTGAACTGAGATTTCTATATTATCAAAACCAATATTTATCAGTTTTTCTTTGATGGGATCAATTTGGTGACAAGAAACGGGTTCAAATAGAAAGCGAGGGGTGTCGGAAGGAAAAAATTGCTTTAACACTTCAAAGCTCAAGCTCGCGAATGGATTGTACTTTTCAGAGTCCCAAACCCGGAACAAGTATCGGCCTCCACGCCTTAGCACCCGGTACACCTCTTGGAAAGCTAATTGTTGATTGAAGAACATGATCCCGAATTGGCAGATTACCGCGTCGAACACATCGTCTTTGAATGGTAACGCGGTAGCGTCTGCGTTTTGGAAAATGATCTGTTCATTGGAAAGAAATTTTGTGCGCGCCAGATCCATCATGGAATCGCTGATATCGACCGCAGTCAGGTGGGCATCTTTAGGCAACAAGTTACGTAAATGTCGGGTGACAATACCTGTACCCGCGGCAATTTCAAGCACATCGCGTGGTGATTGTTCTGAAACACGTTGCGCGGTGTCGATGCCATAATAGTTGAAAAGCACCGGCCCCAAATCACGATCATAAGGAATAACGACTTCATCTGCATACTCTGCCATGAATAGTTCTCCGCAGTAAAATTAATACAACAATAAAAAAGATTCTTAGGCTATCTCAACGGATGCTAAGCGCGGATGCTTGCCTTGAAAGGTTTTTCGCCATTCACTAGGTGTCACATTAAATCTATGTTTGAAATGTTGACGCAGGGACGCAGTAGATTGAAAGCCAACTTGCTCTGCAATAGCGTCTATCGCTAAATGGGTAGATTCCAACAATTCCTGGCTTCGCTGAAGACGCTCAATTAATAGCCATTCTCCAACTGACATTCCCGTTGCTTTATAAAACTGTCGGGTGAAGGTACGACGGCTCATCATGCTATAACGAGCAAGTTCGTCCAAGCCATGTATTTTATTGAGATTATTTCTCAAATAATCCAGAAGCCTATTGATTCTGGCATCCTGTGTTGAAATAGGCACAGGACGTTCAATAAACTGTGCTTGACCTCCCTCTCTATAAGGTGGAATCACCATGCGTCTGGCCAATTTATTGGCAACTGCGCTGCCGTAACGCTGGCGAACTAGATATAAACAACAGTCAAGACCGGCTGCTGTCCCTGCCGAAGTAATCAAACGATCATCATCCACATATAGTGCATTGCAGTCCAGTTTTACATCAGGAAAACGATTGATGAAATCCTGTTCAAACTCCCAATGCGTAGCCGCCCTATGGTTTTTCAGTAAACCTGCATACGCAAGCACATAAGTGCCCAAACACAGCCCTACAACTTGATTGCCTCGTGCATGTGCCTCAACCATTGCATCCAGCATTGCCTGGTTTGGCTTTTCAGCAGGATCTCGCCAAGAAGGAACAATAATAATGTCTGCTTTCGCCAATTCGTCCACACTAAGTGACGACTGGACACTCAACCCCTCATTAGAACGTATCGGGCCCGATTCCTCTGCATAAATCTTGAGTTCAAACAATTTCTGATCATGCAAGAGATCGCCAAAAATAATGCATGGTACCGATAAGTGAAAAGGGCTGAAATGATTAAAGGCGACAACCGCAACTAATGGGACAGCCATAATAAAACCTCGCAGGTTAGACTTTTTTACCGTTCAAATAATATTTATGATGAAAGTTTGTAAATAACTAGACAATATATGTAAAAAATTATGTATCAGGTAGGATTGATGCATAATTTTGGCCTAAAATTAAAACGTATATGATTCACCATCATCAGGTACTAATACGCGTTGCGTCATTTCCTTTGCTCTGATAAATTTACCCAACTCTTTTCTGGTTAAAGTGGCATGATTCACTGCTTCCATGTGGCTTGCAATAATAGTTGCATCAGGAACAGCTTTATAGACCTCATAAATATCTTCCTTGCCCATAATAATTGATTCATTACCAATAACTTGTGCATCACAACTGTTTAATACAACCACATCAGGATGATATTTTTTCAAGCTTTTCTCGACTTCTTCACACCAGACCGTATCTCCAGCGATATAGAATGTCTTTTCATTGGGATGTTTGAGAATGATGCCGCTTACTTCGCCCAGCAATTCTTTCATGTCTTCTACTACCCTCGGACTACCGTGTTGTCCCAATGTTTTAATCAGCGTAATACCCTCATAATCATTGACTTCATTGAGTATCTGAACATTATTAAATCCGGCGGATTTTACGGCTTTTGCATCTTTCTCATGTTGGGTAAAAATCAACATGTCTTTAGGAATTGCCTTTTTAGCCGCATCATCCCAATGATCCGGATGATCATGCGTTAAGATAACCGCATCCACATCAATTATCTCATCGATTGGCATAGGTAATTCGGATGTTGGATTGCGAATATGTTCATTGATCGTCCCGCCAAACCCCGGCAAGGCTCCTTTTTCCGCTAACCAAGGATCAACTAATATTTTCTTACCACCATAATTAATTTTAAGTGTGGCATTTCTAATTTGAGTAAATTGCATTTTTGTAGTGCTCCTCTAATGGCTTGT
Organism: Nitrosomonas sp.; assembly: GCA_019635215.1. Taxonomy (GTDB): domain Bacteria; phylum Pseudomonadota; class Gammaproteobacteria; order Burkholderiales; family Nitrosomonadaceae; genus Nitrosomonas. The sequence goes on from JAHBZZ010000009.1 coordinate 72,290, forward strand.
GTGGAAGATATTATGAGGAAGCTAATAAAAAATGATTAGTGGCCCTAGGGTCATTTATCAGAACAATTGAGCCAAATAACATATAAAAGTAATGTTTCTATAATCTTAGAGATTGTTCAAAGTCTTTTGAGTAGAAGGACCAGGAATGCTGACGTAATGGAATGGACGCCCACTACCCTAAACGGCATCGAAGTGCCAAAGTAATGGTGCAATAAAGCCCACTAAATAGAGAGGAGCGTCCGACATGAAGATTACAACGATAGGTATTGATTTAAGAAGTATTTCAGATTCACGGGGTAGATATGCATGGTAAGGCAATACTACGCAAGCGACTGCGCCGAAGCGAGATGACAAAATTTTTCGTCAATCTTGAGCCTTGCCTGATTGGTATGGAAGCCTGCGGCAGCTCACACCACTGGGCTAGAAAGCTAGGCGAATATGGACATACTGTCAAATTGATGCCACCCCAGTTCGTCAAGCCTTATGTGAAGACCAACAAACATGACGTGGCGGATTCAGAAGCGATTTGTGAAGCGGTGAGCCGACCTAACATGCGTTTTGTATCAATCAAAAACATTGAACAACAAGCAATCCTGTCGATGCACCGTGCCAGACAGGGATTCGTCAAAGCCAGAACCGCACAGGCAAATCAGATACGCGGCTTGCTTTCTGAATTTGGTATCAACTAGTCCACCTCTTCTTTTCTTATCCCGAACTCAGGTTATATACCACCAAAACACCAATCACGTCGGCTGATTTGCTCAATGACCGGGTACTTCCATTTTTCACTGAACAGGGTATGGGCGTCATTCGTATCCCGACCGACCGCGGTACCGAATATTGCGGTAAGCCGGAGAATCACGATTACCAGCTTTACTTGGCACTAAACGATATTGAGCATTCCAGAACCAAGGCCAATCATCCGCAGACCAACGGTATTTGCGAGCGTTTCCACAAAACCATCTTGCAGGAGTTCTATCAAGTGGCATTCCGGCGCAAGATCTACCAATCGATCGAGGAGCTACAGCACGATCTGGATGACTGGATGGCGTATTACAACAGCACGCGTACTCACCAAGGAAAGATGTGCTGTGGACGCACCCCAATGCAAACTTTAATTGACGCAAAGGAGGTATGGGACGATAAAATTACCACATAAATAACTGAATTTGATCTAACAGGCACATCGTCAAAGCGGGTGACTGTCAGATCGGGACTGAATTACTACATTTAATCTGACAACATTATTTTGTAAGGTCTAAAATTGCCGCACTAATTTTCTGCGTTTGTTCTAATTCTTGGTAAGTTCTTTTGATATTTGTGCTTCTCTCATCAAGGACAATAATGCCTTATTCACAGCTTCTTCGCTTGGAAATGCCTTAGCTACTTCTGGATCCAGTAGAACTATATTATGTGCTTCAGCATATGCCGTGGCATACTTGCCACGAACGCCTTTCTCCAGATCTTCACGCTTATATTCAGATCTCAATTCATCTTTTATCTTAGCCTTCTTCATAAATTTTTTTCTCTTGCTTAGTCATTTGACGTGCGCTGATGATTCGTATAGTTGTATCCAGTTCAGTATGAGACACTACAACATACTTCCCAGTTCGTGTTACTCCGAAAGTCAGCAACCGGTGCTCATCTATGGAATGATCTGGATCATTAAACGTTAACGCTAAATTGTCACCAAACACCGTAGCTGCCTCTTGAAACGATACACCATGTTTCTTGAGATTAATTTCAGCCTTGTTCTTATTCCACTCAAAATCCACAAAAAATTAACTTCTCGCGCTTGAATGATTGCTTAACATCGCAAATAAATCATATATCGTAACGTTGATGGTCGTATAGGTGCGTCACTTGCTGTGACATAATGAGCTAAAAGTAGAATGAGAATAGCAAGTTCAGTTCCAAAAATCAGAAGGTTGAAAAAATATCGTATCATTTGTAATGTAACACATATAACATCATACTGAATTGGATTCAATATATGAGTATCGGAAAAAGTGGCCGAGTGGTAATTGAAATAGACCCCCGTCTTAAAAAAGAACTGTCTGCTGTACTAAGAGCCTGTTGTCATTGGTTAATCTGTGCACATAAAAAACAAGAATAAATAAATCAGTGGCTTACACACCATCAAATTTTCAATACTTTTTCTTCTTTAAAGTATCAGTCTGAATCAAATGCGCTTTCTCCCCATCATACTCCACAACCATGTCAATCAGCATTGAAAACTGAACTGTCCAGTCGTCAGCATCTGGCTAAATTCGCTCAGGTCTTTCTCTGTCTTTAAATACTTCTTACTGCTTCTCGAGCAAAATTCTCTAGTTCTTCTTTGTTCATCGTCTATCCTTTAAAAAAACTAATGATAGACAATTACACAGTTAATGGGACAGTCTCATTAAATCTAATGTTAAAGACAAAAGTTGGCAGTGGAGCCAAACACCTCGCCATTCGCGGCACGGAACCGGTGAACGCTAATGATATTGTGTCCGATTTATTGCTCGCAGCCGGTTGGCCGTCCGATTTCAATCCGCAGTTTATTGCACTCAAATCACACCTTGAAAATATCTGGCTGCAGGATCCGGCAGTGCTTCAGAGGCAGCATTTCACGGTAACCGGCCATAGTTTGGGGGGTTATCTGGCGGCAGTAATGAAATCAAGTTTTCCGCAGACCACACAAGACTGAGAACAGGCGGATAGAGCGGGCTTATTTCTTTGTTTTAGAAACCGGCAACTCATCATAACATCGGCAAATTCTATTTGCTCCTGCGGATACAAAAAATTCAAAGTTATTCGTAATCCAAGCTGCTCAGATTAGTCCTGTAAAGGAAGGTAAGTAACAGGAGCAGCTAAACCATGCATACAGCATCTCAATGGAAATTGATTGTCAGCAATTTTTGCTGTTTGGGCTCGCGAATACGCAATGTTTTACCGTTATCACGAATAAGCAGGGCCGATTACATTCAAGCACACTCAACAGGATATTGCCGCATGAAAACTTCCCCCGCCTTTTTACTTACAACAATCGTTCTGCCGCTGCTCAGCGCCTGCTGGACACCGCAAAAAGCCTACTGGGATGCTGAGGTGGATCGGCTGTGCGCCATTGATGGTGGCATCAAGGTTTATGAGACAGTGACACTGCCACCGGATAAGTTTAATGAACGCGGGCAGATTAATTTCTACCGGCCGACTCAAGGGGAAAATACGTTGGGACCAGAATATATCTACACATGGGATATTCGCTACTATAAAAAAGGCGACCCTGCAGCGCAAGGTGCTCATATAACAGCTATGAAACGTGACCATTTTAAGATTATTAGAAAGGCAGATATGAAACTATTGGGTGAAGTAGTTATGTATCAAAGAGGAGGTGGCGATTTACCAGGACCGTGGATGCCTTCTTCATATCATTGCCCAAATAGGGCAGATGCAAATGAAGGAATTTTAATAAATAGAATTTTTATTAAATCTAATGTTGGAGACAAAAATGACCAAGATTAATGATTACCTTATCCAATCTGAGTTGGCAATGGCTTCATATGGGAGTTTTTCTGGGAATAGTATTATAGCCACTGACTTAACAGACTTGTCTGTTGGTATGTCTCCCACACAAGCCACCGATTTTGCCGAAAAATGGCAAGTCTCCGCCCAATACACCGACCCCATCACAGGCGTTTCCGCCACGGTTTTTGAAGAAATTAGCACTGGAGCCAAACACCTCGCCATTCGCGGCACGGAACCGGCGCGCGCCAATGATATTGTATCCGATCTATTGCTCGCAGCCGGTTGGCCGTCCAACTTCAACCCGCAATTCCTCGCGCTCAAAGCACAGATCGAAAACGTCTGGCTGCAAGACCCAGCAGTGCTTCAGGGGCAAAATTTCACGGTAACCGGCCATAGTCTGGGCGGTTATCTGGCGGCAGCGGTGAAATCAAGTTTTCCGCAGGCCATACAAGGTTATATTTTTAATGCGCCGGGCGTAGGCGGGCCGATTGGCAACCTGGCTGATTCACTGGCCAGTATTCTGGGGCTTGGCAGCATTTCGACAGATAACCTCTGGAATGTGAGCAGTTCCGAGGGTATTTCTATCATTGCGGGATTGGGTTATCAACTCGGCACACCGGTCAATATTCAGACAGAAGCAACCAACAGTCATGGTATCGGTACATTGGTCGATGCACTGGCGGTTCAGGTGCTTTATGCAAAACTCGCGCCCACTTTGACGGCAAGCCAGCTCAACACGCTGATAGATGTTTCCGGTTCCATCAAAGATACCACAGGCACACCCATAGCAAGATCTCTTGAATCTGTGTTGGATGCGTTGCGAACAATCATACAGAATCCGGAAAACGGTAAGATTATACCGAGTGTCAATCACGAAACTCCGGCTGGTGATCGTGAGAAACTCTATGACAACATTAAAAATCTGCTGGCTGATGGAAGATTCTCCGGTCTGGCTGGTACAGCACAATTAACGTTGCTGTCTGAATGGACCACCAATGAAATCATTGCCATGGCGGCCGGCAATGGCGCGCAGGGATTGGCTACCCGCTTTGCATTGACGGCTTTAAATCCTTTTGTATTGGTAGGTGCTGACTATACTGCATTTAATACCGATGGCGCACTTGATCTTTTTGATCCAGTGAATGGCACGGGTACGATTACAGAACAATATCTAGTTGACCGCGCTACTCTGCTGGCCCGTAAGCTGTGGTTCAACACCAATGATGAGAATCCCTACAATCCATTTGCACAGATCGACATTCACAATACTGGCGTCCATCCGTATCTGAAATCGGATATCTACTTCGAAGATGCTGCCACGGGTTACAAGATTCAACAAGGTGCTTTATTTGGCAACACGCCGCGTTATTTCTTTGGCAGCGATGCGGCGGAAACCCCGGCAGGGTCGGCATTAAAAGACCGTCTGTATGGTGGCGGCGGAAACGATACGCTGCAGGGATTGGAAGGCAACGATTATCTCGAAGGCGGCAGGGGAACGGACACTTATATCGTCAATCAAGGCGACGGTATTGATACCGTATTGGATACCGATGGCCTTGGCGCAATTCAGTTGGGCAGTGTTACCGTTCAGGGCAGAGATAGCGTTGCTGCTGACAAAGACTGGATCAAAATCGGCAATAGCTGGATAGATCGGCAGAATAGCCTGGAATACCTGTTGCTACCTCAAAACAACGGTTCAAATGACCTGCTCATTAAATCGGCCGATGGCAGCGGTGTGTTGATCAAAGCCTGGCAGGATGGTCAGCTTGGCATCACGCTGGGAGAAAATACATCACCCGATACACCGGTCTATGACCGCACTATTCTGGGTGATTTGCAGCCGGATGATGTGAATACAAATGCCGATGGTGTGCAGATCGGGTTTGATGAACTGGGTAATGTGATTGTGGGTACGGAAGCAGCACCTGACCGGGAAGATCGGTTGTTTGGTGGCGGCGGCAACGATCTTATCCGCAGTTTTGGCGGTAACGATGATGTTTCTGGTAAAGACGGTGCAGATCGGATAGAGGGTGGCACTGGCGAGGATACACTCGATGGCGGTGCGGGTAATGACATCGTGCTGGGGGAAGCGGGGAGCGACATTGTTACGGGAGGCGAAAACGACGACCGGCTCTACGCTGAGAGCGAATACACGCTCGATGAAGCGTATACATTGGGTGAATCGCAGGTGTCCGGTGGACAGCGCGGCGACCTGCTCAACGGCGGTACGGGTGACGATACCCTTGTTGGCGATGCGAACGAAGACATCCTGATGGGCGGTCTGGGCAAGGACATTCTGATGGGGCTTGGTGGAGACGATACTATCGAGGGTGATTCCCGGATGAATACTGCCGATCATAACTGGGCGGTAAACCGGACAGTTACAACTGAGAACAATGTTACTATCTATTCATATGAATACAATTTTCCTACGACAGACGCCACATTTGCGCCTGGAGTCGGTGATGACGATGTCATATATGGCGGTGCTGGAAATGACTGGATATTTGCGCAGGGCGGCAATGATTTTGTCGATGCGGGTGCAGACAATGATGTAGTATTTGGCCTGGCAGGCAATGATACGATTCTGGGTCAAGAAGGAGACGATAGCTTATATGGAGACTCTCTAAACTTAGATATATCTTTTCATGGTGATGATTATTTAAATGGTGGCGCTGGAAATGACCGGTTAGGAGGGAACGGCGGCTCAGATACTCTGGATGGCGGACCAGGAAATGACGTATTGTACGGTCATGATGGTAACGATAATCTAATCGGCGGTGATGGTATTGATGAACTTTGGGGCGGAGCCGGTGATGATGTACTCGATGGTGGCGCGGGTGCGGACATACTGGATGGCGGCGCGGGTAACGACACTTATGTCAATGTAAGCGCAGATGATGAGGTTATTGATCTGGAAGGACGCAGCACCATTATATACGCTGACGCTGGTGGGGTATCTATAAATGCTTCTTCATCTAAAGCAACATGGTCGAATGAAGGGATTCCCACCCTTAGTATTGCTCTCGACAATGATACAACACTCGATTTAAAAGGTGCCCTATACGGCATGGATGCCAATATCCAGTTCGCCGATGGGAATGCAATCGACCTGGAATCCTGGGTAAGCGAGAATCTGCTCACTTCAGTACGTCTTGATTTGGGATCGGTACTAACCAGTTCTCGTGGAGCAATTACTCGGGCCTATGGTGCTGTTGCTGCAGATTTTATTCAGGGAAGTTTTAACAACGACAGTATCAAAGGCTATGGTGGTAATGATTATCTTCTGGGTAATGCCGGTGATGATTTGCTCGTGGGTGGCTCAGGTAACGATACTTTGCAGGGTGGTGAAGGGGACGATACACTGCAGGGTGGCCTGGGTGCTGATCAACACACGGGGTGAATCGGCCTGATTTTTCCGGAGACTTTTTAGTTTGAGTCAAGCAGCATCAGCTGACTCTTCCAGTTGGCGATAATATGCCATTTCAAATTCAGCCGGCGGAATATTTCCAATCGGTTCCAGTAATCGGCGATTGTTGAACCAGTCAACCCATTCGAGGGTGGCAAATTCGACTTCATCACTATTGCGCCATGGACCGCGATGTCGAATAACTTCTGTCTTGTATAATCCGTTAATCGTTTCAGCCATTGCATTGTCATAAGAATCGCCGACACTACCAACAGAAGCATCAATATTGGCTTCTACCAGACGTTCTGTATAGCGAATCGACAGATATTGATTGCCTCTATCACTGTGGTGAATCAACCCGCCGGTTTCCCGTCGTGCCCATAACGCCTGCTCCAATGCATCGAGCACCAGATCCGTATGCAATGATCGACTGACTCGCCAACCAACAATAAATCGAGCAAAAACATCGGTAATAAAAGCCACATAAACAAATCCCGTCCAAGTTGCAACAAACGTAATGTCTGCCACCCACAGCTGATTCGGGCGCATTGCTACAAATTGCCGATTAACTTTATCTGTTGGCCGGTCAAGCAATTCATCTGCAATCGTTGTCCAGCGCTTTTTACCGCGTCTGACGCCTTGTATTCCAAGCTTCTTCATCAGCCGCTCGACTGTACAACGCGCAACGCGAATGCCTTCACGTAACAGTTGTCGCCAGACTTTGTTGGCGCCGTAGACTTTAAAGTTGCTGTCCCATACTCGCTGTATCTCTCCTTCAAGCGCTTTGTCTCGTTTGATGCGATCGGGTAGTCGATTAGGATCTCGTTCACGAGCCTTGTGTTCGTAGTAACTCGACGGGGCAATCTGAATTTGCTTGCAGATCGGCTCGACCCCATACTGTTCCTTGTGTTGATCGACAAATACCATTGTCATTTCGGTCGGCGGTCGAGCTCCGCCTGGGCAAAATAAGCAGACGCCTTGCGCAATATCTCATTTGCCCGCTTTAACTCACGATTCTCGCGCTCCAGTTGTTTGAGTCTCTCTCGTTCCGTGGTTGACATGCCTCCTCGAATACCTTGATCAGTTTCTGATTGTCGTACCCATTTACGCAGCGTCTCAGCACTACAACCGATCTTGGATGCTATCGATTCCAGTGCTGCCCACTGCGACGCATACTCGCCTTGCTGTTCTCCCAATAGCCGGACAGCTCGTTCCCGTACTTCCGGTGAATATCTCATTTGTTTTTTCATTACTCTATCCTCTCAAGAAATAGAGTCTCCGGCAATCCCGGGCCGATTCAGGGGGTAGCGGTGCTGATATCTATATATTCAACCTGGGTGATGGTGCGGACACCATTACTGCGGCGGATACTGATGAAGCAACGGATGATGAAGTCCATCTGGGTGAAGGCATTGCTGCAAGCGACCTGCAATTTTTTCAGTTGGCCGATGGCAGTTTGCTCATGCGTATTGCGGGTACTCAGGATAGCATCCTGTTTGAAGACTGGTTTACTCAGAATGCCAATATAGCAGCACTGCGTCTGACTGATGATACCTTAATCAGCGCCAGTGAAATGAGTGCACTGGCAAGTGACGTCTATGGTGGAACGGATGGTGATGATGTGCTCATCGGTACGATTGCTGATGACCATATTGAAGGCTATTCAGGTAATGACAGCCTGGACGGAGCGGGTGGCAACGATACACTGATCGGCGGTGATGGCGTTGATACCTATCTTTTCGGCTGGAGTTCGCTGGGCAACGATGTGGCGATGGAATCCGGTACAGGGTCGAGCTTTGTCAAACTGACGGATGGTACGGTACTGGCCGATTTGCGCCACCAGCAGGCAGGTGACGATCTGATTCTGGTGCTGCGCGGCGGCAGTGCGATGCTGACGCTGAAAGACTATTATGTGTCGTCCCATAATTGGACGATCTCTGATGAAACTAACGCAACAATTGCTGTTGCCGACTGGCTGATCTTGCCACAACCTGCTATTGATATCGAACAACTAAAAACTGATTTTCTGGATGCCGCACGTGCACAGTGGGCAAGCGATCTGTTGCAGAATACGGAAGACATACACCACGGACAATACGAGCGGGTGGATGAGACAACATTTCATGCTCGGACGGTAACCGCATTTGAAACGAAAATTTCAACGCAACATTTCATCGAGGTAGAAAATATCTCTGACGCAGCCAATATACAGCGCCAATCTAATAGCCGCGATTCGTCCATCACAACTGTTAATATTTATAGTGATACGCAGGTAATAGATGCGATAGAGGGTCAGTATTTTTATTCGTTGGATTTGTTGTTTCTCATTCCCCCTGGGCCTGGTCAAGATATTGAGAACTGGGAAGCTGTATTGGATAACAACGGTGAGCTGATTGGTTTTATGGTGAATGTGTCGATACCGCCCAGGATAAGTACTCTGAATCACTATCAAACTACCAGGATAACCAATACTCAAGTTGAGAATATTCAGGGTGGCGACAGCGATAATGTCATCAAAGGCTTCAAGAACGGCAACGCTTATCAATACAGCAGCGATATCAGCTGGTACAGCGAGATTTCGCTGATCGACGGCGGTGGCGGAGATGATATTCTGCATGCCTCGGGGCGGGTCAGTGTAGGTAATGAAATGTACTATTTTGCGGATAATGCCGCGAATATCGGTGGATTTGTCTATGGCAATACGGGCAACGATACGCTTTATGGCAATCACGCCAGAGACACGCTGGTCGGCGGTGATGGGGATGATATTCTGGATGGCCGATTCAGTCAGGATACTTATATTATGCTGGCCGGCGAATCGGGTTTCGACACGATTTGGGACACAGGTACGCAGTTGTGGGAAATTCGCGTATCCAATAATGATGACATTGCATCTTCTCTGTACCGGGACGGACAACTTGATCCGCGGCCAATTGCGCAGGATACGCTCATCCTGGTGGGCATTAACCCGGAAAATGTCGCCTTCACATGGGGACAGCGTATGGCCGAAGGTATCCGCGAACGCTGGTCGGGAGAAGAAGCAGATGCGGTGTATAACCGAACCATGCACGCAACGCTTACGATGCACTGGACAGACGGCGGCGTTGAAATTGTCCTGCCGAATTCGACTGATTTACCGGGCATGGGGCTGGAACGTATCCAGTTTGGCAATGGTTCCATCCTGACGATGGCTGAACTCATTGCACTGGCTGGTTCAGTGCCTAATCTTGATCCGCAGGATCTGGATGATATCATCGTTGGCCAGAGCAGCCATGATGTGATTTATGGTAATGGCGGAAACGACACGCTGGATGGTGGCGATGGCGATGATTTTCTGAATGGCGGGACGGGAGACGACACCCTGATGGGTGGCAACGGTAATGATACCGTTGAGGGTGGAAGCGGAAACGACACGCTGGATGGCGGCGATGGCGATGATTTTCTGGATGGCGGAATTGGAGATGACATCCTGATGGGCGGCAGTGGCGATGATACCTTTATGGGCGGGGATGGTAATGACACCCTGATCGGTGGTGCGGGGAATGATACCTATCGGTTTAACAGAGGCGCGGGGCAGGATACGATTGATAACTACGATACAACCCATGGAAAGATCGATACGGTGGTCGTTGAGTATGGCGTGACTGTGGATGATGTTCATGTTGGCCGTTCTGGCAACAATTTGGTGCTCACGATTATCGGGACGACCGATACGCTGACTATCCTGAATTATCTGGAAAACGGCGGTACAACGCCGTATGCCGTCGAGCAGATCAGGTTCGATGAAGGCTATATCACTTGGGATTTGCCAACAATTCTGATGCTGCTGGAGAGCAGCGACGTACCCGATAACAACCATGCACCAGCGTTAGCCGCCGCGCTTTTGGATCAGGAAGCAACGCAAGGGAGTACCTTCAGTTATACCGTGGATGCGAATGCCTTTGTTGACTCGGATGCAGGCGATATGCTGACTTACAGCGCGACACTGGCGAATGGCGATCCTCTGCCCGCATGGCTCAGTTTTGATGCGCAGGCACTGGTATTCAGTGGCACGCCGGATGCGCCGGGGATATTCAGCGTGCTTTTAACGGCGACGGATACCGGTAATCTGACAACATCGGACATTTTTGACATTCATGTAAGTAGCCAGGGAATGACACTCGAAGGCACATCGGGCGCCGATGTGCTGGATGGCGGTATGGGTGACGATATCATTAACGGCCTGGGGGGTAACGATATCTTGAATGGCCATGCCGGCAATGATCGTCTGAATGGTGGCGCGGGTAACGATACGATGACAGGAGGTACGGGAGACGATATTTATGTAGTCAATAGCGCATTGGATGTTGTGATTGAAAACTTCGATGAGGGTATAGACACCGTTCGATCTTCCATTTCCTATATTCTGGGCCCCCATATCGAGAATTTGAATCTCACCGGTACGAATGCTACAGATGGCGCTGGCAATGCATTGGACAATCATCTGATCGGCAATTCCGCCAACAATACGCTGACAGGCGATGCAGGCAATGACCGGCTTAACGGCCAGGAAGGTGCTGACACATTGATCGGCGGTAGCGGCGACGATATTTATATCGTGGACAATATTGGAGATGTCGTGATCGAATTCGCTGATCAGGGCGTCGACAGAGTGCGGTCGAGCGTCAGCTACACGCTGAGCTCGAATGTCGAAGAGTTGATCTTGATCGATGGTACCGTGATCGACGGAACCGGCAATGAACTCGACAATAACCTGGTTGGCAACGATGTCAGTAACATACTGACAGGGGGGGCGGGCAATGATCGGCTTAATGGTCGGGAAGGCGCGGACACGCTGATCGGCGGTATCGGTGACGATATTTATGTGATCGACAACATCGGCGATACCGTAATTGAATTTGCCGATGAAGGTGTTGACAAAGTACGCTCGAGTATCAGTTACACGTTGGATTCAAATATCGAAGACTTGGTCCTGATCGATGGCGCCGTGATCAATGGAACCGGTAATGCGCTCGGCAATAATCTGGTTGGCAACAATGTCAGTAATATACTGACAGGCGAAGCGGGCAATGATCGGCTTAATGGCCGGGGTGGCGACGATACGCTGATCGGCGGAACGGGTAATGATGTTTATATTCTGGGACGGGATTACGGCGTGGATACTGTGATTGAAAACGATGTAACTACGGGTAATACCGATACTGTTCGATTCCTGCCGGGAATCAGCGCCAGCCAGATATGGTTCCAACAGGCCGGTGACAATCTTGAAGTCAGCATTATCGGCACCCATGACAAGCTGGTGATTAACAATTGGTACCTTGGATCCGCTTACCGCATTGAACGGTTCAGAACTTCCGACGGCTTGATGCTACAGAATGATCAGGTTGAGAATCTGGTCAGTGTAATGTCCGGCTTTACCGTGCCGGATATCGGACAGACGGCTCTGTCTGACGGCTATGCGGCAATTCTCGATCCGGTGATTGCAAACTTGTGGGGATAAATACGCAAATCAGAACTCTTTCCGGCTGCAACTCAACGAAATCAACCATGATCGTTAGAACAACCATCGGACAGCTCCGTCGCTGTATTCTCTTTTCCGATTTATGTGTATCTAATGGTTTCACTTAGACAAGATTAATGGTTACCCCAATATTCATCATGCATTGACTTGTTTAAACTGATTACCAAGATGAATCAGATTTAAGGAGTATCGCCATGAAAACAGGAATAGCTCAAACGTTTACAATTATTTCCTTACTTACTTTTTTAATTGCTGTACCGGTGAGCTCTTTTGCAGCAGATCAAGATACAGCGTTTGATAGACAGAACAATGCCGATCATTTTACTTTGGCACAATATTACAAAAACCAGGCTGATGAATTGAAAGTTAAAATTGATGAGCAAATCGATGCTCTCAGTCACAAACCAAGATCCAGTTTCCTGGGTAGAAACGGCCAAAATATCAAAAAACATGTGGAATTTAAAATCCATCAATATGAAATGGCCATTGCAGACAATCTGAAGAAAGTTGAATATCATCAAAAAATGGCTGCTGAGCAACACCCTGTACGCCCTGCTTCTGTAGCATCAGACAGAGCGAAAAGCTAAGCGGATATACTGAACTGCGCAATAAAAAAACATCCAAGCCTTATCTATAAAAAACCCACTTCGGTGGGTTTTTTTATCGACTTCAGTCGTCGGGATTGTTGAACCCAATCCATTCCACTCAGCAACCAAACTGCCCGTCACTGTTCTTGATCAGCCGGTGAACCAGCGTACCTTGCGCATCGATCAGTTCGACCTGCAGCGGCATTTTGCCCAGCGCATGCGTTGCGCACGACAGGCAGGGATCGTAAGCGCGCACGGCCACTTCCAGATGATTCAGTAAGCCTTCGGTAATTTCCCGTCCATCCAGATAGCGGTTGGCCACAATACGGACCGACTCGTTCATCGCCTGATTGTTGCTGGTGGTTGAAACAATCAGGTTGGCCCGGGTGACAATGCCCTCATCATTGACCTGGTAGTGATGAAACAATGTCCCACGCGGCGCTTCGATCACACCGATGCCTTCATGCCGCCTGGCGCCTTTTCCGACGATCAAGTCCGTGCCGGTAATATCGGGATCGTGCAGCAGGATTTCGATCGATTCCGCGCAATGCAGCGCTTCAATCATGCGCGCCCAGTGATAGCCCAGCGTAGCGTGCACCGGACCGCCTTGCCCCATGACCTTGAAATGCCTACGCGCCGCCTCCGCACGCGGCGTGGCGATGCGGTCGCAATTGTTGACGCGCGCCAGCGGCCCTACGCGGTACCAGCCCTGCGTTTGACCGAGTTGCAGCAGATACGGAAATTTCATGTAGCTCCACGGCCGTACTTCCTCACGTAGAATCTGCTGGTAACCGCAATAATCGAATTGGTCGAAAATGATCGCGCCATCCGGATAACGTGCGCGCAATCCGCCATGGTACAGTTCCAGCTCCCCGTTTCCGCCCGTCATGCTGAGATAATTCGTCGGCATCGTGGCAAAACCGGCATGTTCCGCATGCGTGGTATGGATCTGCGCGTTCAGGCGCACTGCCTGCTCAGACCATTGCAGAATATCGGTTATTCCGGCAAGCAATGCATCGCGCCTGTCCTGTGCCAGCGGCTTGTTCATGCCGCCCGGAATCGTGCCCGTACCATGCACCCGCTTGCCGGTAATCGCTTCAATAATCTGCTGGCCGAATTTGCGCAGTTTGATGCCCTGCATGGCGATCTCCGGATGTTTCTCCAGCACGCCCGCGATATTGCGCTGCATCGGGTCGCTGCCAAAGCCAAACAAAAAATCCGGCGCAGTCAAATGAAAAAAATGCAGTGCATGCGATTGCAGCACCTGGCCAAAATGCAGTAAACGGCGCAGTTTTTCCGCTGCCGGTGTCAGTTGATCAACACCGGCGATCTGATCGACCGCCTTTGCCGCAGCCAATTGATGACTGACCGGACAGATGCCGCACAAGCGCTGGACAAAAAACGGCACATCCCAGTAGGGACGGCCCTGGATGAATTTCTCAAAGCCGCGGAACTCGACGATGTGCAGGCGCGCTTCCTGAACATAATTGTCTTGATCCAGCAGCAAAGTGATTTTGCCATGCCCCTCGACCCGCGTGACCGGATCGATCACAACGCGCCGTGTGCCGGGTTCCGGGGATTTACCGGGTGTCATATGATGATCCTCAATCGTAATAGAGTTTGCGATCCGCCATCTGCGGTGTTTCCCCATTCAGCAATGGCAGCAGAATGGCCAGAAACGCGTCAGCGGGCGGCGGGCAGCCGGGCAGAAAATAATCCACCGGCACGACCGCCTGAACCGGATAGACCTTATCGAGCAGCAGCGGCAATTCGGCATCGTCGGGAATCTGCGGATTTGTCACGCCCGTGCCGTGGAGATAGACTTCCTCGAGGCATTCGCGCAAATCGAAATAGTTACGCATCGCCGGCACGCCGCCGGTAATGGCGCAGGCGCCGACGGCAATCAGGATTCTGCAGTTCTCGCGAAATTCGCGCAGTACACGCACATTATCCGCATTGCACACGCCGCCTTCGATCAGACCGATATCGCTCGGCCCGCAATGCTTGATGTCGGTCAGCGGAGAACGGTTAAATTCAATCCGTTCATTCAGTTGTATCAATTGCTCATCGATATCCAGAAACGACATATGGCAGCCAAAACATCCCGCCAGAGAAGTGGTCGCGATTTTGATCTTCCGGCCTGTCATCGTCTTTCATCGCCTTTTTGTTCCGGTACATGCTCATCAAATGCCACATCGCTGATGATTTGCCGGTCGTAGATACGTTCGCCGATAGGTGTCACGTAACCGCGCTCCTTGAACATAATCGCACCGACCGGACAGATATTGGCCGCCAGATCGTGAACATCCAGATGACTGTCGCCGAGTTTGCCACTGCCGGTATTGACAATCAGGTGCGCATCGGCGCCACGGCCAGCGATGGCAAACACATCCTTTTTATCCACCTCACGGCTGGCTCGTACGCACAGACCGCACAGGATGCAACGGCCTCGATCCAGAAAAACAGCCGGGTGCGATGCGTCCAGTTCCCGGTGCGGATTAAACTGCGGGAAATGTTCTTCCAGCATACCCAGATAATAACCCATCGCCTGCAGCTTGCAGTTGCCGGATTTTTCACACGACGGACAGATGTGGTTACCTTCAATAAACAGCATCTGCGTGATCGCCTTACGCGCCGCGTTCAATTCGGCGGTATTATTGCTGATCTGCTGCCCATCGCGTGCCTGGGTTGTACAGGCGGCAACCGTTCTGCTATCCGCTTCGACCACACATAACCGGCAATTACCCGAGGGCGCCAGCCCCGGATAGTGGCAAAGGTGCGGAATATAAACCCGTGCGGATAATGCCGCATCCATGATCGTCTGGCCCGCCATAAAACCGATGGCTTTGCCATCGATAAAGATCGTTTCCCGTATTTCCGTCATTGAACACCCCTATTCCAGATGAGCATCCGCATCGTCACGCTGTGAATCGGCCTGATTTTTCCGGAGACTTTTTAGTTTGAGTCAAGCAGCATCAGCTGACTCTTCCAGTTGGCGATAATATGCCATTTCAAATTCAGCCGGCGGAATATTTCCAATCGGTTCCAGTAATCGGCGATTGTTGAACCAGTCAACCCATTCGAGGGTGGCAAATTCGACTTCATCACTATTGCGCCATGGACCGCGATGTCGAATAACTTCTGTCTTGTATAATCCGTTAATCGTTTCAGCCATTGCATTGTCATAAGAATCGCCGACACTACCAACAGAAGCATCAATATTGGCTTCTACCAGACGTTCTGTATAGCGAATCGACAGATATTGATTGCCTCTATCACTGTGGTGAATCAACCCGCCGGTTTCCCGTCGTGCCCATAACGCCTGCTCCAATGCATCGAGCACCAGATCCGTATGCAATGATCGACTGACTCGCCAACCAACAATAAATCGAGCAAAAACATCGGTAATAAAAGCCACATAAACAAATCCCGTCCAAGTTGCAACAAACGTAATGTCTGCCACCCACAGCTGATTCGGGCGCATTGCTACAAATTGCCGATTAACTTTATCTGTTGGCCGGTCAAGCAATTCATCTGCAATCGTTGTCCAGCGCTTTTTACCGCGTCTGACGCCTTGTATTCCAAGCTTCTTCATCAGCCGCTCGACTGTACAACGCGCAACGCGAATGCCTTCACGTAACAGTTGTCGCCAGACTTTGTTGGCGCCGTAGACTTTAAAGTTGCTGTCCCATACTCGCTGTATCTCTCCTTCAAGCGCTTTGTCTCGTTTGATGCGATCGGGTAGTCGATTAGGATCTCGTTCACGAGCCTTGTGTTCGTAGTAACTCGACGGGGCAATCTGAATTTGCTTGCAGATCGGCTCGACCCCATACTGTTCCTTGTGTTGATCGACAAATACCATTGTCATTTCGGTCGGCGGTCGAGCTCCGCCTGGGCAAAATAAGCAGACGCCTTGCGCAATATCTCATTTGCCCGCTTTAACTCACGATTCTCGCGCTCCAGTTGTTTGAGTCTCTCTCGTTCCGTGGTTGACATGCCTCCTCGAATACCTTGATCAGTTTCTGATTGTCGTACCCATTTACGCAGCGTCTCAGCACTACAACCGATCTTGGATGCTATCGATTCCAGTGCTGCCCACTGCGACGCATACTCGCCTTGCTGTTCTCCCAATAGCCGGACAGCTCGTTCCCGTACTTCCGGTGAATATCTCATTTGTTTTTTCATTACTCTATCCTCTCAAGAAATAGAGTCTCCGGCAATCCCGGGCCGATTCACTGCGTCAGTTGCCGAGCCGTTTCCAATGCCGCGTCCAGATCGAATGCAGAGGTAAACATTTCCTGTTGCATTTTTTCTGCAAATACATCCGGAAAATGCTGCAGACTATCCAGAATGTGATTGGCCGCGGTATGGCCCAGCCCGCAATGCGAATATTGCCTGACCAACTGACTCAGTTGCCTGATTTCATTGATGTCCCGCCGCGTTGCTCGGCCATCGGCGATTTTCCGGACACTGTTTTCCAGCAGGCGCGTACCGACACGGCAGGGTGTACAAAAACCGCAACTCTCGTGCGCAAAAAAACGCGCGAAATTCCGGTTGATCAATAGCAGATCGCGGCTCCCGTCAAAAATCAGAAATGAGCCGCCGGTCGATACATCCTCGAACCCGATACGCCGGTTAAAATCCTTTTTCGCGACCAGCGATCCGGCAGGCCCGCCAATCTGTACAGCCTGGACATGCGTTGCACCACTATCGTCAAGCACCTGCTGAATGCTGACACCATAAGAATACTCATAAATACCCGGCATCCGGCAATCACCGCTGACACTGAGTATCTTACTGCCTGCAGAGTTTTCCGTACCCACGGCCCTGAATCCTTCGCTGCCGTGCTTCACGATATATGCCGCAGCGATGAAGGTCTCGACATTGTTGACCACGGTCGGTCGGCCAAGATAACCTTGCGTCACCGGAAAAGGCGGACGGATACGGGGTATGCCGGGTTTGCCTTCGAGCGATTCGATAAGCGCCGATTCTTCACCGCAGATATAGGCGCCCGCACCGACGACGATTTCAATATCAAAACTGAATCCGGCCTGTCCGAGAATCGATGCGCCTAATAATCCCGAGTGATAGCGTTGCGCCAGCGTTGCCTGTAAATGTCCGAGCAGATAGCGGTATTCACCGCGCAGGTAGAGAAAACCTTTTTGCGCGCCAATGCCATAGGCGCACAGTGTCATGCCTTCGAATAGCGTGTCGGCATGGCATTGCAACAATACGCGATCCTTGAACGTTCCCGGTTCACCTTCGTCGGCGTTACAGACTACGTAATGGGTATCGCCTTCAGCTTCCCGGCACAACAGCCATTTTTTTCCGGTAGCAAAGCCCGCCCCGCCGCGTCCGCGTAAACCGGATTGCACAATAGTTTCCAACATCAAACGCGCATCCCCTGCCAGCGCTTTTTTCAGAGCACCGCCGGATAGCGGCGGTTCCTGCAATAACAATCCGGGTTTACGGATATGATTGTTGATCCGGAACCATGCCGCTGGCCAGTCATCCAGCGATTGCTGTGCTGCAATCAGACCGCACAACTGCCTGATGCTGTCTTCATCGAGATTGACAACCGGCATGCCATTGACCAGCATCGAAGGGCCATGATCGCACATGCCGATACAGGATGTTTCATCCACACTGACCATACCATCCACACGCGTCTGTCCTGGCGTAATGCTCAACTGCTGACACAGCAATGCGAGCAAATTGACGCCACCGGCCTGGTAACCGCAACTGGTACAATTGCTGAAAAGTACATGATAGCAGCCCACCGGTTGCTGATAGAAAAAGGAATAGAAACTGACGACTGCGGCAACCTGACTGACCGGCAGTCCCGATTCCCGGGCAACTTCCGCCATCAATCGCGGCGAAATATGGCGATGCGCCTGCTGCAAACGGTACAACCGGTGCAGCAGATGGTCGGCCATAAAATCAGCGCCAGCGTTATTTCCGCTTTTTGATTCTGGACATTGGCTCAGCATGATGCCAGTATACTGCCATTTCTTTACAGACTACAAAAAACCGACCCCTACGATTAAGCCAGCAATGCCGCAACGATACCGGTGATAAAAATACCATCAAATGTCCCTGCCCCACCGATCGACGCCTGCGGTGCACCCAGGCCAGGAATGGCTTTCAAATGCAGCAGATCGGCACCGACTAATACGCCGATCGTTCCGCTGATATAAGCCAATGGCGCGCTGAACTCAGGACTGAGAAACAGCCCGACCAGCGCCGCACTCACTGGCGCAATCAGAATCGGCATGCCGATGCCAAGCCCGGGTATAGGGCGGCTGAAGTAATAGCTGATCAGACTGATGATGGCGATACCAAGCAATGTCACAGCAACCGGCAAATCGCTGTTGGCAAACAGGTAAACCGAAACCGCAAGTGGTATCAGGCAGCCACCGAGATTGACCGACACCAGTGTTTCATTCGAAAACGGCTGCTGCGGTATTCTGAAAATACCCCAGCGCTGATACACCGGCATCTGTTGCGGCGGTTGTTCCGATCTGATACGGAAAACCGGTAGATTGACCGCGCTGCCAAACAGAGATAGCACCAATATCAACATGCCCAGTGCTGGCGGCAAATTCAGTTTCTCAAACGCAAAAGCCAGCAATTCAAACTGTACCAGTATCAGCAGAAAAAACAGCAGGGAGAGAAGAAAAACGAAATGTACGTAGGAAAATGGAGGTTTCATCATGTTCTCATCATCGCAATTCAAGCCGATTCAAAAGAATGGGAGGCAGCCTCAAATCAATCTCCACCGGGAAAATGTTGCACCTTGGCCCAGTGGCGTCCCATCCGGTTTCTGTATCGTCCAGATTGTTGCCTGTTCGATCAGGAACCGCTTGCCGGTACTCGAAATTCTGACGCCGCGATAATCCGATATATATCCCTGTTTCTCAGCTTGCGACAACATCCGGGCACGTTCCTCGCGGTTCACCGGCTCGGCTGTCTGACGTGAAAGCGTCCGGGTAAATCGATGCCAATCCATCTCCCACAAGTCAAGCGCCATCCGGTTCCCATAGTTAAGTACCGGATCATCCTGCAAGGCATGCGAAGCCACAACAAACGGACTGTTAAACAGACATTCCGCCTGATCGAATGGCGTACCATTGCGGGAAACCAGTTCTTTTCCCATCCAGTATGCATAACTGTCGAGCAGATATTGACACCACACCAGTGTCAGTGGACTCACCCAATCGGGTTGTTGAGTCATGATTTACCCTCAATCATCTTTAAGATACCGAGACTTTTACAAAACGCTGATTTCATAAAATTCAGGAAAGAATTTTTCAGCTTCTATGGCGCCTTCACAACGCTCAACAAAATGTATGAATGCCTCCCAGGGAGAATTGAAGGCCTTGTAATCGCCCTTTCCGGTCAGAAAAAGAATCTGCTTTTGAACCGAGACAATGAACTGTAGGTGATAAAGCTTATCAACGGCCGGCGCCAAAGAAATCAGACAAGCTGGAGTTTTTACCTGGATTGAAGAAAAATGTGCTAGCGCTTAATTCACACTATAGTATCTGTCTGTGGAATCAGCTAGCTTGTGTTCGTTCGTTTACTCTTCACCACAGAACACCCCTTACTGAATACGGAAATAGAGGGTATTGGGATTTTCATCAGTACATAGTACATGTGTTAAAGTAATCCCAACTGCTCTCCCCCTAAATCCACAGATATAGTTTTACCTAACTCTCACACAAAAACCATTGCTTATGGCTCCTGCTTTAAATGTAGAAATAATGATCCACCAATAGCGCAACAAACAGTAAAGCAAGATACAAAATTGAATAGCGGAATGCTTTTCGTGCTAACTGATCACTGTAGTTACGATAAATCTCAATGGCATAATAAAGAAATATTGCATTCAATACACCGGCACTAACTACATAAATCAATCCGCTCATTTGAGTAAGGTACGGGAAAATCGTAATAATGCAGAGAATGACCGTATACAGCAAAACGTGTAATTTTGTGAATTGATCTCCATGCGTTACTGGCAACATTGGCATACCAATGGATGCATATTCGTTTTTCCGATAAAGCGCCAAAGCCCAGAAATGCGGAGGCGTCCACGCAAAAATAATCAAAAACAACAATAATGCATCTGCCGTAATTTCTCCTGTTACAGCCGTCCACCCCAGAACAGGTGGCATGGCACCCGACGCACCACCAATTACAATATTTTGCGGTGTCAAAGGTTTTAGAATAATAGTATAAATAATTGCATAGCCTACAAATGTAGCCAGCGTCAGCCACATCGTTAGCGGATTTACCCATTCATATAATATGAACAACCCCAGACCGCCAACGATGCCCAGAAAAAACAATGTTTCAGGCACACTGACTTTACCTTGTGGTAAAGGCCGCCCTTTTGTTCTCGCCATAACAGCGTCCATTTTTTGCTCTACCAGACAATTCAGTGCGGCGGCGGCTCCAGCCACCAACGCAATACCGATTGTGCCAAAAAACAGTGCTTCCAGCGGGACGACACCCGGCACCGATAAAAACATGCCGATCACCGCTGTAAAAACAATCAGTGATACTACACGAGGTTTGGTTAAACGATAAAACTGATGGATACGTGATGCGGTTTCATGCCACATTATGGAAGTTGCCATTCTCATTCATCTCCTACATTATTCGTGAGTCACAAACTCAGTCATTTTTTTCAATACAAAAATAAATTTTATTAAAGCTCTTAATGTTCCATCTGAGATACTTGTAGTAATCGCTTGATATCATCACTCATTTTTCTTGGCTCAAGATTTTCCGGGAAGCGCATCATTAAATTCCCCATTGGATCAATGAGATATATATGCTTTCTTTGAATTTCTCGCGTTGGAATCTGATCAAGTAATTCACTATCGAGCGCATTTACAAAAAAAGTCCCTTCATAATTTTTAAATAACTCGGAATCGGCTTTAACGTTATCGTCTATTAACCATAAGCGTTCTATCCGATTCATTTCCTTATTCTGCATTGTTCTGACTTGCCGCATGTAATAGAGTTTTTTCTGACAGGCATCATCACAGTTTCCAGAGTCAACTGTCAGCATTACCCATTTACCATGCAGATCTCTCATTCTGAGAATAATATTACTGTCTTGCGTCACACCAGAACCCGATAGTTTTTTTATTTCAACTAAATCACCATAATTGATACTTCCAGGTCTATAGTCCATAAAAAAAAGAGTGTATGAAATGACTACAGGCGAAAACAATAGCACTAAAATAAGTATAAATTTGCGTCTATTGCTTTTTTTGATTATTTCTTTTGACATTTAAAATCAGAAATATAACTATTGTTGTAATAGCCAGTGAAAACCATTGAACGGCATAACCGATATTCTTTGACGCTCCAGAGTCGGGTTTAATCCAGTCTCTTATTAAGCCATCATTCATACTATCTTTTTGCAGAATCATAAATGGTTGCAAATCATATCCCGTCATCTGTTGATAGCGTTCAAGGTTAAAACTGCTCCAAACCGGGCCAGATACGTCCTGCGCCGCAAGTTCAAATGTCTTCAATTCTGGAGACGCTGCTACTCCGTGGATGATTATTTCACCAACAACCGTTTCTATTTCTGGAAGCAAGGAACGATTGCTACCTGTTGAGACCCATCCCCTATTGACAGCCACTAAAATTTTATTTGAAATCAGCAATGGAGTGATGACATGATATCCGGCATGGCCTTTATACGTTTTATTATCCAAATAAACAGTATATTCTGGTAAATAACGTCCTTTGACCGTCACCTGCCGATACTGAACATCTTCGAGTTTCACAAGATTCCCCGAAATGGTTACTACAGGCTCCTTTGATAATTGCTCGAGCTTCTCTTGCCGCGAATTTCTTTCATCGGCACGAGATAATTGCCATTTACCTAACTCTATAAAAACTATAACAAAACATAAAGTCAGTATCGTTGTCCATAATTTCGGACTGAATTGATAGCCAAATAAAGTCAATGTCAGGTTCTTCGTTTTTTACTCTAAAACGCGATACAGCCTAATTTTCTTAAAAGAAAAGATTCCATACTTTTACATTCAATTTACGCTTACTTATATTCTTCCAAACAACCATTAAGCTCTTCTAAATGTAAAAGCTGGAATCTTGTTACATGCTTCTTCTGGCTTTACAGCAAATATACAAAAATAAAGAGGCCTAACCAAACCACGTCGACAAAGTGCCAATACCAGGCAACACCTTCAAACCCAAAATGCCTATCTGGAGTGAAATGACCTGCAGCACATCGGAAGTAAATTACGATCAACATAATTGTGCCTACTGTCACATGGAACCCATGAAAACCAGTCAGCATAAAGAATGTCGAGCCGTATGCACCAGAATCCAGTTTCAGATTCAAATCATTATAAGCATGAACATACTCATAAATCTGACAGCTCAGAAACAGTACACCCAGAAGAATGGTCGCTAACATCCATTTATTCAATGCATCACGACGATTTTCTTTCAATGCCCAGTGCGCATAGGTTATAGTTACACCCGATGTTAGCAGAATTGCAGTATTTATTGCCGGTAACCCCCAAGCGCCCATTGGTGTAAACGCTTCATAATGGTCACTAGGTCCTGTAGTCGGCCATCCACCTTCATATGCACCCCATGCCGCCTGACCTAATACTTCGCTTTCACCGGCCAACCAAGGTATTGACAATACCCGCATATAATAGAGCGCACCAAAAAATGCAGCGAAGAACATAACTTCTGAAAAAATAAACCATGTCATACCCCAACGAAATGATTTATCGACATCCAAACCATATTTACCGCTCTCACTTTCTGCTGCAACTGTACCAAACCAACGAAAACACATATAAAACAAAATAGCAAAACCGATCGCTAGCAAACCATAGCCGAGTTCGATTTTATTCATTGTTAATGCTGCCCCAAATCCTAAGAACAATAATGCTGCTGATCCTGTTATCGGATATGTCGATGGTGCTGGAACATAATAGTGACCAGTATCCTGACTCATTCTTCCCTCCTACTGATAAATTTTAAATTTTTAATTAACAATTATTTTTACTACAAACAGAATTGTAACTACAAAAATCGCTCCACCGATTAAACCCCCAATAATCACCTGCGATGGCTTAATATTCGCCGCATCGTTTTCCAAATCATCTTTTTTTCGAATCCCTATGAATGCTGCCAGTACTGCTTTAGCAACCTGCAACATTGAAGCATTCGGTTTATTGTGCTCATCCATGACAAAAGACAAAATTCCTATTTTTCACTAACAGCCTTGGCACCCACGGGGAGCTCAAAAAAAGTATATGAAATGGTCAACGTATGCAAATATTCCGGCAGACTTGGTTCAATGACAAACTGAACCGGCATTACTTTCGTTTCTTTTGGTTTTAATACCTGTCGTGTAAAACAGAAACATTCAAACTTACGCAGATGTTTATCCAGAAAACGTGGACTATAGCTCGGTATTGCCTGTCCTGTTATTTCACGATCCGAATGATTTGTAATCTCATACATCACTTCCACTGGTTCACCAGGGTGAAACTTGATACTGCGCTGCAGTGGCTTGAAATCCCAGGGCAATCCTCTAGTATTTGCATCGAGCTCCACTGTAACCCAGCGATCAGTATCAATCTCCATTTTCTTAACCAGCTTATCGGGCTGCAGCAGATTATTAATGCCAGCAACTTCACAAAACTTCTCATAAAACGGTACCATTGCATAACCAAATACAAACATTACAACTGAGAAGATTAACAACTTCTTCATCATTGTTAGATTATTTTCAATTTTGTTGCTCTGTACCATTTTAGTTACCAACCATTAAATATTCTGCTACAACTGCGATTAACAGATTTGCGTGGCTTGCATTTAGCGGAAACGAAAAAAATCTTACTTCAAACTCTACTTTCCACGTCTCCGCATTTTTCTTTTTATAGTTCCTTGAAAAAGAAAACTCCTATATAAAGCACAATCACCGTAAGCAATAGATACATTGCTGTTCTTAATTTCTTACGTCTCAAATCTGTTTGATCTGACATACAATCCTCATCGGATAATTAATGAGAAACAGGCTTAAAGACCGGTGGCTTCTCGAAGCTATGATATGGTGCCGGCGTCGGCAAATGTGTCCATTCCAGCGTTGTAGCACCATCCCATGGTTTCTCAGGAGCAGCTTCTTTACTGCGCACACACTTGATCACAATATAAACAAACAATAATTGACTCATTCCGAAACCAAACGCGCCAATACTTGAAATCATATTAAAATCAGCAAATTGAAGTGCATAATCAGGAATTCTGCGCGGCATACCAGCCAATCCCAGGAAATGCTGTACGAAGAATGTCAGGTTAAAGAAAATCATGGATAACCAGAAATGCCATTTACCCAGTGTTTCATCGTACATATGGCCTGTCCATTTTGGTAACCAATAGTAGGCGCCTGCGAATAAAGAAAACAAAGCCCCAGATACCAACACATAATGAAAATGTGCAATCACGTAATAAGTATCCTGTACCTGAATGTCAATTGGAACAATCGCACAGATTACACCACTAAAACCACCGATAACGAATAGAAAGATAAATCCGATCGCAAAAAGCATTGGCGTTTCAAAAGTCATCGATCCCCGCCACATCGTTGCGGTCCAGTTAAAGACTTTTACACCTGTCGGTACCGCGATTAACATTGTTGAATACATAAAGAACAATTGTCCTACAGTAGGCATACCCGCGGTAAACATATGATGCGCCCAAACCACACAAGACAGAATCGCAATTGATGCTGTCGCATAAACCATTGATGAATAACCAAATAAAGGTTTACGTGCAAATGTAGGAATGATCTCAGACACAATTCCAAATGCAGGCAGAATCATGATATAGACTTCTGGATGCCCAAAAAACCAGAAAATATGCTGGAATAATACAGGATCACCACCGCCCGCCGCATTGAAGAAACTTGTGCCAAAATGGCGATCTGTTAACAGCATAGTTACTGTTCCTGCCAGAACAGGCATTACCAGTACGAGCAGATATGCGGTTATCAACCATGTCCAGACAAATAATGGCATATCCATCAACTTCATGCCAGGAGCGCGCATGTTCAATATGGTAGTAATAATGTTAATTGCACCCATAATTGATGATGCTCCCAGTATATGCACTGCAAAGATCATCATATCCACGCCCAACCCACCTTGGGTTGACAATGGTGGATAGAAAGTCCATCCGCCCGCAGCGGCACCGCCAGGAACAAAGAAAGAAGAAACCAGCAGTGATGCCGCTACCGGTAATAACCAGAAACTCCAGTTATTCATCCGGGCAAACGCCATATCCGGTGCACCAATCATCAACGGTACTTGCCAGTTAGCAAATCCCACAAATGCAGGCATAATGGCGCCAAAAACCATAATTAAGCCATGCAAAGTTGTGAATGAATTAAATAACTCCGGTTCTAAAATCTGAATGCCCGGTTGAAACAATTCAGCTCTAATACCCAGAGCCAGAAAACCACCCGTAAAGAACATTGCCAAACTGAACCACAAATACATTGATCCAATGTCTTTGTGATTGGTAGTCGTTATCCAACGCATTATACCTGTTGGATGATGATCATCGTGACCGTGGCCATGCACATCGCCATGTATTGCTGCCATAAGTAATATCCTCCTAATTGTTATCTGAATTCTCTTCTGCAGCCTCGACCGCCTCATCGGCGCCACTAGCTGCCATTTCAGTGGAAACAGCTGCCAAATTGACCGCACTAGATGTTCCAACTAACTTCTCAGCAGCCCACTTAGCATAAGCCGCTTCATCCAGAACCTCTACCACAATTGGCATATATCCATGATCTTTACCACATAACTCAGCACATTGTCCGCGATAAATACCAGGATTGTCCGCTGTAAACCAAGTATCGCGAATGAATCCGGGAATCGCATCCTGTTTAATACCCAGCGCCGGAACCCACCAGGCATGTATCACATCATTAGCTGTCAATATAATGCGCACTTTTTTACCGACTGGAACGACCAGATTATTATCTACTTCCAACAAATAATTTTCACCCTTGGGTTCTCTGTTTTGCAGCTGCGCTCTAGGTGTAGACAATTTACTGAAGAAGCTAATACCCTCACCCTCTCCCTGTAAATAATCATAGCCCCACATCCACTGATACCCTGTCGCCTTAATTGTCATATCCGGACTGGATGTATCTTTCATAGCAATAATGGTTTTTGTTGCAGGCCATGCCATAGCGACAAGTATCAAACACGGAATCACAGTCCATATTACTTCAACAGTAGTACTGTGATGAAAATTGGCAGCTTTATAGCCGAGTGACTTGCGATGTTTCAATACCGAATAAAACATCACACCAAATACCCCTATAAATATAGCTAAACAAATCCACAAAAGCACGATATGCTGATCATAAATATCCTGAGCTATCACACTCTGCGGTTCGGGAAAGTTGTATTTAGACCCTACCGCCATGCTTGAATATAAAGCAAGAACGGACATTCCCGCCAGGGTTGCTACTGATTTATTTCTCATATTTTCCCCCACATGATTATTGCTAATTCTTGATCCCAGATATAACACTCTGCCACACAAAATCCGGTTTTTTTATCCTCCGATCTGCGGACAAAAGTTACAGGCCAGAATCTCATTTTGTAAAAAAATAACCATACTACGATCGGCGACATTATGTTTTCATTGGCCGAAAATTTTTATTATCTAAAACTTATAATTCCCAGTTAAAGATAACATTCCAATACTGCTAAATCGAATAGAAATTTTAGCACGCCGCAAATCCTCAAACAAGGGAAAATCATGATTTTTATAGCAATATTCCCCTGTTTATAAAATGGTATTGTGAAAAATCCAATCTCCAAAATACCTTCTCGAGACATCATTTTTTTACCCTCTCTCTTTTCCACTATTGTAATTATCTTTTCATTAGCCCACGAACCTCCAGTCTCCCAACCCACCGCACATCGCTCCCCTCCCTTAACCAAGGATTACATCATTACCTAACTAATTACTCGGATAATTTAATGGGATGAAAACAAAATATGCCCAGAAACTTAGCTGTGCCCTGTTGGTATCGATATCTCGATCAACAAGACAAGACTCACAATAGATTGAATGAAAAAAGTGTTCTGATGTAACACTCATCCGAATTCAGATTTGATTTTACCGATATACGACAATTTTCAATTGTGACCTTTTGAGCAGTTCTGTTATTAATTCGAATTATTTATGACAGTTATTCAAGCGGTAACTGCTCAAGCGCGCTGATTTGTTCCATCAACGCTTGCCTTTCGGCATTCAATACGCTGAATCTAGCATATAAACGATCCAATTCGGCAGTATACATTTCAACCCGGTCTTTTCTTTCTTGTTGCCGCCGCATCATCTCTTCATATTTTGGAATGGGAGTAGTTTGAGTCGCAGCATTCGGCAAATCAGCAACCGATGAACCAAGAATTTCATTTCGGCGTAACTCCTGAATCATAAGGAATTGCTGATGGATTGCTTGTGCCTCTTGCTGTACTCGCATCAATGCTTTTTCCAACTGCAGGATCTGTTGCTCATTTTCCGACCAACCGAACTGTGGCAGGACCATTAACAATAAAAGAAATAGTAACCTCACGACACCACCTTACCTTAATACTTCAGATCAATGAGTTGCATACAATAATACCCCGAGCATCTCTATAATTTTCAACTGGTGCATAACTCAGGTCACTGTTTACTGTGTCATGAAATGGGAGATTCCAAACACTGCCATCAACCACTAGACTGAATTAAGAAATATAAGCTTCTTAATTCGCTTTTTATGACACACCAGCACAAGGATAACAACCCCCATTAATCACCGATCTGCCAGGAATCTGATCAACTATCGGAATTAAATTATTCTTTACGCCATAGCTTCAAAAGCTATCAAAATTTCCATCAACCCTTACATACGCTCGAATATGGCGGCGATACCTTGGCCACCGCCAATACACATCGTAACAAGCGCATAGCGTCCACCTATTCGATGGAGTTCATAAATTGCTTTGATAGTGAGTATTACACCGGTAGCTCCGATTGGATGACCTAATGCAACTGCACCGCCATTGGGATTTGTTTTTGATGGATCAAACTGTAATTCCCGGGCAACTGCGCAAGCCTGGACCGCAAAAGCTTCATTGGATTCAATGATATCAATGTCCTCAATTTGCAACCCCGCACGACTAAGCGCTCTCTGCACTGAAGGAACAGGACCCATTCCCATTAATTGCGGATCGACACCAGCATGGCCATAGGAAACAAGGCGGGCCATTGGCTGCAAATTATGTTTTTGTGCTGCCTTGTTTTCCATTAACACAACTGCGGCAGCACAATCATTGATTCCAGATGCATTTCCTGCAGTAACTGTACCATCCTTCAGAAAAACAGCATGCAATCCCGAAAATGCATCGATATCTGCATCCTCACGCGGATGTTCGTCAGTATCAAATCGTATTACCTTCTTACGATGCTTGACTTCTATTGGCAGTATTTGGTCCTTGAAATAACCATTCTTAATCGCATTGACGGCTCGTCGATGGCTTTCAAGCGCATAGATATCCTGCTCTTCACGACCAATCTTCCATTGTCTGGCGATGTTTTCAGCAGTTATACCCATGTGCACACCCTCAAAAGGATCAGTCAAGGCACCAATCATCATGTCAATGACGTTGCCATTATTCATGCGCTGCCCCCAGCGCAACGCAGGCAACAAATAACCGCCACGGCTCATGGACTCGGCACCACCAGCAATAGCTACATCAGTATCCCCATTAAGGAGATATTGACTGGCAGAAATAATGGCTTGCAAACCACTGCCGCACAAGCGATTAACCGTAAGTGCCGCGATATGGTGTGGAAGTCCACCATTAATACACGCAACTCGTGCCAGATACATATCGCGAGGCTCACCATGTATGACACTACCAAAAACACCATGACCAATCTCATACGGATCAATATTTGCTCTTTCAACCGCTTCAGCTACTACCTTCGCAGCCAGTTCTGCAGGTGAAATATCTTTAAGCGCTCCACCATAGTCGCCAATAGCTGTTCTTACACCACTGAGTATTACTACATCACGCATTTGACAATCTCATTCTTGAATTCTCAACGCATTTACTTGACTACGCCAACATCTTTAACACGCGCCATCTGATCCTTGGTTAATTGCAATTTATCTATACGCAAGCCACCATGGCATTAAATTCCATTAGATCTGCTTTTCTAAATATTCGATAGTCAAATTTGCCACCTTTGGCACACCTATTCTCAACTGCAATGGATAAGCCTGCTGACCACCGGCGCGCTGATAACCGCGGCGCAGGTAAAAAGCAACAAGCTCCGCGCGTTGTGAAACAACAAACATGCGGATTCTGTCTGCAACAAATTGATGTTTAGCTATGATTTCTGCTTGCCACAGGATATATCCGCCGACACCCTGATCCTGAAAATCAGGATGCACTGAGAAAAAACCAAGGTAGACATGATGTTGCTCTTTCGCGAGGTAAACACAAGCAATAAGCCGTTGCCGCTGATACACAATATAAAACCGAGCACCGGGTTTTTCCATCGCAGTGACAATTTCACTGAGAGTAGTTCGGTCACCGTCAATAATATCCGTCTCTCGAGTCCATCCACGATCACCGCGGTAAGCCAAGTTCACTAGATCACAGATATCCTGACAGTGTTCGGAAGTAGCCTGCATAAGCGTGAATTGAGACAAAAATGCTGACGCACCAATAACATCGCGCTTCATAGCTGCCGGAAATCGGTATGAACTAACTACAACAAATTCAGAACAGGGCTTTTAGTGATTGCTACCGCTACGATATACACAAATACGCACTGTGCGGCAATCCAGGCATTAATGCGTACCTGTCGCGTTTTACCGAAACGCATCGCAACCATACCCAGACCGATATAAACCAACAAACCCGAAATCTTAGCAGCAAGCCAAGGATTATTCATCGGAGTTTGATGACTTTTATAAGCCAGTGCAATCGCGCTGGCCAACAGAACGGTATCGACGACATGCGGCAGGATCTTGACCCAGCGCTGATGCAGAATTGGCGATTCCCTGATCAACCATACACCGCGTATAAAGAAAAACAGAAAACTCGTGATTACACAGCTGACATGAATCATTTTAATCAATGTATAGCTCATCAATCACCCCCCGGGAATCAACCATCCATGACTACCGGCAACTGCACCAGCGATAGTGATCAAACTCAGAATGAGCAACCCCAAATGCTTACGCTGGATGTCTAGAAATGTCTGAGCGGTAATATTTTGCGGTAGCGGTGTTTTTGTCTGTTTTCTGGATTTAGGCTCAGCGATAAAAAGCATAAAAGTAAATAGCAGCCAAATCAGTACCATGGTATGCATCCACCAGTATTGCCACTGGATAAAACGATGCCACGCATCAAGAATGAAAGTCATGTAGAAACCGCTCAAACCAACGAGCAATGTAGTCAAGCGTGCCTGCGCGGCAAAGCGCCGCCGGAAATTACTAAAAAAAACCATCGCCTCTTTAGGCGATGCCATTTGCTTTAATACAGGAAGCAATACAAGTGTAACCATCGCTACACCACCAATCCAGAGTACCACACTCAAAACATGCACTACTCTGGCAAAAACAAAATCATCCATTGCTTTTTATATATTGTTTTTAATCCGATACAGCCTCGTCTTCATTACCAGCCCAGCTCACCGCTTCATCGAAGTCTTCAAAAACGATCACCTGTGCATCGGTGAACAGATTAGAAACCCATGCACTCCATACCTGCCACTGGTCATTGGTAACAACGGCGATATGACTGAAATCATTGCCATGTTCGCGCATAAACTTCAGATCTTCCCACGCGACATCCACAGTATAATCAATCATATCACGCAAGTCTATGACAACATTGACCTTTCCGCTAATGTGTGATTGATAGACAACCTCGCCTTCAAACTGTTTATAGTCGGCTAATGTAAATTCACTGATCACGGCAACAACGATCAGATTATCTTGTTTTTCTATGGTAATCATGATTTCACCTTTATTGATAATAGAGTTATCATAGGCAAATAAATGAAATGGTGCAAATGTTGCTTAGGTTTACTGCCGATCGTATATGCTCCGCTTACCTTGGGAGCCTAAATTAATTCTATATCAAATCAAACGACAATCTAAGAATAATCCGCACTGCAAAATTATTTCCGGGCAGCTACAAACAACTTGTAATTCAGGATGCCACTCATAGCGCCGCCCAGAACAATCAACACCATACCCAGCCAAGCAACCGGCGGTAGGATTTCGTTCCAGATCAATACACCCCAGATGCCTGCAAACAAAACCGTACTATATCCCAATGCACTGACCACCAATGTTGTTCCAGTACGGTAAGCACGCGTCATTGCCAGTTGTGCCAGTGTTGCTGTAATACCGATACCAATCAGCAAATGTATATTATGCTGTGTAACCGGATTCAATGTAGTAAGCAACAACCAAATACCTGTAATTACCGTACTGATCACCGTAAAATAAAAAACCACACGCCATTCCGATTCGCCGAGATTACCGAGCTGTTTGACGTTCATGTAGGCAATTGCAGCAAAGAAACCCGAAGCCAATCCAAGCAGTGCAGTCATCCACTGATCATCATGCAACGTCGGGCGCAGCAGAAAAATCACTCCACAAAACCCGGTAACCAGCGCAAGAGCCATCGGCCAGTGCAATTTCTCTTTAAAAATCAGAGTGGAGAACAACGCCATAAACAACGGCCAAGTATAATTCAGAGAAATAGCAGTAGCCAAGGGCAGTTCTATAATGCAGTAAAAAAACATCAGCAGACTGCCTAATCCAGTCAACCCGCGACTACAGTGAGTTTTCCAGTGATCCGTACGCAAGGTGAGACGGCAATAACGAATGGCAAACCAGGTTATCGCAACACCCATCAAAGAACGATAAAAAACCAATTCTATGGCGGAGAAATGCGCTGCGCTGAGTTTTACCAGTACCCCCATACAGGCAAACAGAAACGCAGCGACCAACATCCAAAGTGAACGCATAAAAAACCGGACAAGAAAAAATACAACTAGACGGATTGTAAATGCGGTTCTATTTCGCGCCGCAGGAATTGATGAAAATGAGCCATACCGGCCTCCATCGGCATCTGATACGGGCCTGTTTCATTGATGGATTGATCATACAAAGCGCGCCGCCCTTCTGTCATACGTATGCAGATTTCCCTGTCTTCAGCCGCCGTCTCTATATATGCAGCCTGCTCGGCTTCGACAAACTCACGTTCAAACAGCACGATTTCTTCGGGGTAATAAAATTCGACAACATTAATACAGCTTTCGACACCTGTCGGGACTATGGTACTGATAACCAAGGTATGCGGATACCATTCAAGCATGACATTCGGAAAATACAACAGCCATACTGCGCCATGAGGCGGCAATGTATTTTCATACCGCGCCAAAACCTGCTCCTGCCATTTTGCATAAATAGAAGTACCCGAACGTTGCAAATGGGCATTGTTGACACCGACAGCCTGCACGTTATACCAGTTTCCAAATTCCCAGGTAAGATCTGCGGTACTGACAAAATTTCCAAGGCCGGGATGGAAAGGATCGACATGGTAATCTTCCAGATAGACCTCAATAAACGTTTTCCAGTTGCAACTATAGTAATCAATCTGAACCCGATCAAACAGGTACCCTGAAAAATCGAAATCCTTAAGTGCACCAAAATGAGCCATATCCTTGGCAACTGAGCGTTTTCCATTGAACAGCAAACCGTTCCAGCTTTGCAGTGGTGTTTTATCCAGATGGATGCAAGGATTCCGATCAAAATGAGGTGCACCAAGCAATGTACCGTCCAATGCATAGGTCCAACGATGCAACGGGCATACAATGCTCTTGGCATTACCTCTGCCTTCAAGGATACGAGCCTGGCGATGACGACAGATATTGGAAACCAGCTCTATTCCGTGTTCGTTGCGCACCAAGACTTTTGCGCTTTTCAGCCATTCCAGTACATAATAATCCCCGATTTCAGGTACCATGACCTCATGACCGATATAACCCGGACCTTGATCAAACAACACTTTCTTTTCGATTTCCAGTATTCCTGGATTAAGATACCAGTCAATCGGTAATTGGATTGATGTTTTCGCCAGTTTTGAAATTTCAACCAGATCAATCATGTTCAGTACTGTATTCCGTATTTCAATGATGCCGCAGATGATCAGTCGTCCAATCAAATAAAAAAGATATACTTTCCCAATTCACCTGGGTTTGTCTGTATTTTTCTAAAAGGAAAAGGCAATAACGACTAACGCTATAAGTATACAAGAAAAGAATTCGTAAGAATCATCCATCTGAAAAACGCCGATACGCACTTTAAGCATCTGTTTCTTTGGAAACACTATAGATTGTCATCAAGAACGACGCAGCAATAAAATACCCTGCAGACCGCGGTTCTTTTCAAGACCAGACAAATCATTGACCAAAGATAAACATCTTAAGAATATATTACAATATTGCTATACCGCTTTACAGATCATGCTTCAGAGAAGAAGCATGATCTGTATTTGCTATGACAGTTTTCATTTGCACAATTATACCTTTTTGGGAGTTTTATTGATGTCATTAATGGACGATGTTAAAAGAATACTTCGTGATACCCTAGCTCTCGATATCGAACGCGTTGAAAAACTCACCGCAACTTCACCATTACTAGGCAATATCATAGAGCTCGATTCAGTTGGCGTAGTTTCGGTGCTAACAGCCATTGAAGAAGAGTACGGCATCGTCGTGGAAGACGATGAAATTTCCGCAGACATTCTTAAAACCTTGGGAAGCCTGACAGAATTTATTGAGCATAAAATTGAGCAGAATTAAGCAGCCTGACTTTCATAGCATCAAAAAACCGACAAAAAACTATTAGGGTCTGTTGGCATTTCACATAGGTAACCACAGATATTCACACACTATGGCCACTATAATACGCTCAAAATTTCTCTTCGGCTTGTTGTGTCGCTACTGCCCAACACCGCCTTAGCCGGGGCATTCCCCACAAAATGCCGCTATCTATACAGACACCAATTCGTATCTACGTTACCCCTCAACGAGTTGTACTTTCTCGACATCACATCGTTATCTGTTCCCGTATACATTCATTATCATAGCTCTTTGTCTACAACATCAGACAGTCTGGCAATCAAGTCAGGTGCTGCAAAACAGTCATTGCATTGATTTCCCACCAGGGATTTCAAACTTAACCGCCAGATGAATCTTCACAGTATTACCTGCACAGCTTTTGAGCCTCGGTCTGCAATTCCTGATCTGCCGCTCCAGCATCGTACTGATGCGCTTTAACATAGCCTGAGTTTCATCTCAGCAATAAAGGCTCTCCTTGTGCATAAATTGGTATTACGGATTGTCTATCATTTCTTCAGCTTCAATCAATTGGAACTGATTGTCGCCGATATATTGCAGCTTCACCTTGTAATGGGTGTCAAAAGCCTTGACGCGCTGGATTGTGACTATCCCGGTTTCGGCAACAAAAGCCGCATTGTCGTCCAGAGAGGCGGCAGCAGAAACTGCAGATTCGAAATGTTCGGGTGCTAATCCACGATTGAGTACGATGGCAATCGGGGATGCGGCGATGGAAATTGACGTATCACTCTGTGGTGCAGATTCAAATAATTTAAGCTGAATGCGATACGCACCGGGGCTTCCGTTCGGTGTATTGGATGCATCGAATATCCTGAAGCTCAAGTGTTCGTGCAGGCCGCCGCTGTTGTCAATTTCACCGATCACGCCAGCAGTTTCACTGACGCCGCCGGCACTAAATGAGATGGCATTGTCCAACGCATCGGTGATTTCGATTCTTTCGCCGTTGGGTACAGTTTCGCGCCATTGTTCGCCGTCCCAGTACAGCAGCTGGCCGACAGGCTGAAAGCGCAACCAGTTACCGGACGTAAAGGTGCCTTTCTGAATATTCACATCAACGCCGGGGTCGTCGGTAACGAACGAGCCACCGCTGAGATCGCCGAAATCAGTTTCAAACAATGTGCTGTTAACAAAAATTTCCGCGCCGATGCGCCACGGTTGTATATCTTCAGTGTGCAGTTCGTGATCATCGTCTCCTGCCGCGATTACAGTTGAAGTCAATAGACTGAATGCCGCGGTTATAAAGATAAGTATTGATTGTTTGAACATGTTTTATCCTCTTTAGTAGGTTGTCGTCATAGTATCCATGTGCCGCAATATTGACTCATACATTCCAGACACTGCCAGTCCATTGTTGTCAGTCCGTCGGAATTGATAATGTATTAATTGCCTCCAGGTGCGTTATCAGAAATGTTGAATCTCCTGTGCGTTTCATATGGATCCGGTAGGATTCTCCATCGATAAAAACCGCGGGAATTTCAAGTGTACCGGTCGCTGCGTCATACTGCGCCGGTGTTGCGTAGCGGGAATTGTCAGCTTGTAAAGTAATCAAAGTGAACGAATGATCATCCTGCTTTTGCAGTTGTGCACGGTAATGTCCGCCGTCCGCATATATATCGTTCAGACTTAAAATGCCCGAAGCTCGATCGTAAACGGCAGCCACGTTTAATGCCGTTGCTGGCGCTTCAACCGGAATATTGCAAAGCCTCAACGTACATAATGTTTTTGCCAGCAGTGCATCGGCGCGCGTGATGAAACCATCTCCGTCGACATCGAAGGCGGCATTCGCCGTATTTAATGCTTCGCTGTTCTGTGCGGCTAAAAGAATCAGTGCGACATCAATTCGGTCAACATCGCCATCCAGATCCACATCACCGGGAATCGATACTGGAAGCTCAGGTTGCCGTGGCAGTTCATTGCTTACCGGATCACCTGTCAGTGCACTTAAAGCGGCGCCGAATTCGCTGGGCTGGAGTCCCGCATTCAGCAGGACCAGAAACGGATCCGACGGAAAGAATCGTGCATTGGAAATCAGTTGCATTTCAATTAAATATGCACCACTCGGCCCACCGGCTTCACCCAGCGGGTTTTCCAGGAAAAAGCTCAAGTGCGTATGCAAAATACCGGTGGTGCTGGTGATGTCGACAACCAATTCAGGATTGCCCTGTATGCCGTTGCCCGTAAAAATAGTGCTGCCGTCAATGCCGAGGATGTTTTCACTGAAACAGAGCAATTGTCCGGCACACTGGGAAAAGTCGCTGAGTATCTCGGCACTGGCTTCGAGTCCGCCGAATAATCGGATTTGCACGTCCGGCGGCGCATCATTCCAGGCGGATGTTGCCGGATCCCAGTATCTCAGTTGACCTAATGCACGGTAACTGAGCAGTTCATTAGGCAGCAGCGCAGCGTGCACGGACTGGAAACCCGGGTTCCGGGTACCGAAATCACCACCGGTCAGATCGCGGAAATCGGCTGGAAAAATGAGTTTGTTTGTCGTCGCTTCGACCGGCAATGTACCTGCCGGCAGACCCAATGCTTCAGTCAAACCGCCCAGATTACAACCGACTGCGCCGGTCGTGCGGCAATATCCGGCAAATAAGGCATTGCCCTGCCCCCAGACTTCGATATCCAGATGCTGTGCAAAAACAGACTGGCCTGTCAGCAGAGTAGCGAACAGCAGATTACGGGAGTAACCGGTTTTGCGGGACAGTATGGATAGTTTCATGGATTTTATGGGTTATGAGGATTGCAGGGCAGTATTAAAATGTGGCGCGCACGCCAAAAATGAAACTGCGGCCCGGTTCCGGTGCGAAATTGCGTAAAAAAGAAACCGAATTGCGGATTTCTTCGTTGAGCAGATTATATCCTTTTGCGAATAGCCATAAATCCCCCCACTGATGCGTTTTGAGCTGATAATCCGCCGATGCCGTCAGTAAGTGATAGCTGTTTGTCGGTGTTTCGTTCTGACCGGGATGGCGCTGTGCTTCGGCACGGGTGAAACGCAGCGTGGTATTCCAGATCGGATTGCCGAATCCCAGTTCGGCGCCATAACGCAGCGGCGGCATACGGGGTACGTCATCACGATCGCCATTAACAAAGCGGCCGCGCACGTAATCGGAAAACAATGACAGCAACAGGTTGCCGTAGGGCAACTGGTAAAGTGTGGCATCGATTCGGGATTCATAACCGATAAACTCCGCGCTGCGCTGGCCGTAGGCAAAAACCGATACACATTCCGCCGCGCTGACACAACGCTGGCGGATAACTTCGTTATCCACTTCATAAACCAGACCGGTATTGCGCAGATAAATAAAATCGTCAGTACGGTTATAGTAGCCATTGATCCGTGCGCTGAGTCGCTCGGTTTTCCATTCAAAACTCAGGTCGGCCATGTTCACGGTTTCATTTTTTAACTGCACGTTACCGATTTCAAAACTGCGTGTGGACAGGTGCGGGCCGAATGCGAACAATTCCTGGATGTCCGGTGGACGTTCGCCGTGATTAAAAGTCAGTGTGGCTGTAACATCCCGCCGCGGATTCCATTGTGCGGTTGCAGAAGCGGATACGGCCTGATAGTCAAGCGAGCCGGGCAACGATACCGGCGGCAGGGCGCTACCGCGCAGCCTAAGTTCGGATGCTTCAGGGTTAGCGCGGGAATGCTCGAAGCGGACACCGCCTTGCAGACTCCAGTTGTCCCGGGTGTATGTCTGTGTGGTATAAAAGCCGAGTGATAACTGCTTGGTTTTCGGGACAAACGTCTCGACGCCGAGCGCCGAGAATTTCCGGTCGATCCATTGCACACCGTAGGTGCCGGTGAGGTTGCGCAGTGCACTCTGCTGTATTTCCAGACGGCCTTCACCGACATCATTTTTGAAGCGGGTAAATGGTGTGCCGCCTTCAAGTTCGGTATGACCGTAGTCAACGAGTCCGTAGCGAAAACTGACGCTGTCAATACCACGTATCGGTTCGTACCATTCGGATTTAAAATCGTAGCGCGTTTGCCGCATATTGACGCGGACATTGGGAAACAAGGCTTGCGGGCCGAAAATATCTTCAAATCCCGTCAAATCGTCAAGTCTGGGCAAAATTGTTTCCAGACCATCCAGATGGTTGGGATCGAGATGATGACTGCCCCTGGGTATGCCATAGCGATTATCGGTATGGCTGACTGACATACCCGCCATAGCCTGATTACCCAGCCATGAAATGCCGGTAAAACCACCCATGGCTGTATTGTCGGTGTTCGGTATTTTTCCGCTGACATTGGTTATTTCCGTCAGACCAAGCTGTTGCGTGGCAAAGGTTTCGTCGATGGCTTTGCCGGGTATCCGGATGTCATTGCGATCGCGGAAGAAACCGCCCAGATTGAATGCAAGCTGGTCTTTCCCTGTATTTAATGTAAAAGCCGAATGTGTACCATTTGCGTTGGTGTCGTAACGGCTTTCGATAGTGCCGCTGACGGTCTTTTTTACGCGCCGTTCCGGTATGCGGCCGTCACTGATATCGACAATGCCGCCAATGGCATTTCCGCCGTAACGAACGATTTCAGGACCGCGCAGGATTTTGATTTCATGCGCAAACAAGGTGTCGAGCGCCAGTGCATGGTCGGGACTGAGGCTAGTCGCATCATGTGTACCGATACCGTTTTGCAGTATACGCACGCGTGAGCCCGTCAGACCCCGGATCACCGGTATACCGACACCGGGCCCGAAAGACGCATTACTGATGCCCAATTCCTCGTGCAGCGTCTGGCCAAGCGTATCGCTTTGCCGCAAACGTAGCGAACGGCCTTCAAGTATGCTGGTATTCGGCGCCGATACCGGTTCCGGTGTAGCACCAATGATATCGATCGGCGTCAGTTGGATTGCAGAACCGTTTCTGGCGGATTCGGGCAATGTCATCACCGGATTGTCCGTCGATTCATGGGCTGTATTTTCTGCCAAAGCGTTTTCAGTGATTGCCATGATCGATACCGGAATTACAGCCGCCACTATGTACCGAACAAACAGAAGCATTTTGTACTCATTGCCAATTTTCTAGGGACAGCTGTAACTGGTGTCACGATGATTGTCATTGTGCGTTTTTCAGGTTTTATAAGAATATGAATATGCCGTCATGATGCGTTAATTCATTGCTTTTTTAATTTCAGGATAAAAAAGGCACCTCGAAATTCGCCATTAAAATGCGTTTCCTGATCGCTCTAGGGGAAGTGCTACGTTGTTTCAGGAACTCGCTTTACTTTAAAGAAAATGGCTTTTCGAGGCACTACAAACCTTTAAATTTAAAGGTAGACAGGAGATATTATCTTTTTAAAATGTTATGATATATTATATCGTAACATAATAAAAACCAACACTGATAAAAATGTTTGCCTGTTTGTTCGCACTTCGGTCGTCGCGGCAAATCGGTTTGCGATTATGTGCTTTGAACACAGCCATGCACTTGTGTTTTCACACTAGCAAGGTACCGTGCCGTTTGATCACATCATCTTCCGAAAAAGGGGTGGGTAGCGCGATGGTCAGGCTGACCAATCGGAGATTCCTGAAGCATGCAATGCAAAACCAGTATACGACGATTCTGTTTAGCGATTGGATGCGGGTGATATTGGTTTGTTTAAGGGCAATATATGGAAGAAAGAAATGATTCCGATGCTATTCGTATACCCACGTTAAACGCAAATGAGACAGGATTGTTGCTGACCAGGACTTTCCTGCTGACAAATGTTGACAAAATTTGTCTCAAACAGATACAAGAATCTTTTAGGATGTATGATAGGTATATGAGTTAAGTATTCAAAATTTTTATTATTTTCTTTAACGCAAACAAAATGTCGGCTGATATTGAAAAAATTATCGAAAAATCCCAGCAAACATGTGCATCGACCGGTAACAAACTGACCAGCAAGCGCAAGAAAGTATTGATGGTCTTATTGAATTCCGCTGTACCGCTTTCAGCATACGATGTTGTTAACCAGTACAGGGAACAATTCCAGGAATCATTACCCGTGATGTCGGTTTATCGCATGCTGGATTTTCTGATCAAGGAAAAGTTGGTGCATAAGCTTGAAACGGCAGGACAATACGTTTCATGTTCACATATTGTGTGCGATCATCAGCATGAAACGCCGCAATTTCTTATCTGTGATCGCTGCGGCAGCGTCAAGGAAGTCGGTATCAAGAAAACTATTATCGAAGAACTGGAGCATAGCATCCAGAACACGGGTTTTTTATTGTCGCATAAGCAATTGGAATTACACGGAATTTGCAGTCATTGTCAGACCCGATCCACATAAGCGCAATATCAGTATCAGCGATTTCCAGATATTCCGATTGCGCAACCTTTATTATCGCGTTCACCATCGGTTGATCAAAACAAGCCTGTCACTGAGCTTCACGGTTTGGGTAAGCCTGCGGAAAACGACCATTCTTTTGCGGATTGATTAACGTATCAATCCGTTGCATACGGATGTTCAATGATTGGCTTGTTTTACTCTGCGGCAATTTCAATTAACACTTCATTCGGATTAGCGGGTTCTCCCTTGATCACGTGTATCGCTTTGACGGTACCGGCAATCGGTGCGGTAACTTCGGTTTCCATTTTCATGGCTTCGGTAACCAGAACCGGCTGTCCGGCGTTGACTTTCTGACCGACTTTGACCAGTACGTCGAGAATGTTGCACGGCATACTGACAACCACATCACCTTCGACGGACGGACGGCGGCGTTTGCTGGCGATGTTGCTTTGCACGGCACCCTGCGTACCGCCGTCGAGTACGATCTCATCAAGCGTTTCAACAACGATTTCCTCAGGTATGCCATCGACCATAAAGTAAAAATGCCGCATGATGTCGTTTTTCGGACTGGTGCCGGTGATTTTGATGTGATAGGACTCACCGTGCAGCGCCACGTTGAATTCGGTCGGTGCTTTTTGTACACCGCCGCTGGCGTTGGCTGCAAGCTCCAGCGGTTCGGGCACGAGATGACCGGTGGAGCGCAGCTCCAGAAACTGTTTGCCGACTTCGGGGAACATCGCATAACTGAGAACGTCTTCATCATTCAGCGCGAGATGACCGATCTCTTGACGCAGATGTCCCAGTTCCGGCTTCAGCAGATCGGCTGGGCGGCAATCAATAATTTCTTCTTTTCCGATGGCACGTTTTTGCAGGTTGGTATTGATCGGTGCAGGCGCCTTGCCGTAACCGCCCTGCAAATAGCGCTTCACTTCATTGGTGATGGTGGAATAGCGTGCTCCGGTGAGCACATTGAGTACGGCCTGGGTGCCGACAATCTGTGATGTCGGCGTGACCAGCGGCGGGTAACCGAGATCTTTGCGCACTAGGGGGATTTCTTCGTAGACCTCGTTGATGCGGTCCAGTGCATTGCGTTCCTGCAACTGGTTGGCGAGATTGGAAATCATGCCACCCGGCACCTGAAACACATGAACGCGGGTATCCACACCGGTAAATTCACTTTCGAAGCGATGGTATTTTTTACGGACTTCGACAAAATAACTGTTCGCTTTCTGCAGCGCATCCAGATTCAGACCGGTGTCATATTCGGTGCCTTGCAGCGCGGTGACCATGCTTTCAGTCGGTGGATGACTGGTTCCGCCCGACCAGGATGATAATGCCGTGTCGATATGGCGGCAGCCTGCTTCGATGGCCTTCAACTGACACATTTCGGCGAGCCCTGCGGTTGCATGGCAGTGCAGGTGAATCGGCAGATCGACCGTATCACGCAATGCTTTCATCAGTTCGCTGGTGACATAAGGCGTGAGCAGGCCCGCCATGTCCTTGATTGCGATGGAATCGCAGCCCAATGCAGCCAGATCTTTGGCCAGCGTCACGAAACTGTTGATGTCATGCACCGGACTCGTTGTATAGCATATCGTGCCCTGTGCATGTTTGCCGGATGCCTTTGCGGCTTCGATGGCGGTAGTCAGATTGCGTACATCGTTAAGCGCGTCAAAGATACGGAAAACATCCATGCCGTTTTCGGCCGCCCGCTGGATAAATGCGCGTACGACATCGTCAGAATAATGGCGATAGCCGAGCAGATTCTGTCCGCGCACCAGCATTTGCAGCGGCGTGGTGGGCAATGCGGCTTTCAGTTTGCTCAGGCGTTCCCATGGATCTTCCTTGAGAAACCGCAGACAGGCATCAAATGTGGCACCACCCCAGCACTCCAGCGACCAGTAACCGATGCTGTCGAGCATCGGGCAAGCCGGCAGCATGTCTTCGGTACGCAGCCGTGTCGCGATCAGGGATTGATGCGCATCGCGCAAAATGACATCGGTAATATGGATTTTTTTTTGCATGTATTTTCCTCGATTAGCCTATTAAGCCTTTCATAGCCCGGTATGTGAGGCCATTGCAGCGGCAATCACGCTGGCCAGAACCTCTGGCCGGGGTTTGTCGGAATAGTTGATCAGTGTGGGGTTCTGCTCGACAAAGCCGGTATTGAACCGCGCAATACGAAATTGCGGGTGCTTTAGAATTTTCAGATAATACGGAATGGTTGTTTTGATGCCGAATAATCCCATATCACGCAACGCCCGTTCACCGCGCTTGATCGCATCTTCCCAGGTCAGCGCGCTGACAATGACTTTCGCAACCATGGAATCGTAAAATGGCGGAATCTCATAACCGGTGTAGATAGCGGTATCGGTTCGCACACCAGGCCCACCCGGCGCATAATAGCGGGCAATGCGGCCAAAACTCGGCAGAAAGCTGTTTTTCGGATCTTCGGCATTAATGCGGAATTGAATCGCATAACCCCGCCGCACAATCTCATCCTGCCTGTAACGCAAACGCAGGCCGGCCGCTACGCGAATCTGTTCTTCAACGATATCGACGCCGGTGATGGTTTCGGTGATGGTGTGTTCGACCTGTACACGGGTATTCATTTCCATAAAATAGAAGCGGCCATTGTCGTCGAGCAGAAATTCCACGGTGCCGGCGTTGGTGTAACCGACCGATTTGGCGGCAATAACAGCCAAGCCGCCGATATACTGACGCTGCGCTTCGTCAAGCTGTGGCGATGGCGCAATTTCGATCAGCTTCTGATTGCGGCGCTGAATGGAGCAATCACGTTCGTACAGATGAA
This sequence comes from Nitrosomonas sp., assembly GCA_019635215.1. Classification (GTDB taxonomy): domain Bacteria; phylum Pseudomonadota; class Gammaproteobacteria; order Burkholderiales; family Nitrosomonadaceae; genus Nitrosomonas. The sequence goes on from JAHBZZ010000009.1 coordinate 116,453, forward strand.
TCACATTACCATGATGGTCCGCGAGGATTTGTACTTCGATATGCCGGGGATTGACAATGCATTTCTCCAGAAACACATCGGCGCGGCCAAATGCCTTGGTTGCTTCGGATATCACGCGTATATGGTTGCGTTTGAGTTCTTCGGCAGCATCGCAGCGCCGGATGCCGCGTCCACCGCCGCCGGAAGTCGCTTTTAACATGACGGGGTAACCAATCTGTTCAGCGACTTCCAGCGCTTCTTCCACTGAATTCAGATTGCCTTCCGATCCGGGCGTCACCGGGAGGCCGGCTGCTTTCATCGCGTTGCGGGCTTCGGTTTTGTCTCCCATGCGATGGATGACGTCCGCTCCCGGTCCGATGAATATCAGCCGGCGTTCCTTACATGCACGGGCAAATTGCGCATTTTCGGACAGAAATCCATAGCCTGGGTGAACAGCGTCACAACCGGTCGCCAGAGCCAGATCAACGAGCGCATGAACATTCAGATAGCAGGACATTGGTTCGCTGCCGATGCAATAGGCTTCATCCGCTTTTTTGACATGCAGTGCGAAACGGTCCGCTTCCGAATAAATAGCGACCGAACGGATACCCATTTCTGCGCACGCCCGTATGATACGCACAGCGATTTCACCGCGATTGGCAATTAGGATTTTACGCAACATGATTTTGATGCCCGGATTAACAATGCGCCTATTCTACCCGAACATTGCGGATTGAGGCTGAAACTGAAATACCTGCCTCGATAGAATCGGTCGCGATTACGCCTGTATGGCATGATAAAATCCGCATCTTATCTTCACTGTTAAATCAATTTTTTAATTTATAAATTATGGGTTTCTCTACGCTCACCGCATTGTCACCGCTGGACGGCCGGTATCATCAGAAAGTAGCGCCGCTGCAAGATTACTTCAGTGAATTTGCATTGATACGTTATCGTGTTCAGGTAGAAGTTGCATGGCTGCTGGCACTTGGCAATGCCGCTGAGATTACTGAAGTGCCGCCGTTTTCGAGTAAAACCAGTACACAATTGAACAATCTCGTGGCTAATTTTTCCGTCGCTGATGCTGAGGCCGTCAAAGCGATAGAAGCGACGACCAATCATGACGTCAAGGCCGTTGAATACTGGTTGAAGCAAACCCTCGCGGATAACGGCGAAGTCGTCCGGGCGGCGGAATTCATTCATTTTGCCTGCACGTCGGAAGATATCAACAATCTGTCGCATGGTCTGATGCTTAAACAGAGCCTGGAGCAAATCATGCTGCCGGCACTGGACAGAATTATCGCCAAGCTGATTGAGCTGGCGCATCAATTGGCGGATGTATCCATGCTTGCGCGCACGCACGGACAACCGGCAACGCCGACAACACTCGGCAAAGAAATGGCCAATATTGCGTATCGCCTGCAGCGTGGCAGAAAACAACTGACGCATGTTGCTCTGCTCGGGAAGATTAATGGTGCAGTCGGCAATTACAACGCGCACTTATCGGCTTACCCCGATTTCGATTGGGAGCGTTTTGCGCAGTCTTTTGTAGAATCGCTCGGACTGACATTCAACCCTTATACCACGCAGATTGAGCCGCACGATACCATTGCGGAGCTGTTTGATGCCTATGCGCGTATCAATACCGTTTTGCTGGATCTGAACCGCGATGTCTGGGGGTATATTTCACTCGGTTTTTTCAAGCAGAAAACGAAGGCGAATGAAGTGGGGTCTTCAACGATGCCACACAAGGTCAATCCGATTGATTTTGAAAATTCGGAAGGCAATCTCGGGATTGCAAACGCACTGCTGCGGCACTTGAGCGAGAAACTGCCGGTTTCACGCTGGCAGCGGGATCTTACAGATTCGACGGTACTGCGCAATATGGGCGTGGCGTTGGGCCATACCCTGCTGGCTTATGACGCGTGCTGTAAAGGCCTGAATAAACTTGAAGCCAATCCTGATCAACTTGCCTGGGATCTGGATAATGCCTGGGAAATACTCGCAGAACCGATTCAAACCATTATGCGCCGGTACGCCGTGCCCAATCCATATGAACAACTCAAAGCGCTGACGCGCGGCAAAAGCGGCATTACTCAAGCCATGCTGCACCAGTTTATTCGCGGACTGGATATTCCTGAGAAGGAGAAAAACAAGCTGCTGACAATGACGCCGCATCACTACACCGGCAAGGCGAATATGCTCGCACGCCGAATCAATATGGAATCAGCAGATTAAAAATCAAAATCGGATTCTTGTGTGGAAAATTGCATAAAGGACTTGAAATCGGAAAAACAGTCCCAATAACTCCGGGATAATTATAAGGAGATACAATGCAAAATTCACAGAATCCGCAAGATACGCAATCCGGTGAATCTGGAGAACTACCGGACAATACGAAAAATGAATCCTCTCCAGAGACTGATGAAATCATACGGACAAGCGTTCAGGATGAAGCCGGACAAAGAGAACAAGGAGAGCGAGGAGAACAACCTGACCTGGCGCAGCTATTGAAAGATGCCGAGCGTAAAGCGGCTGAGCATCATGATGCCTGGCTACGCGCCAAGGCTGAGGCCGAGAATGTGCGCAGGCGGGCTCAAACCGATATTTCCAATGCGCATAAATATGCGGTTGAAAATTTTTCCACTGAGCTATTGACGGTCATGGATAGTCTTGAGGCAGCGCTGGCCGTTGAAAACGCCAGCGTAGAAAACTTCAAGAACGGTATGGAGCTAACACAAAAGCAGCTAACCGCGGTTTTTGATAAATTCAGCATTAAAACGCTTAATCCGACTGGAGAAAAATTTGATCCGCATCAGCATCAGGCCATGTGTACCGTTGATTCCGAGCTTGAACCCAATACAGTCGTGCAGGTGATGCAGAAAGGCTACAAACTGCATGAGCGTGTGATCCGGCCTGCGCTGGTTATGGTGTCGAAAGCCAAAGATGTCGATGCCTGACGGGCATACTGTTAAGACCGGCTTGAAATTCAGTAAAACAACTCCATTTATCCATTTAATTCATGGACAGTTTTTAAATATATAAGGATTTAAACATGGCAAAAATTATTGGTATTGATCTGGGTACGACCAATTCCTGTGTTGCGATTATGGAAAATGGCAAGCCCAAGGTGATCGAAAACTCCGAAGGCGCACGTACGACGCCTTCCATCGTTGCGTATACAGAAGATAATGAGATTCTGGCCGGTGCATCGGCTAAACGGCAGGCAGTCACTAATCCGAAAAACACGCTGTTTGCGGTAAAACGTCTGATTGGTCGCCGGTTTGACGAAGACATGGTGCAAAAAGACATTAAAATGGTACCTTATAAGATCGTCAAGGCAAGCAATAACGATGCCTGGGTCGAAGTCAGGGACAAAAAAATTGCGCCTCCCGAAGTTTCCGCCCAGGTGCTCAAGAAAATGAAAAAAACCGCAGAGGATTATCTGGGTGAACCGGTAACCGAAGCGGTAATTACCGTACCTGCTTATTTTAACGACTCCCAGCGTCAGGCGACCAAGGATGCGGGTAAAATTGCCGGACTTGAAGTCAAACGGATTATCAATGAACCGACTGCAGCAGCGCTTGCCTTCGGTATGGATAAGAAAGAAGGCGACCGTAAAATCGCCGTTTATGACCTAGGTGGCGGTACATTCGATATCTCAATTATCGAAATTGCGGATATCGATGGCGAGCACCAGTTTGAGGTACTGGCAACCAATGGCGACACATTCCTCGGTGGTGAGGATTTCGATTCGCGCATCATCGAATATCTGGTCGATGAATTCAAGAAGGAAAACGGTATTGACTTGAAAAAAGATATACTGGCGCTGCAACGCTTGAAAGATGCCGCAGAAAAAACCAAAATCGAATTATCGTCCAGCCAGCAGACAGAGGTGAATCTGCCGTATATCACCGCCGATGCCAGCGGTCCCAAGCATATGGCGATCAAAATCACGCGCGCAAAACTGGAAAGCCTGGTGGAGGAATTGATCGAGCGGACGGCCGGGCCCTGCCGTATTGCAATGAAAGATGCTGGTGTATCCGCTTCTGAAATTGACGATGTAATCCTGGTCGGTGGTCAAACCCGGATGCCCAAGGTTCAGGAAAAGGTCAAGGAGATCTTCGGCAAAGAGCCACGTAAAGACGTCAATCCTGACGAAGCGGTTGCCGTGGGTGCGGCCATTCAGGGCGGCGTGCTGCAGGGTGACGTTACGGATGTATTGCTGCTCGATGTGACGCCACTGTCTTTGGGTATTGAAACGCTCGGCGGGGTTATGACCAAGCTGATCCAGAAAAATACGACGATTCCGACCAAGGCGCAGCAGGTCTTTTCCACTGCGGATGACAATCAGACGGCCGTTACTATCCATGTATTGCAGGGTGAACGCGAAATGGCATCCGGCAACAAAAGCCTGGGGCAGTTCAATTTGACGGATATTCCGCCTGCGCCGCGGGGTATGCCGCAAATTGAAGTGATCTTCGATATCGACGCCAATGGTATTCTGCATGTATCGGCAAAAGACAAGGCAACCGGCAAAGAGAATAAAATCAAAATCCAGGCCAGTTCAGGCTTATCCGAAGCCGAAATCGAGCGTATGGTGAAAGACGCCGAAGCGCATGCGGAAGAAGACCACAGGATTCTGGAACTGGTGTCCAGCCGTAATCAATGCGATGCCATTATTCATTCCGTCAAAAAATCGATGAAAGAGTATGGCGATCAGTTGGATGCTGACGAGAAATCCAGAATCGAAACAGCACTGCAAGACGCCGAAGCCGCATTGAAATCAGATAACAAGGAAGAAATCGATGCTAAAACGCAGGCGCTGACAGAAGCTTCGCACAAACTTGCCGAGAAGATGTACCAGAATCAGCAGGGCGATGCGCAGCAGGCAGATGCCAGTGGTGATGCCGGAGCTGACCACGCCTCTTCCGGAAAACGTGAAAAAACGGTTGAAGGCGATGTCGTTGACGCCGAGTTCGAAGAAGTGAAAGACAAAAAATAAACGTCAATCGCTTTTGCCAAACGCAGAGCGGAGAAAAGAGAAACAAAACACTCTTTTCGCACTCTGCGTTTTGGCATTTATTCAACACATAAGAATAAACGTTATGTATTTACAAGATCATCACAAAACTGTAAGGATCAGAATCAACTTTATCACGGCAGGATGGGTTCATGGCTAAGCGTGATTACTATGAAGTACTCGGCGTCAATCGGGATGCTGATGAAAGTGCCATCAAGAAAGCTTACCGCAAGCTGGCGATGAAACATCATCCTGACAGAAACGCAGGCGATGCTAAATCCGAAGAATTGTTCAAGGAAGCTAAAGAAGCTTACGAAATATTGTCCGATTCCAGTAAACGTGCCGCCTACGATCAGTTTGGCCACGCCGGTGTGGATGCCGGTGCTGCAGGTGGAGGCGCAGGTGCTCAGGGATTTGCGGATGCTTTCAGCGATATTTTTGGCGATATTTTTGGTGGTGGTGGCCGCGGCGGGCGTTCTAATATGCACAGAGGTGCCGATCTGCGTTACAGTCTGGAAATTTCGCTGGAACAGGCAGCGCATGGCACCGAGACAAAAATACGCATTCCCACGATGGCTACCTGTGATACCTGTCATGGTGACGGCAGCAAACCCGGTTCCAAACCTAAAATCTGTTCAACGTGTAACGGGCATGGCCAAGTCAGAATGCAGCAGGGTTTTTTCTCTATTCAGCAGACTTGTCCGAAATGCTATGGCAGTGGCAAAATTATCACGCATCCATGTTCTACCTGTCATGGCGCGGGCCGTGTGAAGCAGCATAAAACCCTGAATGTAAAAATTCCCACCGGGGTTGACGAAGGTGACCGGATTCGCGTCAGCGGAGAGGGGGAAGCGGGAGCCAATGGCGGACCTCCGGGTGATCTTTATGTGATTATTCATCTGTCGTCGCATCCTGTTTTCCAGAGAGACGGTGACCACCTGCATTGCGAAATACCGATCAGTTTTACGACTGCGGCATTAGGCGGCGAAATCGAAATACCGACACTTGAAGGCCACGCAAAAATCAAGGTGCCTACTGAAACACAAACCGGAAAAATCTTCCGCCTGCGTGAGAAAGGCATTAAAGGCGTGCGCAGTCACAGTAAAGGCGATCTACTGTGCCATGTGATTGTGGAAACCCCCGTTAAACTGACTCCACGCCAGAAAGAACTGCTTGAAGAACTTGAGTCGATCAGCCAGAAAGATAATTCCCGTCACAGCCCCCGGGCTAAATCGTGGATGGATAAAGTAAAGGATTTTTTCTCGGATCAATAATGCGCGTTGTCAAGAATCCCGTTGTTGCGGCTCATTCTGTACCAAAGCCGTGGTGGTTAATCCGGTGATTCAACGGATGTGAATCACCGGTTATCCGGGATTGATCTCAGATATTAGTCTTATCCAGAGCTGACAGGATGTGCGGGTAGACATCCTGAACCGCATTATGGCCGAAAATACAGTCGATATGACCATAGTTTGGAATGACATAGCGGGCATACTTTTCAGCGCCGTTGACTTCAACCAGTTTTTTAAAACTGCGTTCAGTCGATTCAGGCAGGTAACTCGCATTTTCCGCGCCATGAATAAAGGTGATCGGCAAATTAAGTTTCTCCCAGTTTGGCAGATAGACATCCTCGCCTCCAGCATTGACGATTTTTCTTTCCCGTGCACACAATGCCAGATGTTTCAGGATATCCATATTGCAGATACCGAATAATTCATGCAGGTTGTCATGCGTCAGACGGTTCAGTTGATTATGCGCGTACAGCAGAGAATACATGAAGCTGATCCGGTGGCATACGGCGCTTGTGCAGCGTTCCTCGCGTTCAAAATATTGCAGGTTGAGCGCCTTGTCGTAAAGCTTGCCCAACCAACTGCCTTTGTTGTCGGTATAAGCTGTCATTGATTTGACGCCGATGGCATCGAGCAGTGTGGGTAAATACAGTCCCGCCTTCAGGCGCGCAGACCGGGAAACCGTGTGATGTGGACCGATCTGCGATGCGACTATGGCGCGTACATGCTGAAGACCACTCATCATGGCCATAAAGAATGCTGTCGAACCGGCACAGTGTACGAAAGCTTGTACATCCGGACTGCCCGTGACATTCATGATAGTTTCAATTGCGGCCGGATAATCGTAGCGGGCAACGTCATCCAGCGTCCAGGCCTGATTCGCGCTGGGCAGATCAATACTGATGCGCATTTCCAGCAACCAGCAGTCATAGCCATTGGCATAGAGATACTCCAGCAGATTGGTGTCGATGGTATCGATGGTAAAAATTTTGCCGGAAACCCCCGCGCCATGTGCCATCAACAATGGGCCTTTTTTACCGCCCTGATAACGTGTCAACCGTAGTGGCACACCGTCAACCGCTTTAAAATTATGTACTTCCGGCGTGCCGGTACGCAGGGTGCGTTTTTTGCGCGGCGGTGCGTCAGCATCCAGATATTGAGGGGTAACGAATACGCCGCCATAAATATGATAAAGATCGCCGGCAAAGTAAAGGCCAAAGCGTGAAATCGCCTTCAGGCGCTCCGTCTTGGTTTGTGCGCCAATCGCGTCAATTGTGGTCAGTTGGCGCGCCAAATCAAGTGGCTGAATGTACAGTATGCCACGCCCTTTGATCGGGCCAGTAGTATCCGGACCTTCATACAGGGTGGCATACATGGTGGTGGTGTCCGACCAGATATCGATGCCATAATCATTGTGGATAATTTTGAAACCGTCAAAGCACCATGTTTTGCCTTCTTCCGAGTGCATCTGGAAGCGGTATTTCATATATTCCCGACCGATCTGGTTCGGATCGCGCGCGAATAGGTTGAATACGCCATTCGTCGCCGTCAACGGGGAAGCGGAAAGGCCCGGGGCATTAACCGTACCGATCATGCCACCGCTATAGTCGCCATTCTTTTCGATTAGCGCGTCCAGATCATAAACACTGACTGTCAACGTGAAATCAATGCGGTTACCGTCTTCCTTGCCGGAACGCACGGCTGTCTCAAAATCACCGCTTTCCGCCCACCAGCCGCGCATGGTCTCGGTAAAACGTACGCCAATCGTCACAGGCTCCGCTTCACGAGGTTGTGAGAGGCTTGTAAAATCATAGCTGTAGCCCTCAGCCTCGGCCATCAGCTCCATGCTGCGCTCGGCCAGTGCGGAAATCGTCAGCAATGGATTGATGCCGACGGAGCGCGGTAATATACTGCCATCGACGGCATATAGCCCTTGATACACTGCAGTACCAGCCGTTCCGCTGTACACTCTGCCGCGATGATCCACCACACCGGTCTCAGCACCCTTGCCCATACCGCATCCGCCGAGCGGATGCACCGTGATCAGGCTGTTGTCCAATGCTTCCGTCCAGATCGGATTGGGAACATAGGTGCCGCCATTAGCTGCAGTGGCGCGCTTCATGAAATCATTATCACGCTTGAATACCGGCTTGTCGCCGACACCCGGCCAGTCGACGTTAATCGTGTTGTTACGCAGCACCAAACGTCCATCCGAATCGTCATGGCTCATGATCAGATACACCTGAGAGTTATGCACAGCGCCGTGGTAGGCGCCGCGCGCCAAACTTTCCGCAACGCGGGCATGCTCGCTGATTTTATCTTTCAGTCCACTATCGGTATCGGTGCCGGTCAGCCGGGCAGCGGTTGACATCAATCCGGGCAATATACTGCTGAGCGCGCCCGGCAGACTGCCCTCCTCCAATATCAGACCCTGTTCGAAATCCTCGGTGTTCCGGTCGTCGATCAGGGTCGTGATACATGGTCCGACCGGCTTGATTTTGCCGACCGGTTGATTGCCGAAGCCGACGGCATTGATAGGCACATCGTTGTTGAATCCATAGCCCAGTACGTCGCCATTGGATGAAAAATGTTCGCCGACCTGATCCGATAAAGACAACCCTTTTTCTTTCGAACGCAGCAAGATTTCGGTCGTGCCCAGTGTACCTGCGCCCAGGAAAACCTGCTTGCAGCGCAGCACCAAATCCGGCGCATCAAATGCTTCACGCCCAACGTCCATGATCTGACAGTGTACCAACCAGTCGTCGCCATCTTTTTCCAACCAGTGCACCGCGATCTGGGTGTAGATTTCCACGCCATTATTCCAGGCATCCGGCAGGTAGTTCATCAACGTAGTGTTTTTTGCACCGTAATTACACCCCGACACGCAATCGCCGCAATAGGTACAGGCTGATTGATGCACGCCGGCTTCATTGATCCGGTCTTTAAACGTTACATTGATTGGCGGGAAAATAAGCGGCCGGTTCACCGCTTTGGCGGAATTCTTTTGCGCTTCGACCTTGGGCAAAATTGGTATGCCCTCCTGGCCATCGGGAAACGGCGTAGCGCCTAGCATTTTCAGTGCGCGATCATAACAGGCTGCCAGGCGTTCCTTATCCTGACGGATTTCATCGGGCCAGCGAGGATCCTCAAAAACACGGTCATCCGCTTTCAGCGCCACATTGGCATTGATCAGCGAAGTGCCGCCCAGACCGCAGCCGACAATAACATTCATGTCCTTGTTGGCGTATAGATTGAACATGCCGGTCCATTCACCGATATGCTTATCGTGAAAATTGATTTGAAATTCCTTGCCGGCTTCGAGCAGCGTATCCGGATATTCACCGGTTTGTATCTCCCGGCCTCGTTCCAATAGGCATATAGTGAGCCTGCTGCCGTCGCTGCGTTGCATTCTTGCCAGCCGGGATGCGGCGATGCTGCCGCCATAACCTGATCCAATGACGATAGCGTCATAACGTTCTTTTAATCGTGAGCGGGGTGAGGCAAGGCGTTTCATTGGTCAATCTCCATAAAAATTAGACATCGAATGAAATCAGCGAATGCGGCTTTCTGATACATGCCAAAAGCTGAACGTTATGTAATAGTAATTGCAAAACGGATTTTTAACAAATCCCTTTGCAAGGACAAAAAATCATTTTGTCCGAGAGAGTTATAATTTATTCCTGAATACAAAAAATAATCGAAGAAGAACTGAAGATCCTGTTTATGTTAGCTATTATGTGATAAAAAATATATTCACTGCACAATCGGTGCGCTCGTATAATGCACCATTATTCGTTAACCGCTTAACCTTCAATCCATCAACTATGGTCTTTTTCCAAAATTATTCAAGAATAATCCTTCCTGTCATTCTGTTCATGTTTCCGGGATTGTCTCAGGCGAATCCTGTGGCCTGTTTCAACAGCAACATGGGGCATTTCTGTATGGAATTGTTTGAACGGCGGGCACCCGGAACGGTTGCCAATTTTCTCCGTTATGTCGACAGTGGTGCGTATACGCAGGGTATTTTTCACCGCAGCATGCCCGATTTCGTGGTTCAGGGCGGCGGATTCAAAGTGGCCGGCAGCGATACCGGTGCAAAAGTTTCGGCAGTGAATACCTTCGCACCGATCAAAAATGAATTTGGTATTTCCAATACACGGGGTACCGTGGCAATGGCTAAAGTAGGCGGCAACCCGGATAGCGCAACCGGTCAGTGGTTTGTCAGTCTTGTCAATAATTCGACAAACCTGGATTTCCAAAATGGCGGCTTTACGGTGTTTGCAAAAATTCTGTATGAGGGCATGACTGTATTCGATGCTATTGCGGCACTGCAAAGAGTGAATTTTGGCAGTGCGTTGTCCACCACGCCGACGATTAATTATGATATTACGCAAGTTCCCCAGGTTGAGAATTTTGTCGTCATCAGCCATATTGACGTGCATGATGTGACCGGTGTTTTTGACGGCAGTACGGTCAGTTTTGCTGTCGATACCGGCAATGGCAATTATTTCGATGTCCGGCTGCAGTTGGTTCCAACAGAATCCGGCATTGTGTTCGAACTGGATCCGGCCAGTGTTACGCCTTTATCTACGCTACCTGGAAACAGAGCGAATTTTTCAGCCGGGAACGGCACATTAATGATTCCGTCTGTCATGATCAATGAGACAACAATTGTAAATAACGTTATGCTGGCGCTGACCGATCCGGCCATTTTCCAGTTTACTCTGGTGAGTTTTGAATAAAATCGTTGCGGAGCACTGTGTGATGGAACGTTATCGTTCCACGGTGCTGTGTAACTGGATGATTTTCAATAAATGCTCGCGGTCAACCCAGCCCACGATATTTTCTTCGTTTGCTACGGGTACCTGATTAATATTGTGTTCACGCATGATCTGCAATACCTCGAATATGCTGTTGGACGGTTTTACCGTGTGAAGACGGTTTACCGGCGTCATCTTTGAGCGCACCGGTGTTTCAGGCCATTGCACGCGTGGACACCGAATAATGTCATTCAGTGTGATCAGGCCGACCGGCTGATTGTTTTCAACGACCAATGCTGAACGCTGGCCGGTACGCAGCATTTGTCCGTCTATCCATTGCACGATAGGCGTATCGGCGGATACCGTCGGTATCTCCGTTCTCATCACTTCGCCGATCTGAACATGTGCCGTCAGACGTTGCGTAAAGTACGCACGCCGGCTGCCTTCGGCGGCGGCAAACAGAAACCAGCCTATTGCAATGAGCCATAGCCCATTGATCAGCATACCGGGCAGCAACCCGATCAACGCGCCTGAAAGCATCAGGCCGAATGCAACGATTTTTCCACCCAATACCGCCCAGCGTGTGCCTTTGTCCGCATTCCCCGTCAGCCGCCAGATTAACGCACGAAAAACACGACCGCCGTCAAGCGGATAACCGGGCACTAAATTGAATACCGCCAGTACGAAGTTGATCGTGGCGAGCCAGTTGAATGCTTCAGTAAAAGTGGCACTGTATGGCGACGACCAGACGGACAGCATATAAAACAGTGCGGCCAGTACAAAGCTGACCAGCGGCCCGGCAATAGCAATATAAAACTCGGTTGCCGCGGTCTCGGCATCCTTTTCCGCCTGCGCAATACCGCCGAAGATAAACAGCGTGATTGCGCGCACTTCAACCCCACGGGCGATCGCGACCAGGCTGTGCCCCAGTTCGTGCAGGACGATGCTGACAAAGTACATCAGTGTGGTCAGTACGGCCGTCAGGACGATAGTACTTCCGGACCATTCAGCGTGTGTTTCCCTGAAAAAAGCGGCGAGCGCGCTGCTGAGCAGGAAAAAAACAATAAACCATGTGTAATGAACGCCGATTCGGATACCCGCGATCGAACCGATGCGTAATGATGATTCCAGCATTTAAGGTCTTCCCTGATAGAAGTCGGTGATAAAGCAATGATACGCTGTATTTGAGCGCAGGATGGATTTCTGTCAAATATTACAACTGAACTTAAAAGAAGATCGTATTACAATGTGTTAATTATCCGCATAGACAGAATGAAATCTCCACAGAACACAATATTCACGCTTGGACAGGAAACTGATGTAGCGTCGCTGTTTGAATTACTGCGCCGGACATATCCGGCACACGATGCTTCTGAGACGCAGCTGGAAAGGCATTATCTGGATTCTTTTGACTGGCGGTTATACCGGAATAACCGGGTATGCGGATGGGATATGCCGGGTGGAAACGGGCGCAAAAAAGGTGCGGGGGTGTTTTTTATCCGTGACAGGAGCACCCATGACAGTATCTGCGAATATCCGGCCAGTCGGATTCCCAGATTCTCAAAAGATATTACGCACCGTGCATGTCGCAGGCTTCTGGACGAGATACTCGGTATCAGAGCGTTGATGACGGTTGCGACAATCGCTGTTAAAAGTAGACATTTCAATATCCTCAATAGGGAGAAGAAAACGGTGGCAGTACTTCGGGCGGAGAATCATACTTTGACAGGGCGCGTTGATCCTATATTTCTTACCGGGCGACTGATTGTTTCACCTATCCGGGGCTATCGAAAAATATTCACGCAGGTCAGGCAATATATCGCTGAGCAATTGCAGCTGCCAGTTGCGCAGGTTTCGCTGCTGGACGAACTGCTAACTGCTATGGGTCGAGTACCTGATCCTGGTATACCTGTGTATGCCGGCAAGTTTGATAGTTCGCTCAATACGCGGGAAGCGGTTCGGATACTCCTGCGGCATTTATTTCAGGTCATGCAGGCCAATGAACCTGGCCTGCGCGATGCAATCGATACGGAATTTCTGCACGACTACCGAGTGGCGGTCAGACGTACCCGGTCACTGCTGAGTCAGATCAGAGATATTTTTCCCGCCCAGCAGCTTGAGTATTTCAAACATGAATTGTTTTGGCTGGGCCAGGTGAGCGGCCCCATGCGTGATCTTGATGTTTATCTGCTCAAATTTGACGCGTACAGGCAGGCGTTACCTGAGGCAATGCAGAAGCATATTGTGCCTTTTCATGCATTTCTTGAACGGCATTGGAAAATTGAACATGCCCGGCTTTGCCGTGCGTTCGATTCAAAACGTTACCAGAAGCTGATCAAAGAATGGCGCGTTCTGCTGGACAATGACAATGCTTCAGCGCAGCGTGCCGGATCACAGCCAGCCGTATCGCCGGAAACCGCCAATGCCGGTAAACCGGTCAGGCAGATTGCCGGCAGCCGCATATTGAAGTTATACCGGCGAATACTCCGGGAAGGCGAGGCGATTACGCCGGAATCGCACGATGGAGACTTGCACGAGCTACGCAAAACCTGTAAAAAATTCCGTTACCTGATCGAGTTTTTCCACGGCTTTTATCCCGAAAATAATGTCAGAAATCTGCTAAAAATACTTAAACAGCTTCAGGATATGTTGGGCGATTTTCAGGATCTATGCGTACAGACGGCGCAATTATGCGGCTTTGCAGAGCAGATGCAGCAGGAAGGATCAGCTGATGCGAAAACAATCATGGCGATGGGTGTTCTTGTGGAAAAACTGAATGCGCGCAAGGCTGTGGTTCGGACTGAATTGGAACACCGCTTTCAGACATTCGCGCAACCGGATAACAAAGCCGCATTCATGAATACCTTCAGTCTGCACAACCAACCTGAAAGCAGGACAGTACGATGATTATCGCTTGCTACAATATCAAAGGCGGTGTCGGGAAAACAGCGGCTACGGTTAATCTGGCCTACCTCGCTGCGTATGAAGGCGCCAGAACCCTGGTCTGGGATCTGGATCCGCAGGGCGCGGCCAGTTTCTATTTCCGCATTAAACCGAAGGTCAAAAAAGGCGGAAAAGGTTTGCTGACCAACAAGAAAACGCTGAACGATGTCATCAAAGGAACCGACTATCAATATCTCGACCTTGTACCCGCCGATTTTTCCTATCGCCATCTTGATCTGCAACTGGATGATTTTAAAAATCCGGATATGCAGATACGCAAGCTGCTGAAGCCGCTGAAAACTGAATATGACTATATCTTTCTGGATTGTCCGCCCGGTGTTTCTTTGATATCGGAGAATATCCTCAATGCCGCCGACCGGGTGATCGTGCCGACGATACCGACAACATTGTCGCTGCGCACGCTGGATCAGATCTGCGATTTCTGTGACAAAATAGGCGTTGCCCGTTCAAAAATTCTGGCGTTCTTTTCCATGGCCGATAACCGCAAGAAATTACATAAACAGATGATCGAAAACCCGCCGGTAAATGTACGGCTGTTGAAAACCTGTATTCCTTATGCCAGCGATATCGAACTCATGGGCATTCATCGCCAGCCGGTAGCCGTATTCGCCAAAAACAGCAAGGCGGGCCAGGCCTATCAGATGCTCTGGAATGAAATTATGAGCCTTTAACAGGTTGTTAACCGGTAAAAAAATACAGGAGAATATACTTTGTCACATGTGCTCTATTTATTGCGGCACGCAAAATCAGATTGGAAGCAGGAGGCTGTCACCGACTTCGAGCGCCCGCTTTCCGAGCGTGGTCAGACCGATGCTCCCAAAATGGCCACATGGCTGGCCGGACAGATTGATAAGCCTGCTACGATGATCAGTTCACCCGCGCTCCGGACTTATCAAACCGCGATGATATTCGCGCATGCCCTGGATATAGACGTTAGAAACATTCAATTCGACAACCGGATCTACGAAGCCAGCCCGGATACTTTGCTGGAAGTGGTCAGTGCATTGCCGGAGCAGGTACAGTCCGTGCTGCTGGTCGGCCATAACCCGGGACTGGACTATTTATTGCAGATGCTGTGCCGGGAAGCCAAGCCAGGGATCGATGGGAAACTCATGACGACATGCGCTGTTGCAAAAATCGCCGTTGATGGCCGGTGGCAGGATATCGCCGATCAACGGTGCAGCCTGCACAACCTGTCCCGGCCGAAAGAAATATAGGTTTGCGCTGTGCAATCGTGATGACCACTGCGAAAAACCTGCAATACCTTCCCATGGCACCCACAGGAAGTTTGATCTGTTTGCAGCAATCAGTTGATCGGCAGGTCTGATTTGGCGCTGTTTTTATTGATTTTATGCCGCTAATGCTCGCAAAAACACGCTATCATCAGATTTATCACGTTTTTGCTGTTGAATAGAATGTTTGAAAGTAAATTACGCTTTTAGAGTCTGCTCAAAGTCTTTTGAGTAGAAGGGCCAAAAATGTCCAGTGGATGAACTGCAAGCTGGTGTTATGACCGTATCCACAGACTATGGCCAACAAAGGCCCAATTCCATGCTCGCTATTCAAATGGCCTTGGTCAGACAGGCTGTTAAAGGGAGCGAATAGTTATTATTAAATTTTAGATGCTAATTGACAGTCTAATAGACCGAGCCGAAATGAAATCGTTATTATCAATGATTTTTATATTTGCGGGATATGCGCTGGTGTCGTCGGTTTATGCAGCAGACCCTTGCAGCAAGGATTTTGCCTGCCATAAAGTTGACGACGCGCGTTTTGATAACCCGTACCACTATGTCTTCATTGGTGCGTATCCTGGCGACGAACTAATCATTTATCCTTTATTGAAAGATCATTGTGCGTTAGCAAACAGCTACTGTGCGATGATCATTCCGACACGCGGCGAATCAGAATGTGAATTCATTTCGGGCAGCGCATGTGGAGATATTCGTACAGCGGAATTACAAGCCTCGGCAGAGTATTTGAATACGGATTTATGGCACTATAGCCTACCTGGCGGCGACGAGGTTCAGCCTAATACCATAACGAATATCAGAAATACGTATAACCATATTGCGCGAGCTAACGGTTTTATAGATGTAGCTGACTATTTCGAATTTATTTTCAAAAGATTGCAGTTCTCGAATGAGGAAACATTGGTAGTTATCAGTCTGAATCCCAACGTTGGCTCAATCAACCATCCTGAAGATAAAACAATACACGCCCTGGACGAGTTTATTATCAGTGCGGTAGAGCGCTTACAGAAGAATGGCAAGAATGTCGTTCACTTTTATGCCGATTCACGAATGCAAGGCGATCAGTCGCCGCATGTGGGCAGGCATGATGATCAATATCTTGAATGCAGGAAAGGCCAAGTCCCACTGAAAAATACGCATCAGTATTTAACAAATTTTGAAGTATTTGCACACGGTGTTTATGAAATATACCCGTCGCAATTGTATCGAACGGACGAGATCAGCAACAATCCGAATCTGTATGAATTTTGCTACGATAACACGGTAGATTATTTTAATACTGCACGCTCTGAAAAACTGCTGGGTGTTCTATTGACCGAACCTGACCAACTTGATGAAATTGCCGGTTTTTCAAATGCATTCGCATTTGTCCCCAGACAAGAGTCGAGTATTACGGATTATCTGAATAGAAACACCCATGAACTCTTGCCCGTCATTTCAATAGGGCATTATTTTTTTGACAAAATATCCGGAGGTTTCAATGCTTCCGATGTCGCGCCGATCGTACAGGCAATCAATCAATCTGCCCATACCGGCCCCGTCATATTCTTATTTGACGAACCGTTGTGGCAAATACGTTTTTCATGTCTTGGCGGTCATAGTCTGGCGTGTAATGAAGCCCATAACAATTATGCGGATACGCTCTTACAGCTCAAAAAAATTATTCGGGATTTGAGAAGTGCATTGCCCGGTTCTGGCATTATGCATATTGAGGCGTATGCAGAATTAATTTATCAGAAACATGCCGCTCCGTTAAATGACGTCATTATGCTGGATGACGCCGAATATTTGGGATTTGATTGTTATGGCGCATTTGAAAACTGTGGCATAGTGGAAATAGTGAATTTTTCTGATCTGCAAAGTGACGCTAACGCTGCAGCAGCTGATATGAATACCAATAACGTGTCAAGCGTTGCTCCACTATTCGCGGTCACTAGCAGCACTGGGCAGTCAGGACTCATCTGTTCGGGAAGTCTCAACAATTGTATTACAGTAAGCGCCAGCAACGTGCTTTTTGCAGCACAAAGATCGCAGCAGGATTATCTTGATTGGATACTTGATTCACTCCATTCTATGGAAATAAGCAAACCCATCGGCAGAAAGATTTTCCTGGTTCCGGGTGCTTTTCAGGATTTTAACTTTTTTCCATCAGAGGCAAAGGCAATGAATCAACTGGATTCATTCGTAGAACTACTCGATTCTTCTGACATATTTGGCGGTTCTGGCAGCTTTATCTGGGGAAATCTTCAGGAAGGAATTTTCCCTTATATTGGTGCTCGATCTCTGGCAAGTGTGCGCACTGCCATCACCGATCGTTTTCGAACAAGGATTTCAACCCGTAGACAGTTAAGCTTGCCACCTGTTATGACGCTGGTCGGTGCAATCGGTGCACGCGGCAATTTTGATCAAGTGAAAACAGACGGCGCCACGCACGGCGATGTTTATTTTCAGAACACAGGAATGGATTCATGTAAGGTCAGAGTCGGTAATGAGCCTAATCGTGCCATGAAACTGAATCAATTGAATCATATAACACTACCAAGCCTGAAAACACCGCTGAATGTTACAGCACAATGCCTCAAAGGAAATCGGTCATTTGTTAAGCAAATTCAATTTGTTGATTGAATTATCCTGATTTCTCCAGAAATCCCTTGATAGTGTCATCATGAGGTACTAGCCCAAATAGCGATACATCGAATAAAAAGGAATGAGAGCAGTTTGCCCGAGAGGCAGCAAAAAGGATAAAGAGCGAACAGGATTTGAGCGAATTCAGCCAAACGCTGCCGAACACAACCTGCCAAAAATTGAGATGGCATGGCAGTATAATGTTTTTCTCTTGCCCAGTTTATTCGGGTTTAGATCCACTTAAGCGATGGATCGTCGAGCGCAACTTTGCCTGATTGGAAAAGAATAGAAGATTGTGGATGAGCTGCGAATGCTGGCTCAACACCAGCTTGCAACTCATC